>JAWUWP010000001.1:0-19319 GCA_034111785.1 Paraglaciecola sp.
ACTAAACGTTCAAAGAATTCCCACATACGTTCACCACGTAGGGTTACTTTACAGCCAATCGGATAACCTTCACGGATTTTAAAACCCGCTACAGATTTGCGAGCAACGGTTACAATAGGCTTTTGACCAGCAATTGCTTGCATGTCAGCCGTGGCATTTTCTAATACCTTCTTGTCCGCTACCGCTTCACCTAAACCCATGTTTAGAGTGATTTTATCAATCCGAGGGACTTGCATGACGCTTTTGTAGTTGAACTGCTTAGCAAGTTCCGCTACTACTGTTTCTTTATAGAAATCATGCAGTTTCGCCATCGTACTCTCCAATTTGTTAAACTAGTTCACCGTCAGATTTGAAGAAACGAACTTTATTTTCGCCTTCAAAACGGAAACCCACACGATCTGCCTTACCCGTTTTCGAGTTGTAGATCGCTACATTTGATACGTGAATTGATGCTTCTTTCTCAACAATACCACCAGTCACACCCAATTGAGGGTTAGGTTTCTGATGTTTCTTGATCATGCTCACACCTTCAACGATTAGACGGTTAGATGCTAAAAGTACTTTAAGGACTTTCCCTTGTTTCCCTTTATCTTTACCAGTCAAAACGATGATTTCATCATCACGACGAATTTTATTAGCCATATCGTGACTCCTTATAGTACCTCAGGGGCTAACGAGACAATCTTCATGTTATTCACACGAAGCTCCCGAGTAACCGGACCAAAGATACGCGTACCAATTGGTTGCTTGTTTGCATTAAGCAAAACAGCTGCGTTGCTATCAAAACGGATCGAAGATCCATCAGGACGACGTACGCCTTTCCTAGTACGCACCACCACTGCAGTTAGTACATCACCTTTTTTTACTTTACCGCGAGGAATTGCTTCCTTTACAGTAACTTTAATGATGTCACCAATATGTGCATAACGGCGATGCGAGCCACCAAGAACCTTAATACACTGAACCCTGCGAGCGCCGGAGTTATCGGCAATTTCCAGGTTAGTTTGCATTTGGATCATGTTAGTGCTCCGCTGTTAAAATTAAGACTCTCCCGAGCCATTTATCTGCCAGCAAAACAACTCTTAGTCGTTTTGCTATACATACCCCCAGTTAAAAGGGCGCGAAATACTAACAGGAAACTCGGTCTGAGGATAGGGGAATATTAAAAAAATATAGACTAATGGACAACACGCAAAGTAAAGTCCGAGTAAGTATCATTTATACTGTAACTTAGAAGCAGATTAGCGTTATATACGCATTAACTTTAGAGATGACTCAGCCACTAATAGCTATGCTTTGAGTGCCATTGACGAGAAGTAACTTGAAACAATAAGCGGTCTTTCGGTTAAGGCGCACTTTAGCAATAACTGGCCTAGAGATCTACTGTCAAGCATGGGTCTATTTCTGTGTGCAGATCCCTCAATGGCATCCTACGTAAAGGGTTTCAATAAAGTGTAAACCGTCAAACGGCCCTAGCCCTTATCTGTCGTAATGACCAGTTGACGCGACTTTATCTAGCTTAGCTGTTGTCATAAAGATAGTTCAGTATTTTCCCCGCAGCACCATGCAAATTGTTAAGGGTAAGTTTTAAGTCATATCACCGGGCGCAGACTAACAGCGAGCCTAGTGTCTGCTAAATCATCAATAAAAAAGGCGTGAACCGAAAATGGCCTCCGCCTTCTTGTCTACAACTTTACCTTTACAAGATAATGTAATGCCTGTCCTTGAGTTATACTTGTCTACTGATCTTGCCCCTTAGCTGACTATTGATTAGGGTTTCATACTGCTCTTCTAATACATGTCGTTTGACTTTTAAGGTGGGGGTTAATAAACCATTATCCACTGTCCATTCATCTTTCATTACCACTATACGGTCAAGTACCGCATGGCTTTCTAGGCTGCTGTTCACTTCAAGCAAGGTGGCCAATAAGCTTTGTTCGATCTCTTCAACCGGCACACTTACCGACTCAACCGATAACACCACTAAGGCAATAGGTTGCTTTAATTGAGAGCCAGTCACACAGACTTGCTCTATAGCCGAATTAGCCATCAGTTTTGACTCAATAGGCGCAGGCGCAATATATTTGCCCTTGGCCGTTTTAAATATGTCTTTTAAACGGCCAGTTATCTTGATATATCCATCCGCATCTATTGCCCCTTTGTCACCGGTTTTTAGATAGCCGTCTTCGGTCATTACTTCGGCGGTTTTCTGCGGCTCAAGATAATACTCTTTCATATTACATTGGCCCTTCACTTGTATTTCGCCCTCCTCCCCAATACGGATATCGACGCCTTCGTAAGCCTTGCCAATACTACCAATTTTATCGGCCCTAAAAGGAATGCAACACGTACCGTATGCACTATTTTCTGTCATGCCCCAACCTTCGGAAATGTTCACTCCGATCTGACTGAACCACTCTAAGGTACTAGCAGGAATAGGCGCTGAACCACTGGCGCAAAGGCGCGCTTTATCTAAGCCCAACTTAACTCTGATTTTTTTACTGACCACACCAGCAATAATAGGGATCCGTAATAATAAATCGAGTTTCTTCTGAGACATATTAGCCAAAACGCCCATTTGGAAACGGGTCCATAGACGAGGTACTGACAAAAACAAAGTAGGTTGGGTGGCTCTAACATCACGGGCAAAGGTATCTAGAGAGTCAATAAAATCCACACGTGAAGCAGAATAAAAGCTGGCAATTTCCACCAGCACTCTTTCCGTGATGTGGGCTAGGGGTAAATAGCTCAGTATTCTGTCACTTTGATCGACATTTAACGCTTTTAAAGAAGTACTGGCCGCCCAACAGATAGACTCATAGTTGTGCACCACCCCTTTAGGATTGCCGGTACTGCCAGAGGTGTAGACTATCGTCATCACTGAGTCTAGCGCAGGAATAGGTTGCTCAGTATAAGGGGTACTTGCAAGTAGCTCATGCCATTGTTTGTCTGCTGGAATATGCGGATAGGGGAAAGCCAGCTTGACTACCTGGCTATCTATAGCGGCCACTTGTTGTTCGGTATTATCCAACTTGCCCACAAAAATAACGGGGCATTTAGCATGTTCTAATACGTACTTTATAGTTTTTTCGCCAGCAGTGGAATAGATGGGCACTGATACGTGCCCAGCCAACATTATGGCTAAATCTGTAATAAACCACTCTGCGCAGTTTTTCGACAAAATGGCGATATGACTGCCTTTGGGTAAGTCCATAGCAATTAAGTTGCTTGCTACTCGTCTTGCTTGGTTAGCCACCTCGGCCCAAGTGAAATCTTTAATGACACCATCAACAGGCTGCTTAAGATAAATATCTTGTGCAGCAGTGGCTTCCCAGTGGTATAACATTTCGAGTGGCGTTTTTAATGACATTTAAAATCCGAACTTATAAAGTATCTATCTACTTATAACTATTAGGTCCAGATAGATCAATCGGCTTTGCACAAATAATGGCATATTATAAAAAAATATCGTTAAACGGCCGTTAGTCACTGCTTTCATAAGATTTTAGTTGATAAGAACAACGTAAAAGCCTGTGAACTATAGGCTTTTAGCTATATTGAATTGTTCAAGATCTCTGTCCAAAAAAAATAACGACCTATTAATTAATCAAGCTGCGTTGTCTGACCATTTCATACAAACAGACTCCAGTAGCCACAGAGACATTAAGGCTAGAGACTGAACCTGCCATAGGTAATTTAATCAACTCATCACAATGTTCTCTCGTCAGGCGGCGCATACCTTTTCCTTCGGCACCCATCACCAGAGCCATAGGTCCATCAAGTTTTGCTTGATAGATATCTTGCTCTGCTTCACCTGCGGTGCCTACTATCCATAAGCCGGCTGCTTGCAGATCTCGTAGCGTTCTGGCCAGGTTAGTCACTTGTACTAAGGGGATCACATCGGCTGCTCCACTGGCAACTTTGCGTACAACTGGTGTTAATGCCGCAGACTTATCTTTAGGCACAACCACAGCATCTACCCCTGCTGCGTCCGCGGTTCGCAAACAAGCTCCTAAATTATGGGGATCCGTTACCCCGTCCAAGATCAGTAACAAGGGCTTTTTACTGTTTTCCACAATAGACATTAAGTCGTTCTCGCTAAATTGTTTAGCAGGTTTTACTTTCGCCACTAGGCCTTGATGTTGGCCGCCTTCCACTTTTTCATCTAAGGTTTTACGTTGACAAAATTGCACAGACGCGCCAAATCGTCGAGCTTGACTGACTATCTCGTGAATTTGCTTATCATCACGGCCTTTCAACACAAATAACTCAATTAACCGCTCTGGCTCCCGCGCAATGATCGACTCCAAGGCGTGAATGCCATATAACCACTCATGTTGGGCCATGTTATTTACTCCTTCTTTTACTGGCAGTCGCTGGCTTACTGCGGCCACCCTTAGCTTTTGCGGGCCTTTTAGGTCTTTTGCTAGCGGTTTGATTGGGACCTTTTTCATGGGTTGCTGGTTTGGCCTCTGCCGAGTCTGCGGGCTTAGGGGTCTTCGCGCCACTGGCTTTAGTTTTGCGGGGTTTCTTGTTGCTGGTGCCTCTAGCACTTTGCGGCTCGACTCCTTCCAGCATAAAGTCTATTTTTCGTTCATCTAAGTTGACTGATGCCACTTTCACTGCAATACCATCACCTAGACGGTAGACACGACCGGAGTTTTCACCAATCAGATATTGTTTCACTTCGTCATAACGAAAGTAGTCTTTTTCTAGGTTGCTAATGTGCACTAATCCGTCTATATGAAATTCTGTTAAGCGCACAAAAAATCCGAAGTTGGTGACAGAGGCAATCACGCCTTCGAACACATCTCCCACATGATCCAACATGAACTCACATTTTAGCCAATCGGCTACATCCCGGGTGGCATCATCCGCCCTGCGCTCTGTCATTGAGCATTGTTCACCTAGCGCTTCCACTTCATCCACAGAGTAATGCTTACCGCCTGTTTTGCTCTTGACCTGAGCCTTTTTGTCGATAATCGCCTTGAGTGCTCTATGCACCACTAGATCCGGGTAACGGCGAATGGGCGAAGTAAAATGGGCATAAGCTTCTAATGCCAATCCAAAATGGCCTATGTTTTCATGATCATAGACCGCTTGTTTCATAGAGCGTAATAACATAGTTTGAATTAATTCTTGATCAGCACGCCCCTGGATCTTCTCTATCACTTCGGTGAAATGCTGAGGGGTAATTTCATGACCAATGCGATGGGTTATACCCACTTCACTTAGATAGGCTAAAAAAGCACTCAGACGATCAGTATCCGGCTCAGCATGGATCCTAAATAAGGCTTCTGCTTTATTCTGAGTCAAAGTTTGAGCAGCAGATACATTGGCTAAAATCATACATTCTTCGATTAGCTTATGGGCATCGTTGCGGGTAACCGGCATGATATAGTCGATCTTTCGCTGAGCATTAAAGATAAACTTGCTTTCTTGGGTTTCAAACTCAATGGCGCCGCGCAAATGACGAGTGCGTTTTAAGGTGCGATACATCTGGTGTAGATTTTTCAAATGAGGTACGTGATCGCCGTAACGTTGATGTAACTCTGCATCGCCTTGCAATATGTCCCATACCTTAGCGTAAGTTAAACGAGCCTTAGAATTCATCACTGCTTCATAAAATTGATGTTCTACTAACTTGCCTGTCTCACCAATGGTCATTTCGCAGACCAGGCATAAGCGATCAACTTGAGGGTTTAAGGAGCATAATCCATTAGACAAGACTTCCGGTAACATAGGGATCACTTGTTCGGGGAAATACACCGAGTTACCACGATTTTGCGCTTCACTATCTAAGGCAGTACCGGGACGTACATAATGACTCACATCGGCAATAGCCACCCATAGTTGCCAGCCTCCCCCATCTAACGGCTCACAAAAAACAGCATCATCAAAATCTCGAGCATCTTCACCGTCTATAGTGACCAAGGGTAATTGTCTAAGATCGATCCTGCCTTCTTTGGCTTCATCGGGCACTTGTTCGGCTAACCCTTTGATCTGACGATCGACCCCTTTAGGCCAATGGTGTGGAATGTCAAAGGTGCGCAAAGCCATATCAATTTCCATACCTGGTGCCATATGCTCACCCAAGACTTCGACGATTTTACCAATGGCATTGACTCGCTTACGGGGTCTTTGTACGATTTCGACCACAACTATGTGCCCTTGCCGAGCGCCGTTAGTTTGCTCTTGTGGGATCATAATCTCGTGATTAATTCGGCTATCATCTGGGATCACCACAGCGGTGTTATTCTCAAAGAAATAACGCCCTACTATAGCTTCAGTCCTAGGTTCTAAGATCTTCGCTATACGCGCTTCTCGGCGACCTCGATTATCGGTGCCACTCTCTTTAGCCAAAACTACGTCACCATGGAACACAGCGGCCATTTGAGCGTTATGTATAAACAAATCTTTTTCGCCATCTTCACGCTTTAAAAAGCCAAAGCCATCTCTGTGCCCAATAACAGTGCCTTTGATTAACTCAGCAATATTGAGCTTGGCATATTTTTTATCACGATTGAACTCAACTTGTCCTTCGCGCTCCATTGCTCTTAGTCGACGTTGAATGCCAATGCGGCTGTCTTCATCTGATGCATCAAGTAACTGACAAAACTCTAGAAATGACAGCGGTTTATTCGCCTCCACTAATAACTCAAGCAAATACTCGCGACTGGCTACCGGTTTTTCGTATTTTTCTTTTTCACGTTGATAAAAGGGATCTTCGCTCATCTGAACCAGCGTTTCCTAACTAATGATATAATTGGCAGCAGTATAACTAAATGCGGTGATGCAAAGGTGAATTTTTTATGGTGAGGCAAAAATACTCACCAAAGTAAGCAAAGTAGCGGCATATAAGTGGGGTAAGTCGTCATTTAATCGTAGTTGCACAGAATAAAATATCCGCTAAAAACGGCCATAACTAGGCAGTGAGTCCATGGTGCATGGCTCAGTACTCACTCTAATGACGGATCCTATGCAGAATAGTCGGTTAAATGTGGCAAACAATGCTCATGAATTAAGTGGACGTTTAGCTTTTCGCACCGCTTTTGGATGCATCAACTTTTCCAGTTCACTCATATAATACGCTATTTGCTGATGGGTATTCTTGTCAGCAGTAATAGCATTATACAACCAATGATAAGCATCTCCATAATCATAGGGACTGCCAAAGCCATCAATAAAAAGCTCGACCAACCTCAATTGTGCAGAAAGATTACCTAACATAGCGGCTTCTCGCAGAAAGACCACTGCCCGCTCTTTATCTTGTTGTACCAGTTTGCCTTGAGCATAATATCGGCCTAGCTGCTCTAATCCCGCTGGTAATCCTTGCTCAGCAGCTTGAAACATATAATCCACGCCCCGTTTAGGGTCAGCGTCTACACAGACTCCCCAAGCTAACATGTCTCCCCATAGAAACTGGTAAGCAGGGATCAATAATGTTTCAGCTCGAGCTTTAATATCTTGTACTAGTTGACACTGATCAAGCACCACACGGGTCAGGTGCTCATTGTTGTTAATCAAGTCAATCAGTTCATCTTGGGTGTATAATTGCACAGCCCTGATCTTATCCGCCGCCCGAGATGGCAAGACAACGGTCAAGGTCAATATAGCCAATAATAAACAGCTTTTTAGTTTCATGATTCTAATGATTGGTTTTATCCCTAAGTAGGGTATCGGCAAATAATTTAAAAGGTCCAACTATTTGCCGAAAATATAGGCAGTGCCGTTATGCGGCAAGCCTCAGCAAAAATCTTGCTAGGGCAATTGCCACCCTCAATTTGCCGCTTAAATTTAACTCAAGGCCGAGCGAACCACTTGCGCATGCTTGGCTAAATCATGTCCTAAATCGGTGAGATAGCCCCCATCTTCTAAGGTGACAATGCCTTTATCGTGTAACCTTTTGGCAGCAGTTATCACTTCTGGGCCAGCATCTTGATGGATTTTCAATCCTTGTCTTAAGCTCTTATTTGGAAATTTTAGTAATAAATCTAATTCGGCAACCATATCAGACGTAAATGTCATCGTTATTCCTCATAATGTATGGACACTCGATATTGTCAGATCTTGCAATTACAGGCTAGCAAAACCATCTTATGGCTAATATCAAGCTAAAAACGCTTATTTATACAGGAATGCAACTCGTATATAAGCTGTCATATGTTTATACTCTAGCTCCTGAGACTAAAGCTCAAACAGAGGAATATCAAAGGTTATTTTTAATAACCTTATTCTATCTAAGGCCGATTGATTTTCAGTACGCCGTCCCTAACGTTTAATTAATCAGAAGATAGCCATGCAAATAATAGAATGTAAGGTAAATAAAATTGAAGTCCTTACAGACAATGTAAAACGTGTACTTTTAATGCCTAGTTCGCCTTTAAGCTTTAAAGCCGGGCAATATTTACAAGTTATCATGGGGGCAAAAGACAAACGCCCATTCTCTATTGCTAATGCGCCACGGAAAGACGGCAGCATAGAATTGCATATAGGTGCAGAGCCAGGCAATGAATATGCAGGGCAAGTCTTGCAGCAGATGCAAACAAAAGGCGTGATTAATGTTGAAGGCGGCATTGGCCAGGCTTACCTTGAGCATAAGGCAAATCATCCCATTATTTTAATTGCTGGGGGGACAGGATTTTCCTATACCTGGTCTATATTGCAGCAATTGATGAGCCGCCCTTTGGACGCACCTATCTATTTATTTTGGGGAACTCGCTCGCTCGACGACATGTATGCCTATGATGAATTAATGGCACTAGCTGCAACCCATGCGCACTTTACCTTTGTACCAGTGATTGAGTATCCGGATCCAAATTGGCCGGGCAAAACCGGTTGGGTGCATCAAGTAGTGCTCACAGAATTTGCCAACCTAGCGCCTTATAATGTGTATGTCGCAGGGCGATTTGAAATGGCTAAAGTGATACGGGACGACTTTACTTCCCGAGGATTACCATTAGAAAATCTATATGGCGACGCCTATGCTTTTATCTGATCATAAAAATTTCATTAATAACCATAAAAGTATTCTAGCCACTTCGCCCTTCTATAAAAGCGGCTTTACACCGAACCTTTAAATTCTAATTGGCGCCACGCCTCATACACAAAAACAGACACCGCGTTGGACAAGTTCATGCTGCGACTGTCTGGCAACATAGGAATTCGCACTCTGCGCTGGGCAGGCAAGGATTCAATCACCTCGTCAGGCAAACCTCTGGTCTCAGGACCAAAAAGCAAGGCATCACCGGCTTGATATTGTGCATCCGCGAAATAGGCTTTGCCTTTGGTGGTACATGCAAATATCCGTTTAGGGGCTCGCTCTTCCATATAGGCCTCTAAACTAGGATACCTTTGTACTGTGGCAAATTCATGGTAGTCCAAACCGGCACGCCTCACTTTTTTATCATCCCAATCAAATCCTAAAGGTTCGATGAGGTGCAATGCAAAGCCAGTATTCGCGCAGAGTCGAATAATATTACCGGTATTGGGCGGTATTTCAGGTTGGTAGAGAACAATATCCAGCATTAGACAAACAGACCCGTTAACGTAAAGTGCTATTTTATCAAACATACGGACAGGGCGATAGTGATCAAGCTCTCTATTCAATATCGGGGTCATATCTTGAGGCGCCTGTACATCCGAGGTCTAAGGATCACTAAAGAGTATTTTATTTACCATCATTAATATGCCAATTACTTTACGCCAATAAATAATATTTGCTTTCCTGCATTAATGAACTAAACCTAATGATTAACAGATCCTATTAAATTCATTACTTGGCACTAGTAAAATAAAAAGATACGACAGCCAACGCTAATTCAATGAATAGTCAAAAGCCTAACGATTGTCTCTGTTTAAGCCTTGATACCGCAGTCAAGTCATTTTAATACTGAGTCAACTGTTTCATTAAAAACATAAAATTATGATTTTATTTATGTTTTTTTCAAAAGAGCTTCAGTTTGAAATATTTTTTAGAAGGAATTCAGTTAATGTTAACCAAAATAAAAATAGCCCATAAAATATATATATTAGGTGGTTCGCAATTACTGTTAATTGCAATAATTGGCTTGGTAGCAATTAATCAAATGTCAAAAATAGGTATCGAGTTAGTGGATATAGCGGAGCAAGATATTCCACTTACTCGCTTTATTTCTAAGGTAACAGAGCATCAACTAACCCAGAATATTTACTTTGAGCGGGCAATTTTTCACTCAGTCATCGCAGACCAAGATGAGCTGCACAGTACAAACGGTGTTAACCAGGATAGGCAAAAGGTAGAGCAGCTTGGTAAGACTATCCTCACAGAAATAAACCTAAGCATTGAATTCACCGCCAATGCTATTAAGCAAGCCCATACCAATAACGCTAAAGTGCAGTTCCAACGGGTATCCGCATCCTTATCTCAGCTAAAAGTCTTGCAAGCTGAGGTGTTAAAAAATATGCAAGAGACCATGGATCTTGCCGCCAAAAGACAACTCAAATTGATGGTGAAGAAGGCTAAAAGCTTCGAAATACAGCAAGACCAGCTACAACAATTATCAACCCAACTTTTACACGACATTCAAACTTTTACCCTAACAGCCGCATTAAAAGCCGAAGCGGATGAACAATCAGGTATCCGACAGATCATCTTTTGGTTTTGCATCGCCCTGATGTTAGGGACAATTGCACCAATAGTCATTAGCCGTTCCATCACAGGCCCAATCAATGAGCTGATCGACAGGCTGAGAGAAGTTGCCGAAGGTGATGGCGATCTCACTGTCACCCTTGCTGAAACAGCACAAGACGAATCAGGGGACGTAGCGCGAGCCTTTAACCAATTTATAGGGATGATACGGCTACTGATTACGACTACCAGTGGTCAAGCGGGTATTTTAAGCCAGTCTTCGCAAACCGCGACTGAAGTCATGAACCAGACAGTAAGCAATGTGCAACAACAGCAAGTAGAAACCGATATGGTCGCCACAGCGGTCACTGAAATGAGCAGTGCTACCCATGAAGTCGCCATGAATGCAGCCCATGCAGCAACTGTCACCGACAATGTCAAAGAAAGAGTGAACGAAGGTAAAGAGGTGGCAATGGAGACACAAACCATTATTAAAAAGCTCGCCAGTGAAGTAGATGAATCAAGCGCTGTCATTAAGAGTCTCGTGCAAGAAACCAATAGTATTGCCAGTGTTCTTGAGTCCATACAGGGTATTGCCGGGCAAACCAATCTACTGGCTCTAAACGCCGCAATAGAGGCGGCTCGTGCCGGTGAAAGCGGCCGTGGTTTTGCCGTAGTCGCGGATGAAGTCAGGGCTTTGGCTCAAAGCACGCAAAAATCTACTGTAGATATCCAGAACCTGTTAGACAGATTACAGACAGAGGCGTCTAACGCCGTCACCAGTATGCAAAAAGGCAGTGAAAGTGCCCAACAGTGTCTGCTAAAAAGCGCCGCCACCAGTGAGACCTTTCGAATAGCCTCAAATGCCGTGAACGAGATATCCGACTTAAATGTGCAAATCGCCACTGCCGCTGAAGAACAAGCCCAGGTGGCGGAAGAGATCAACAAAAGTCTATTGAACATCAGTAGATTGGCTGATGTCACCACTGCAGGCGCCAAAACTACTGCCGATGCGAATAATAACATAGCCAAAAACGTGGCAGGTTTGAACGAAAACCTGAGCGTCTTTTCAGTGTAGGCAACACTAACAAGGCCCAGCGCACAGAACAGCCCCTCTATGTCTGACCAAAAAAGTCCAAAACCTGGGTTAAGCATGCTTGTCTATAGGGATCTTGCTCCATTAATATTTCATGTTTGGCATCTGTGACTTTTACCAATTGAGTATTAGCCATCTGCCTGGCCACTTTAGTCTGCCTTGTATTGTCAACTATCTTGTCGCAAGTGGCTTGAAACACAATAGCGGGGATAGGAAATGCTTGGGCACAATTTTCGATATTAGTCATAGCCTGCTCAGCCATGCTTAACCAGTGTCCTGTTACCCCGCCAAGCTGGACTTGTGGGTTATTATTATATTCATCACGGAACACTTTATATCGGCTAGGGCTATGTGTCCGTTCATTACCGGTAAAATCATTATCCTCATAGTCTTTCTGTCCAAAAAAATAGCCTACCGATTGACCCGACAATCTTAATACACCCTGATCTAGTGCTAATAGCAGGCTCGCAAACCAGCCAGGCAAAGCCGGTCTTATGCCAAACATTGGAGCAAAAAAAACCACTTGGGAGAATAACTTCGCTGAATCCAATACCAGCAGCGCACCAATAGTCCCGCCCATTGAATGACATAATAGTTTAGGTTTATGCACACTATTGGGACTAACCACTTTCTCCATAAAAATTTTAAAATCGGTAACATAATCAGCAAAACAAGCGACATAGCCCATATGGCCATTACTAGTCATGCGTCCAGACAATCCTTGTCCTCTATGATCATGAATAAATACCGAGTAACCATTTTGATAAAGCTCATAAACTAGTTCTTTATATTTAATCATGCTCTCGATACGTCCGGAAGATATGACCACCGACCCTATAGCTGCGGGGTGTAACACATAGGCATAAGCGATTGATAGAGCATGTACACCGGCAAACTTACCTTGAGTAACATCATGCTGCCAAAAAGGTTGGATTGTTTGGGCATAAAATGACGGTAAGTTGAGCTCGTCAGAAAACAGATAGGGTGCGGACATAGGTACAAAGATCCCAAGGTCAATAATGAATAATGGCGACAGCTCACAATGACTAATATATTGATAACAACAGTGCAGCATCTATGTTGAAAGTGACTGAGCTACACATCTACTTCTGTTTAAATACAATAGATTAACTGACATTAGCCGTCTATAAAAGGCAAACAGATAATAACGGTTAAGCCACCTTGGCTGTTATTTTTAGCTCTGATAGTCCCTTGATGCTTTAACACAGCCTGACGGGCGATGGCCAAACCCAAACCTGTGCCCTTATGGGCTTTAGTGTGCTTGGTAGGATCACGAAAAAAGGCTTCAAACACCCGCTCTAATTGTTGCTCATCTATGCCTGACCCGTCATCGGTAATAGACCAGCTTATGTGAGAATTTTTTTGTTCTACACTAATATGGATACACTTATTAGAATGATAAATAGCATTGCGCAACACATTTTCAATGGCGCTGATCAGTAGTTGCGGTTGAGCCATAAAACACAGATCAGTGGTTGGCGTATAGTTCAGCGTTTTATTTTGTTGCTGGGCTTCAAACTGTCCATCACTTATTGCCGCAGCCATTATCTGGCCGAGTGTGACCCGCTCCATATCGCAACTGGCCTCTTGAGTTTCTAAACGTGACAAGGTCAATATCTGAGCGATCATCGCCTCGATTTGTAAGGCTTCTTTATCGATGCGCTGTAGCGCTCGCAAGGTGTCTTCAGATAGCTTACGAGTGCTTTGTTGCTGGGCGATACCTATGGATAGCTGCAGTCGGGTTAGGGGTGACCGCAGTTCATGGGACACATCGGCCAGTAGCCGTTTTTGACTAGTGAGTGAGCTTTGAACTTTTACTGACATAAGATTAAAATCTCGGCCTAATTGACCTATTTCATCTAGTCTCAAGCTTGCACTGCCTACTCTGGCGCTGAGATCGCCGGTTGCCATCAGTTTAGAGGCATTTTGTAATTGTACTATGGGCCGCAATATTGAGCGCACAAAGAAGTAACAAAGACCGCCACTGAACAATAGCAAAAACAATACAGCAACAGCCGGATATTCTTGCCTGACCATGCGCAGAGATCGGTTAGGGGCTGGCTTTCCTATAAATAGCAGATAGGGCCTTGGGCCAACAAGGATCTTAGCTGGACCAAGATAGGTACGGCCTTGGGTTTCAATAAACATAGGGCTACTTAGTAGCGTAAATTCAGCAAACAGATCGGCACCAAGATGACCCTCAGAATGGGTTGAATAAGATAGCAGTTGTGAAACGGGTTCGATTAACAATAAGACATTGCGACCTCGGCGCTGCAATTGCTGCATTGACTGTTTTAGATCGACATTTTTACCACGCCTGTCTATACGTGCCTGCAGCCTCTGCTGAAGTCCCTTGAGTTCTTTGATATGTTGGGGCCTAGCGGGTTTATAGTTAACCCCAAAATCCAGCTGTTTGACTAGCCATACTGAACTGAAAAATATCAATAAAGCAGCAAGCCAAAAACCCAAAAAAACACGTAAGTAAAGGCTCCCAGCTGGGTTTAACCGAGTCAAAAAGTTCATGCTTGAGCCAAAAACAAATAGCCCACGCCCCTTTGGGTTTTAATCTTTTCTGTCACACTGCCTTTGCCGAGTTTTTTACGTAAATTACTCACATGCATGTCAATGCTGCGATCAAAAGCGGCTAACTTTCTTCCTAAAATCTTTTCACTTATCTCATGCTTACTCACTAAACGGCCATGATTCACCATCAGCAGGTGCAATATGGCGAATTCAGTGGCGGTGAGTTCAATTATTTGTCCCGCACATCTTACGCTTTGGGTGGCGGGTGATAATTGCACCTCCCCAATAGTCAACTCCTGCTGCACACTATTGCTCTGAAACATCTCCATACGTCTAACCAGTGCCTTGATCCGAGCAGCCAATTCACGATGATTAAAAGGTTTAGCCAAATAGTCATCTGCCCCTAACTCTAATCCTAAGATCTTATCAAAATCATCGCCTCTAGCGGTTAGCATCAAAACAGGCGTAGCGTGACTTATACGTAAGCGTTTTAATACTTCAAACCCGTCTAGCTTGGGTAACATCACATCCAATAAAATCAGATCATAAGACTCAGTGGCAGTGGCCATCTGCAACCCTGCTTGACCATCATGGGCCATATGCAACTCATACCCTAGTGGGCAGAGGTATTCGTCGAGCAATTGCGTCAACTCTAAGTCGTCGTCGATCAATAATAGGCGTTTGTTTGTCATCTTGGGTTTGCAGTTACTAAGAATTGACCACACTATAACCCAGCTTGTCAGTGTGACCATGGCCTATTTACACAAGCTTTACACTGTCTTGGCGTTTCTTTGCATTGTTTTGGCTACACTTATGGCCAATCACTCAAGAGGAAGAAAAAATGCTAAGACTTCACACCGTTATTAACAGATCTCTGCCGCCTATAGCACTGTATTTAACACTGGTTATCAGCGCACAGACTTTTGCGCACCAGCATTCTAATCAAAAACACTATGGGATGGGCCCTATCTTGTCACAGCTATCACTGACAGATACACAGCAACAAGATATTAAACAACTATTGTCTGAAATACCGCTACTGCGAGGTGAACGCCAATCCCTAAAGCCTGTCCTTCGCAGGCTGCTGCAAACCAGTCAATGGGATGAAACAGCTGTTGAGCAGACCCTTATCCAACATCAAAGCCTGAGGCAAGAACAGGGCCTGCAGCGGGCCATCAAACAGAATCAAATATGGAATTTATTAGATGCAGGCCAGCAGGTCCTATGGCTAGCAAAACGAAAAGCACGGCTTCAAGAACGTCACAGCAAGGGGCAGAGTAAAAGAAAAAACACAGGTAAAAGGCTTAGTTATTTAGCCCTAACGGATCAACAGAAAACGGCTGTACGGTCAATCAGAAAACGAGCACACACCACAGCGGATAAAACCAAAAGCAATTTACAGATCTACAAAAAAACCGAGAGAGAATTGATCCAAAATAGTCAATTTACTGCTGATACTTGGCAGTCTCTAAATGCACAATACCAAAATGATTTTCTGGCTATGGCAGTCATAAGAGTAAAAACCAAACATGATATTTGGCTGCTACTGACACCAGAGCAGCGAGCTAAGGCAGCCAATAAAAGGGAGCGCCAAATGCAAGTCCCAGAACGCAGAAAACATCAACATCAAAAAGGTTAAAGATAGTGTAGCTATCGTTAGCAATATTTTTGACGGCGCGCTCTTAGTCCCTGACACTTCCCGAGGAGATGGTATTAAATACTCGCAATAATAAAGGCGCCCCCCCTAGGATCGATAACTAGAAAACGGATAAAATGATCATGGATGGCGGGTTAATGTTCAAAGCCCAGTTCAATGATAATGAACTGTAGTAGGAGATGAGGTAAATATAATACTCCTACGCATGTTCACCACCTATATCTTATTAATTTTCACAAAAAATTCAGACGCAAAATATCTTAATAAAAGCATGGGATGTTGGCGTAATGATAAATGTTGCATTATAACTGTTAGCACAGACAGCATAATGTGACGGATTATATTATGATAAAGACACCCTTAATGGCATCGATTGCCAGTGTTTTAACCACGAAAAACTGCAACTTACAGCTCGAAAAGGCCTACTTACATTGGATCAAACATTTCATTTACTTCAACGGCAAACGACATCCGCAAGAACTGGGAGAATTAGAGGTAGCGCGGTTTCTAACTTACCTTGTTACTGAACTAAAAGTCCCCCTAGCGGCACAAAACCAAGCCCTATTCGCCATCACCTTTATGTATCGACATGTGCTTATGATGGACTTAAGCAAGATGCCATGTCAGTTGGCAAAAAACACCGAACAACTGAGCCATAAAAGGTTACAGAGCTATCAATATACCAAAAGAGCAATGACTCAACTTACGCCGACACTTGATAACTCTTCAATGGTCGATAACCAATTTATATTGTGGCCACTACAGAATTAATCAGAGCCTGAGGATCACCCTTAGGTTAAGGTAACATGGGCAAATACCTGAGGTTTTATTGACCTGCTAGACAAGGGAATGGGTAGGCCGTGGTTTCTAGACCGATTAATATGACTGTTCTGATCTTTTTTGCATTGGTGTGATCACATCATTTGAGTGGCTAAGTAATTCCAAAAAGGTTTATGGCGTTTGGATAATGTAGACTTGAGCCTAGTGAACACCACTCTCTATTAGCATGCCTTTACTCTTATCGTTGTCTGCCTACCCATAATCTGGCCAATCTCATTAATCGATTTGACCATTGCATAGTCTAAGTGATCAGGACAGTGATACAGTTGGCTGGTATTGGTGTTGAATTTGCTCACAACTAATAGGGCGACTGAACAGAAAGCCTTGAAACTGGTGACAGTCTAAAGCAATAAGCGCAGCGTATTCCTCGACTGTTTCGACACCCTCAGCAATCACCTGCATTTCTAAGTTGTGCGACATATTGATTAGGGTTTCAACTAGCTTGCGATTCGTGTTTTTATTATGTAAATCCGTCACAAAGGCGCGATCAATCTTTAACTTATCTATAGGTAACATAGCCAAATAAGACAGCGAAGAGTAACCCGTTCCAAAGTCATCAATAGCGATGCTAATACCTATTGCTTGCATCTTCAGCATAGAGCGCATTACCGTATCTTTGAAATCGATAAGGACACTCTCGGTAATTTCCACCTGTAAATTTCGTGGGTTGAGATGACGGTTATTTAGCGCCACCTCAATATCGTCGGCTAAATATTTATTCTGAAATTGTTTACTGCTGAAGTTAACTGCCATTTTAAATTTGGGATTTCTGCTAACAATAGGCTGCAAAGTCACCAAGTCATCTAGGGCCGCATTAAGCACCCAATCGCCTATTACATGGATAAGCCCAATTTCTTCTGCCAATGGGATAAACTCGTCGGGAGACACACATCCTAATTCTGCACTATTCCAGCGCAGCAGGGCTTCTGCCCCAATGATATTATTGTTGTCATCAACCTGAGGTTGATACAGCAAAAAAAGTTCCTTGTTTTCAATAGCACTGCGTAAGTGGAAACCTAGCTTGTGTTTACGTTGTGCCTCTTCGCGCATCGATAGATCGTAAAACTTGTAAGTGTTTCTACCTGTTTGTTTGGCCGCGTACATAGCCATATCAGCTTCGCGGAAACCAACGTTTGGCCCCTCAATGGTTTGATCGATAAAGGTAATGCCAATGCTAGAGCCTACACTAATAATGTGATGGTCAATTTTGAAGGGAGAAGCAAATGAATCCACAATGTTACTGGCCAGTAATTCTAAACTCTCTTGGGCTTTTTCGATAGTTTGCAGTGGTACAAATAGGCTAAATTCATCTCCTCCTAAACGCGCCACTAAACTGTCAGGTGAAGGCGCGAAGGATTGTAATCTTTTTGCCACTTCTTGTAGCAATGCATCGCCGACCCTATGACCAAGTGAATCGTTGACCGCTTTAAAGTAATCGAGATCGATAAACAATAAACCGGCGTAATGGTCTTGATAGTTATCAATGGCTCGCAGCAGCATTCGTCTATTGGCAATCCCTGTGAGCGAGTCCCGCAGAGCTTGTTGTTCGATTAATTGCCGGTACTCGACTTTCTGGGTGATGTCTTCATAGGTAGCTAGTATGCCAATCACATCGCCGCTGTCATCGGTCATGGGGACTTTATTGGTCTGTAACCACTTATTAGACTGACCTGGGACTTTTAAAGGTTCTTCTATGCCTATTTTGCTTTGGGCAGAAGCCATGACCTCTAGGTCGTCTTTGCGAAAATTGTCAATGGCCACAATATCGTCAGAAAAATCAGTATCATCTTTGCCGTTCAGCTGTTCTACACTGGTTAAGCCTAAGTCACTGATAAAGGCTTTGTTGCCGCCAATAAAAGTGGAATCTCTATCTTTCCAAAACACACGAATAGGAATAGTGTCGAGCACTATTCTTAATATTGTTTCGGCATTAAGTCCTTTTAACGTAATGGGATTACTTAGGTTTGGCGTTTTATTTTTCATGCATAACTTTAGAACAGTCACCTACTACTTGTTTGCACATAATATGCAAAACTTATCATTCTTACAATATACAAAAATCGGCCCGCCCAATAAAGACTTTAATTATATTTTTCCAATGGCTTGGAGATTGAATTAGCTGATAAGTGCGCTGGAAGCCATGGGTTTTAGTGCCCAGATAACGTTTTGCAGGATAATAAATGGCTCGTTTATACAACTTGGGGAACAGGGCTGGGGTGCAACATCACCAAAAAACCCTGAATAAGGGCATAGTGTGTTTTCTACAAAACCTGTTTCCAATCATTTGTCATTGAGGGTATATTGAAAACAGACTGAGTGATTCTATGATTGAAGGTGGCTGCATCCGTCAATCTTTTCATATTTGTATAGATAATCATTATCCAAAAAGAAACATCCATTTATCTAGATCTACTGCGCGGCATTGCTGCTATCACTGTATTAATGGATCACACTTCTTTGATCCCACTCACAGGTGGGTTTTTATGGCAACTTGAGGGTTATGGACAGACAGCCGTCATCCGCTTTTTTGTACTTTGCTGGTTACGTAATAGGCTTTGTGGGGGGGGGGGGGG
>JAWUWP010000002.1:0-11331 GCA_034111785.1 Paraglaciecola sp.
CGCCTCCTCCAAAAACTTGTTTGATTAATAGGTCTCTCGCTCAGTGAACGTGCTGACCCTTGCCGTTTTGGCGCGCATCTTCTCAGTCTTCACTAACCTGTTGTTGCAACAGGCCATAATAATGCGATCAGTAATACAGGACATCCATCATATATCTAATCATTGACACTCATCTAAGCAATTGTTCTAACAACTAACCTATATTTCTCACATAGTCCCATCTAGCCTGCACTTATCGTGGGTAGAGGATAGTAATTTTAAAGCGCATTTACTCCGAATTTTAAAAGTACCCTAATTGGGGGTTTTTAGCATTTAAAAGTTTGAATGACAGTTTTTCGCTCACGTTGCTTGAGCCAGTCACGCGAAAGTGAGGTAGATGTACCCGACAAAAAAGTACTGGTAGTTTTCAACGCCCTAAATGGTAAAGCGGGTGCCTGAGGATTTGAGGGACCTGGTTAGTTCTCTAAGTTCTCTCAGTTATGGGAACTCATATCTCCGCCAATACGCTCAGCTATCACACCGCTATGGATGCTTATATCAATCTCACTTTTGGTCTTGTTGTAACTTGATACCTTCTATCACCTTGTAAGCAAATGCTCTTTGAGATTCATGTTGGTCCTGTAATGTTTTTATGGTTGGGGTGGCAAAAGGTGGCACACCGGGGTGTAGCTCTCCCACGCGAACGTAATCGCCGCCATCCATGGCAAGGCGAGCGTTAGCGATAGAACCGCTGGTATCACCAGGCTTGCCTGATCCGTAATATCCATACCCTTCCACCATGCTAGACGTGCCGGTGGCTTGTAAGCCGCAGCGCCACAAGAATTTTTCACTGGCATTAGCGAGGATGTCTGGGTCGATTGTTAGCTGAAACGATTCCTGTTGCCGAATAAATGGCCGTATAATCGAATTGGTAATAATGTAACGAAGATCATCTGATTGATTTACGGCACCGCCGTGCAATGTTCGACCGTCCATCAACATAATGGTGCCTGCCGGGGCTTCTAAATTTACAGGCGGCGGCAACTCTCCGAATTTACCCCTACCTTTAATGTAGTGCTTGTGAGAGGCAGGTATGATTAAGGTGCCGCCGTTCACCTCGTCAACGTCTTGCAGTATGTAGACCGTATTGACCAAAACGGGTGCATCTAGAAACGTATATGTTCCCACGAGCCCCTGGTCTTGATGTAAACCCTGCGGGTGACATCCCGGAAACGAAATGTTCGCAAGATTGCTAAGGTGTTGCCAGCCCGAACCCAGTGTTTCGTCTAACAGTTTTTCGATGAGTTTGCCTGCCTGAATAGCATCGGTTTCATGCGTCATACAGCGAATAAAAACATCGCCTTTGTTTACCAACGACCATAGGTTTTGCTGTGCATTGGATAAATAAGCAATGCCTAGATCCCGTTCGGCTTGTGCTTGATCCACCACACGGTGGTAGATCAACTGGTTCTGCTCAGCGGACAAGGCTTCTTCAATCAAGCAATAGCCCCACTCGTGAAGATCGCTACGCAATTGCGCGATGTCTTTAGTCGGTTGGGGCAATGAGATGTCTTTCCAATAGGGGTGCTTTCGCGCGACAGTGGTGTCGTAGTAACGTCCTTCGCCCCAAGCGAGTGGTTCACCTGATTTGGGTGCTGCCATCCACGGATTGGCTTCCAAGAGAGAACGATAAGGTTCTCGTGAGCGAATGAAATCTCGGTAGGGAGTTGCTGCGTTTTCAGATCCTGCGGTGATCGCTTTTTCTGAAAACTCAACGGGTATTGATGACATCAGGTTGCTCCGGTGGTTAATTGGTTAAGTCGAAAAAATACCTTTTTAGCGACAGTAAAAAAACCGCGAACTCATAGTGAGGATAGTAATTTTAAAGCGCATTGACTCCGAATTTCAAAAGTACCCTAATTGGGGGTTTTTAGCATTTAAAAGTTTGAATGACAGTCTTTCGGTAGAGGTTGGTCGATGTCTTGATAGCTAATGATCTAAAGTCTTACAGACGGTCGGGGTGATCACTCAGGATATTTAAATGTCGGACAGAGGTGATTTGACTGTTTGTCCAGGCATAATTTAGGATTAGATAGCTGTCGCTGGTTTAGTCGGTGGTGGTTGCGCTTCGATGTGATCGAGGATCTTTTGGATTATGGCTGACTTGGTTAATCAAATCGCGTTTGGTTTACTGGTTTGGTACGCTGCAACTAGCGAAAGCCAAGCGGTAACAGAAAAATAAACTCGAATAATTACATATAAAATTATTGTACTTGTGGGTTTGCAATCTCGTTCATAGGTTGCAAACTCTTTTACACATACGAGTAGTATTCATGACTGAAACCAAAACAAATATGCAACGCCAATCCTTTTTCCTACTGCAGCAGTGTGAAAATGACATGCTTCTTAGCTTAAAAAGCAACGAACCTTCGTGCTTTCATTTAGCAAGCGGTGGAAGTAGAACTCGTGCAAAATTATGTGTCGAAGCCGGTTTAGCACTTCAGCTACCAGCAAAAACAATTGTTGCTTTGGCCAGTACCATAGAATTACTTCATAATGCCTCACTAGTTCATGATGATTTACAAGACGCTGATACCACTCGACGTGGACGACAATCAGTGTGGAAAAAGTATGGCAAGTCTCATGCTGTTTGTGCAGGCGATATGATGATATCTGCCGCATTTGGCTCGTTGGCTAATGTGGAAACATTTAGTTCGTTACCTGCTTTACTGACTCATACTCAAAAGGCAATTTCTCTCACAATAAAGGGGCAGTCCAGAGACCTTGATGCCCGCACAACAATAACTGAACACGAATACGAAGATATAGCAGCAATGAAATCGGGTCCATTGATCCAACTAACCTTAACACTTCCACTCATCGCTGCTGGATATAATGAACATATTAAAACGGTCAACAATGCACTCAACAAGTTCTCAATCGCCTATCAGATACTCGACGATTTAGATGACTGGCAACAAGACCAACAAAGTAAACTACTTAATTTAGTTGTTCTATTACAAACTCGGTATACCTTGGATGAATCTATGACTATTGCGCGAAATCGGGTTCATTATTTGCTGAATCGTTGTCAAAAAGAACTTAGCGTACTGCCCTTTAATTGCGCAGCATCTGTGATTTCAGCCACTCACAACTTACTTGAAAAAGCTAAGGTATGATCTAAATGAATAAAGCCATTGTTATCGGAGCTGGTTTTGGCGGAATAGCTTCTGCGCTTCGCTTAAGAGCTAAAGGTTATGACGTTGTGATTATTGACCAACGTGAAAAACTCGGAGGACGAGCTCAACAATTTAACAAAGAAGGCTATATTTTTGATGCCGGCCCAACTGTCGTCACGGCACCTTTTTTGTTTGAAGAGCTATTTTCACTTTTTGATAAACAGATGAGGGATTACATAGAACTGGTTCCAGTCGAACCTTGGTATCGATTTGTTTATCCCGACGGTAGCCATTTTGACTACGGCGGCACGATCGAAGAAACATTGGCTCGCATAGCTGAAATTGAACCTGAAGATCAAGCAGGATACCGCTCACTACTTGCACAATCAGAAGCAATATTTGATGTAGGATTTACGCAGTTATCAGATAAGCCCTTTCATAAATTATCGACTATGCTTGCCCAAATCCCTGCACTCATTCGACTCAAATGTTACCGTACAGTTTGGCAAATGGTTTGTGCACATTTAAAAAGTGACAAGTTGCGTCAAGCCTTTTCAATACAACCCTTGTTAGTGGGCGGTAACCCTTTTGCCACAACCAGCATTTATAGCCTTATCCACTATTTGGAACGCAAGTGGGGGGTTCACTTTGCGATGGGAGGCACAGGTGCACTAGTCGAAGGGTTGGCTGAGCTGATGAGACAGCAGGGTATAAAAATACAGCTCGACACCAAGGTGACTGATTTAATTATCCATGATAATCGTATTACTGAAGTAAGCACTAATAAGGGTTCTTTTTCATGCGACAAACTGGTGTCTAACATAGATCCCAAGTTTCTGTATCGGCATCTTATACCCAGTAATAATCAAACGATTAGCGCCAAAATAAAAACTAAACATGCTAAATCATCGATGGGTCTTTTTGTTTTGTATTTTGGTACCACAAAACAATATCCTGATGTAGTGCATCACACAATTTGGCTAGGAAAACGTTACAAAGCACTGCTGAGTGATATTTTTGATAAAAAAGTACTGGCTGATGACTTTTCATTATATCTGCATCGACCTACTGCCACTGATCCCAGTATGGCACCCGAAGGATGTGATTCTTTTTACGTGTTAGCACCGGTTCCCAATAACTTATCAGGAGTAGATTGGGCGGCCCAAGAAGAAGACTATGGAGACAGGATCATTCAAGCCTTGGAACAAACGATTATGCCCGAACTTTCTTCGCACATAGTGCATCGTTTTGCGAAGACACCGAATGACTTCGAACAAGACTATAGCAGTGTTGATGGGAGCGGATTTTCGATTGCACCTACGTTTCAACAATCGGCTTGGTTTCGCTTCCACAATAAAGCTGAAGGCCCAGAGAATTTGTATTTGTGCGGTGCAGGAACACATCCGGGTGCAGGCTTGCCCGGGGTATTGTCTTCAGCTAAGGTTATTGACCAACTTATTCCTAAAATTCAAAGCTAACGATGAAAGACGACCCGACAGAGTTGCTAAAAAAGCATGGTAAAACATTTAATTTTGCACGCCTTTTCTTAGGTAAGAAAACAGGTATTGCCGCAGCGCGTTTGTATCGATTCTGTCGAATAGTTGACGATATAGCGGATGAAAGTCCAGATCCTGACATGGCCAAGGTCAAGCTAGATGAACTCAAGCAGTCTATTGCACACAAATCGGCTTCTCATCCTGTATTGGAAGACTTTCTTAGGTTATGTGAAGAATACCAGATTGACAGACACCACGGCATCACGTTGATTGACGGTGTCAGTCAGGATCTCAATGTTGTCGCTTTACCCTCCCTCGATACATTGATTCAATATAGTTTCCGGGTGGCAGGGGTTGTCGGCTTAATGATGGCACCGATATTAGGTGCCAAGAAAGTGGGCTGTGCCTTTGCTATTGATCTGGGTATTGGTATGCAACTCACCAATATCGCCAGAGATGTGCTTGAAGACGCACAGATGGGGCGTCGTTACCTTCCTGAAGAGTGGGTTGGTTCACTATCAGCGTCACACATTTTGTTGACAAATGATGAACACAGAGTACAGATACAAAATGCGATAAAAAATGTGTTAAACCTCGCTGAAAAATATTACCAAAGTGGATTAGCAGGACTCTACTACCTTCCGCCTCGCAACAGGCAAGCAATTGCGGTAGCCGCTTATGTTTACAGAGATATTGGAAGAAAACTATTGAACAATGACTGTGGCTACTGGCAAGGAAGAATGGTGGTGTCAAAGCCTCGAAAAGTTTTTTTGGCCAGTCAGGCACTTTGGCATTTAAAAACAGCAACGATTGCCGCGCAACAAACTGAACATCAAAACAAGTTACACGTTCATCTACAATCTGAACTTAACAACGAATGACAGCTCCAGTGGCTTATGACTATGATTTAATCATCATTGGAGCAGGTGCTGCTGGATTATCGTTGTTACTGGCTCTTGACGACGCGGGATATAAAAAAAAGGTCAAGTTGATTGAACGTAATGCTGGACCACAAAGTGACCGAATTTGGAGTTTTTGGAATAACGATTCTGTCCCAGCTTATCTCAAAAAAATTATTAGCCGTGAATGGCAAACATGGGCGATTTCATCAGGTGATTGCCATTATTCAATGACTCATTCGTATCATCGATACTGCTCAATTAGATCAGAATCAATGATGCAGTTAGCCCTCGATCGCATACAAGCCAATACTCACTTCGATATTGAATTTGATTGTGACGTTATATCAGTTGAATCGGGTAGTGACCATGCATTGGTTATAACCCAAGACAAGCAGTTAGTTGCCCAAGGGGTTGTTGACACTCGCCCTCCCCCTTTAAAAACCCAACATAATGGATTACTTCAAAGCTTCTACGGTGAAGAAATAATCACTAAAGCAGATGTGTTTGATCCCTCTAGCGTCAAACTAATGCAGCAATTAGCAAGCTCAGAATTAGGCATAGAATTCATATATATTTTACCTTTCAGTAAAAATCACGCACTCATAGAGTTTACCTGTTTCAGTCCAGCCGCTGTCGATCGCACAATTTTACAAGCTCGCCTCAAGAGCATAATTCACGAAATAGTTGGCCAAAATGAATATAAAGTTGAACGCAAGGAGTGCGCTGTATTGCCAATGTATTGTATTAATGAAAACCACGATAACAAAATTAAGTACATGATATATGGTGGAATAGCGGGTGGCGCAATGCGAGCCTCAACTGGATACAGTTTTGTTGCATGCCAAAGATGGGCTACCCAATGTGCTACTGAGTTAAAGTCTAAACAGTCATTGTCGTCATTTCCTCCTATTGCCACAATTTACCAAAAGATGGATGTGATCATGTTAGCCGTGTTAAGGAATAACTTAGATATTGGAGTGACTTTGTTTATTCAAATGTTTAAAAACGTTAAACCCGCAAGATTTGCTCGGTTTATGTCCGAAAAAGCGACTGTCTTGGATTTTATTTGTGTTGTTTGGGCAATGCCAAAACGGCCTTTTGTACGCGCTTTATTCGCCCGAAAAAAGCTGAGTGAAAATGATAAGTAATACCGGTGAGTAAATTACGTTACACCCAGTTTTATATAATCGTTTGCAGCTTCGCGATCCTTGCCACGCTGACCAATCAGAACATGAGTTCGGACACTTTAATTATTTTATTAGCGCTTGGAGTCACTCTTTTAGGATTACCACATGGAGCTCTAGACTTCGCCTTGGCTAAATCTTTAAAATTGATCACTTGTGTCCCATCGGCTATTCGCTTTGTTACTGTCTATTTAGCAATAGCGGCTTTATCTATCACCTTTTGGATTTGGGAGCCTGATATAGCGTTAGTGTTATTTTTGTGTGTATCAATATTTCACTTTTCCGCCGATTGGCGAAAAACTATGCCGCTATTCGCCCGTTTAAGCCTGGCTGGCGCGTTGCTCTGCGGCCCTTCCATTTTTTACGCAGTTACTGTCTCGGAGCTTTACACTGCCTTATTATTAACAACTGAAGCAGCTAATTGGGTCATTCAATGTATGCAAATAACGTTTTATATTGGGATATCAGGTTTTTTATGCTTTGTATTTCGATTGTTGGTGAGCAGAAAAGTCCCAAATGTATGGCAAAATACTGAATGGCTCATGCTTTTGTTAAGTAGTATTGTTTTGAACCCATTACTACATTTTGGCCTCTATTTTTGTTTGCTACATTCACCCAAACACCTTGTGGATGTGGGGCTGAAATTAAACGTGAGCATAAAGAGTGCAATCGCTATTAGCATGCCATTTGTGATTTTAACCATTGTTTTAGCTGCGGGATTTTACCCGTTGTATGCAACTAGCGAGTTAAATGTTGATTTGCTTCGTTGGATATTTATTGGACTATTTGGTTTAACCATGTCGCATATGCTACTGATCCATTTCTGGCATGACTCAAACTGAAACCATTTGCTGAGAAATTTTGCGCCGTGTATGATCAAATACTTTAGAAAACCACTTTGCAAAGATATTAGGATTGTTGAAAAGCTGTTGTAAAATGTCCTGCTCCTTCCACCAACACACCTCCATTACCTCATCTGTGTTTTGCTGCCAGCTAAGGCTGTTCACTTCAGCTACTAATATTTTATCCAACTCATGTTCAATCATATTATTATCGAGCTGATGCCTATATTGGATCTGACCGATATTCGACATATTTAAAGACTCATTAATACCCAGTTCTTCTGAAACACGACGCTTTGCGGCATCATTTATATTTTCATAAGGTAATGGATGTGAACAGCAAGTGTTAGCCCAAAGCCCTCCACTGTGGTACTTGTGAAGAGCGCGACGTTGTAGTAAATATTCTACGCGATTATTTTTGCGGCGAATTATCATCAACGAAAACGCTAGATGCAAATCTCCACGCCTATGAGCTATCATTTTTTCGGCGTAGCCGGTAATTTTGCCATTGTTGTCAACCAGGGCAACAAGTATTTCAGGATCTTTATTTTTCATATGATTAGAACAGTATTTGTGAATGAAAAGATCATTGTCTTAAGGCTTTCTTTGGATGTAATTCTATTTTTAAACATACTTATAACAATTATATAAAAACAATCTTTAAATTTTATTACCAATAGAGTTATTAACTATTGGTTTTATTTCTTAACCACACCACAAACCCAGTGATAACCAACAAGAAAGGCAGTAAAAACAAGACCGAGGATGTTGATCTTCTTAAAAACCTTGGTGCAGAGCATGTGTGCAACACTAGTGAGCCTGATTTTATGGATAGTTTGGTGAATGCCTTAGTAGCAACAGGGGCGACTTTAGGCTTTGATGCTACCGGAGGAGGAAACGAGGGTAAGCTTGCCGGTCAAATACTATCGGCCATGGAAATAGCAGCAAATAAAACTGCTAAAGAGTACAGCAGATACGGATCCGATACCTTTAAACAGGTCTATATCTATGGCGGATTAGATCAATCACCCACCATTTTAAACAGGTCTTTCGGTATGCAATGGGCCCTCGGAGGGTGCTCTTGACACCTATGATAGGTAAGATTGGTATGGAGAGGTTTCAGCAGATGAGAGAAAGAGTTGCCAAAGAGATTAAAACAACTTTTGGCAGTCATTACACTCAAGAAATATCTTTTGAAGAAATGCTTCAGCCAGAAACCATTAAAGCTTATGCCAAACAAGCAACTGGTGAAAAATATTTAGTAACGCCTCACAAATCATAGAGGAAATAATCAGGAGAGGTTCATGGGAGAAATTGCAAAAGTAAACGATATCGATATTTGGTGGGAAGAATACGGAGAGAAATCCAATCCCACTGTTCTACTAATCATGGGGGCTAATGCTAATTGCATGCAATGGCCAGACGCATTAATAGAAGTATTGGTGGCAAATGATCTGCACGTTGTGAGATTTGACAACAGAGACGTTGGTAAAAGCACTTGGTTCAACAAAGAGCCTTTTATTTCCAAGGTTGCAAAACTTCTGCCGCTGAGCATTTCTAGTAAATTAGTCAATTATGCCTTCTCAACCATGACGGATGATGACGGAAACTTTACTGCAGCAGAAGGATCTAATGCCAAATACGATCTCAATGATATGGCAAAAGACGCCATCGCTTTAATGGATCATCTAAATATAGATAAAGCCCATATAGTCGGTGCTTCAATGGGTGGAATGATCACTCAGATCATCGGCTTAGACTATCCGGAAAGAACTCTAACTTTAACACCGATCATGTCCAGTCCTGGAGTGGGAGATCCTGATCTTTCAGGAATGACACCAGGTCTTGTTGAAGGAATGAAAGAATCTTTCTTGCTGAATATCCAAGGAAAGTACGAAGACGGAGTAGTGAGAATTTATAAAGCACTTACGGGTTCAAAGTTTCCTTTTGATGAAAAGAAATTCAGGGAAGAAATGGAGCCTTATATGACCCATGGATATAATCCGCATGCTGGACATGGCGAGGCTGTTGTTGCTAGTGCTAATAGAAAAGAAAGACTTCATGAAATAAAAGTACCAACCCTGGTTATACATGGGACTGAAGATTCCATACTTCCTTTGGATCATGGCATGGTGCTAGTGGATAATATTCCTAATGCTAAAAGCTACATCATGGAAGGTGTGGGTCATGAAATTCCTGAACAACTACTTCCAGAAATTACTACAGAAATGGTTGCTCTATTTAAACAGTCCTACGAACAGTAAGTATTTCCTAAATTACAAAAGCACCGAATGAGAAAGGTTCTAGAGGATAGTAATTTTAAAGCGCATTGACTCCGAATTTCAAAAGTACCCTAATTGGGGGTTTTTAGCATTTAAAAGTTTGAATGACAGTTTTTCGGAAGAGGATGGTCAATGCCTGAATAGCTAATGATCTAGTGTCTTACAGGCGGCCGCGGTGATCACTTAGGAACGACCTATTGCGACACACAAACAACACTCACACCGTCAAAGCGATCGCCTACAGAACGATAAGCTGATATCCCCCGTTACGTTACGCTGACATCCGCCACAACCTAAATGTGCTGTGAACCAATATCAACACATGGCAACGCCCAGACATCTATTGATTGATCCCGACTATCCCATGCACTATCACAACGCCTCGCGGTGTGTGCGCCGAAGCAAGTGAACCAACAGACATGTCCTACAGCGAACCCAAAGAATGCAGCCAGTCTCTCCTAGCAGTCACACCACTTAAACGCATTTCGGGCAGGTGTCGCTTGAAGAACGCATGGACGTAGTCGCAAACTCTCCCGTTCCACGTAAGCAGAAAACCCTTTAAGCGCTTGTAAGACATCGCTGAAAAATCAGAGAAACTCGTTTCAATGAATGGTGGAGAGATATGTGAAGGCACGGTCTCTTGTCGGCAGATGCTCGATTCCGTTCCTCTCATCGTAACGAATAATTTGTTTTATAGATCACCGTATCTTAATGATCAGACTGATGGACTCATATTTGCCACCAAAATTAAATACCTTAGTATGGCTTTTCAGGTCCGTTAGTGAAACGGTCTAACAAAGCAGTGCTATCGGAAAATTTTCCCGCTACGCTCAAAAATTGCCACAGAGCGCTGCGTTAAGTGCCCCTCGTAGGTGGGCTAGAATGTAGAATAATTTAAAAGAACAAAAAATTTTGAGAGGATCTCTTGCTGAATTAACGCACCACATAGAAATTGTGATTGAAGAACAATTAGTCATCAAGAGGCTATTACATAAATTACACGTCAGAGTTCAACTAAGAAGATAGGGTTTATAAACCACATTTTTCGAAGAACGATCATGTATGGCGATTGCTGATGATGGTGCAGAGCTGGATAGCACCCTTTGTGATGGCGAGTATTAATACCAAAAACGTCCATCGCTCCAACATGCTACTGGGACATTCTTACGGTAAAGATTTTGTTTATGACGAAATGATGGTTACCGGACGTGGAGAGAGGGGGGAGGCCATGGCTATGGCAATTACCAACGACACCTCCATGGCAGAGAGCAAAACCAAGCAAGGAGACGGCCCGAGTAAAGAAGAGCTCGAAAATGGCTACTATGACGTGCTTATGGTGGGGGAACATACAGATGGCCGTTCTGTGCGTATAAATGTTAAAGGCGACAAAGACCCTGCTTATGGGTCAAACTCTAAGATGATTGCCGAAAGCGCCGTGTGTCTGATTAAACATCCAGATTTAGGTGC
>JAWUWP010000003.1:0-19944 GCA_034111785.1 Paraglaciecola sp.
CCAACAATTAATAGAACCGCCCTTCGTCCTTAAACTCGTTTTGCCACACTTCAACATGCAAACAAAACAGCAAAATAAAAAGACAAACACTCACCTAGAAATCATTTATTTTGCCGGTGGTTGTCTTTGGGGGGTCCAAGAATACATGAAGCACCTACCCGGAGTAGCGGCAACAGAAGCTGGCCGGGCTAATGGCTTAAACACTTCAACCGAAGGCAGTTATGATGGTTATGCAGAGTGCGTAAAAGTAACCTTCCATCCAAGCGCGGTCACTGCCGTTGAACTTATAGGCTACTTTTTTGAAATCATTGACCCAGACAGCATCAACCAACAGGGCCAGGATGTTGGGGAAAAATATCGTACCGGCGTATACAGCAAACAGGATAGTCACCTGAAAATTGCCACTCAGTATATTGTAAGTCGCGATGACGCTGACAAGGTTGTCGTAGAAATTTCATCCCTTCTCAACTACGTGAGAAGTGATGAGGAACATCAAGAAAGACTGACCCGCTTTCCAAATGATTATTGTCATATTCCTAAGAAAGTTCTGCATAAATATAAGTCCGATTGATTTGCTGTTGTTGTGATCAGTGGTATCAGAGTATAGGTAAAATAAAACGTCATTTTTCCATAAGCTTTAAAATATCCCTTAACTCAAGTATTCAATTTCACCTTATTTTCATATCAATGAAAGAGCGATTGTCATCGCTGTTGCTATTCAACATTACTTCACACAATTAGAGTTATGGCATGCCTACTTAATTGTTTTACTCTACAGTGTACCTTTAGTTTTTGGTGGGGTAAGCCAATGCTTAGATACACTTAATGGGGCATTATTGCCGTTTTATTACATCGGTTTATTCTCTGCTGTTGCCTTAACCGTCAGTCAATATGGTTATACTGATCAATGGCTCAAGATGGGACCTGAAAACGCACAGCTAAGTGGCGACTGGTGGCAGTGTTATAGCTACTTTATGGGGCTGTGGGTCATGATAATGTTCACCTGGGATTATGCTCATTTTGGTAAAATTAAAGAGATTACGTATCTGAGTAATATTAATTTGGGTATCCCTTTTTACCTCTGTACTTATCTGTTAAATGGTGTCACTGGGATCTTTTTAGTCGCCACCATACCAACCGAGGAAAGCCTATCTGGATTACTCTTTATTTGGGTCAGTCAAACACGAATACATACAGCTAACTTCCAACTAGCAACCGTAAATTTACCAGCATTTATATATCGAGTATTTAAACTAAAACTAAGCAAAATAGTCGTCGCTATTTTAGTTGGCGCAGTAGTGTTTGGTTTAATGCTTACCGATGTATTTAGCTTTATTTTACTGGCACTGGCTTATCAAAGTATTTTTGTCGTCTCCTGGGTAGTGATGGCGCTAACCTATATTTTTATCAATAAAAATAAGGAGGCATATGATGAAGAAACGATACAAGCCTCATTGCAACAACCGAATGTAAAATATGCAGGTGTGCTGGCTTGGAGCATTTCTTCCGTAACCGGTGTTTTAATGCTCAACAGTAGTAGTGAAGTTTCACAATATGCATCTTTAGCGACCATCATTATAGCAGTGACAACTTACAGCCTTTTACAGGGGATACGTAATAAGGCCGGTATTATTTCAAAGGAGGTAGAATATGTTGAAGATTAATTGTGATATGGGGGAGTCATTTGGTATCTATAAAATGGGAGATGATGAAAATATCATGCCTCATATTACCCATGCCAATATTGCTTGTGGTATGCACGCTTCTGATCCCAATCATATGCAACGCACAGTTGAGCTGGCCAAAAAACATGATGTGAATATTGGTGCTCATTTTTCATTACCTGATTTACAAGGCTTTGGGCGACGTGAAATGAATATGTCACGGGAGGAGCTCAGAAATACTATTCTTTATCAGGTCGGAGCATTAGACGCATTCGTAAAAAGTGAAAACGTGAAATTGAGCCATCTAAAGCCTCATGGTGCGCTTTATGGTATGGCTGCCAGACAAGAAGCCGCCGCTATGGCCGTTATTGATGTTGCCAAAATTTATAATTTACCTATTAAGCGACAATTAACTTGACCCGCTAGCGACAACTATCGTTGATCATGGTTTATGCTAAACCTGTTGAACTTTCGTGGAGGCTGTCGACTATTCTGTGTGAGTACCCGTTTTATTTTGACCCGTGAGTCGGTCTTCAGATTCAGTCATGAACCGACTCATCGCCGTTGGACAATTGCTTATGATATTGTCTCTTTCTTAACCGTAGCAGTTCACCAAGGTGCTTTGACTAAGCGCGTCAACCTTTGGGAGGGATATTCAATCTTTTCAATGACACTGCGCACGATAACCCGTAGCCATTGCAAGGCAATGGCTACGGGTTTACGACCGCTTTCTACTATTGTCAGAATACGTTGGCGAAATTGCTCAACCCGGTAAGTCTGCAGCGCTAGCAGCGCACCCAAGCTGTTGTTGGCTGAATGATTGCTTATTCAAAAAAAATCATAATCAACATAAGTGGCTGCTCATGGTGTGTTAAGTGGTGTAAATTACCGATCTACATAAGATAAAGGCTTGGCATCAAGCTTCATCTTATGTAGATCTTATGGCAAGCAATTGTGCGACTACTTCTGAGCTAATATCCAGTTTTGGATTTTACTTTCCAGTATATTTAAAGGAACAGGGCCATCTTTGAGTATTTCATCATGAAAAGCCCTGATATCAAACTTGTCTCCTAAGACTTGCTTAGCCTTAGCCCGCAATTCCATTATCTTAAGCTTGCCTATTAGATAAGCGGTAGCTTGACCCGGCATGGCGATATAGCGCTCTATGGCTTTAACGGCATCATTTTTTGGGTTAGGCGTATTATCGATTAAATAAGTGATAGCCTGCTCGCGGCTCCACTTTTTACTATGCAGACCCGTATCCACCACTAAGCGACAGGCTCGCCATAATTCCATGGCTAGACGGCCAAAGTCTGAATAGGGATCTTGGTAAAAGCCCATGTCTTTCGCCAGCTCTTCTGTATATAGCCCCCAGCCCTCAGTATAGGCGGTAAAGCTCAGGTACTTTTGGAACTCCGGAATGCCCTCTAACTCTTGAGCGATAGCACGTTGCATATGATGACCCGGAATACCTTCATGGTAAGCCAAGGCTTCCATTTGGTAGCTAGGCATATTTTGCATATTATATAAATTAGCGTAGTAAGTACCTGGACGAGATCCATCTTTTGATGGGCTTTGATAAAAAGCTTTACCCGCTGACTGCTCTCTAAAGGCTTCCACCCTTTTAACTTGCATGCGAGCTTTAGGTCTCAGACCAAAATACTCGGGGATCTTAGCTTCCAGGGTATCGATTAAGGCCTGAGCCTCTGTCATATAAAGGGTTCGACCTTCATCCGTTGCAGGATAGTAAAACTGTTCATCGGTGCGCATAAATTCAAAAAATGCCGGTAGATCCCCATCAAAATTCACCTGTTCTTTTATTTCAACCATAGCATTGTGGATACGTGTCACATTGTCTAAGCCGATCTGGTGCACTTGCTCGGCGTTCAAATCGGTGCTGGTAAACCAGGCTAAGCGGTTTTTGTACCATTGAGCGCCTTTTGGTAAGCGCCACACACCGTCGCCTTCCGGTGAAAGTGTTTGCTGGTGCTTTAACTCGGCAATGAGTGCTTGGTAGGCAGGTAATACTGATTGCCCAATCGCCATTTTAGCATCGGCTAGCAAGCCTGCACTTTCGCTATTAGTTAAAGACAAGGCGTCTACCTTGGCTTTAAAGTCGGCCCATATACTGGAATCCTCTGGCGACTCTTGGAAGGGTTGACCACTTATTACATTATGTGAGGCTTGGATCATCTGATCGTAAGCCCATTTAGGTGGAAACACCCCAGCCATCTCTCGTTTCTTCATTTGCTCGATCACCTGTTTAAACAGGGGATCGATGCCTTTTAAACGGGTTATATACGCCTTGGCATCCTCTATACTTTTGATACTGTGTATGTTGATCAGGAAACTGGGCACAGTGGTATGATAAGCCCTAAATTGATGCATGATGTAAGTGTGATGACGAAAAGCATCATTAGCCAGACGCCGCTGTATATCGACCTGTGCCACTTCTATGCTTAATCTTTCTTGTGCACTTAACTGGCTTAGATCAAACACAGCTAAGTCCAATAGTTGTTGCTGCAGAATGGCAAGGGTTTTGTCTTGCTTAGCCTCTGAGATATCATCCCACTTATCATAGTCCCATTTGTAGCCTAGACGACTTTGGGTCATAGGTGAGCGTATTAATTTTTGCTGAAACATCTCGGCAAAATAACGGGCCAATTTTTCAGATTCAGATTGCTCTGTCTGTTGAGCAACCACTACTGGGGTTTGCGTCTGCTCGGTGGATTGGGGTGAACATGCTGCTAGCACTAAGGTTAATGCGCTCAAGGGCAATACAGTCAGTAGTTTTTTCATCAATTTCCTGCCTAGATAGTGTGAATATTTACGCGGTTACAGCCTTTGATATTAACACTATAATAGGGGCGCAATCACCAAACTGACGATTGCCATCACATTAATCAGGATATTCATAGAGGGGCCAGATGTATCCTTAAAAGGATCACCCACAGTGTCACCCACTATCACAGCCTCATGCACCGCAGATCCCTTCCCCCCTAAATGCCCCTTTTCTACATGTTTTTTAGCGTTGTCCCAGGCCCCACCCGCATTGGCCATCATCAATGCTAATAACACGCAACCTATCAGCCCACCCGCTAGCATGCCACCTAGTGCATAGGGCCCGAGCCCAAACCCCACTAACGGTGGAGCCACAATGGCAATGGCACCAGGCAAAAACATCTTTTGTAGTGCCGCCTGTGTGGCGATATCGATACAGCGAGCCGTATCAGGCTCAGCTAAACCTTGCATCAAGCCTGGTATTTCTTTGAACTGCCGGCGGATCTCCTGGATCATTTCAAAGGCGGCATCACCCACAGCCGTCATAGTGATAGAGGCGATTAAAAAGGGCAATGAGGCACCTAAAAACAAACCGATCAACACCAAAGGGTTAGCCAAATCGAGGGTGAATGCAGGATATTGAATACTAATGGTTTGTATAAAAGCGGCAATGATGGCCAGCGCCGCTAGCGCCGCCGCACCCACCGCAAAGCCCTTGCCTATGGCGGCAGTGGTATTGCCCAGTTCATCCAATGAGTCTGTAATAGCCCGGGTCTTTGCGCCTAAGCCAGCCATCTGTGCGATGCCACCAGCATTATCTGCTACCGGCCCATAAGCATCGATGGCCATAGTGATACCAACAGTGGCTAACATGCCTACCGCCGCGATACCCACACCATACAGCCCGGCCAATTGTGTAGACAGGTAAATGATCACACAAAGGGTTAATACCGGCAGCACCACTGACTGCATGCCCACAGATAGACCGGTTATCAGCACAGTCGCCGGGCCAGTTTGCCCTGCAACGGCAATACTGCGTACTGGTGGGCCCGCGGTATAGTATTCGGTGATTAAACCAATAAGGATGCCGCCTATTGCACCTGTTACTATCGCCCACCATAAATTAATAGGGAGTTGCAACAGGCTCACCACCCAATAAGCGGCAATAATAAATAACAACGCCGCCGAGACAGTGCCTATTCTTAGGGCAATGTCGGCTCTGCTCGACGAAAAAAAATTGACCAAAACAATGCCCGCCACCGACGATAGCAGACCTGCTGAAGCCAGAGCCAAAGGTAAAAACATTAACGCTTCACGGCTAGCGATTGATTCGACTGCCATAGTTGCGGCAATAGCAATAGTGGCGATCATCGCACCACAATAGGATTCAAATATATCTGAACCCATGCCGGCCACATCCCCGACATTATCGCCGACATTATCCGCTATCACCCCAGGGTTTCGAGGATCGTCTTCGGGAATATCAGCCTCGATTTTACCCACTAAATCGGCTGCGACATCGGCACTCTTAGTAAAGATACCACCCGCTACTCGAGAAAATAGCGCAACAATAGAGGCGCCCATGCCAAATCCATGAATGATATGACTAGTGCTAGGGTTGCCACCAAACCACCAATAAAGACTGCCCAAACCTAATAAGCCCATGGACGCCACACAGAGCCCCATCACTGAGCCGCCCATAAAAGCAATAGTTAGCGCTTGTGGTGCACCTTTTTGATGGGCGGCTTGTGTGGTGCGCACATTGGCTTGGGTGGCGGTATACATGCCCAGATAACCTGCTAATGCGGAACATCCAGCACCTAAAATAAAGGCCATTGTGCTGTACTTACCCAAAAAAATGTACAGCATAATGGCCAACACTAGGGAGAAAACCAACAGCATTTTATATTCACGAAACATAAATACCATGGCCCCGGAATGAATTGCCTGGCCAATTTTTTCAATGGCTGGAATAGACACCGGATGACGTTTAATCAATAAGAACAGGCCAAAGGCGCAAGCTAAACCCACTAGCCCTAGTACTGGGGGGAGATAATAGTATTCAGTCATAATAGTCTCAGTGTTGTATTGCACAGGCCACAAAAGGTTGTCCAAACCACACTAACCGCATATTGGAACTGATCTACCTTCAGTGTGTGCCGCTATCACTTGGCATAGTGGCCAGACCGAACCTTTATGGTATTTCATTAGCAACTATAACCAGTTATTCGCATTTTGCTTAATTTTTAGTCAACTATTATAAAAACATCGGATTTAAATCTCCCACAGTCGTTTCATATTTGTGTACTAAGCCCTATAATTCAGCGCTGTGAAATTCACTTACTTTAGGTAACCAGATGAGCCTCAACGCCGTACCTGCTGGCAAAAATTTGCCCGATGAAATCAATGTTATAATCGAAATCCCTGCCCATTCAGATCCAGTAAAATATGAAGTGGATAAAGATTCAGGCGCTATTTTTGTGGATCGTTTTATGGCCACGTGTATGCACTACCCCACCAATTATGGTTATGTACCCCACACTTTGTCTTTGGATGGCGATCCTGCTGATGTATTAGTGATGACTCCTTTTCCACTATTGGCCGGCTGCGTTATAAAATGTCGTCCTGTCGGCGTATTAAAAATGACGGATGAGTCCGGCGAAGATGCCAAAATTTTAGCGGTACCAGTGGACAAATTATCCAGTGTTTATCGTGGTATCACAGATATAGACCAAGTGTCAGAGCTGACTCGCCAGCAGATCCAACATTTCTTTCAACACTATAAAGACTTAGAACCCAATAAATGGGTGAAAATTGATGGCTGGGAAAATGCCGCAGCCGCCAAGGCCGAATTAGTCGCCAGTGTTAAGTTATACGAAGAAACTGAAGATAAACCCGCCTTCTAAAAAAATGGCTAATCGATGAACCGCAGCTAATAAACCCTTTGTCGATTAGCAACCCTATATTCACAGACGTGCAAACCGCGAATGTGTCACAATAAGGTTTTACTTCAATTAGATCAAAGTGTGAAAAAATTCTCCGAATTAAGACGGGACCCGAAATTTTTACTCTTGGCCATGGCCTTTGTTATGCCACTGGTTTTTTCCGTTTGGAGTGCCTTACTCAACAATTTTGTGGTTGAGAAAGCACAATTTACTGGCGCCGAAATCGGTATCTTGCATAGCCTACGGGAAATACCGGGTTTCTTGGCCTTCACCGCCGTATTCTTACTATTAGTCATCAAAGAACAGACGCTAGCCTTAGTGTCTTTGGCTGTGATGTGTATTGGCGTCGCTATCACCGGCTGGTTGCCTTTCGAGCTTGGCCTGTATTGCACCACAGTACTCATGTCTATGGGCTTTCACTATTACGAAACCATCAATCAATCCTTAACCTTACAGTGGTTAGAAAAAGACAAGGCTGCCCATTTTATGGGCAAACAACTGGCGGTAAAGAGCTTTTCATCCCTATTGGCCTATGGTTCTATCTGGCTATTAATGGAATGGCAGGGGTGGTCCTATAGTGCCATGTACATGTTAGCTGGTGGGCTGGGCCTTATCATTGTGCTGCTGTTATGGGGTAGCTTTGAGAGTTTTAATCAAAGCTCGGTACAACATAAAAAACTATTTCTAAGAAAGCGTTACTGGCTCTACTATGCCTTAGTTTTTTTCAGTGGCGCACGACGTCAGATATTTATGGTCTTTGCGTCCTTTATGATGGTAGAGAAATTTGGCTATTCGGTGGGCGATATCAGCCTATTGTTTATGCTCAATTATCTGTTTAACCTGTTTTTTGGGCCCGCTATTGGTAAATGGATCGCAAAAGTCGGTGAGCGCAAAGCTTTAGTAGTGGAGTATTGCGGGCTATTAGTGGTATTTGTCAGTTATGCCTTAGTGGAAAACGCCCAACTTGCCGCGGCGTTATACGTGATTGACCACCTGTTTTTTGCTATGGCCATAGCCGTAAAAACCTATTTTCAGAAAATTGCCGATCATCAGGACATCGCTTCAACGGCAGGTGTCAGCTTTACTATCAATCATATTGCAGCAGTTATAATACCCGCAGCCCTTGGTATAGTATGGCTGTCATCACCTAGCTGGGTATTTGTTATCGGTGCGGGCTTTGCCCTATGCTCCTTGTGCTTAGCCACCAATATTCCTAGTGATCCAAAAATGGGCAAAGAAGTCATCAAAAACCCTTGGTCTTGGGCCAATCACAATCTATCAAAAAAAGGATAGTCACTGTCATGCAAAAACTTATCGCCTTTGGCCTGATATTAGTCTGTCAGTTTGTTCAGGCAAAACAGCCATTAGAGCTCTATTGGGAAGATATGGTACCTAAAGACTATATCGCCCGAGAGGTACCCTTAAGTCATGATGGGACTATGCTGCAATACAATCTCGATGCGCCAGTGGTGCAAGCATTAAATGGTAAACTGGTCAAAGTCCCAGGGTTTGTGGTGCCCCTTGAAGGGAATAATGAAACCACCAGTGAGTTTTTGTTAGTCCCCTATTTTGGTGCCTGTATCCATGTGCCGCCGCCGCCTCCCAATCAACTTATTTATGTAAAATTTGCTACACCTGTGGCCATAGATAACTTATATGACGCGGTCTGGGTCACAGGCACCTTAACAACCACCAGCTGGGAAGGTGAATTAGCCACTGTGGGTTATTCCTTGACGGGTATCAGTGTTAGTCCTTTTGAAGGGTAAAAATAAACCGCCTATGACTGGCCTAGCACTCACGCCTTAATCTTAGGCGGGTAAATGCTGCTGCAGTTGAGCCAATATTTCACCTTGAATAGGCTTAGCTTTACTATTGGCATAATCGAAGCTGACCATAGTAGTGGTGCCAGTAGCGCATTTTTGTTGGTTTTGCCATACTTCTTGATAGACATCGAAAGCGCTATTGCCGATACGTTGAATAAAGGTTTTTACTTCAACTGTTTGCCCGTAGAATATTTGCTGTAAAAAATCCACCTTATAGCTGGCCAAAATGAGTGGCCAGCTACGCAGATCTAATTCTGGGGTAAAGATCCTAAAAATCGGCTCCCGCGCCGACTCAAACCAAGCCACCAGCACAGTATTGCTAACATGGGCTAGGGCATCAGTTTCACAAAAACGCACAGCAAATTCATGACTAAACATATTAAGCTTGGTCTACTTCTGTAATAAAGGTTTTAAGAATCGGGCGGTGTGTGACTCGGTCACATCACAGATATCTTCGGGGCGACCTTCAGCCACAATCTGGCCACCACCTGCGCCGCCTTCAGGGCCTAAGTCCACCACCCAATCGGCGGTCTTGATCACATCGAGGTTATGCTCGATCACTACTACAGTATTTCCGTGATCTCTTAGCCTATGCAGCACTTCTAACAACTGTTTAATATCGTGGAAATGTAAGCCAGTAGTGGGTTCATCCAGAATATATAAGGTTTGTCCCGTGTCTCGCTTAGATAACTCTTTAGCCAGTTTAACTCTTTGTGCTTCACCACCAGACAAGGTAGTGGCCGCTTGGCCCAAACGCACGTAAGACAAACCCACATCCATTAAGGTTTGTAATTTGCGGGCAATGGCCGGGATCACATCGAAGAAAGGCCGGGCTTCTTCTACTGTCATATCTAATACTTGATGAATATTGAGACCTTTATACTGAATTTCCAAGGTTTCTCTATTGTAGCGTTTACCTTTGCACAGATCACAAGGCACATAGACATCCGGTAAGAAATGCATTTCAACCTTGATCACCCCATCGCCTTGACAGGCTTCACAACGCCCGCCTTTAACGTTGAAACTAAAGCGTCCAGGCTTATAACCTCTAGATCTTGCTTCTTGTGTACCGGCAAAAAGCTCTCGCACCGGAGTAAAGATCCCCGCATAAGTGGCGGGATTAGAGCGTGGTGTGCGACCTATTGGACTTTGGTCAATATCTACCACCTTGTCTAAATACTCCATGCCAGTAATCGACTCATAAGGGGCTGGCTCACCTGTTGTCGCACCGTTTAGCTCTCTGTGAGCAATACGATAAAAGGTGTCATTGATCAAGGTGGATTTACCCGAACCCGATACCCCAGTAACACAGGTCATTAAACCAAAGGGGGCTCTAAAGGTGACATTTTGTAGGTTATTGCCAGTGGCACCTGTTAACTCTATCCACTTATCATGGTTAATTTCAGTGCGCTTTTGCGGTATTTCAATTCTCTCTCTACCAGAAAGATACTTACCTGTTATGGAACGTTCACTATTTTTAATGTCTTCTATGGTGCCCTGGGCAACAATTTCGCCACCATGTATGCCGGCACCTGGACCAATATCCAACACAAAATCTGCCGCACGTATGGCATCTTCATCATGCTCAACGACTAGTACGGTATTGCCTAGATCCCGCAAATGAATAAGGGTTTGTAACAAACGCTCGTTATCTCTTTGATGCAAGCCAATTGAGGGTTCATCTAACACATACATCACCCCCACTAAACCGGCACCAATTTGACTGGCCAGGCGTATGCGCTGGGCTTCACCACCAGATAAGGTATCGGCACTGCGTGACAAGGACAGGTAGTTCAGGCCGACATTCACCAGAAAACGTAACCTGTCATTAATTTCTTTAAATATCTTAACCGCTATTTGTTCTCTTTTGCCAGTTAGGGTGAGATTGGCGAAGAAATCTAAAGCATCGGCAATAGACATATCAGTAATAGTAGTAAGAGGCGTTTCACCGATAAATACATTTCTGGCTTCAAGGCGCAGGCGTTGACCACCACAACTAGAACAAGACTGCTGGGACAAATATTTAGCCAACTCATCTCGCACGGCGTTAGATTCGGTTTCTTTGTGCCGGCGCTCCATATTTGGGATGATCCCTTCAAAAGGATGTTTACGCTGCATGATATCGCCGCGATCGTTAATGTACTTAAAGTTTAGTGCTGTGCCTTTGCTACCGTGCAACACAATTTCCTTGGCTTTAGGATCGAGATCACCAAAGGGCACACTAAGATCAAATTCATAATGATCGGCCACCGCTTGCAACATTTGGAAATAATAATAACTGCGTTTATCCCAGCCCCTTATGGCACCGCCGGACAAACTTAATTCGTCATTCGCCACTATACGCTTAGGATCAAAGAATTGTCTGGTGCCTAAACCATCACAAGTTTGGCAGGCGCCCGCGGGGTTGTTAAAAGAAAATAACCTCGGCTCTAGCTCGGCCATACTGTAACCACATTGAGGGCAGGCAAAGTTAGAAGAAAAGACGAGTTCTTCTTTATCTGGCTCGTCCATATAAGCCACTTTGGCTGTGCCACCAGACAAATTTAAGGCCGTTTCAAAGGATTCAGCTAAGCGCAATTTTAAATCGTCACGAACCTTAAAACGATCCACTACTACTTCAATAATGTGTTTTTTATGTAAGTCTAAGTCAGGAGGATCAGATAAATCACAAACTTGGCCATCAATTCTAGCTCGAATAAAACCTTGGGCCGCTAAGTTTTCTAAGGTCTTTACATGCTCACCTTTACGATCTTGGACCACAGGAGCAAGCAACATCAACTTAGTATCCCCAGACATAGCCAAGACCCGATCGACCATTTGGCTGACGGTTTGTGCATCTAACGGCAAATGATGTTCTGGGCATCTAGGTTCGCCGACCCTTGCGTATAACAAACGCAAATAGTCATATATTTCGGTAATAGTGCCAACAGTAGAGCGAGGATTGTGTGATGTAGACTTCTGCTCGATAGAGATAGCGGGCGACAAGCCTTCAATATGATCCACATCTGGCTTTTCCATAATAGATAAAAATTGCCTAGCATAAGCCGACAGAGACTCAACATAACGCCTTTGCCCCTCTGCATAAAGCGTATCGAAGGCCAAGGAAGACTTACCTGAGCCTGAAAGCCCGGTAATAACGGTCAACTTATCTCTGGGTATGTCTAAACTGATGTTCTTAAGATTGTGGGTTCGGGCCCCACGTACTTCAATTCTATCCATTTTGATCTTTATCAAGGGCAAAAGAAGAAGTATTACACACTCTGCAAGGCAGCTCTATGGCAAGCCTGATTATCTTTTTGAATAGATGAAAATTAACAAATTAGTCCTATGTTTTGTTAGAAAAACTGCAAAACATGCTAGACTGTTTGGCCTAATTGGCCAATGATTGCCTGATACTTTTAACCTTGCAAAAACAGATTAAACCTTGAATTCAATAGAACTTCGCACCGCTTCTTCCCTCGCATTTGTTTATGTCTTGCGCATGCTTGGCCTATTTATGGTGATGCCAGTCTTGGCCATCAGTGCCCTTCAATATCCTGATTATTCAGCATTATTGGTGGGCATAGCAATAGGCGGCTACGGACTAACCCAAGCGGTATTGCAGATCCCCATGGGCGTGCTTTCCGACAAGATTGGTCGCAAACCCGTGATCATAGGCGGTCTATTGGTATTTGCCCTTGGCAGTATCTTAGCCGCGACCGCAGATACCTTAGTAGGATTGATCCTAGGGCGATTGTTACAAGGCGCGGGCGCTATAGCTGGGGCGATTATGGCCCTGGCCGGAGACTTAAGCCGAGAGAGTCAGCGACCCAAAGTGATGGCAATTATTGGTATCTCCATAGGCTTTTCATTTTATTTAGCCTTGTTGATAGGACCTATGATTGCCAGTACATTTGGCTTAAGCGGTATCTTTTTTGGTACAGGCTTACTGGCCTTAGGCTGTATTTTGCTAGTGATCTTTGTGGTGCCCAACGCACGCAGCGTCGCACCCAAGGGTGATACTTTACCCATTACCGAAGATCTTAAACAGCTCTTTGGCAACGGTCAGCTGATGCGCCTGAATATCAGTGTGCTGTTGCTGCATATGCTGATCACCTTGCTTTTTGTGCAAATACCGCTGTTTCTAGTGGATTTAAATTGGCCACTGACCAGCCATTGGCAAGCTTATTTAATAGTGATGTTTACCTCGCTATTAGGTCTGATTGTATTGATGTGGTTGACTAAAGCCCAGGGCATTAAACCCCTATTAATCTGCAGTGTCCTAAACTTAACCATAGTTTTTGGATTACTGGCCTTAGGTCACAATTCAATCATCTATTTATTGGTGCTAGTGAGCCTGTTTTTTGCCAGTTTTAATTATCTCGAAGCTAACTTTCCAGCCATGGTATCGAGTATCGCACCTGCTGGTAAAAAGGGCTCTGCTATGGGGATTTATGCTAGCTTCCAGTTTTTTGGTGCTTTTATGGGGGGCATATTGTCGGGTACTATTGGTGAATATTTTGGCCACCAATGGGTGTTCATCATCGCCGCCATGGTATGCATCATTTGGCTGGTTATTATCCAAGGCTTAGCACCTACCCGCCGCTTCAAGCGCCATACATTAAACACCAACAAAGACACATCCGCTCTAACCTTACAGCAATTGACAGCATTGGCTGGGGTAATAGATATAACGGTAGTCCCCCAAGAGCAGGTCATCTACCTTAAGACAGACGAACAACAATTCGATATACAACAGGCTAAACAACTGCTGGAATGAACAGATTAGATTGACTGATAAATAGATTTTGCGCTGGCATCAACACATTTTCATCTGCCCCAATGCGTAGGCAACAAGACTGTAGGTCTTACCATAGAAAGCTTCCCAAAAATCACCTTAACCACAGGCTAATAACAAAACGGTGTTCTGTCTAAAAATCTTGGTTTCTTGTTCAAATTATTGGGAATAAAAAAAGAAAATCACGTTATAATAAAAACATCTGATTATACAATTCCTGCTTTCCTTTACTTTTGCGCACTAATTGGGCGCCATCTTTTGTCTTGGAGGAAAAGGTAGTGAGCCTAAGTTTTGCGACTTAGTAAAAAACAATGACACAAGACAACAACACTTTTGTCAGTAGATAGAAAGTTTTGACAACGAATAATAGGAGGCACCATGGCGAGCAAAGGCGTAAATAAAGTAATTTTAGTGGGAAATTTGGGTAAAGATCCCGAGGTCAGATATACACCCAATGGCAAAGCGGTAGCCAACCTAACCTTAGCCACCTCTGAAAGCTGGAAAGATCAAAGTGGTCAGATGCAAGAGAAAACTGAATGGCACAGAGTATCTATGTTTGGCAAGTTAGCCGAAATTGCCGGTGAGTATCTGCGTAAAGGCAGCCAAGTCTATATCGAAGGCAAACTACAGACCCGCAAGTGGCAGAACAAAGAAGGTCAAGACCAATACACTACAGAAATTGTATTGGACCCCTTTAACGGTGTGATGCAAATGTTGGGTGGTAAAGGGGGCCAACAATCTGAAGGCGGATCCCAAGGACAACAACGTCCAGCAGCCCAACAGCAAAATCAAGGGTATCAACAACAGCCTGCGCAGGGTCAGCAGTATCAAAATTCGCCTCCTCAAAATGCGCCTCAGCAACAGAATCAGGGTTTCAATCAAGCCCCCGTACAAGGACAACCGGCGCCTATGGCCGAACCAGACTTCGATTTTGATGATGATATACCCTTCTGAGGAATACCAAAGGGTGTTTGTTTGGCTGCTTCGATTTTGAACGCTTAAGTATACCCTTTGGCTTTACTCATAAACGGCTACATTTGCAGTGACATTACCAGTTAAAGTGGGCTTTTAAAGCCCCAGCTTCGTAAACAACTACAATCTTGCGAGAATAAAGTTAATAAATGTTCAATTTTATAGATAACTTAGAATTTTTTCTAAAGAAAAAAGTGGATGACAATCTAGCTGACAGCTTAGTTATTGCCCAAAAAAAGAATAGTAGTCTTGCTGATGAGTTAGCTATTGCTAATAGACAGAATCGACATTTAGTTGAAGAATTAATCATTGCAAAGCAAGAGAAGATTAACAAGGCTGATGAACTTGTCCTCGCTAATGAACAAAAAAGTGACCGAGCTGACGAGTTGCTTATCGCAAATAAAGAGAAAGATAAGCGAGCTGATGAACTTGTCATTGCTAATGAGGAAAAAAGTGACCGAGCTGACGAGTTAGTTATCGCAAATAAAGAGCTGGCTTTTCAAAACTCAGAGAAAGATAGACGAGCTGACGAACTCGTCATTGCCAATAGAGAACTGGCCTTTCAAAATAAAGAGAAAGATAAGCGAGCTGATGAGTTAGTCATTGCCAACAATGAAAAGGTATTTTTACTCCGAAAGCTACAACTGTCTCAAAAAATGGAAGCCTTGGGTAAACTCACCGGAGGCATTTCACACGAATACAACAACATGCTCGGTATCATTTCAGGTTATTCTGAGTTAATAAAACAAACGGTTACTGATGATCCAAAACTCACCAACTATGCAAATGAAATTCAGCATGCTGGTAGACGTGCAGCAAAACTCACCAGTAAATTATTAGCTTGCTCTCAAGAAAAATCGGCTAACGCAAACGCCAACGACATTAACATGTTGTTAAGAAGACAGCATGATATGTTGCAAAAAACCCTGACGATAAGGATAAGCTTGCTCTATAAGTTGCAGGAAGATCTTTGGCAAGTTTGGCTCGATGGGAGTGACATGGAAGATGCCATTCTTAATCTGTGTATTAATGCCATGCATGCAATGAATGAACATGGCAAGCTAACTATTGAGACTAAAAATGAGAGTATTGATCAAAAGAAAGCGACGGCATTAAATATTACACCAGGCAAATATGTTTTATTGAGTTTTACTGATACTGGGTGTGGCTTCGATGAAAAAATCAAAGAAAAAATATTTGACCCATTCTTCACCACTAAAGGAGAACATGGCACAGGATTGGGGTTAAGCATAGTCTATAGTTTTGTGCGAAACAACGGCGGGGGGGTAGATGTTGACTCAATCGAAGGTGAAGGAACACAGTTTAGGTTCTATTTCCCTCGCCATTGTGATGCATTAGTTGCTGTGGGATCAAAAAAACAGGCCCCTTATAAAATTGCCTTTAAAGAAAAAGAAAAAGAAAAAGAAAACATCTTACTTGTGGATGATGAACCATCCTTACTGGCAGTAACAAGTAAAATACTGTCCGTAAACGGGTATAATGTTTTTTGTGCTCAAGATGCTAGCGGAGCATTAAAGATTTTGAAACGTGAATCTATTAATATATTGATATCCGACGTTATTATGGCAAACGTTGATGGCTATCAACTTGCTAGTATAGTGAAAGAAAAATACCCTCATATAAAAATTCAAATCGTGAGCGGCTTTGCAGGAAGCCACAATGTCGATATGATTGATGCCAGTTTACAGAAAAATGCACTGCAAAAACCTGTTACTAATAAGGATTTGTTAAACAGAATACGTGAATTAGCTGAGCAAACTGATTAAAATTCATATATCTAAATAAATATAGCACTCAAACAACTATCGCCATACCATTCAGACTTGCACCAGAGCCTTTGGGTTAAAAGGTTATAGACGAGGGGACTAATATTCTATCACTTTTAAATCAACAAAATAGATGTGATCTGTGCTTCTATAAGTAGGCTATGTGAGTAGTGAAGCTTGGTGTTTTTACTAGAGGTATTGTTTAAAATCAACGGGGCGATTAAAAGCATTAATCATCTTTGGAATACAATCAAGTGTGCTTATTTTCTTAACACCTCCACGCTCAATAGCCACTGCAGGCATACCAAAAATAACACAACTTTCTTCATCTTGGGCCACCGTAAAAGCCCCTTGGTCAAACATTTCTTTCATGCCATTAGCGCCATCATCTCCCATACCAGTCATGATGATCCCTAGGGTTTGTTTGGCAGCTGACTGCGCTACAGAGCGGAACAATACATCCACAGAAGGCCTATGGCGACTCACCAAAGGACCATTTTTTATTAAAACATACAATTTTCCAGCTCGATTATCTATCATCATATGTTTACCACCAGGAGCGATCAGGACTTTACCCGTTTCAACCATGTCACCATCTGCGGCTTCTTTTACGTACACCTGTGAAATAGAGTTTAACCGAGATGCAAAAGCAGCGGTAAATGCTGCGGGCATATGTTGAACGACAACAACGCCGGGAGAATCCTTGTTCAGAAAAGAAACCACATGCTCAAGGGCAATGGTGCCCCCAGTAGAAGCGCCTATGGCAACAAGTTTGTTAGAGGGCTGGGAACTAACGTTGGATAACTTGGGAAGGATGACATCTGCAGTCTGCTTGCTTTCACCGGTTAATTTTGTCGGTGTCTTTTTAGGTCGTATACTGAGATTGCGAACTTTAGCTTTAGCTGCCACCCTTATTGCCGCTATAATTAACTTGCTTTGAGCACCTAATTCTTTTTTTAGATTCGACGTCGGTTTGCCTACAATTTCAACAGCACCCAGTCGAAGTGCTTTCATACTACTAGCAGAAGATTTATGAGTCAGTGTAGAACACATAACTACCGGATAAGGGTCCTCAGTCATGAGCTTTTTCAGAAAGGTCAAACCATTCATTCTAGGCATTTCTATGTCTAGTGTTATCACGTCTGGCTTAATTGTTTGCAATTTTTTGAGCGCAAAAATTGGATCCTGAGCAGTAGCGATAACTCTCATCCCAGCCGTGTTGTTGATAATAGCACTGAGAACTTGTCGAACGAGTGCCGAGTCATCAATAATCAGAACAGTAATTTCGCTCATTTTTCTAATCCTAACTTATCCCACTCATTTAGCTAATCCTAACTTATCCCGCTCATTAATCTAACTCTAATTTAATCCGCTTTGTGAACCCATAGATTTTTCATCAGGGTTATCAGACTGGTATTTAACCCAGACATCACCTGTAGCGACATCCATCACAATGCGTCTATGACCTTGTTCTCCAACGTGTACAACTGTGATTGCTGCCCCTCTATTCATTAATAGTTGCATTGCCTTGTCGGCATTTTTTTCCCCTATTAAAGCCTCCTTATAACCAGTAGTGTTCCTGAACATATTAGCACCACCAAATATTTTCGCCTGATATTCTTTATAACCCGTTTGGTGTAACTTAAGGGCTTGATCAAACATTTTCATCGCTTCTTCCCCGTACCTGCCATCGAGTTCTTCCGACTTAGACTCGGCTTTTGGCCTGAGTGGCAATACAAAGTGACACATGCCACCAATACGCAATACAGGATGCCATAGACAGATAGCAATACATGAACCCAAAACAGTGTGCACTTGTGTACCTGGTTCACCAAAAACAAAATCACCCGGATGAAGAAAAACTTTTCTGACACCATCTTCCATTGTTTAGTTCCTAATTTTGAGTATAGATATAAATATCTTTTTACCTTTTCTGGTAAGTAGTGGGTCCTATTAAATCAAGAGGTAAACCCATAGATTTAATTGACTCAGAATGCCCGATAAATAACAGACCTTTAGGTCGTAACTTCGCTATCAGGCTCCGAATGATTTTTTCCTTAGTTTTAGCATCAAAATAAATCAGTATATTACGTAGGAATATAACATCAAACTGACCCACCTCAGGTAGGGGTTTAGTTAAATTAATTTCTGAAAAACTGGTTTTACTTTGTAGTTTCTTATCAATTAATAAAAATCCTTCGTATTCCCCCTCCCCTTTCAAGCAGTACTTCCGAAGAAACTCTTGAGGTATGGCATCGATACGAAGGCATTGATAAAGTGCCAACTTTGCTTTTTCAATCACTAAGCTGTTGATATCTGATCCAAAAATCTCCCACTTCCCTCTGTCACCAAAGAAGTCGTCCAACACCATCGCAAGGCTATAAGCTTCTTCACCACTTGAACTAGCAGCACTCCATAACCGAAACATACGGTCATGGGGATGCTTTTCTAATACCAACTTTTTGAGTGCGGCAAAATGTTCCGACTCTCGAAAAAAATACGTTTCGTTGGTGGTTAATAAATCAATGGCCATCTTACGCTCTATGCCTTTATTATTTAATAATAAATCTGCATATTGATCGTAACTGTCTAGCTGATGATGACGTAAACGCTTGTTTAAACGAGAACTCACTAACATCTGCTTAGTCTCGCCTAAATCTATCCCCGCCTCATTGTAAATAAACTTCCTGATTGATTGATAAGCTTTGGCAGATATCTCTGGCTGCTTAAGTTGCATTGCACCCATATTATTCAACCGGTGGTGGATTAAGTTCATCGACTATACTAGTTACGCTAGATAACTCATTAATCGACAGCACATTATTGACATCCAGTAAAATCATCAATTTATCATCTATTTTACCCATTCCCTGAATAAAATCGGTGCGTATTTTTGCACCGAATGTGGGGGCTGCTGCGATATCAGAACAGGCAAGTTCGATGACTTCGTTAACGATATCAACAACCATACCCACCTCGATGCTCTCACCTTCGGTGTCTTGAATATCAATAATAACGATACTGGTACGTTTACCAATCTCCTTAGCTTGATGTTCAAAACGCCTAGCAAGATTGACGACTGGCACAACATTACCCCGCAGGTTAATCACACCAGATATAAAATCTGGCATGAGTGGCACTACCGTTAAATTGTCATATTCTATAATTTCTCGTATATGCAGGATCCCAACGCCA
>JAWUWP010000004.1:0-19323 GCA_034111785.1 Paraglaciecola sp.
GGCTGCTCAGTACGGTTCCGATGCTATTGCTGGGGTGATGAACTTCCAACTTAAAGATGCTAACGAAGGTGGCAGTGCTGTTGCGCAATATGGTGAATTCTATGAAGGCGAACAAAGCTGGATAGTAGGCGCTAATGCTGGTTTTGCCTTAGGCACAGACGGATTCTTTAACATTAGTTTTGAAACCAATGACAACGAAGCCCTATCTAGAGGGGTTCAACGTCCTGATGGGCAAGCGCTAATTGATGCAGGCGTGAATGGTGTAGGTACAGACACACCTTTTGGTGACGATCCTTTAGTACAGTCATGGGGACGTCCAGAAACCAGTGGTACCAAAGTCGCTTTTAACTCAGGCTTAGAGCTAGGCGCTGATAACGAGCTGTATTTGCACGGTGGTTATGCCGACACTGATGGTCGTTATCGATTTTTCTACCGTAACCCTGGACATAGCACTCTAGCTAATGTGACGGGTTTACCTGCAGGTTACACCCCCTATTTAGACGGGGCCCAAAAAGATATGAACGTAGTGGGTGGCTTTAAAGGCCAGACCGATAACGAGTTTACCTATAACTTGAGTGCTGGTTTTGGCAAAAATGAATTAGCCTACTTCTTGAACAACACTATCAACTCTGCATTAGTGGCAAATGGTGATCCAGGCCAAAGAGACTTTGATATGGGCGGCTACGAGCAAGAAGAAGTTAACCTAAACGCCGATTTCTCTATGCCATTAAGCGATGATATTTATATTGGTTTTGGTGCGGAATGGCGTGAAGAGACCTTTACCACTGTTGCCGGTGAGCCTGCGTCTTACCAAGCAGGTAGCCCTAGTGGTATGACGGCTGTGAGTCCTGCCGATGCAGGCGAATTCAGTCGCGATAACTATGCTTTCTATGTGGATGCAGAATATGACGTCAGTGATGATTTCTTAGTACAAACTGCAGTACGTTACGAAGATTTCTCGGATTTTGGTAGTACGGTTAACGGTAAATTGGCCGCACGTTATCACGTCAGCGACGATCTCGTGGTTAGGGGAGCGATCTCAACGGGTTTCCATGCTCCTACACCGGGTCAAGCGAACGTTAGTACGATTATCACTACTTTCGATAACACCGGTGGAGGGCAAATTGAAGAAGGTTTGTTACCGGTTAGCAACCCAGTGGCTATTGCTAATGGCGCACTACCCTTAAAAGAAGAAGAGTCCCTGAGCCTTAGCTTTGGTTTCACCTATAGTGGCTTCGATGATGCCAGTTTGGCCTTTGATTTCTACCAGACTGATGTGGATGATCGTATCTACAGAGTAGGGGATATTGGCCAAGAAGGTGGGGGCTCAGTATCCTTCTTCACCAACGCCTTAGACGTAGAGCATCAAGGTTTTGATATCGTGTATACCAATGCCTATGATATCGCCGACAATGTGTCTACTAAAGTGACCTTTGCCTTTTACCACAATACCATTGAAGTAGTAGGTCAAGCTATTACACCGGTCAGCGATTCAGCGGTAGAAGACATTGAAAACAACTATCCTGATAACCGTTTTGTGGCCACGGCATTAACAGATTTTGGTGAAAAGTATCAGTTTATGCTAAGAGCTAATTTCTATGGTGAGCATTACGATGAGCGCGGCACTATAGGTGCTGAAACACAACCTTCGGCCTTAGTGGGTGGTGTAGTGTTTTTCGATATGGAAGTTAACTACTTTGCCACTGAAGATTTGACCTTAACATTGGGCGCCTCGAACATATTTGACGAGTTTGTTGATGAAATTGGCGAAGACAATGCTAACCGTTTAAGTGTAGGTCTACAGTATCCACGTAGAACCGCCGCTAACTATGAAGGCGGATCTTGGTACCTTAGAGCTAAATATCAATTCTAAGCGATCAACATAAGCTAAAGTACATAAGGGGGTCGAAGCCATTCGCCCCCTTTTTTTTATGTTAATTCTACCCTGAGGTACCTTCGCTGCCCATAAAAGATAACCACTTTGGTTGAATGGTAACGAGATGTTCATTCAATATGGTAGTTGGTCAGCTCAATATCTTTGGCTTCATAGGCGGCCAATATTTGTTTATGTTCCTCATGGGCTCTATCTAAGCCTGTGATCATACTAGGCTTCAGTTGCCCAAACTAAGGTGGTTTCATCCATATCCACTGAAAAAAGCTGGTTTCTGGGCACCGCAGCAAGATGATCTTCAAAGGCTAACTTTTGATGAAATACGTTCTCTACTGGCAAAGCAACCCCCAGCATAGACCCTATCTCTCCTAAATAGGGGCCGGCGGCGTTGATCACTTTTTGGGCTTTTTGTCTATTTGTGCCTTCTGGGGTTACGATTTCTAAATGATACTGATCCTGTTTAGTGATCGTCTTGACCCTACCTAGAAGTCTGTTGCAACATAAATTGGCCCATTTGCTGACGATTAATATCCCCGCTGTGTGAATGTGTAATACATGTTTAATATGGGAGCTAAAGTGCCCAAAGGTTGGCTTGATTAAAGTCTGTTCACATAACAGATCGACGCCATCTACTGGACTTTGCCAATCATCACTATGGGGCGCCTGGTAAGCGCCTGCTGCTGCATTGGGACCATTATGGATACACACCATGTTCGGTTGCTGGTTATAATTAGCTTGTAATCTGCTCAACAGGTGTTCGATATCACTGCTGCGGGTAGCCAAGGCATAACCTCGCCGTTTCATCTATAAGACATTCGAGGTCTGAGTCGCTATCTCCCGCATTAAGGAAATACTGTGATTGGCAAATTGGGTCATGACTGGACCACCAGTTAGGGTAGTTGTCGCCAGATTGGGTGCTGGCGTAGCTCATGGGATCACGACTATCAATCAATAATACCGATTTTTATTGATACTTCTTACACAGATAATAAGCGGTAGCCATGCCTACTATACCTGCGCCTATTACAACAATTTCCAGATCCTTTAACTTGTTCATAGTCTAGTGGGACGTAAATCCACCTCAATGATCAACCCTGCTATTAAGATAACAGTCAATGCTAGAGTATGCGGTTCATTGTGATTGTATTTTTGCCAGCCAAAGAGCTGGCCGCTAATTAAGGATGACAGGTAAAAGGTCACACAAGCATAATCACTAAGGGGGATCTTGGGGATCTAATTCTTTTTTCCAGCGTTTTTGCGCCACGTGGATTTTAACTAATTCTAAACACTCATTGACTATATTCAGTACTTCTTGATCGAGGCGACTATCATCGCTAGAAAAACGCCCTAAACCTTGTTCTACAAATTCATCTATCTTTGCTGGTGTAATGTCTTTCAATAGATTGATAATAGACTGAGTGACTATGTCAGTCACCGATTGTTCTAAAGTTCTTTCGAGGGTTGAGCCAAGCACTGGCACAAACCTTAAGCTCGATACTTGGGCGTTATTACGTACCGCTTTACCCACACTTTTTTGCACATGCAAACGCACTGACTGGCCATGTTTATCATCGTCAATTACGTCACCCAGATGGACCATTATGGCCGCCAACCATTGAGTTAATATAGGCAGTCGGCTGACGATCACTTGATTATTAATATCCTCAATCAAGGGTGAGCCCGCAGCAATGTCTTTTTGTGCATCTGTTAACACTTTAACCACTATTCTATCGCTAAGCTCTTCTACAAACACATCATAATAAAATAATATAAAACGATAGATACTGGTGTTTTTTAGGTCGATTATTTGAAGTTTTTGTAATCGATACAAGATTGAAAAAATACGCAGAAATCGGAATATCCTGAAGCCGCCCAAAGGAATACAACCCAGTAGATCATACCAATGAATAAAGGGGAAAAAATACCATCTGAGATAGGTTTTGCGCACTAAGGCGACGGCCCAACGCATACAAAACTCGGTGAGAAAGATAGCGACAAAAGCCAGATCATACCAAGCAAAGTTCTGATGAATACTTTGATAGCGGTTAACTAGGCCAGGGGATAGCATGTTTAGGGTGCTTTGCATGGCTGCTGTAGCAAACAAGGTATCGAACAACAGCCAAACTAAATTAATCACCAGTAACAGTAGCATCACCAAGTCGAGGATGAGCCATGGCCCTTCTTGACTATCCTTGAGCTTGGTATAACTAAAGTTAAGCATAATAGGCCTCGTTATCTGAGTATATTAGGTGCGTGTGACATCAACATATATCTTTAACTTTTGCCCAGGTTGTAAATATTTTTTTAATTTACTTTGATTCCATTTCTGTAAGTCACTGAGCTTAACGTTAAATTTGCCGGCAATTTTGGCCAAAGAGTCACCGTTTCTAACGGTATAGGTGAGGCTACGCATTACCGCACCACGTCTTTGATCCTTACTGACTTGATCCACCCAAATCACTAACTCTTTACCGGGCTTTAGGGGATCGGTGGGCGCCATGCCGTTCCATTTGGCTAAGCTGCGCAGATTAACTTTATACTTTCGGCTTATATCCCAAAAGGTGTCACCACTTTTTACGTTGTGCTTCAGTTGATGTGAGCCATTTTTTCTAGATTGAGTCTTGACTAATCGTTGGTCTTGGGACAATGAATAGGCATCTAAAGACTTCAGCGCTACCGGGATCAGTAAATACTCACCTGCTCGTATGAGGTTGGTCTTTAACTCATTGACACGACTAATAATATCGGCAGTGGTGTGATACTGCCTGGCCAGTTTTAGTAAGCTGTCGCCGCTTTTTACTTGGTGTCTTTTCCAATTCAGCCTTTGCTGACTATCCGTTTGGTTCAATGCCAGCAGAAAAGAAGGGACGTTATCTATGGGTAACAACAGATTAAAAGGGCCATTTGGATCGGTAGCCCAGCGGTTGTAGCCTGGATTTAATGCATGTAATTCTTTCACCGTTAGCTCAGCCATCTCGGCAGCTAAGGCTAAATCAATTTGTGAGCCAACCACCACTTCTTCAGTTAAGGCGATGTTTTCGATCACCGGCCAATTAAAATTATAGCTATCTGAGTTGGCTAATATATCAGCCAAGGCCAATAATTTAGGCACATATGCCCGGGTTTCTCGGGGTAAGTCTAGATTCCAAAAGCTGGTGGATTTTCCTGACTTCCTATTCTTTTTGATGGATCGGGCGACTCTGCCTTCACCACTATTATAAGCTGCCAATGCGTGTAACCAATTGCCATCAAACATATTCAGCAAATAGTTAAGGTATTTTATGGCCCCTTTAGTAGACGCCATGACGTCACGTCGTCCGTCGTACCACCAGGTTTGTTTCATACCAAAGCGTTGACCTGTGGAGGGGATAAATTGCCACATCCCCGCCGCACGGCCGTGGGAATAAGCAAAAGGGTCAAATGCACTCTCGACTATGGGTAACAACACTAATTCTAGGGGCATATTTTGTTGTTCAAGCTCCTCAACAATGAGGTACAAGAAGGGCTTGGCTCGTTTGGCTACACGTTGCATATAGTTGGGATGTTTTAAATACCAATTGCGCTGTGCTGCGATACGCTTGTTATCTGCAAAATCGAAGGTTAATTGGGTGCGTACACGTTGCCATAAATCCTTGATTTCAACTTCTGCTATCAGCTCCGCTATTTCTGCTGGTACTTCAACCGCCACCTCATCAGGCTCTAATGGATGAGTAATAGGGATCACGCCAGATTGGGCGGCTCCGCAGTCTATATTCTCTTGGACAGATGATAACTCACAAGAGCGTAATATTTGCTCGGCAATTTGGTGTTCTTCTTTAATTTGGCTGTCATGCTCTGTTAGATGGGTTAATTGACAGGCGGACAGATAGAGACTTAACCCGATAATGCAAAAAGTGTTTAGACGCACGTATTTCCCTTGATATTATTTTTAGCTATTGCGGCGGTAATGCACAATATGTGTAAAGGCTCTAATGGCCCTTCGATCCTCAATGTAAGCCTTATCTATTCTACGGATTAAAAACTATCTTTCCAACTCCTTAATGCAGCGAATACCGACTCATCAGAATCCAGTTTAAGGCCAGTGTATAACTCAAGGTTGTCGATCAACCCTCTTTGCTGGCAACGCAAAAATGGATTAATGGCTAATTCCATCTGTATGCTTGAGGGCAGGGTGGGCAATCCTTGTTGACGTTGCGCTTGGGCCCATTCTTTATACTGGACCAAAGCGTGATGATTACCCTCTGCCGCTTGCGCAAAAGCAATGTTGGCCAGGGTATATTCGTGTGTGCAATATACGGCAGTGTCTGCGGGTAATGCGCTGAGTTTAGCTAATGAATCAAACATTTGTTTAGGCGTGCCTTCAAATAATCGTCCACAACCAGCGGAAAATAATGTGTCTCCACAGAATAGGTGGGGCTGTGAATAATAGGCAATATGATCTAGGGTATGTCCTGGTACCTCTATTACCGATAGCTTGACATCGAGTTGCTCTAGAAATACTGTGTCGCCTTGCACTAATCTATGCTCAATTTGGGTTATGCTTGCATTAGTGGGTCCATACACCGCTACCTTGGCAAAGGCTTTTAGTAGATCATCCAAACCGCCAGTATGATCCCAGTGATGGTGGGTGATCAAGATGCCGCTGAGCTGCAGCTGCTGGGCTTGACAGTATGCCAACACTGGTGCTGGATCACCTGGATCTACCACGACACAATGTGTTTCGTTGCGTAAACACCAAATATAGTTGTCACTGAAAGCCTTGATGGGCACAATACTAATGGACAAATTAAATCTCACACTATTAATAAAACAACCCCTTTAGGTTACCATATATTTATGAGATCGGCTTTAATCAACAACGCTCCTGCTCGTCCTAACAAATGGCAAGACTTGCCCTTAGGTGAGGATATCAAATCCATAGTCGAGGCTTCTATAGCAGAGGTGACCCGTAAATTTTTTGGTTATCATTTGGTGCGCTTAGGGGACTTAAGTAGTCAGCTCGAGTTAGCTAATTGCCCCATCTATCATAAGATCAATATTACCGCTGAGTTACGCACTCATACCGGATTGGTGGCGCAGTCAACATCCTTGCCTATTAGCGAAAACAGTGTGGACGCATTTATTTTGGCTCATGAGTTAGACTTTGCCAAAGACCCCCATCAAATATTACGAGAGGTTGATCGTACTATTATGCCAAACGGTTATGTGTTGCTAACGGGTTTTAACCCCCTAAGTGTGTGTGGTTTGTTTAAGTATTTACCCTTTAACAAAGAAAATGTATTACACCAAGCTCGCTTTTTTAGTAGTGCAAGGGTTAAAGATTGGCTGCAATTATTAGGTTTTGAAGTGATTGACGTAAAATATTTATTACTTAATGAGCTGTTCTTACAACGAAAATTACGCCCCAACTCTACATGGAACCAATGGAGTCAAAAATATTTAAGTCTATTGTCGAGCATGTACATCATAGTCGCGCAAAAGCGCGAGCTGCCCATGTCGTTAATTAAGCCTAAATGGAAGACTGCATCCAAGACGAAATTTTCACCTTTGAGTGCGGCACGTGACTCTACTGTGCTCTAGATAACCTTAGCTTAACAAGGTTGGCACCTTAGGTGTGGTGAATACCAGCACTGCTATATATGGCATTCCCAAAGCACTCAATTTAAGGTTTGTTGTTTGCTTTGTGGGATATCAGGGGTAAAGTTTGCTTTCTGTTTTTCTTTTGCTTTGTCTTTACTCTTGTCTATATACATAGATTTATCCGCCTCATTGAGTAATTCAGTGGCGCTAGTGCCATGTTTGGGATACAGGGCAATGCCCGTGCTAGCAGCAAATTTAGCATTGCCAATAGACAAAAAGGTACTGTCCATTGTTTGGCGGATCTTAGCCGCAATATAATAACCATCTTCTATATTACTTACATTGGGTAGCAGGATCACAAATTCATCACCGCCAAATCTGGCCACCAGATCATTGTTTCGGACACATTTAGTCAAGCGTTCAGCCACCTCCACTAGCAACTGATCACCAGTGGCATGACCTAATGAATCATTGATGGTTTTAAAGTTATCTAAATCAATAAACATCACAATCAGTTGGCTGCTCTGTGCCTTGGCAATGATAAGCTGGGCCTCTAGTTTTGCGATTACATAGCTGCGACTATGTAAACCAGTTAATGTGTCATGATCGGTTATATAAGATAATTCCTTCTGCAATTTGTCACGCTCTAGGAGGTTGCCCTTAAAAAACTGCAGTGCTTTGGCCATGGCTCCCACTTCATCTTTTCGATCAGAAACCGATATGTTGATATCCAGATCATTATTAGCCAGTCGTGTCATTGCCTTAGACATGGTGATGACTGGACTCGAAATATCGAAGGCAAGGATTAAACCGGCTAAAAAAATAACAGCCGCGATGATCACTCCGCTTATTAACAGAAAACGGCTCATGGCGAACACGGGTTGCATTATTTCACTTTCATCAATCTCTGCAATCAGTGCCCAACGCACATTCAAGAAATCTATAGGAGTAAAAGCAGAGAAAACCTGTTTATTTCTATAGTCTTGGGCAATGTGCACCCCAGACTCACCGGCTAACGCGAGGCGCACCGAAGCAGTATTGACCTTAGTTTGTAAAATGCTGGTACCTTTAAAAAAGCGCGAATCACTGCGCATCAAAAAGTCTTCTCCAACTACATAGGTTTCACCGGTTTGGGCCATACCAGCGGTGACTTGCATGACCTTATTAACCGACGCAATGGGCATTTGAAAAACAATACTGCCCAGATATACCCCTTGGGGATCAAACACCGCGCTACCAATAAAACTGGCCGCCTCATTATCGCTAGGGGCATACTTTGTAAAGTCAGAGAAAACATTGCCACTGGATCTGGGATCTTGACTGATCTTCTGAAATACCTGAGCTAACTTGGTCGCTTTCCAAGGGCCAGTAAACAAATTAGTGGCAAAGTCTGGTTCTTTGTTGACGCTATAAATAATCTCTCCCCGTGCAGAGATCAACAGCAGATCATGAAAGGAACGGGATGCCGTCAAGTTACGGAAAATCGGGTGATAATACCGATGTAACTGGCTATAAGTAGAGCCATCCTTTGCCTGCAAAAATGCATCTCTTTGCTCTCTTGAATAGGGGTTTTTATCTACATATAGGGTACGTAGATAGCCATCTTGATGTTTAGGCAGTATTTCATAAGCCTCGGTTAAGCTTCGTAGCGCTGCAATGACTAGGGGGTTTTTCCCGTGAAAAACAAGATCTTTATCGATAGTGTCAAAATAACCCGTTAATGCCGATCTCCGTGACTCCATCAAGCCAAATAACTGTTTCTTAGCGGTGTCTTCTAGTGCTTGTGAGGCGTTTAAAAAGGCTATCAAGCCTGTGGTTATTGATGAAATAAGGGCAAATGAAATCATTATCATTGGTAATTTAGTGGTGATTTTTATATTTTTAAGCATGGCATTCCTTGCGCTTTAATATTTGATTGATTGCGCAGTAAGAAACGACTTTCCTTGGCAACCCTTGGAGGTTAGCCCAACAGTCGACAATTAAGCTAATGCAGCGCTATAAGCATAGTATTGAATTGGTAAAATGGAGAGGTATAAATGGCATTAATTTTTGCCATTTAACAAAAAGTATCACCACAGGGAGCTGAGATGGTGATTATTACATCAATATAAAGGGACTAGTGGTGCGTAAACACCAGTAGTCCCTTTGTGTCACCTATTTTACTTTCATGCCCGGCTGGGCGCCATCATCAGGATTCAGTATCCATAATTCTTCGCCGCCAGGTCCTGCGGCTAATACCATGCCCTGGGACAAACCAAAGCGCATTTTACGAGCCGCCAAGTTTGCCACCATAACGGTGAGCTTGCCTTCTAAATCTTGCGGTTGATAAGCGGATTTAATACCCGCGAATACCTGACGTGTCTCCCCCCCTAGATCTAACTCTAAACGCAATAATTTATCGGCTTTTTCCACATGTTCGGCTTTTGTTATGCGGGCGATCCGCAGATCAATTTTTGCGAAGTCTTCAAAACTAATAGTGGGCGCGATAGGATCTTTGGCCAAAGGGCTGTTGGGATCGACAGTAACAGTGGGTTCAAGATTCTCTTTGGAGTCTTCTATCATGGCTTGCACTTTGTCCATATCTACCCTTTGCATTAATGCTTTAAATTTATTGATTGGATGGTCGGTTAAGACACTATTAATACTATTCCAGTCTAATTGATCATTTAGAAAGTGTTCTGAGTCTGCGGCAAGGTTAGGCACTATCGGCTTTAAGTACAGCACTAAGAGCCTGAATAAATTAATACCTAAGGAACACACATCATGGGTGAATTGTTGTTTGCTCTCATCTTTGATCGTCACCCAAGGAGCATTTGTATCAATAAACTGGTTAGCTTTGTCGGCCAAAGCCATAATTTCCCGCACGGCTTTGTGATATTGCCGAGTCTCATAGCTATTGGCGATACTGGTTTGGGCCTGCTGAAATTCAGCCACTAATTCCGGTTCAAGGATATTGCTGGATAACTTCCCATCAAATTTTTTGCTGATAAAACTGGCACAGCGACTAGCAATGTTGACGACTTTACCCACCAGGTCAGAATTGACTTTTTGTGCAAAATCTTCGAAGTTTAAATCAATATCTGTCACCGCATCGCTGAGTTTGGAGGCAAAGTAGTAACGTAAATATTCTGGGTGTAGATGATCTAAATAGGTTCGGCCTTTAATAAAGGTGCCTTTAGATTTTGACATCTTGGCGCCGTTTACTGTGACAAACCCATGAACATTGACCCCTGTGGGTTTTCTATATCCGGCGCCTTCGAGTATGGCTGGCCAGAATAAGCAGTGGAAATAGGTGATGTCTTTGCCAATGAAGTGATATAGCTCGGCTGTGGAGTCTTTACCCCAGAACTCATCGAAATCCAGGCCCTTTTTGTCGCATAAATTTTTGAAGCTAGCCATATAGCCAACGGGTGCATCTACCCATACATAAAAAAACTTGCCCGGTGCATTAGGGATTTCAAAACCAAAGTAGGGGGCATCACGACTGATATCCCATTGTTGTAACCCTTGTTCGAACCACTCTTGTAATTTATTGACCATTTCTATTTGAATGGCGCCACTTTTTAACCAAGTTTGTAACATCTGGGTAAACTGCGGTAAATTAAAAAAGTAATGTTCAGAGTCTCGCAATACTGGCGTGGCGCCTGATACCACAGAACGGGGATTGATTAATTCGGTAGGATCGTAAGTGGCACTGCAGACATCACAGCTATCACCATTTTGATCTTCAGCTGCACATTTTGGGCAAGTACCTTGTACAAAACGATCGGGCAAAAACATCTCTTTTTCCGGGTCGTACAACTGACTGATCGTGCGTTTGCTGATATAACCTGCAGCATCTAACCTGTTATAGATCTCTTCGCATAGCTGCTTATTTTCATCAGAATGGGTGATATGATAGTTATCGTACTTAACATTAAAGTCTAACAAGTCTTGATAATGCTCGTCACGAGTTTGGGTGACCATTTTCTCTGGGCTAATACCCAATTGTTGTGCCTTTAGCATCACAGGCGTGCCATGGGCATCGTCAGCACAGACACTGTAACATTGATGGCCGCGCATTCGCTGATAGCGCGTCCAGATATCAGTTTGAATATGCTCTAACAAATGACCTAAATGAATGGAACCATTGGCATAGGGAAGGGCGCTAGTAACGAGAATTTTGCGCGAAGGCTGAGTGTTGACTGGTTGCGGCATGGTATTCTTTGATTGACTTGTTATTAAAAAAGGGCGCAAATAGTAGCGAAAATAGCGCATCATTGCATTACGAAATTCCACTTAGGCTAAACAAAATTAAGGTGTGACATGTTATTTGGCAATAACAACCAGAAAAAGATAGATAAAACCTTGGTTGCACAGATAGTCAGCCAGTTTTTTGAACTGCCCCAGGCTGTGGTAGAAAGTTGGCTGGTGATTAAAAAGCAGACAGTGACTATCACTTTGCCTTTTGTAGCAAAAAGTCGACATAAGGCGCTAATCGCCCAGTTACAAGATAACTTGGTCGAGTATAAACTGACTATCCAGATTGATACCGAAGTCACAGCCTTGCCTACTAAAGTGGCAAGCATTGCTAACATCAAAAATGTGATAGCGGTGGCCTCGGGTAAAGGTGGGGTAGGGAAATCCACTACTAGTGTGAATCTAGCCTTAGCCTTAATGGCTGAGGGTGCTCAGGTTGGTCTGTTAGATGCAGATATCTATGGTCCCTCTATTCCTATAATGCTGGGGAATAAGCATGCTAAGCCTAGCAGTGAAGACAACAAAAGGGTCGAACCCCTGGCTGCTCATGGTGTGGTTGCCAGCTCCATCGGTTACTTTGTGCCGGCTGAGAATGCTACCGTTTGGCGCGGCCCAATGGCCAGTAAGGCCTTACACCAACTGATTAACGAAACCGCCTGGCCGCCACTAGACTATTTAATAGTGGATATGCCCCCAGGCACAGGTGATATTCAACTGACCCTAGCCCAGCAAGTGCCGGTCAGTGGTGTGGTAATAGTTACCACACCACAAGACTTAGCCTTGGCCGATGCCACTAAGGGCATTGCCATGTTTGAAAAGGTGCAGACGGCTATTTTGGGTTTAGTAGAAAACATGAGTTATCACCAATGTAGTGTCTGTGGCCACAAAGAAGCCATATTTGCCGAGCATGGAGGTGAAAAATTGGCACAGCAACACCAATTGCCATTGTTGGCGCAAATACCTTTGAATATTAATATCCGTGAACATGCAGATAGTGGCAAACCTTTACAGATAGAAAAACCCAGCCATGAGTTGAGTGAAATCTATCGACAATTGGCCAGACAGACCGCAAAATGCTTGTTCTTGAAATCAGTACAAACAACCTAAGCCCTGCAACCTGTTTACCCCTAACATTTAATTATAAGAAGTTAACCTTATGCGCTTATGTGACAAAGATATCTATCAACATCTGTTGGATGGAAAGATAAAGATCTCGCCTCAGCCTGAATACGAAGAGATAAGCGGCCTGACTGTGGATATTAGGCTAGGTAATAAGTTTAGAGTGTTTGAAGATCATAATGCCCCTTATATCGATTTAAGCGGCCGTAAAGAAGACGTGCAAACGGCTTTAAACAATGTGATGAGCGATGAGATCTATATTCAAGACGATAAATCCTTTTACTTACACCCAGGAGAGTTAGCATTAGCGGTGACTCAGGAATCTATCACTCTACCAGCCAATATTGTCGGTTGGTTAGATGGTCGCTCTTCGTTGGCAAGATTAGGCCTGATGGTACATGTTACGGCCCACAGAATTGATCCCGGTTGGTCGGGTAATATTGTTTTAGAGTTTTTTAACAGTGGTAAACTGCCCTTAGCCTTAAAGCCAGGTATGAAAATTGGTGCCATCAGTTTTGAAGTACTGTCTGATTTTGCCGAAAAACCTTACAACGCTAGAGTGGATGCAAAATATAAAGATCAATCAGGAGCAACGGCGAGTCGGATCAGCGCCGACGATAAACGTTAAGCTATGGCAATCTATCGACAAGACGATAGATTGCTCAACAAAGCAGCAAATGCACCTTCAGGTAAGATTAGCCATTGCAAAAACCTAAAAACTCAGTAAACTGCGCGGCTTCGGTCGGTGTGTAGCGCAGCTTGGTAGCGCACTTCGCTGGTGGCGAAGGGGGCGTAGGTTCGAATCCTATCACACCGACCACTTAATCTTGTTGTACCCCTGGTCTGTTATACTTACCCTATGCCTAAATCTGCTGAGCGATAGGCAGTCTTTGGTTGGTGCTTGTTACACATACATTAATAGTCAATCCAATCACAAATTCTTTGAACAAACTCCATGACGCTAAATTTTTTGCCGAGAATTTTATCTTTTCGATCCCCGTTACTTGTCTACTGCTAATGCTATTAGGTGTTCTTTTTGGGTAAAGACAAAAAGGTTGCCATTAACAATCCTCCATTAACAATCCTCCATTAAACTATTAAACTATTAAACTATTAAACTATTAAACTATTAAACTATTAGATTAACGGTTGATTATTTGTTAGTTTCGACATAACCAATAAGCTGCGACTCAACAAGGTAGTTGTCAATAATATCTAATGAATAATTCACTTAAATTCGAGCCCTTGTTCCATAAAGAAGTGCAACAGTTGCAGAGCCGACTCAGTGCGCTGAGTCAGAGTCATGAAGCACGCAAAACCGCACTTTATGAAAGTGAGCAGCGTTTTTCCCTTGCGATGTTTGGCTCCGATGATGGACTGTGGGATTGGGATCTTGAGACCGATGAGATTTATTATTCTCCGAGCTGGAAAAAAATGTTGGGTTATGGTGATGGCGAACTCGAAGCTAGCTTAAATACATGGTCAAGCTTGGTGCATAAAGATGACCAAGAGGATGCCTTACAAAGCTGTCGGGATTATTTAAATGGCAATATAGACACATATAACCATGAAATGCGCATGTTGCATAAGAATGGTAGCGAAGTCTTTATCATCGCCCGGGGATTTATTGTGCCCCCCGAGTCTGAGGGACAGGCTATTCATTTTGTTGGCACTCACGTGGACATCACCGCTCGTAAAAAAGCCGAAGCTTACAACGACAAAAATGCTGAAATTCTAGAGATGATCGCCACAGGCATGCCAGCGGCAACGGTCTATTCTGCGATTGCCTTAATATACGAAGGGCGTCACCTAGGAATGCGCTGCTCCATGCTCGAATTACATGGCAATAAACTGATGCATGGTGGAGCGCCCAGCCTACCCAATGAATATTGTACGGCACTGCATGGTATTAAGAATGGCCCCAGTGTTGGGTCGTGTGGAACCTCAACCTATACAGGCACAAGAGTAGTAGTGGAGAACATTGATACGGATCCTAAATGGCAGGAAATCAAACATCTAGCGCTGCCTCACGGTATAGCCAGTTGCTGGTCTGAACCCATTAAAAGCTCTTCTGGCAAGGTGTTAGGCGCATTTGGCATGTATTACAATCATACTGGGGTGCCGAACGAAGAACAATCACAGGATCTTTTATCCGGGGCAAGGCTGGCCGGAATTGTTATGGAGAGAGATCAAGCTCAGAAGTATATCAGAGAGTTAGCCTATACGGATCTGCTCACTGGACTGGCAAGCCGTGCCCATTTTTACCAAGTCATCGAAGAACAGATAAACACCTTTAAGGGCAGCGATCGTCGCTTTGGGCTGTTGTATATCGATTTAGACGATTTTAAGGGCGTTAATGACAGTCTGGGCCATGATATTGGCGATCTACTGCTTAAGGCCATTGCCAAAGGCTTGAAGCGGGCTGCGGGTGAAAGTGATTTTGTGGCTCGTCTTAGTGGTGATGAATTCTGTATTCTGGTGGAAGAGTTAGATGACTACACTGCTGCGTATGTTGCACAACGTTGCCTCGATATTATTTCTGAACCGGTGGACGTGGCGGACAGAAGCTTAATACCTTCGTGCAGTATTGGCATCGCTTATTACCCTGAAGACGGAGAAAACCTGTCCACCTTAATTAAAGCTGCAGACACCACTCTTTACGCGGCAAAGGAGTTAGGAAAGAATCAATATACCTGCTACACAAAGGAATTGACGGATAAGGCAGAGTATCGTTTTCAGGTGGAGCAATACCTTAAAGAGGCTATTGAACATCAACAGCTATCTTTGGTTTATCAACCACAGTTCAGTGTGCAGACCGGTGAGATGATTGGGGTGGAAGCCTTGTCAAGGTGGTATCACCCGGCGCTGGGGCAGGTCCCCCCTGCTGATTTCATCCCCATAGCGGAAAGAATTGGCATGATTAAACCACTGACTGAATGGGTATTGTATACAGCTTGCCGTCAGGCCCTTGAGTGGAAAGAACAAGGTCAGCCCGCTCTGACCATGGCTGTCAATATATCGCCAAGTCACTTTCTTGATCAGGAGATAGTGACTTTGATTAAACAAGTTCTAGATGAAACCTGTTTGAATCCGGCTGAACTTGAGCTAGAAGTGACCGAGAGTGTAGTACAAACCGACCAACGTAATATCCGCTCTTTTAAGACACTAAAGGAGCTGGGAGTCAAGTTGGCAATTGATGATTTTGGCACAGGATATTCATCTTTTTCTTCCCTTAAACATCTGAATGTTGATTATTTAAAAATTGATAAATATTTTTTAGATGACATGCTTGAAGATAAACAAGCCCTGCAGCTGATTAGTTCAATGATAGAAATGGCACAACAACTGGGTTATGAAATAGTCGCCGAAGGGGTAGAGAACCAACAACAACTGGACATTCTGCAGCGCCTAGGTTGCGAAGCAGCGCAAGGATACTTCTTTAGTAAACCCGTCAGCGCGCAAGCCATATCTGCATTGCGTATGAGTTTTTAACCCGCCATAGTCAATTATCATAAACCTGTATGGCTTGTTTTTGTCAGTTGTCATCTTCCTGTGGCCGCCAAGTCCTAGAGTACCTAAGGTGTTCTATACCCTAAAGAGTATGGCCATAATTGCTATCCTCGATAATTATCTTATCTTGAGTTCACATCTTGCCCATGGGGCGAGTTTCAACTGTGTTGACGCCAGCAAGGTGCTGCACAAGGTGATTTGTGGTCGCCAAGAGCTGTTCAGTTTGAATGTGAAAATGCAACGGCTATATGGGCAAAAGTCAGCAGAAACTGATGTGGACAATGGAGTCTTAGCGTAACAACAAGCTGTGTGGCTTGATAAAAGCCATGCATGTGCCTACAGTTTTGATTGCAGCAAACAGGTGACATTAACTCGTATCGATTTTTAAGCTCGAAAGTGAAATCATCGGCATATTCTTGGGGGGTAAGCTAAGGGCCGAGCCAAGCATACATAGCCAAAGAGTAGGCTCGACTTACGAAAATCAAGCTATTATTATTATTCGTGAAACCCGCATATTGATGGAGCAGTACCCTTGGTTTGAAATTGAAGCCTATGGCATAGTGGCCTATCAGTGGGGGGTATTATTTGTGATGAATCGAGCCCTAGCACGTCTTATTGTGCATGATCTTCAGCAATTGATGTAGATTTTTAAAAGCACATAAGCCAAAAAACGCTTCGCTTATTTTATTATTCTCTATTAGATGCAGACCTTGTCAGCAAGTGAGTATGGCGAGATTGTTGAATTAAACTTTAGGGTAAAGACACAATACCAGTATACCGATAACGAGCGATACAAGCGTCTGAGTTGAGCTGACTAGATGATAAGTAGCAACAGGGGATAAAATGTCCGGCAAAGAACAAGATGATACTACTGATATAGTCGATAGTGAAATACGTACCCAAGGACGGGCGGTAAAACCCAAAGATGCGGCAACACTGATCATTGTTCGACGGGAGGGGACACAGCCGCAAATTCTTATGGGAAAGCGCGCCGCCGGACACAAGTTTATGCCTAATAAGTTTGTTTTTCCTGGGGGTAAAGTTGACAGGGCAGACAGTCGTATTCGACCGGCTAAAGATCTGCATCCTATGGTGATGCAGCGCTTAATGAAGGGCTGTTCGGCATCTCGCGCCCGAGCCCTTGCCTTGGCGGTAATTCGTGAGACATTCGAAGAAACTGGACTGCTGTTAGGCGAAACGGATCCTCAGACCTTCAACAGCCGTTCTGCTGGCTGGGGCGCCTTTTTACAGCAGGGTGTTACCCCTCGCCTGGATACACTCAATGTTATCGCCCGAGCCATAACCCCCACCTATAGAAATCGGCGCTTTGATACACGATTTTTTATGGTCGAAGCCGATCTTATTCAAAACGATGTGCAGATTGCACCTGTGGGTTCTGGGGAATTATTACAGTTACAATGGGTAACGATAAAAGAGGCTGAACAGCTCGAATTACCGACTATTACGCGGATAGTGCTGAACGAAGTTGAGAGACGTTTAGCCTATGGCCACTCGCCACAAGACCAAGGACCTTTTATTTACTTTCGCCATGGTAAAGCTGTCATGGATAAAATATAGAACCGCTGCTTGTTGCTGGATCATTGATGACACAAGTCCAACCTCATGGCATAGAGGCACAGGACCACTTGAGAAGTGGAACGACTGGTGAACTAATCCACACAAGATAGCACCCTTGCCGAGCATTATCCTGACTCAGGGGTAATAGGAATATACAAAATAAAGGTCGTACCTTCATATAGCTTGCTATGACATTCAATTGTACCTCTTAGAGATTGTGTCACTAAATTAAAGGCCGCATGCAAGCCTAAGCCTACCGCTCCTGAGTCTCGCAAGGTGGTATAAAAGGGATCAAATATCAATGGTAATACATCTGCATCAATACCGCGGCCGTTGTCTTTAAAGCTCAGCATCAACCTATCTTTATTATGATGTGACTGTAAGCCCAAGGTGATGGCTATCTTGGCGTCATCTGTGCCTGCAGTAAATGCATGTTGCACGGCATTTTCCATCAAACAGGCCAGCACTTTATCTAGTGCGGCCACATCTAGTTCTATCTGAGGTGTGTCGCCAGTGGAGATATGGATGCGGCCTTTCATCTGTGAATATTGGTACTCTAAGCTAGTTAAAATATCCTGAGTATAAGCGTCCATTTCAATCTTTTTTACATTCGCAGTCGCTTGCTGGGTGGAGAGGGTTTTAAACCGGGCTACCAAATCTGCGGCTCGATCAACATTCTTCTTTACCAGGTCACTGGCTTGAGATATTGATTCATTTCGCCGCAAAAATTTGGTTTTTGATAATGCACCGGAAAGCATCATCTGAGTCAGATCTTGACTATCGATGGATAGTTGATCTATGGCCAGTTTAGCTACGCCTAGTGGAGTATTGAGTTCATGAGAAACCCCCACGACTAAACGGCCCAGCGACGCATGTTTTTCACTTTCGACCAATTCGTTTTGGGTCAGTAACAATTGATCCAATGCACTAGTGGCTTCCAGTGTTTTTAGTTGGAGGGACTGAGATTTATCTTCAAGGCGCACAGTTTGTTGCTCTAATGATAAGGTCCGTTGCTTAACCAACACCTCAAGCTCTCTGCGCTTAGCCGTCATTTGTCTTACCCGCCATTTGAACAAAACCATCAACAGCAAGCCAAAGGTAAATAGCATAAAACTTCTAAACCACCAGGTTTGGTACCAGGCAGGCAGAATACTAATGGCCAGCTGAGCCATATCATCACTCCACTTGCCCTTACGATTGCTGCCTTTTATCTGCAAACTATAATCCCCAGGCGCTAAGTTGGTGAAGCTAACAGAGCGGTGAGCATGATCCACATAATGCCAGTCGTCATAGGTATTGCCGGTCAACTTATAAGCATATTTATTTTTGGTCGGGGCCGTATAATCTAATGAGGAAAATTCGATGGTGACCCTGTGATTGTCAGGGGATAGGGTTAGATGATCACC
>JAWUWP010000005.1:0-29012 GCA_034111785.1 Paraglaciecola sp.
GAAAAATTTATTAGGATGAAAAGGACGCCTCGCTCGGTATACAAAGCTACTGATACCAAACTGTTCGGTTTCTGGTATGTGTTCGCCGCGTAACTCTTTTAACCAACCAGGGGATTGCTGTGCCTTCTCATAATTAAATAATTGTGTGTTTAACACTTCGTCTATGGCAATTTTGCCATTTGAAATAGGAATGATTTTCGCATCAGGGTTGAGTGAAAATAACGTTGCCTTGACTTCGTTTAATTGCTGCGCAGAGATGAGATCAGTTTTGCTGATCAAAATGACGTTACAAAATTCAATTTGGTCAATAAGCAGGTCGGCGACACTGCGCTCATCGTCCTCGCCTAAGGATTCTTGTGTATCACAAAGATCTTTGGCTTCTTGAAAGTCGCTTAAAAAATTTGCACCGTCTACCACAGTAACCAGTGTGTCGAGCCTAGCCACCTTTGCCAAGTTGTTGCCGTCTTCGTCTTCAAAGGTGAATGTTTCAGCCACTGGCAAGGGCTCAGAGATCCCAGTCGATTCTATCAATAAATAATCAAATCGGTTTTGTGCGGCCAGAGCATTGATTTCTAATAATAGGTCTTCTCTGAGAGTGCAGCAAATACACCCGTTACTCATTTCAATAAGCTTTTCATCTGTGCGATTAAGACTGACTTCGTTGCTGATGTGAGCAGCGTCTATATTGACCTCGCTCATATCATTTACAATCACCGCAACGCGGATATCTTGCCTATTATTGAGTATGGCGTTAAGCACAGTAGTTTTACCTGCGCCTAAATACCCAGATAGCAAGGTCACTGGTAAGCGACTGTCATCTATAGCAGTGTGTATAGCTTTGTTCATATATGTTCTCTTTGGTAATATTTGTTGCGAAATACGGTGATAGCACATGCACCTAAGAAGTCGCTTTATGCCTTGCTAGGATGAGACTAAGAAAATACGCGCCGATAAGACAAACTGAACCGAACACTGTTAGCCAAACTTCTTTCTCGCCATGATTAAATTGTGCAGCAATGATGGTGATAAAACCGCGACTAGTTAGTATCAGTCGCCACTGATTTTGCCTTACCAAGTAGCTTTTAGGCATACGGCTCAACGCAATGACAAACATTGCAAACAACAAGAGCTTATGCATCTATTCTGGTTCTAAGTAACCTAAAAAAATGGGTCCCCATGACCAAAACGAGTAATGGGCTGAGTAAACAATGACACAGGCACAAGAGGGGAAAAAAATACCAAGTTTGCCTTTCATAAAAAGCCGGTACTCTTATGCCAATTGAACGATTGTTATAATATAACATCACAGTTGGGCGCGATACAATACAAGATTATTTAAAAAGTCCTGATATGTTTAGAGAAGGTTCAACATAAAGATAAAAAGGGATGATATGAATATGACAGTCATGATGCGATTTACTGGTGCTTTGATTACGAGGGTGTTTGTGGTCCAAACCGGTATCTCAGAAGCAGGAACAAAATTGGATCATAAATGAGTAGGGGGCCTTTTTTGCACTCGTTAAAATGAGCAATAAGAATATATAGATAAGCAATGTATGGGCGCATGAGGTAATAGATTTTTCTATTACCGATTAATCTACTCAATATTTTGAAAGCCCAGATAGTAATATTCGGGAGGCTGTAACGAATTTTGTTATGTATTAATTGAGGACAAAGCGAAAGCTATCTTCGAGTCAAGCCTGATGGCTGCTTTAAGTTCATATCTGCCTGTTACATCCTCTTGCAAAACGCTAACTTTTGCCACTTTCCTGATATTATGTAGGAACAAAAAAAGCCACTAAAGGCACTGCTTAGTGCCAATAACGGCCATTTCGCTATACTCAACACCTATCAAACATTAACGATATTTTCATCTTGATGTCCCAAGTATACACAGACTCATCACCCTCGGCTCCAGCAGCGTCAAGTGCCTTGACTACAAATATGTGTTCGCCAACCGATAATGGCATGTAAGCCATGGGGCTGTCGCAGGCAATAAAACCATCACCGTTCATATTACAGAAATAACTCACCGCTTCATCGGCATTGAATTCAAATTCAGCGTAGGGATTATAACTTTCTGATGACGGTGTATTGCTTATACTGACATCCAGCATACTAATTTGAGTGAGGGTGAACGGCTATAGCGACTTCTTGAGCTGGGGAGTCTGCGCCTCCACAATTAATGAATAGAATTGTCGAGGCGCTGAGTAGTAAAACTTTTACAGGTTTTTTCGTAAAAATAGTATCCGAAATGAGTATCAACCAGCAACGCCGCGCTTTTTGTCATTCGCCATGCACCGCGGCTCGAAAAAAATCCTCTGCGTTACAACTGAACGCAACCAGGTGCCCATGGTGACGATTTTCACAGCGTAATCGAAAACCTATATTCAAAAAGACCGCACTTGATCTACACATCCAATTTCACTCTTATGAAAGCCCTCTCACATGCCTTCATGGGCGGGGGCTTGTTGCGGGTAAAGGTTTTTACCACCTCTGTATTACTCTGATGAAATTTGAAAATAAATAGTTAACATATCAATAGTAATATCAAAGATGACAGCCTACATTCATAAAACGGAAGTAGATATATCTAGCCAAGCTAGGGTGCAGTTCTGACAATAGATGGTACTTAACTTCAAACATTCATAAGGATATACGGCATGAAAAAAATGATAGCCCGACTCTCCGCACTAGTGGCTTTAGTCAGCATAACAACTTTTGCAATGGCAGCCGACTGGAATAAAGAACAGGCTGCGGTTTGGTCGGTAGTTGCACAATCTTGGGAAGATGAAGTTGCTAAAAATGGCAACTGGCCCACAAATTATGTTCACAAGGACGTAGTAGCTTGGGGGGGCTCATGGCCTCAGCCCAGAGAAGCACAGTCTATGGCTAAGTGGTCACGATTTGGCGAAAAAACTGACACTACCCTTATATATGAATTATTTCCTGTCTCTATCGTAGTGGTAGGAAGCACCGCAATTGTTAACTACAACACGGTTTCAGTCGGCAATAACTATGAGGGAAAGCGTGAGCGATCGACACAAGGCTTAATTGAAACTCTGGTATATGACGGTAAGAGCTGGAAGTTCCTGTCTTTGACTAGCTTTGAGATTAGTTCTGACGACTAGGCAACCAACTAATGCATGAAGAGCGGATTAGCCCTGAGTAAATCAGCAGGTTTGTCTGTCTCTTCTTTTGTTAATAAAGACCATTAAGATATCCACTAACCTGAAAATCTAGTCAGTCGTTACCAATCCATATCTAATTGACGTCATACCTCCAGAAGTCGAGTTCAAGGTATGACACTTCCTTATAAAACATAACACTACTTTATTGAGTAACAGACTCACTTACCAGCTCACAAGACACAGATCGTTTTAATAAATACAGCCTGTGCCGTTTAGAAGCACTTACCTAGACGCTCGGCTTAACGCTTTGGCATAAAAGCCATCTGGCGCTTGTGAATGCATTTGAAAATGGCAGTTTTGCACGATTGTTTGAAAATAACACATGCGCAGAAGCGATGCTTAGTCGGCTCAAACTGGCACAGCGAAAAACGATCTTAATAGATAATCCCCACCTTAGGGATGCCTTTAATAGCATCCCAAAAAAGTATTGTTATTTAGTTGAAAAAAACAGCCCCTGAAGCTGCCTCTAAGCTAATCATATTTTTTTAGCTTAATATCAGCTTTTCCCTCACTTCGATTTCTATGCAAAAAATGTTTAGTATTCATGAGGTCGACCCCGATTGATTTGATAGCAGGATAAAGGGTGGATCCACAGTAGATATTTTATCTATCTTGAGGTGCAACCTCAGTGTTAGTCATAGGATCACTCAAATACACCTTTCTTGTTTATGAAATCATATATAAAACCCGGAACTAAGCATGGTAAACCCACCACTAAGATCACTATCAGGAAACTAATTTTGTCTAATCTGTGTTCAGAAATGGAGTGACTAAAAATAGCATCCCTCAGTGTGTTTACCCAAGCGGTTGAATCATGTCCCGTCCAGAAAAGATACAGGGCAACACAAAGCACAGGTAATAACACACAAGCATGAATAATCTTAGCCTTTGCGCTTATTTTACTGACAGCCAGCTTGCCTGTTAATGGTGGGACAATATCCTTCATCACTAATTCAGTAATTGAGCACTCATAGACAGAGGCTAAAGCTTTTGCCGACTCTTGTGAGGCGACGCCTGTTTTTTCAATTCGCTGAATAGTCCTCAAACTTAGGCCTGAGACCTCAGCTAATTGAGTCTGACTCCAAGCTCTGCTGTCTCTTTGATCTTTTAACGTTTCTTTATTTAAATCCATTTCCATTTTCAAACCCTCTGCATAAATGTTCGACTAATATGAAGAAGGGTTGCCTTTTTTGATAGGACATATATATGCCATTAGTACGACAAAACTATGGCAAGCTTGACGAATAGCCGCTTGGCGCGACCACCAAACTTGAATTTCACCTCTGCCTGTCTTATTAAGGCTAACATTGTTAAAGGTCATCGACTGTCTCTATTCATTAACCAAGGCGGCATTTCGCTAAACAATTTTGAAACTAGTAACTGCAAAGATCTGGCTTATAGCCGTAGCGCCTATCTGGGATCTCTGCGTTTGCTTAGTTTCACTTTTATTTGTGGCAGCCGAAAGATCCCTCAATAAGTGGTGTTAGCCAGCTTTCAAACTGCTTTATTTTTTCCCAATTGAAGTTTTGCTCAGGCGCAACCAGATAGAGTGAATAGGGACTAGCATGGGAAAAATTGAGTAATTTCAAAAGGCGGCCTGATTGAATATGCTCCAGCACTAAACTTCTATTGACCAAACCAAAACCTCGCCCTTGCAATACATTATCGATTATAGTGACTGAGTTTTCGGCTCTTATCACAGGGACTATCTTGTCAATAATTTGTTTATGCTGGCCGCATACTATCTTGAAAACCTCAGTAACATCTGCGCTAGTATCTTCAATCCAAGGTAAGGCAAACACGGCTTTGGGATCTAGCACCTGCTCCTTTGATATTAATGTGGGACTAGCCACAAGTAACATCTCATCTTGTACTAACAACTTTGATTGAAGCCCTTTATAGCTGCCCTTACCCATGCGGATAGCAAGGTCGATTTGATCCCTCTCAAAGTTTGCCATGTTATTGTTCGGTGCAATTTGAATCATCACCTCTGGATGCAAGTCTTGAAAGCTTGATAGCCTAGGCAGTAACCAAATAGATGTAAAAGAATTGATGGCTGAAATGCGCAATATAGTGGGATTGGGATCGCCTGATAAATGCTTAATACCCGCATGCAAGCGCTCAAAAGCTTGCTCAATAAAAGGCAATAGTGTGTGACCATGCTTGCTCAGTACTGTGCTTCTAGTCTGACGGATAAACAGCACAAAACCAAAATATCCTTCCAATAATTTAATTTGTTGGCTAATAGCAGCTTGGGTCACATTAAGTGCTTGTGCCGCCAACTTAAAACTCGACAGTTGCCCGGCAACCAGAAAATAATGTAATGATTTTAGTGGTGGAAGATAAGATTTTTGCATTTTCAACAGTTAAGTTTTTCTAAAGTATAGTTCATTTTTTATCGTTTGTTCAAGTCAATGATTAGCGCCAATATTCAAGGGTGCTCAAGCATATGAGCACCTTAATTAAACAACACTTATAAAGGATGGAAAATGAAAAATCTTATATCTACAATATCAATGGTAAGTTTCCTAAGCTTCTCGCAACTCGCCTATTCTGCAAGCGAGGTGTTGAATAACGGGCAAGGTATTAAGGGCGATAGTCAGCTCGAACAACTTTTCTCCTACAGTGGATATCCCTATAATAGGTTACTTAATCGTGCGGACATAATTAAGATTAACTATAGGGTTAGAGGTACGCAAGTGACATGTTCAGTATCCATGGACGATAATGAACTGCAGATCAAGTCCAGCCCTAAGGTGATTTCTGTCGCGACATTTGATAGTGAACCACTGGTTAGTTGCTTGTCGCGAAAAGACGCAAAAATATGGCTGTCGCAGACATTTGCCAAGCCTGATAGCTTAATTGTAAAAAGGTAGCCACGGGTCGCTGCTTTTTGTAGGGATGAGTTAGCTTGAATTGTTTAGCACTGCACGTTATTTACCTCGCGTCACGAAATAGCGTGTTTCAAATAGATATCTATCAATAACTTATGAAACCCCGTTATATTTTTTATACGTGTGAAGGGGATAGGTTTTACTCTTATTAGTGTCTTCACTGGATATCTTTATCAGAATGTCTGAGTATATCGATAGTTGTAATTTGGATTGTTAAAGCTTGCACCTAGGCAGCATTATCAGAATACAAAAGTGCTTTCCCCAAGAAGCCTATCTATTGTTCGGTTTAGCGGTGATTGCAGCCATCACTATTGGGTACTTGAGCATTAAGTTGCTGTATATCAGTATGACTAAAACGCCAAAACGGCCAAGCCATCACTTTTAGTGCTGTTTTTCCCTATTCTATTTATCACAGACTCGCTAGGAGCCAAGGTTAATTCTTGCCACTGTCAATTGGCTGGCATTAACATCGGCTATCAAATAAGCCGCTAGGTCTATACCTCAAAAATCTGCTATGGTGACGCCATCAATACTAGGAGTATCACTATGGCGATGACAGCCTCTACCATGTTGGATTTAGGCGAGCCTGCCGCAGATTTTTGTTTGCCTAGCACTGAAGGTGAAAACGTTAGTCTAGGGGATTTTAGTCACAACAAGGGCCTAGTTGTCGCCTTTATTTGTAACCACTGCCCCTATGTGATCCATATAGCGCCACAATTAGCTAAGATCGCCCAAACCTACCAACAACAAGGCATTGCTTTTGTGGCTATTAATAGCAATGACAGCATCCAATATCCCGAAGATGACATGCTACATATGCAGCAAGAAAAGCGCCAACGGGGCTACCCTTTTCCTTATCTATTTGATCACAGCCAAACTGTGGCTAAAGCCTATGCGGCAGCCTGTACACCTGATCTATATTTGTTTGATAGCCAACAAAAACTGGTTTATCGGGGACAGTTTGATGGCAGTAGGCCTAAGCGGATCTCTTCGGGTAATTATGATTCCTCACAACAACCCGCCACTGGCGTCGACTTGATCAATGCCATGGACGCATTATTAACACAGCAACCTATCAGTGCAGAACAAACAGCGTCTATAGGCTGTAACATCAAATGGCAAGCGGGCAACGAACCCAACTAAATTCATCTGGGCTTAATACTTTTAGCAGTGCAATGTCAAAGGCTAGATTAATCTCTGGTTAATACTTCTAACAGTTCAATCTCAAAGGTTAAATTAGCATTAGGTGGGATCATATTACCCACTTGGCGCTCACCATAAGCTAAATGCGCCGGCACCCATAAATGGCGTTTACCTCCTACTTTCATGCCTTGCAAACCCAGGACCCAGCCTTGGATCACACGCTTGTTGCTTAATACCACTTGAAAGGCGGCATTCTTTTTATAAGATGAATCGAACTCGCTGCCATCTTCCAGCCAGCCGCGATAATGGGTAGTGATCAAGGCGCCTCGTTCAGCGGCTTTACCCTTGCCTTCAATTAGATCTTGTACTTTAATCTCTTGCTGCATCACAACCACTAACCTTTTCTTGTATAGCCTGACATCATACCTGTAAATGGCCTGATCCCTCACATCATTAACCTTGACACTAAACTGCTGGCAGATCCTCAGCTGACGGCAGTTCAGTTTACCTTAGGCTTGACTTCTATTGACTCTTAACCAGTATGCTAGGTAGATAAATCCAGCCCCCATTATTAATGGTACAGCACTGAGCTTGGTCGCTAATGCCGAAAACACCACCAGTTGTGAGCCGTTACCGGCCATTACATTGTGCGGTAATAATGCTTGGGTGAATTCAAAATAATTCCACAACATATTGGCAAAGACATGTTGATCTAATTGAAAGTAAGCCACTAAGAAGCTCTCTACTAACATCACAAAGGCCACTGGCAACATGGCCCACAAAAAGGGAGCTTTAGTTGCAAAAGCCGAAGCCAGCATTAGCCAAGCATAAACAGGAAACATCCAAAGTGCATATGGCACCAGGTTTAACCAGACTGCAGCCAAGTTACTAATGATGTCTGCATGGGCCCAAAAATGCCAGATTGAGATATCGTAACCTAAGGTCAAGACAGTGCACAGCAACAAGGCTAAGAGTAAAAATACCAATAGAGTCAAACTGGCTGCGAACATAAAGATAGCCGGTACTACTACTGCACCCGTAAGTAACTTAACGCCCACATTCAGACTATCTGCCACCGGCAATGAGCGCCAGAAATAGATAGAGAGATCCCGCCTTTCGTCAAACAAACAATTAATGAAATAATACAACTGAATAAGCAGCGCCACTATTATAAAAGGGGTAAACAGTCCAGAGATAGTCATTAGTACAACAGGAGCAAAACCATCGAGATCGGTCATTTGCTGCAAACCCACTAAGCCTACTATTATCTGTGTAGTTTGATATTCATCCATTATTAGTAGCAGTGCGATAGGCATTATGATCAGCAAAGTCGCAATGATAATGGGCACCCAAAACAGGGTTTTATTGAACTCCCATATTTCTTTTTTGAAAGAAGTCACGATCTGTAATCGATTCATAGCTGCGTCTCCTGTGACATAACACCAACAAAAATATCGGCTAATGAAGGGGTGCTAATACTGCCTAAACTGCTCAGATCCTTGCTCTCAGCTTGGTCAAATAACATAGTAGTAATGCCCATGATACTGTTTGCAAATAGTGGTTTTAAGGCCCTGGCTTGATCGAGATTGTCGTTACTTACCGCCACAATTTTAAATTTATTCCGAATATCATCGACACTCTCAGATAAGGCAATTTTCCCATCTCGAATAAAAGCCACGTTGGTTAATATATGTTCTATTTCTTCAATTTGATGGGTAGTGACTATGATACATTTATCTTCTTGATAAAAATCTTCAAGTAAATGTGTATAAAACTGACGACGGGTTAGTATGTCTAAGCCCAGTGTCGGCTCATCTAATATCAATACTTTTGCGTCCACCGCCAAAATAAGCGCCAAATGCAATTGTGTGACCATGCCCTTTGATAAGGTTTTTACTTTTGCTGATATTTTAATATTGGTTTTTGCTAAAAAACCTTCGGCTTTTTCTCTATTGAAATTGGGGTGCACCCCCTGCATATAGGCCAAGGTTTGCGATACTTTCATCCACTTAGGCAATACGGCTACATCAGCAATGTAAGCCACATCATTTAACATTTCATGTCGCTGTTTTTTAGGGTTGTAACCTAAGACATCTATCTGGCCTTGATAGGTGGTTAAGCCTAAGATGGCTTGTAAGCAAGTGGTCTTACCGGCACCGTTAGGACCCACCAAACCCATTATTTGACCTGGCTCTACCGACAATGCGATGTCTCGTAATACCGCCTGTTTTTGGTAGGCTTTGTTTAATCCAGAAATAGAAATCAATGGCGACATTATTTGCTCTCCCTAATTGGCTCTAATAGTTTTTCTACAGAAAGCTGTAAACGTGTTATTTGCTCTAAGATCAACGGCCACTGGCTGGATAGAAAATCTGTACGCTGTGTTTCTAACATCTGAGCTTGTATGCCAAGCTTTACAAAGAGTCCTTTGCCCCGCTGCTTATGGACTATCTGTTGGTCTTGTAACATTTGATAGGCCTTAGAAATAGTCACGGGGTTAAGTTGGTACTCGGATGCCACTTTTCGCACCGACGGCAAGGCCTCCCCCTCTTTAATGTGACCATCGAGTATTCTCTGTATCACCTGCTGATACAGCTGAATATAGATAGGCTTGTCTGTTTGCCAATGGACAGTCATAGATCATTCCTTCTGAAGAAATCATTAATTGACAGTGTTATACATCACCAACACACCTAAAGCAAAATTTAGTTGTCTAATCTTGTCATTATTTATGACGGCTAAACATCGGCATAAAGATCTTTATCATAGTATTGGTCGATAGCTGATGCTTAAAACACACCCCACCTGAGCAGGCACAAAACCTTGCCTGTTGCCACAGTCTCAGGTGTGATTGATCCATTTAACACCCAAGCAACCCAATATTATAGACTGTTGAATAGCAGGGAAAAATCCTTTAGTGTTTTTTACCGGCTCAAACCCTAGGCACTAACATGACGCAATCGACCACTTTAATTGACGGACTTTATTTTGGCGAAAGCCCTAGGTGGCGTGACGGTCGGCTTTGGTATAGCGACTTTTACGACAAGGCGGTAAAGTCAGTGGATCTGCAAGCTGAGGTCAGGTTAGAACTACAATTGTCTGAACAACCCTCAGGTCTTGGCTGGCTGCCCGATGGTCGTTTATTAGTAGTATGTATGGAGTCCATGACGTTAATGCGCCTCGAAAAAAGGGGCTTAGTGTTACACGCCCATCTATCTGAATATTCAAAGTATCTATGCAACGACATGGTGGTGGATCTCAAAGGCAATGCTTATGTGGGTAACTTTGGTTTTAATCTTGACCAAGAACTTCAAACCCGTGGCGCAGAGGCCGTCATGGCCAATCACCCTAAAGCCAATATAGTAAAAGTGACACCCGAGGGAGAGGTGAGTATCGCCACAGGTGATATGAGCTTCCCCAATGGCTGCGTTATTACACAAGACGGTAAAACTTTAGTAGTAGCAGAAACCTTAGGATTACGTTTAACCGCCTTCGATATTGTTCATAACGCAGGGCTAACCAATCGCCGGGTATGGGCGCCCACTGGCGCCCGAGCACCGGATGGAATATGTATGAATGCCGATGGCAATATATGGATTGCCAATGCGTTAAGTAATGAGTGTATCCTTTTAGCTCAAGGTGGTGAGGTGTTACAGGTAGTGAGCACCAGCCAAAATTGCTTTGCCTGTATGTTAGGCGGCGATGATGGTAAAACCTTATTTATGTTGACGGCTCAACGCTCCCATGCGGCTAAAGCTAGAGCCAGCCGAACCGGGAAAATTGAAATAAAAAAGGTAACATCCCCGGCAGCGGGTTGCCCCTAAATTAAGCCAACAGAAAATCAATGGCCTACTATAATCAAACCCTAGCACCAATATTATCCCGGGGTTTTAGTTTGGCTATTAACCGTTCTAATATTGGTCAAAAAGACCTTTTTTGAGAATAAATGCTTGGCTGTGCATCATATTTTATCAATAAAATTTGATTAAATATGATACGCGTTAATATAATGTTAATTATATGGCAAATTTTTAATAAAGACTTTACACTCAATATGCAAACTGGAATAACTTTCTGAGGGCACCACGTTATGAACGTAAGTACTTTATTGTTAGTCACATTTTCACTCTTTGCTGTTGCCGCATGTACACCCGCTCCTGAGCTTGACACATCAAGCTCGCCATCACCTGAAGTCGTTTCATCCGTAAAAACTGGATCAACATCCGTTGCCCCCTCCCTAGCTGAGACACCCACCCCAGTTACCAAAACGGCCAACTGTCACTTTACCTTAGGATTCGATGCATGGGAGCCCTATCAATATGCAGAAGTGGGCGGTAATGTTGCGGGTTTAGATATTGAACTGGTGGCGACAGTGGTGCATGCCATGTCTTGTGAAATTTCCTATCAACAAGGCACTTGGGTAGAATTACTGGCCGCTCTTAAAGCAGGTAAAATTGATATACTCTTAGGGGCATCTAAGACTAAGGCAAGGGAAGAGTTTGCGCTCTTTAGTGATGCCTATCGAATGGAGGAGTTCTCACTTTATATTCGAAAGGATGATGAACGATATGTTATAGAAAATGATGTGGATAGCTTTGTGCAAAGCGGCGGCCGTGTGGGCATAGTAGAAGACTATTATTATGGCGCAGAAGTCGCAGTACTATTGGCAGGCTCTGCTACATCAAAATCCTTTGTGCCAGCCATTATGGGAGAATTAAACATCGCCAGGTTGTTAGATGATGATATAGACGGCTTCCTGGAGGATAGCTTTGTTGGAGCGTCAATGTTAAGGCGAAAGGCTTTATCTAATTACATTGTGGCCCAAGGGATCACCATACAAACTGGCAATGCTTACGTTATGTTTAGCAAAAAAAATGTCGATCTTGAAAAGCTCAGCCGTTTTAATACACAGCTCAATCAAGTTAAATACAGCCAGACCTACGCTGATATAGTCGATAAATATAGTCACTAGTATCGGGCTCTATACAATGGGCATATTCTCTGTTTAAGGTGAGTATGCTCATTTCTACAATACCCACAGCAGAAACTAGTTTTCATCGACCCGTCTTTAGCCTAAATAAAAACCTTAACCCTGTTATGATCACTATCCAAAATTGGTTAAGGTTAGAGCATGTCAAAGTTATTCTTTAAAGGCCGTATTGAAAAGCGTGAGCAATATCAACGGTTCGGCTACAACACAAATCGCCAAGTAAAATTAGGCACCCTGGAGTCACCTTTGACCTTGCTGGTCAATTCCCAGCAACGGCAAAAAGAGGTTGAGGTTTTGTTGCAAGAACATGGATTACATGGCGATATACAGCTTGATCCAACACAAGATGAGAATATTCTAGAATTAGAGACCCTATTGCACAAACCCAGCCCACAAAGTGTTGCAAAAAAGCCCAATCGCAACGCACTTTGTCCTTGTGGAAGTGCCAAAAAATTCAAAAAATGTTGTGCTAAATAAAATCTCTATTCCTGCAACCACAGCTCGCAACGACAAGGGGAATAACGGCTTTAGGCCAACAGATGATGGTTGATATCGCAAAATTTCATTGCATTTTTTTCAGAGTTATTTAATGTAGTATTATAACTTTGCAGGGACTGAATGAAAAATATGCCCACTCAATTACACAGCAAAACACAGGTCATACCTAACGCCTCGCCTAGTATCAGCCGGCGGCAACTCTTAATGGGCATTATGGTGTCTGTTGGGGCGACTGCCACTTCGAGTTGTGTTCAGCGCTTTGAGAAAACCTTGGCTAATAGTCCTAACCTCCAGCAAGCCGGATCTCCACAATTTTATACTGACAATGAGTTGGCGCTGGTTAGCCAACTCACGGATTTGATCATTCCAGAGACAGATACCCTAGGGGCCTTGGCGGCAGGTGTGCCTCAGTTGCTCGACCAATTGTACCGCCAGTGGGGATCTGTAGTCTCACAAAGCCTACATAGGCAAGGGTTAAAAAATATTCAACTAGAATTGAATGAACTGACCCAACAAAATTTTTTAACTGCGCCAGCAGAACAACAAATTAGCGCATTAAGGTATCTGGATGAACAGGCATTTTCAGGGCACAAGCAACAATATATTGCCTATCGACACCTAAAAGATTTAATTGCGCGCTTTTATTATTCAACTGAAGTCGGGGCCACCCAAGAGTTACGTTATCAATTAGTGCCTGGCCGCTGGGAAGCTAGCATCTTGATGGATGAGCAAAGTCGGACTTGGGCCGTATAATGTTGTTTTTAGCTAACCAGGTGTATTTGCCTATTGAGGGTTATTGTAATGCCAGAGTATGACGCGATAGTAATTGGATCAGGAATGAGCGGTGGATGGAACGCCAAAGAGTTGGCCGAAAAAGGTTTAAGGGTATTAGTCCTTGAGCGTGGTCCTAAAATTGAACCCACTAAAGATTATGCCGATTTTTTAACCCCCTGGCAGACACCCAATCTAGATCGTATCCCCGAAGATGAAATTGCTAAAGATTATGAGATTCAAAATAGAGGGGTCAGTTACGCCGTCAAACAAAGCAACAAACATTTTTGGGTCAAAGACAGCGAGCATCCATATTCTACCCCAGCCGGCAAACCTTACGATTGGTTGCGTGGCTATCATACAGGGGGGCGTTCATTAACCTGGGCACGTCAGACATATCGTTTGGGACCCCAAGATTTTGAGGCCAATAAAAAAGACGGCCATGGCACCGATTGGCCCATACGTTATGATGATCTCGCCCCTTGGTATGACTATGTAGAGACCTTTGCTGGCATATCAGGCAGCAAAGAGGGCTTAGCCCAACTGCCCGACAGTGTATTTCAACCGCCTTTCGAGTTAACGAGTGTTGAAAAAGCATTTAAGCAAAGAACCGAGTCTACCTACTCAGGACGAAAAGTCATTCCTGCCCGAGTCGCCCATCTTACCCAGCCCACAGAAGAACAAAAAGCCCTCGGCAGAGGTCCTTGTCAGGTGAGGAATATGTGTGATAAAGGTTGCAGTTTTGGCGCATATTTCTCCGCTAATTCGGCGACGTTACCGGCGGCCATGCGCACCGGTAATTGCACCATAGTCAACAATGCGATAGTCGACTCCTTAGATTACGACCCAGAAACAAAGCGTATCAGTGGCGTTAAGGTAATAGATGCTCATAGCAAAAAAGTAAGTACCTACACCGCCAGGATTGTATTTTTAAACGCCTCAGCCATCGCCAGCGCAATGATCCTTTTGCAGTCAAAATCGGCGACTTTCCCCAATGGATTAGCGAATCATTCCGATCAAGTGGGTCGTAACTTGATGGATCATGTGAGTGCAGCTTCGGCCAACGGAGTGATGTCTGGTTTTGATCAAGAATATTATTACGGCCGTCGACCTGGGGGAATTTATATTCCCAGATACGGCAACATCACCGAACAAGATAAACCCTATCTACGAGGCTTTGGTTTCCAGGGTAGGAGCTTTCGAGAGCCTTGGAGTGGCGCCAAACCAGGGATTGGTGAAGAATTTAAACAAGCAAATAGGCAACCGGGCGATTGGCGGGTAAGTATTTATTGTTTTGGCGAGATATTGCCTAATCCACAAAACCGGGTCAGTTTAGATCACACAAAAACCGACAAGTGGGGATTGCCTCTGGCTTATATCGATTGTGAGATGGGACAGAATGAAAAAGTCATGATGCGCGAAGCACAAAAGGATGCTTACCATATGCTTGAGTCTGCTGGTTTAAGCAAAATCAGCAAGGGCCCAGATGCCGAATTAGAATTATCTCGCCCTGGCAACAGGATCCACGAAATGGGCACCGCACGTATGGGCCGTGATCCTAAAACATCGGTATTGAATAAGTGGTGCCAAGCCCATGATGTAGCGAATCTGTTTATCACCGATGGTGCTTGTATGCCATCGGGTGGTTGTCAGAACCCATCATTGACCTATATGGCATTGTCGGCTAGAGCTGCAAATTACGCCGTGGACTTATTTTACCAAGGTGCGCTGTGAATAGGGCATTTTATGGGCTTATCATCCTTATATTTAACTCGTTTGGTTAGGAGGCTAATCATGGGAAACCGCAGTTTGTTACTATTATTGCTGATCACCCTTGGCTTATTTGTCCTGTCTTGCCAACAACAAAGCCACAGCTCGCAGCAGCAATGGATCAGTTTATTTAACGGTAAAGATCTTAGTGGCTGGACACCAAAATTTAAGGGCTTTGCCGCTGGCGTGAACTACAAAGACACTTTTAGGGTGGAAGATGGCTTGTTAACTGTGTCTTATGATCAATGGCAAGATTTTGACAATCAAGCATTTGGTCATTTATTCAGCCAACAATCCTATTCTCATTATAAGATTCAATTGCAGTACCGCTTTATTGGCCAACAAATAACTCAAGAGCAAGAATATGCTTGGGCTTATAGAAACAATGGCCTAATGTTACATGCTCCCCCTGCTGAATATATGGATATAGAACAAGCTTTCCCTATGTCTGCAGAGGCACAACTATTAGGCGGTAACGGCCAGGATCCCAGAACCAGCGGTAATCTTTGTTCACCTAGTACTAATATTGTTAAAAATGGAGAATTGTTGAGCCAACATTGTTTCAATTCTGACTCACAGACCCTACATGGCGATCAGTGGGTATTGTTTGAAGCTGAAGTTTATGGCAGTGGCGCCATCAAACATTATATTAATGGTAAGTTGGTATTCGAGTATTCTGAATTACAAGCGGATCCAAGTGATCCCTGGGGTAAGAAATGGTTAGAACAAGGCCATCCCATAAAACTCACAAAGGGACACATTGCCTTGCAGGCTGAGACACACCCAGTGCAATTTAGAAATATTCGTCTAAGATCCTTAGATTAAAGTGAATGGTTTTTTATCCATCAGAACCATCCAAAATTTAACCGTTAATAAAAACTTAAGATGTTAAATGATCACGAGAATTCAACCTATGCCCTCATCAAGCCCTCTAACGTTTTTTGCTTTTACCCCGCAGCTCGCCCCTTTCTTTGAGAGCATTAATCGACAATGGATTGAGCAGATGTTTGTACTTGAGCCGGTAGATGCCAAAGTACTGATGGAGCCACAAAAAAATATTATCAATAAGGGCGGGGATATTTGGTTTGCCAGCTCAGCAGAGCTTGGCGTAATAGGGACCTGTGCCTTAGATAAAAAAGCGCAGGGCGTATTTGAGTTGACAAAAATGGCCGTGACCCGTTCGGCGCGTGGTTTAAAAGTAGGAGAGCAATTATTACAATATGTGTTAGCTCAGCCCCCATGTAAAAATGCCGAGACCTTATTTTTGTTAACCAACGCAAAATGTGAAGCTGCGATACATCTATATGAAAAGAATGGCTTTGTCCATGACAAGACAATATTACGAGATTATGGTGCTAACTATCAAAGGTGTAACGTTGCCATGAAATACCAAGGCCCAGGCCTAAAAGATTAAGTAAAAGGTTGTCCTTATGAACCATGGTTTTTTGTCATAGTAACAGGTGACACTGGGCAACAGGATGATCTAAAACACCCCATTAGCTTAGCCACTTATTACTGGCGCATTGGTACCAGTACCCTAGGCAAAAATCCCCTGTAAAAAAGAAGTCACCACTATTGAATGGCTAAGGTAAAATACAATCTTGGCGGGAAAAATCAGGCTAAATCCTTCGCTAAAAAAGTCAACAATGATAACCATACGCCCTCAAAATTAGGATATTCAGATGGATAAATTTATGTTTGCCGCACTGCAACAGGCAAAGATTGGACTCGCAAAAGGGGGCATACCCATAGGCTCAGTATTAGTCCATAACAATAAGATTATTGGCCAAGGTCATAACAAAAGAGTGCAAGATGGCAGTGCTATTTTACATGCCGAAATGGACGCCTTAGAGAATGCCGGAAGACAAAGCGCAAAGATTTATCAGCAGTCAATTATGTACACTACATTGTCACCCTGCGCTATGTGTTCTGGTGCCATATTGTTGTACGGGATCAAGCAAGTAGTAGTGGGTGAAAACCAAACATTTATCGGAGAAGAGCGATGGTTAAAAAGTAGAGGGGTTCGAGTTGAGGTGCAACAACAGCTAGAGTGTATTCATATTATGCAGGTATTTATCGCAGCCAACCCAAAATTATGGAATGAGGACATTGGCGAAGAAAGCGAACATTAAGTATGATATTATTGACTTTATGAAAGTTTTATCATACACATTGTTAGTTAGTATAGACAAACTACCGATGATAATGAGTAAAACCAACTGTCTTTTTTATCCTACGCACAGAGCATATAGACACTAAAAGTAGACGGGTATAGAGGTAATAACCTATGACTACTTGTTACAAACCCTACTAAGGCCATAAAATTGAGCACAGATTCTATTACCAACAAAGTCCGTGAATTACGCTTTTTCGCCGATGAAATGACCCAAAAAGAGTTAGCTGAACTAGTAGGAGTCAGCAGACAGACTATCATGGCAATTGAAAAATGTAAATACTCACCAACACTTGAAGTCGCCTATAAAATTGCCGAGGTTTTTGGCCAATCATTAGATGAAGTATTTCAATACCATAATAGTTAATCTAGGCATTCTGATATTGCTGGTCGTTAGTTTCGATAAATACCCTACCACTTAAAAAAACTCTATTTATTATGCATCTAAGAGAAAGTAAGCACTTACTTATGGTTAGTTGTCTTGCCGTTTTTAGTTTATACAAGCCAGCCATCAGGGCATTTTTGCTTATTCAAACGCCCATAATTTAGCCCTGTTATTCTTACCGGTTTGTGTTCACTAACCTCTGCACATAACGGTATTTTTTTGCTACTTTTACTGACATGGATCTTTTCCCGTTGATTGTCAGTCAGGACTTTTTTAAGGGCTTCGAGCACACTCATAAATAGCCGAGGCACAATATAAAGGGCGTCAATACAGCACTTATTAGATGAATCTTATTGAGAATAGTTATTCACAATAAGATTTGGCCTAAATATACTCAATTCAAATCGTTATCTGAACTATGTGTTATCCCGCCATTACCTCCACATTTATTCGAGATACTTATGAGTATTAGTGTTTTTGATATTCTATTAGTGACTATTTATCTCTATAATCTCGAACTTTAAAATACCTAGTTGTAAAGAGTACCGTCAATGGCAAACAAAAAAAACTGGACCATAGAAGATTCCGAAAACCTATACTGTGTTAAAAGGTGGGGCGCAGGATATTTTGAAATTGGTGAAAACGGTAATCTGCATGTGACACCCGATCCTAACAATACCGATATCCGCATCGATCTTAAAACTGTGGTTGAAGAGATTGCCCAAAAAGGCATTCAGTTTCCAGTAGTCGTGCGTTTTCACGATATCCTAAGATCCCAGGTTGCCCTATTAAACAATACGTTTTTAGAGACCATTAAAGAAGCCGATTACCAAGGTGACTATATGGGTGTATATCCGGTAAAAGTGAATCAAATGCGCGAAGTGGTGGAAGAAATAGTCGATGCTGGCGCGCCCTTCAATTTTGGTTTGGAGGCCGGTTCCAAAGCAGAGTTATTAACAGTCATGGCCCAAAATACCAATAATGATTCACTCACTATTCTCAATGGCTACAAAGATAAAGAGTTTATGCAGTTGGCTTTGTTGAGTGTCAAACTGGGTCGCAAAACCATAGTGGTCATTGAGAAGTTTTCCGAACTGATACTGCTGGTGAAAACCGCAAAAGACTTAGGTATCAAACCTCTGATTGGGGTGCGGGCTAAAATGACGGTAAAAGGCCGAGGTAAATGGGAAAGCTCAGCAGGCGATCGGGCCAAGTTTGGTCTTACCATAAGTGAAATCATCAGTGCCACTCGTTATTTGCAAGAGCATGATATGGCAGATTGCCTCAAGCTATTACACTTTCATATCGGCAGTCAATTAACCGACATTCGAGCGGTGAAAGAAGCCATAAGTGAAGGGGGAATGATTTACTCCGAATTACACAAAATGGGCTTTGAGTTAGAATATGTGGATGTGGGAGGTGGGTTAGGTATTGATTATGATGGCAGTCAGTCCACCAATGATTCTTCAAGAAACTACAGTATGCAAGAGTACGTGGCTGATATTGTTTTTGGCATGAAACAAGTCTGTGACCTTGAAAATGTGCCACATCCAATACTGGTTAGCGAAAGTGGTCGAGCCATTACCGCGCATCATAGTTGTGTCTTGACTCAGGTGGTAGGTGAAATCAAAGCTCACGGCTTGGGTATTCAAACGGATAAAATACCCGGTGAGCATGTACTGGTGACTGATATCCGAGAGCTAACAGAAATCATCAACCAACAAGACAATCTGCAAGAGATCTTCAACGATGCCTCACAGTTTAGAGAGCAAGCATTAAGCGCCTTTAAACTGCGAGTGATCTCGCTGGAAGAATTAGCCAAAATAGAAACCTTGTACTGGCAAGTCATGGAAACGGTGCAGCAGCGCCTGCAAGACGCAGAGTTTGTGCCTGAAGACATGCAAGAGTTAGCTTTCAATTTATCTTCCCAATACTTGTGTAACTTTTCGGTATTTCAATCGGCGGCAGACACCTGGGCCATCGACCAAGTGTTACCCGTTATACCTTTAACAAGGATGAACGAGAAGCCCTCAGTGAACTGCTCCTTGGTAGACATTACTTGTGATAGTGATGGCAAGGTTGACCAGTTTGTTAGTGGGCAGGGGATCACTAATGTATTGCCCATGCATAAATTAATAGCAAACCAAGATTATTTTATCGGGTTGTTTTTAACAGGTGCCTACCAAGATGTAATGGGCGATATGCATAATCTATTTGGCCGCTTAAACGAAGTTCATATTTTCAGCTACGACGATGATCCAAAAGATTTTTATATTGAAGAGGTGGTCAAAGGCTCTTCAGTAGAAGACGTGCTAACTATTATGCAGTATCACCCAAGCTCTATGGCTAAAAGTGTTAAAAAGATGATTGACGGTCATGTGGCTCAAGGTCACATGAAACCCCGAGAAGGGGTAAAGTGGACTGATTTCTACGAAGACTGCTTAAAAGGCTATACCTATCTGAAAACCCATGACTAATCAGCTATAACCTCAGACTGGGCGACACTACTCAAACGTTGTGCTCGCTCAAATTGCTCAAAAAAGCGGGCCCAAAAATCAGGGGTGAATTGGTTGATTAAGTTTGATTCTGCATTCATTAACATCACGTAGGCAACACCATGCTCCGGTGAAAATGCCACATCTGCTCGGTAACCTTGCACCCAACCACCATGATAGTTCAGGGTGTGGCCAGCAAAATCATAGACCCGCCAACCTAAGCCATAGTGAGCTTCTGATAAAAATTGTCGCCATTGACGGCGATAGATCTCTTTTTTACTGATAGTCAAAGGTCTTGTCACTAAGTCAATTAGTGGTTGCGGCACCACTTCTGGTGATCCTCCAAGTAAAGCACGCATCCAAATAACCATATCACCAATACTGGCATTGACCCCTGCAGCAGGTGAATACCGGTAATAGTCATCACGCACCTTAGATTCATGCCAACGACTATTCGAAATAGCCACATGGGGCTTAGCCCAGCTCTCTGAGCTCTGTAAACCAGCTTTACCGACACTGGCATGGGGCATATTAAGGGGCTGGATAATAGTTTGGTTCAAGGCCTGAGCATAGGAAGAATGATGTTGAGAAAAATACTCTTCCACCAAACCAAATAATGCATTTTGGTAGGTATAACATTCGCCAGGAGGGCATAAAGGTGTTAACTCAGAAAGCATGCTCAATACCCGCTCAACAGGATAGTTAGCCTCGATTAAATTGTCATAGGCATTAGGGGTATAACCGCTTGATTGGCCAATAACATGTTCCAATAACAGCGGAGACGCAGGGTTATTGAATAACTTATTATCTGGCACTAACTGACTAACAGGGATCTGCCAACTCAATTGTTGTTGCTCCACCACTTTTGCCATCAGCATAGAGGTAAAGGTTTTTGAGACAGAGGCCAGTCTAAATACCGTGTCCTTATCTATGGCAGCGCCCGTTCTACTCTCTTTACCGTAGACCACGATCTTTGCGGGTTTGCCTTTTTCAATATAGGCAAAGGCATAGCCTGGAATATTTTTTTCTTGGGCTTTTTTTTGCACCTCTTGAGAAAATTCTTGCAACCATGCTTGTGCTAGCGCCTGCCTAGGCAGCAGCGTAATCGCAGCCAACAACAAAACCATGACTAACCTAGCGGGCAAAAATCTTCGAGCACTATTGCCGTTCACATCAAACTCAACCAAAGGTGAAATAAATAAATTCCTTTATGTAACAAATCATAGATCAGCGCAGTAATCTGTCATAACAGTAACCTGTCTTAACTGCTGGGTCTATTATCTACTGGGTTGCTATCAAGGATCAACAGACTTATGCCTTTGACAGCACTTTATCTATCGACTTCCGTTTTTGTCGCATTATTCGGCAAAAAAGCCGTTAGAATAGTTTCTATCTTCTTTGTTTAGGATAACCTGCGATGCACAGCACTTATCAACAGGCAAGACTGGCCAGAGATCGTCGATTTGACGGGCAGTTCTTTGTTGCCGTAAAGACCACACATATATTTTGTCGGCCCATATGTCCGGCTAATTTACCTTTAGAAAAAAATGTGGAATATTTTGATTTAGCCCAACAGGCTATGTTCGCCGGTTATCGACCTTGCCTGCGATGCAGGCCAGATAGCGCGCCCCACTCTTTTGCTTGGCAAGGTGTGCATACGACTGTGCAACGGGCTAGCCAATTACTCAGACAATACCATGATTTGAGTATTGAACAGATCGCCGAAAAACTCGGGATATCAAGCCGCTACTTTAGGCAATTATTCCAACAACATTTGGGGATCAGTCCTAAACATTATCAGCTGTATGGAAAAGTGTTATTCGCTAAACAACTATTACATGACAGCCAGCTATCAGTAGAGCATGTGGCCCAAGCCAGTGGTTTTGCCAGCGCCCGCAGATTACAGCAAAATGTTAAAAAAATAACCGGCCTGACCCCGCAACAAATACGTCATAAGCCCTTGCGACAACAACAACAACAACAGAACATTCGTCTTAACTTGGCTTTTCGCCCACCTTTTAATTGGCCACATATGCGTGATTTCCTCGCCAAACGCGCCATTGACGGCATAGAGCAAATAACCCAAGACAGTTATAGCCGCACCTTTGAGATAGAAGGCCAGATGGCATGGTTTAGTGCAACCTATGCTCCCAGCAAACATTGTTTTGAGTTAGATATCGCACTGCCACAAATAACCGCATTAATCCCTGTGATACAAAATATCGAACGGGTCTTAGATGTTAAAACCGACATTCATGTGATCCAAGAACAACTCGTAAAAAGCGGTATGTGCCAGTCGCAAATCACCCAAGGCCTTCGATTACCCGGCGTGTGGGATACCTTTGAAGCCGGTTGTAGGGCCATTCTTGGGCAACAAATATCGGTAAAATCGGCTATTAGCCTGTTGACACAACTCAGCCATGAGCTGGGAGCCAGCCAAGGCCCAAGACGCTTATTTCCCAGCCCCAAGTCTGTGGCCAATAGTGAGTTAGCGTTTCTGAAAATACCCAACAGCCGTAAACAAAGCTTGTGCTCATTCGCCACCTATATGCAGCAAAACACACAACAGCCTATCGACAGCTGGTTAGATATTAAGGGCATAGGCCCATGGACAGTGGCCTATGCCAAGATGCGGGGATTGTCCGATCCAGATATTTGGTTAGACACAGATTTAATCATTAAAAAACAACTAGCAAAACAGCCTATCAACGCCAACGCGATCAAGCCGTGGAGAAGTTATTTAACCTTGCAACTGTGGAATATGTCATGAACACCGCCACAGAAGTAACACAATATATGGACTGCCCTTTTGGCATATTAGCAATATGTGCGAGGCCACAAGGGCTGACCAGCATAGGTTTCACCCAAGAAAGAACCCAGATCGCTGACGGCAATCCACATACGGTTTTGGCCGTGCAGCAGTTACAAGAATATTTTGCCGGGCAACGACAGCAATTTACCTTAACCCTGCTTCAAACAGGCACGGTTTTCCAAAATCGGGTTTGGCAACAGCTCAAGCAGATCCCTTTTGGTCATACCTGCAGCTACGGCGACATTGCCAGAAACTTAGACAATGCCAAAGCAGTCAGGGCAGTAGGCACAGCAAATGGTCGAAACCCTTTTACTATAGTGGTGCCCTGTCACAGAGTAATAGGCAGCGATGGCAGTTTAACCGGCTATGCGTGGGGTGTTGATATAAAGGCCGGTTTATTGGCACTAGAGCAGAGCCATATTACGCTTAAGGTTTCAATGTAGATGACTATGTGAATTATGATTGTTATCGGCAATATAGGGCGCTTCATTCTTATTTATACGCACCACAGTGGGCGAGTGTGGGCCTATTATGTTGATCACCTTACGCACCGGCATTGCTGTACTGGCACGACTGCCCTTCTTATATTTGAGCAAATTACATCCTCAGCTATTCACTCATTGGCGCGCCCTGTTATTTGTCGGTTTAACCAACACCGCTATACCCTTTTGTTTATTGAGCTACAGCACAATATATTGGGGTGCCGGCTATGCCACGGTATTCAATGCCACCGCTCCCATGTTTGCCGTGGTTTGGGGGATGCTATATTTACAAGAAACCTTGACCTTTGCCATGGCCATAGGTGCAGTTTTTATTTTATTAGGCGTGGCACTGACCACAGGGGTGTTTAACGCAAGAAGCACAAACAAACAATGAAATAGCGGACAAAACAGATACTTAACAGTAGAATACTGGCAGCTTAATCAACATTATTACAAGGATTTCCATGGCGCTTTCGGTCGTAATTTTAGCAGCAGGTAAAGGCACTCGCATGAAATCGGCGATCCCCAAGGTATTGCATACTGTTGGCGGCACACCCATGGTGCAGCGCATTATTGATACTGTGAATAATATTGGCGCTCAATCTATCAATCTAATTTACGGCCACGGTGCTCAGCAATTACAAGACGCCCTGTCTCACAATACGTTAAATTGGTGTTTGCAGGCACAGCAATTAGGCACCGGCCACGCCGTGCAACAGGCCGTGCCTTATATAGATGATAATGACGATGTTTTGATCTTGGTGGGTGATGCGCCATTGATCAAGAGAAGTACCCTTGAGCAGCTTATTCAAGTAAAGCGCAGCGCAGACTTAGCCTTACTCACAGTGTTTCTTGACGACCCTACTGGCATGGGCCGGATCATTCGCCAAGGCGAACAAGTCATGGCCATTGTTGAACATAAAGATGCTAGCGAACAACAGCGACAGATCAGCGAAATTAACACCGGCATGATGATCATGGGCGGTAAAGATCTAAAGTCCTGGTTACAAAATTTAGACAGTAATAATGCCCAAGGTGAGTTCTATCTCACGGATATTATCGCCATGGCAGCTCAGGCAGGCAAAGTGATAAAGGCCGCCCATCCCAGCTCATCCGTAGAGGTTGAAGGCATTAATAACCCCATACAATTAGCCAAAATTGAACGGGCCTTCCAGTTAGAGCAGGCCCACCAGCTGATGGCCCAAGGGGTGAGACTACTGGACCCAAGCCGCTTTGATCTGAGGGGGGTATTAGAGGTGGGGCAAGATGTTGAAATTGATATCAACCTGCTGGTTAAAGGCAAAGTCACATTAGGCTCTAATATTCGGATAGGGGCCAATTGTATATTGATCGACTGTGATATAGCAGATGGCGCCGTGATCCAAGCCAATTCTATTATTGAGCAAGCAGTAGTAGGTGAAAATTGTACTGTGGGCCCCTTTGCTAGACTGCGTCCCGGCACAGTGATGCATGCGGGTGCAAAAGTGGGTAACTTTGTGGAAATGAAGAAAACCATATTAGGCAAAGGCTCCAAGGCCAGTCACTTAACCTACTTAGGTGACACTGTAGTAGGAGAAGGAGCCAATATTGGCGCTGGTACTATTACCTGTAACTATGACGGGGTGAACAAGTTTCAAACCCAAATTGGTGATGGGGCCTTTATTGGTTCTAATAGCGCTTTGGTCGCTCCCGTTAGTATTGGTAACCATGCCACAGTGGGCGCCGGTTCAATCATCACTAAAGAGGTGGCAGAGTCAGAGTTAGCCATCGCTCGAGCCAAACAAAGAAACTTAACTAATTGGCAACGGCCTCAAAAAAAATAAACCAGCGAGTCAATGATCCCACATTAAAGAACAAACTAACTTGCAAAACGTAACATATTAATTACAATATCTTACGTTTTGAAACTTGTTGTTTTGTTAATGCAAAAAAGAAATACCCAACAACGAAGAAATCACATCATTGATTGTCTCGATCACGATGGCGAAGTGATGGTGGATGGGTTGGCAAAACGTTTCTCAACATCCAAAGTGACCATACGCAAAGACTTAGCTGCGCTAGAAAGAGATGGCTTATTGGTCAGGACCTTTGGCGGCGCAGTTATGGTTAGCAAACCTATCGATACTAGTGCCTGCATTTCTAGTGGCAAACGCGCAATCGCAGAGCTTGCCGCCACACTCATTAATGATAATGGCCGAATTGTGATAGACAGCGGCAGTACCACTGCAGCTATGATACCCGCCATAAAAGATAAACAATCATTAGTGGTGATGACTAATTCACTGAAAGTGGCCAATTCATTATTAGAAGGCGAGCATCCTCCTAAAATTTTGATGACAGGGGGGACATGGGATCCTCAGTCTGATTCGTTTCAAGGCCAGATGGCAGAAAAACTATTAGGTGAATACAACTTCGATCAGGCGTTTTTAGGGGCAGCAGGTTTAGATGTGGCCAAGGGCAGCACCACCTTTAATGAATTGACCTCTGTTAGCCGGGTGATGGCTGACGTATCGACCCAGGTAATAGTGTTAGCCGAGTCCAACAAGTTACAACACAAGATACCTAACATAGAGTTGCCTTGGTCAGCTATTTCCATCTTAGTCACAGACAGCAAATTAGACAAAAAAAGTCAGCAACAAATCGAACAACAAGGCGTACAAGTGCTGTGCGCAAAAACAGAATTAGTGGGGAATGAGTTATGTGTGGAATTGTAGGCGCAGTGGCAGAACGCAATGTAGTAGAGATCCTGTTAGAAGGATTAAAACGTTTAGAATATAGAGGGTATGACTCAGCAGGTGTCGCCCTGCTCACCCCAGAGAAAAAACTAACCACAGTGCGCCGCGTAGGCAAAGTGCAACAGCTCAGCAATGCCATCCAAGCCGCACCTGTTGAAGGTAGCACAGGCATAGCACATACACGCTGGGCCACACATGGTGGTGTCACCGAAGCCAACGCCCACCCTCATATCTCTGAGGGCCGCATTAGTGTCGTGCACAATGGCATTATCGAAAACCATCAAGCTTTACGTCAAGCGCTAAGCCAAGCCGGGTATCAATATAGCTCGGATACCGATACCGAAAGCATCGCCCATAAAGTGCATCAACAACTGCTGCTTACGGGCGATCTGCTAAGCTCGGTGCAACAAGTGATCAAAGGGTTTCATGGGGCTTATGGCACAGTGATCATGGACAAAGAGGATCCATCACGGCTAATAGTAGCCCGTTCTGGCAGTCCACTGGTCATAGGTTTAGGTCTGGGAGAGAACTTTATTGCCTCAGATCAAATGGCATTGTTACCAGTCACCCGACGTTTTATCTTCTTAGAAGAAGGAGATGTGGCTGAAATCACCCGCCGCACCGTAAGGATTTTTGATAACAACGGTCAATCGGTAGAAAGAGAAGTCATTGAGTCAGTGGTAGAGCATGATGCGGGTGATAAGGCCGGTTATCGCCATTACATGCTAAAAGAAATTCACGAACAACCCACAGTAGTGCGTAACGCATTACAAGACCGTTTAGGTGAAACCGATATTAACGCCAATATCTTTGGTGTGGGCGCCGATGACATTTTTGCTAAGGTGCAACACGTACAGATCATCGCCTGTGGCACCAGTTATCACGCAGGCATGACCGCACGTTATTGGTTAGAGCAGTATGCAAACCTATCTTGTAACGTAGAGATCGCCTCAGAATTTCGTTATAGACGCTCTTTTGTGCACCCTAATAGTTTATTAGTCACTATATCTCAATCGGGTGAAACAGCCGACACCTTAGCCGCCCTGCGTCTAGCCAAAGAGTCGGGCTATATGGCCAGCCTCAGCATTTGTAATGTACCTGGCTCCTCATTAGTGCGTGAGTCAGACCTCGCTTTTATGACCCTTGCTGGCGCGGAAATTGGCGTGGCTTCTACTAAAGCCTTTACCACCCAATTGAGTGCCTTTTTACTATTAACCTTGGCCCTTGGCAAACACAATGGCCTAAGGGATAGCGATCACAAAGACATAGTGGATGGCCTACATAGTCTGCCCAGTAAGCTAGAAGAAACCCTCACCCTGACCAAAGATATTGAAGCATTAGCCAGCGAGTTTGCCGATAAACAGCATAGTTTATTCTTAGGCCGCGGCGACCAATACCCCATCGCCATGGAAGGAGCCTTAAAACTCAAAGAAATCTCTTATATCCATGCTGAAGCCTATGCCTCAGGCGAGCTAAAACACGGACCCCTCGCCCTAATAGACGACGAAATGCCAGTGATAGTGGTTGCCCCTAACAACGAACTACTAGAAAAACTAAAATCCAACGTCGAAGAAGTACGGGCCCGTGGCGGGATCATGTATGTGTTTGCCGACAAAGATGCCCACTTCAAAAGTGACGATACTATGCGTGTGATCAACCTGCCCCATTGTGAAGCCTCAATCGCCCCCATCATCTATACCCTGCCCTTGCAGCTATTGTCATACTACGTAGCAGTGATAAAAGGCACAGATGTGGATCAGCCTAGAAACTTGGCTAAGAGTGTGACTGTGGAGTAAAAGCAGATCACTAAAAGGGGGAATTGTCCGGCGATAAAGAAGTTTGTTAAATTATAATAATGTTTGATATTTTTTAATATAGTTTGATATTTCTGAACCACGATGTGTTCGGCATTAGGTGTGAAGCTTTACGAAAGCGATTCATGCTTTTGCACAAGCGCGACTGACCGGTGAGCCCAAGATAGCGGACGTAGCGATTTACTGTGGTTTCGTCCGGTTTGAGCGAATTGCCGTCATTGAGGATATTCTGATTTTGATTGAGTTATCGCCCGAAAGCGGACATTAACGCCGCATTAAGCGGAACTAAAATGGTGGATTAAAACGTGTAGCGAAGCGGAACATAACCCACTATTATTATTGCGTTTGAAGTGTTTTTTAGAGCTTTAAACTACTTAACCTTTCGTTGCACATACGTACTTTACAAGATCACTTTTACTAGAGCCTGAAACGATATTTGACCATTTATTTTCTTCATCTTCTGCATATTCGAAATGTTCAATATGTCCTTCGGTATACCCTAAAACTCGATACATCATATTTGAACAATTAATTTCAGTTTTAGTATAACCAGTATAACTTACACCAACTCTTTGATTAATGGCTATATATGTATTTCCACTTTTTTCTAAGTAAACTAGGAAATACCTACCTTTATCGCTCATTGTTCGCATAATATGTTCGGATATTGAATTGGCTTCATATTTCGATTTTGGTTTTTCTGGTTGTTTAGCAACAAGTAGTTTACTAAATACCCATTCTGAGACTTTGTTATTTTGCTCTTTAGAGTTGTACCAAGAAATTCTAGCCCACCCATTGCTATTGTGCTTAGATTTTTGCTTTATTTCTTTTATAATAGAAAAAGTTCCTGCGGCTCTTG
>JAWUWP010000006.1:0-17148 GCA_034111785.1 Paraglaciecola sp.
CAGTGATTTTATACTGCACATCGCTTACCGGCTTGCCGATTGAACCGATACGTCGTTGCTCATGAGTAGACATAATAACCCCCATGGCCTCGGTCTGACCAAAGGCTTCCATCAGGGTCAAACCCATCCGTTGCCACCACTCAATCAAAGCCGGGGGGGTAGGAGCTGCCCCCGTCACGCAATATACCACTTCGTCCAACCCCAACCCCTTGACGATAAGATCACCGCTGGCGTGTTTATCATTCTGCAGCGCTGCCTCTAGCGCCGCAGAGCCTCCGAACTTGGCAATCACCGCCTGCTGGAACTGTTCCCAAACTCGCGGGGGGCCGAAGAAAAAGTGAGGACGTGAGCGCGGCAAGTCGCGGGCTATTGTCGCCAGTGATCCGACAAAGCTGATCTCACCTCCTAACACTATGGATGAGAACTCGACGAGTTGCCGCTCTGCGATATGTGAAAGGGGGAGATAAGAAAAATAGCGGGGATAATCGGGCATTTTAATTAACGCTGCGCCGCCGCGAAGCGGGATCAGGTTACTGTCATGAGTTTGGATAACGCCCTTGGGCATTCCGGTGGTTCCAGACGTAAACACCAGCGAAATCATGTCATCGTGTTTGGGTTGAAAGGCTGGAAACTTGCCTTGCCATTGCAACACGATATCATCCCATTTGATATGGGGTTCGGCTAACTCTACGCCGGGTAAAGTAATCAGCACAACCCCCTCGGGGAGCACAGGTCTCACCTGCTCCCAGTTTGATGTTTCCCCAACAAACACCACCTTGGTCTCGGTCAGGTTGAAGATATATTCAACCACGTTAGTGCGCAAAGTGGTAAACATACTGACCTGTACATGACCGGCGGCCATGATAGCCATGTCAGCCATAACCCAGTGGGCGCGATTACTCGACAACACAACCATTTTTTGATCATGTGCAAACTGCGACTCCAGCATGGCTGCCACCCCATTGATTTGGGCGCTCGCCTCGGCCCAGGTATAATCATCTGCCCCCTCTTCTCGTAGATCACGCAACCATACCGCATCTGGGCGCTCTGCGGCCCAGTGTGTGACTAGTTCAGTTAAGGTATTGAGGGTCATATGATAGGGTCCTTTGTGTCTATTAATAAATGTCATTTTGGGAAACATGAAATATAGTTAACGTCATGTTTTATATGATAATTACATTTTAACATATTAATTACAACTATAGCGAATATTCTATAGGCCGAGACTAAACGCCTTAAAATTCGGCGAATAAAGGTGTGGTATTCCTTAAAAACGTAGTAGGTCAAGATGATGTAGATTCACACAAAACATTAGGGTAAATAATGTTTCTACGTTAGGCAGAAAATGACACTTAAGGACGAGTTTCCATGCTTTGCAAACCCCGTTTTATTTATCCAACGTCTAACGAATGAATCTTATCAGTAGCAAAATCCCATTTTCATTTGAATGGATACTTTGTAATCATAAAAAGCAGGGCGGGTCTAATCTTAATAAGTAATGGCATGCCACCCATTTATCCGGTGACGACCCACTAAAGCCTTTAAAGATAAGAGGATTTGATAAGATCTATCCAGTCAGTTTCACTTTTATTTCACACCAAGCCGCATACCGTTCAATTTTAATAACTCAAAAGATAAAAAAATGAAGAAGTATTGCTTAGTAGTGATCTGCCTTGGGACAATGTTCATTGCCCTGCAACCCCTCAAAGAGAAGGGAAACTAGCCGCACAGCACAATGGATTGGGAGGAGTCGATAGACAGGCATAAACACTGTGGCCTATGCCTGTTTGTTTGCACTAGGGAGTTTTAAGTCAACCGTTATTTTGCAGAAAGGCTGATTAATCAGCCTTATCAGTAACGGCTCCGGTAGAAGCAGAGCTGACTGCTCTGGCATATTTTGCTAACAATCCTCTGGTATATTTAGGTGCAGGCTGTTGCCAGCCTAGTTTCCTATGGGCCATTTCTTCATCGCTGATATTAAGCGTCATCTGACGACTTTGTGCATCAATAGTAATGCTATCACCGTTTTCTATTAGTGCTATGGCGCCACCCTCGAATGCTTCAGGCGTGATATGGCCCACGACAAACCCCCTGCTCCCCCCTGAAAAACGACCATCGGTGATTAGTGCAACATCGTTACCTAAGCCTTTACCCATAATAGCGGAGGTGGGGCTTAACATTTCACGCATGCCAGGGCCACCTTTAGGACCTTCATAGCGGATCACAACCACGTCACCGGCCACTACTTGACCATCTATAATAGCGGCAAAGCCTTGCTCTTCTGAGTCATACACTTTAGCTAAGCCGGTAAAGCTTAAACCTTCTTTGCCAGTGATTTTTGACACCGCCCCTTCAGGTGCTAAATTACCGTTTAAAATAACCAAATGACTGTCTTTTTTAATTGGCTTGTCAAAAGGCAAAATAATATTTTGTCCTTGAGGATAGTCTGCTACCTCAGCCAAATTTTCAGCCATGGTTTTACCCGTTACCGTCAAACATTCACCGTGCAACATACCCGCATCTAATAAACGCTTCATAAGAGGTTGAATGCCACCGATCTCAATTAATTCAGACATTAAATATTGACCACTTGGACGTAGATCAGCAATCACAGGCGTTTTCTCACCAATACGCACAAAATCATCCAAGGTCACCTCGACACCTACCGCGTCGGCCATAGCAATTAAATGCAGTACGGCATTAGTAGAGCCTCCTAAGGTAATGATCAGCGTAATCGCATTCTCAAAGGCCTTTTTGGTCATAATATCCGACGGTTTAATATCCTGTTCAAGCAAGTACACCACCGCTTTGCCTGCGTCAATACAGTCTTGTTTTTTGTTATCTGAAATCGCATTTTGCGCAGCACTATTCGGCAGGCTCATACCCACGGCTTCAATCGCCGAGGCTAGGGTATTTGCCGTATACATGCCGCCACAAGAACCTGCACCGGGTATGGCAGTTTTTTCAATGTGTTCCAATTGAGTGATCGGAATATCGCCGGCAGCATAACTCCCTACAGCTTCGAAAACTGATACGATATCAGTATGGTTTTCGCCAGGTAATATCGTACCTCCATACACAAATATAGAAGGACGATTCAAGCGTGCTAGTCCCATCAAACATCCAGGCATATTTTTATCACAGCCACCAATAGCAATAATACCGTCGTGCCCCATTCCTGCCGATACCGCTTCTATAGAATCGCAAATAACCTCCCGAGATACCAAAGAGTACTTCATGCCTTCGGTGCCCATAGAGATACCATCAGATACAGTAATGGTATTATAAATCACACTTTTAGCACCCGCACTATCCACGCCTTTGCCAACCTCTTCTGCCAGGGTGTTAATGTGCATGTTGCATGGCGTCACCATTGACCAAGTTGAAGCAATACCCACTTGAGATTTTTTGAAATCCTCGTCGTTAAAGCCCACGGCCCTTAACATTGAGCGACTGGGAGCCTGAGCCGCACCATCTACGATTTTTTGTGAATATTTTCGGGGGTTATCTGTATTCATTTCTCTTTCTTTATTTTCAACTTCAGTAAAGGCACTATAGATTTGTATAGATAAATTGGCAATCTAAGGTTTTGAATTTATTCGTCAGAACTTGCAGGATCGAGCCGATGAAATGGCACCTTTGGATCTTTACCCTTCTATCACATCACAACGAGTGAAAGCCGGCAATGTTGGCAGGCTAAGAAATCGTACAGTGAATTGGCATCATCAAAGGTCAGCTATCAGCCAAGGCTTGAGTGTATCCAAAACTATTCAAGGGCTATTATGAGGGACCACATTTCAGTCAGGTTTTATTCAATCTTAGGACCAGAACACTGAAAGCCGCCCCTTAACAACCAATGACATTGTCGTGGCAGGCTCATTGTTTTTATACAGCGAAATTCATCAAGCCTAATCATGGAACGGCTATTTCTACCGGTAGTGAATATTGTTATACTAGACAGTACCAATACTAACTAGCCTACTACTAGCCCACTATGACTGACATAACAGACGAGCATGTGAATCACATAAAACGACCCATAGCCATTTCTAACTGGCTTTATTTTGTTGCGTCACTTGTTTTCATCATGGTGGTTATTGGCGGCATAACGCGGCTCACCGAATCAGGGCTGTCAATTACTGAATGGAAGCTGATAACCGGTGCGTTGCTGCCCCTAAGTGAAGCGGCATGGTTATCAGAGTTTGAAAAATATAAACAGATCCCAGAATATATCCAGATAAACGGCCCAGCAGGCATGACTCTCGCAGAGTTTAAATACATCTATTTTTGGGAATGGATTCACCGCCTTTGGGGAAGACTGATTGGTCTTGCATTTGCTCTGCCCCTCGCTTGGTTTGCATTAAAACGTGCCATACCTAGTGGCTATGCTTTGCGACTAACGTTACTGCTAGTGTTAGGCGGCATGCAAGGAGTGATTGGTTGGTGGATGGTCACTTCCGGTTTAACAGAACGCACAGATGTGAGCCATTTCCGTCTGGCGACACATTTGTTGACCGCACTGCTTATTATAGGACTACTCGTCTGGACAGCCTTGGATCTTAGGCTGCTCGCTAGTGGTGAAAACAGGAAATCGAAACTCACTACTTTTGGTCTAATCGTGTTTATTGTTCTGTTTGTGCAATTGTTATTTGGGGCCTATACAGCAGGACTCAATGCGGGTTATGTTTCCAATACCTGGCCCTTGATGTACGGTTCTTTTATACCGACAGAAATTGAATGGAGAGTAGATCTGTGGACAAAGCTCAATAATGATCATTATGTGATCCACTTTATTCACCGCTGGTGGGCTTGGGTAGCGGTTAGTTTTCTGATTGTTTTAGCCTGGCTCATACGAGGACGGTCTAAAAAAGCATCTATAGCAATCCATAGTGCATATAGTGCTCAGATGCTGCTCGGCATTGGGACTGTATTGACTGGCGTAAACATAAATTTTGCCGTGCTGCATCAAGCAGTGGGCGCCCTAGTGGTCATCGCAACTGCGTGGGGGGTGCACGTACTAGGTCGCTATGTTTCAGATGTCGCTAAAATATCGGACTGTGAAAAGACAGCTTAGCCGCTGTGCTACTTTGACATATAAGATAAAACCCGCGCACCTTGACACCTTTTACATTCTCTAAAGTCGGCAAATTAGGTGGCGGGTGAGCTGCACGCAGAATACGCCGTCCAGTCCCATAATTGTCCATAGATCACGACGAACAACTATAATGCGACAATCCTCCAAGCTCAAAAAACTCAAAGGGTTTCAGCCTATAGTATTTCTCCTCCACCTCCTTTGATTGCTCAGCGTAAGGCTGCGTCATAACTGCCTGCAACTCTCGAACGAGGGCGTAGTTACCTGCTGCAGCTTGCTGATAGGCCGGCACAACAAACCACTCTCTCAAACTGTATTTTGGGTTGACGAGTTTCATCTGTCTGCAGAGTTCCTCTCGAGATTGAGGCGACGAAACATTATTATTGTCCCTATGCGATTGCCAGTGGCTGAACCACAGTGACCACCTTTTATCCATTTCTTCAGAGTGCTTATAAAAGCTCTTTTTAAGTGGCCCAATATCGTCAGGCACAGTTGAAAGCTGCCGGAAGAAAATGGTGTAATCGACAGGCGTTTGCGCCATGAGTGTTTCGAGCTCACTGAACAGCGCCGAGTTAAAAGTGCTAAGTCCAAGTTTTGCAGCCCACATCTTTTCCATTTCAGCTTGCATCACTTGTGAAAAGCCACTTTGGATCTCGTCGAGCTGTCGCAAACAGTCCTCTTGCGAGGCTAGTAGGGGCTTCAACGCAGTGCAAAACATTTGGAAGTTGCGTTGTGCTGCTTCTGGTTGATTCAAGAAAGAGAAGTGATCCCCGCCCCCTGTCCATGATTGGTAGTGCGGGTTGAACAGATCGCAAAAACCAAATGGCCCATAATCGAGAGTGAAACCGCCAAGCGCGCAGTTGTCGCTGTTGAAGTTACCTTGGCAGAAGCCAACGCGGATCCAGTTTGACACAAGCGACGTCAGGCGGCTGCGGAACTCGTGCGCCAGCAGTACCGTTTTTTCCGCAGTGCCTAATTTTTTGTCGATGACCTCACCGTACTCACGAGCAATAGAGTGCAACACAATCATCTCCAGTTCCTCCATCGCCTTGGGATGTTCATTCTTGCGGGCACGGCGACCGAACAGCTCGAGTTGGCCAACCCTAAGGAAAGACGGCGCAACTCGCGTCGAAATGGCCACGGCCTCTGATATAAGCATGTCGGGATCTTTCGAGCGCGACCCCTCAGAATACCAAGGGCGCTTAACCTTCTGAGTTTTAGAAACGTACAAACTCAGTGACCTAGATGTTTGCACGCCAAGGGACTGCATATGCTCTTGTGCCAAAAACTCTCGGATACTCGACCGAAGTACGGCACGACCGTCTGCGCCGCGGCAGTATGGTGTGCGGCCGCCTCCTTTGAGCTGCATTTCCCAGCGTCGACCTTTAATGACGGCCTCAAGCACGGAAACTGCGCGCCCATCTCCATATCCGTTGCCGGTCTGGAATGGACACTGTTGATTGTATTCTGTACCGTAAATAGAAAGTGCGTAGCCACTCGCCCAACCCACTTTACGAATGGGCTCGGGAACCTGCGAGATATCACCCGAAAACATCCTGACGAAGTCGGCTGATTGGGCCATGCTGTCCGTGAAGCCAAGTTCGCGAAAGAAAATATTGCTGTGCATGACATATTCAGGATCGTCTATTGGTGTCGGTTTGACGGGCACGTAATGGCCCGTGAAAACTTGTCGTGGTGTATGGTCAAGGCCGTTTGCTTTTGCGTCAGGATCGCAGTTGAGAGTATCCATGAGCGAGTAGTTTGCCAGCTGTGCAAGGTCTAGGAGGGTCCCCACGGTATCCGCTGCGACCTGATTTTTAGCTTTTTCCTTTACGTTCATTTTTAAATTCTCTAAATTATTTTGATGGCTGATTGCGCCCATGCCTAAAATATGAATACACGTTGCCGGTGCGTAAATGTTCGAACCCATGGGAGCCGTCAATGCTATCTTTATTAGCTTGCTAGGGCCAGCCGAGTTAAGGTGTGGCCCACCGCTATTTGATAATCTGCACCTTAGCAGACATTAGCCCTTATCTATTGACTAGCAAGGAAATGCATTTAGTTGAACAAACCTGAGCTGTGGATGTCTCTATTGCTCTAGTCAGTTAATTGTAACTATCTAACTAACTATCTAACTATCTAACTAACTATCTAACTAACTATCTAACTAACTAACTAACTAACTATCTATCTATCTAACTATCTATCTAACTATCTATCTATCTAACTATCTATCTAACTAACTGACTATCTGTTTTGGTTATAACTATTTTTAAGATGTCGGCAACTCTTATCCAGAGTACAGGTTAACTAAAAATACTGTTCAATACTTTGCTGTAAACTTGCTGCTGATGTATCTCCCGCATGACTGAGCACTAATTCTTTGTTAGCGCCAAAGCACAGCGTAACCGGTAAGCTATAAATACCCATGTTAGTTGCTATTTCTCCCCTTCTATCTAAGAGCACATGCTTAAAACTGAATCTTTCTTACAGCAAAAACCGCTCGACGATTTCGCCTGATTCACGCTGATTTAGCGAGATAAACGTCACCTCACTAAAGCGTCGTTCAGCCTCCTCTAATACTGGCATTAAACGTCGACAGTATTGGCAAGAAGTAGCTTGGAGATTAACCACAGTCGCCTGTTGCTGGCTAATGTCGGTTATTTCACCTCTTTACCATTCAGTCACATACTGTGCTATCTGGCAGCACGGTATGTGACCGAGCTAAAGTACTCACTAGGCTAAAGGTTCTGTATATGCCTATCATGGTTAACACGCCAGACAGTGATGCCTTGGGCACGCTACCTTTGTTTCTTATTACGACTATAAGTCGATACTAGCAAGCCAGTACAGACGTTAATTAAAATCAATAATGGCGAGACAGATAAAGCAAAAGGACCAAGGTTAATGGGTATCACAGTGATCCTGAATCCAGCCGGTCTTGTTCAACAAATAAAGAACAAGCGCCTTTTTCTGCCCCGGTCAACGTGGAGCGCATACCAGCAAAGAGCTCTCGACCCATGCCTTGATGGCTTAGGGTTAAGTCTATTTTCGCTTGTGTACGCTTGGCTAACTCAGCCTCACTAACATGCAAGATAAGCTCACCAGTAATAGTATCAATTTCCACGATATCGCCGTTCTGTATTTTACCAATAACACCGCCTGTAAAGGCCTCAGGGGTTAAGTGAATAGCCGCAGGCACCCTGCCAGACGCTCCCGACATTCTGCCGTCGGTCACCAAAGCCACCTTAAAGCCCTCGTCTTGCAGAACACCTAAAGGGGGCGTCAATCGATGTAACTCTGGCATTCCAAGCGCAGCAGGCCCTTGGAAGCGAACGACAACAATACAATCTTTACTGAGCTGGCCAGATTGAAACGCGGCATCAAAAGAATATTGATCTTCAAACACAACCGCAGGCGCTTTCATTTTACAATAGGGCTGACTTAGCGCCGACGTCTTCATTATCGCTCGACCCAAGTTACCCGACAACACCGACAGACCCGCATTTTCTTGAAACGGCTGGTTAATATCAGCAACGACTTCTTTGTCGAACGACTCGGCAACACCTTCAACCCAAGTAAGTTCGCCATCTATTATGCGCGGCTCTTGCGTATATCGCTCAAGGCCAAAGCCACATATGGTGTTAACGTCGTTATGCAACAAGCCTTTATCTAGTAATTGCTTAAACAATAGCGACATACCACCTGCAGCAGTGAAGTGATTGATATCTGCTGAACCGTTTGGATATATGCGGGTAATTAAAGGCGTTGCTCTGGATAAGTCAGCAAAATCGTCCCAATTTACAATGAAGCCCGCGGCACGCGCAACGGCCACTAAGTGCATAGTATGATTGGTTGACCCACCCGTGGCTAACAAACCAATAAGACCATTCACCATAGCTTTCGCATCGACTATATGACCAATAGGCATATAATTGTCGCCCAAATCGGTTATTCGCGTTATTTGTCTTGCGGCGGCATTAGTTAATGCCTCTCTTAATTCAGTTCCCGGATTCACAAAGGAGGACCCAGGTAAATGCAGCCCCATGACTTCAACCACAAGCTGATTACTATTCGCCGTGCCATAAAAGGTGCAAGTGCCAGCAGAATGGTACGACTGTGATTCAGCATCGAGCAACTCTTCGCGGCCCACTTTACCTTGGGCAAACTCCTGCCTAATACGTGCTTTTTCTTTATTCGGTAAGCCAGATGGCATTGGACCCGCTGGCACAAAAACAGTGGGTAAATGGCCAAAACTCAAGCCCGCTAATAACAAGCCTGGTACAATTTTATCGCAAATACCCAGCATTAACGCGCCGTCAAACATATTATGGGACAGGCCAATAGCTGCTGCCATTGCTATGTTATCGCGGCTCATTAAGCTTAATTCCATGCCTGGATTGCCCTGAGTCACCCCATCGCACATAGCAGGAACACCGCCAGCAAATTGCGCCACACTGCCCACTTCAGAAATCGCTTTCTTTAGCTTGTGTGGGTAGTCCTCATAGGGTTGATGAGCACTAAGCATATCGTTGTATGACGATACAATGGCAATGTTAGCTTTAACCATGTTGCGTAGATCGGATTTATCCTCTTTGCCACACGCCGCAAAACCATGGGCAAGATTGCCGCAAGAAAGCTCGCCTCTTAGGGGGCCTTGCTTGCGTGCTCGTTCAATTTTAGCCAAATAGGCGGATCGGGATACTGTACTGCGGGCAATAATTCGATCCGTGACTTCTTGTATAATAGTGTTGATATTCATTCCTTAATGTGGCTGTATAAAATAACAATCAGCGAAGTTGCACGCTGATTGTTATGAGCTTTTCTAATTCTGTTAATGCTTATGAACGATTAAATGAAATAATAATAATTGCACTAATAATCTTAGCCAGTGATGAATAGTGACTGGTTTGTGCTTCTAGCAAATCGAGATGGTTCATGTGATTACGCTAATAATACAATCTAAGTTTGTATTTCACCGCTGTCATAATATAAGCGTAAATGGGGGCTTTGATAAGTCGTTATTTACGCCGCTATTGCTCAGTTTTTTTGATGGGATATTGATACAAGTCTCTATAAACTCGGCATATAAGCACTAAACCCTGTCGTGGGCCAGACTCAACAGACTGAATGCGTTAATCAGCCATTATGACCCTCAGCCCTGAATTCTCATTTGTCCCATTACAACTGAGTCGATTATGATAAATATGATGTTTTAACGGGGTGTTATAGGGTGAATTGAGGCTAAATTCGCCTTTATTTACTGATGGCATCCATCAATCCAGTGGTTCACATTATGGTCATCATTCGTTTCAAGTTGTAAGCCAATACATTTAAGCTCGTTTACGGTCATGCCTAAGTCTAGTGTCGCTTTGATATCCTTCGACTAAAATAGCCCTTGTCGGTGATGATGATGATATTTTTCTTACCTCATGTCTTTTGGACTTGCACTGCCACTAAGGTGAGTTGTGCTCAAAAATCAAGTGATGCTTAGGAACCACGGCCCTTTACACCTTGTAACAGACTTGTCTTTCTGTGTGATGCGTTTACATTAAAGGTGCATCGGGGTCAGTCTGTGATACTTGTTTTTCTGGGTGCTGATTGACTTCCTTTGCAAGCCCTTTACGTTCAACTAAACCCGCTTCAAGCCATGTCAATTTTGAAGTTGATGGTGTCTATCGCTTTTTCACCCCGTCTTTGGTGTCCATTTGACTTAAGTTTTTTCAATACTTTTCTCTATGCGGTCCATATGGTACTGGACTTTGCTGGGTGTATAGCTTTTTGATTGGTTGTTCACGGCCTTGAACTTACTGCCATCAATGGCGAAGACCGAATCGTCGAACACCTAGATGTTGACGACATAATTCAACAAATTTACGGCAGACATGTTTAATCCCCTGGCCATTATCTTTCTAAACATTAGGGATAGTTCAAAGTCAGGCCTTAACCCCTCGAGTCACCACCTTAATTCAACGTTACCGTGACTTTCATTTTCTCATCGGCGAGATGATTGAGTACGATTGAAGTAACAGTAAATATAGCGTTTTAGTCTCCTAGATAGATGATAGCCAGGGCGACCGATTAGCTTAGCATTAACCGCCTCTAAACCAAGAGCGAGTAAATCAAGTGGGTCCAAAAATACATCTATGACGCTTATTGGATTGTCTTCACAAACAAAGTCATCAATGGCTGCTGGGAAGCGTGAGGATTAAAGTCTTGATTGACCTTTAATATGGTCAGACATTGCCGATCCCTTTTGATTCGACTTACCCTTTTATTAGACTAAACTAGGTCATAAAGTGGGATCGCAGGCTAATGTTGATTGCTCATAAGTATATTGTGCTTAGGCCAAAAAGTGATCAATAGTTTTTGCACAGTCTGGATCCATAGCTGGACATTGATAAGGTTTGGTTGAATAATATTACCGTTAGCGTTAATCGTATTAGTACAATGGAGACAACAACTTGAACATGATTTTAAAACATTCGATAGCATTTATATTGCTCACTCTTACCTGTCAGAGTCTGGCGTCCAATACCTCTGGGGTGCATGGACCCGGTGTTAAAGCCAATGAAAGCAGTATGCAGCTGCGTATTGCATTATCGCCCGGTGATGAGGATGGCCAAAATGACAACTGGGCCTACCGTTTACACTACCAACATGCATTCAATGACAAGATAAGAGGCCGTCTCCTTTTACAATATGGTGATCGCGGCGACTTCCGATACGAATATGTTCGAGCAGAGATGCTTTATAATTTTAAGAAACAAGGTGAAAACGAGATCTGGTCAAGCGGTTTTCGTTTCGATATTCGCCAACGAAGAAGCGACAACCCCGAGTTGTTTGCCATCAATTGGACTAACCAGTGGAGTCTTGCAAACGGCATACGTGTTCGTGGCATATTAATTGGAAAGTGGCAATTTGGTAGTGATAAAGCAGACCATGGCACTGGAATTGAGACCCGTATGAGCGTCAGTAAAAAGCTTGATACCGGAATAACAGTGGGTATCGAGATGTTTAATGACTTGGGTCGTTTTGGTGATTTTGGTGACTTTAATAATCAGGGCCATCAAATTGGTCCTATGATAGGCGGCACTGTCGCGGGTTTGAAATACGAAGTAAGGTATTTAGCTGGGGTTTCTAATGGCTCGCGAGACCATAACTTTGGGCTTAGATTCAACAAAGCATTTTAATAAAGAAGCCTGCAAGAGTATCTCACACTTTTAAGGGTACTCGGTCATAGAGTGAGCAGGCAAGTATTAATAGGCTTACTCAATGGCCAACACAATAAAAATTGCGGTCATCATCTTTTGCCGCAATATATATTCTAGCTGTCGATGACGGTTTTTTCTGCGCGATAAAAACTAGCATATTTAAGAAAATAGGCGGCTTGTTGCAATACCGAACTATTGCCTCTGAGTCTAAAATGCTTCTCAGGTAGGACGATAAAGTCTTGCATGTTTTCAACTTTTGTATTTTCAACTGTTACCACGCCGTCGTCCTCTCCTTGGAGGATCCAGTCAGTGAGCAAGTTTGAATTGTCATTGCCCGCTATGACACCTAGTTCAAAATAAACGGGTCCTAATTGGTTTACCCAACTGCCCGGCTCGGCACTAAGTTGCAGTTTTGCCGGATTGGTTGTGGTATCTCCCCAAGGCAGATCAGAGAATAATTCAGCCAACTGGGTACCGCCATTGGGAGGGGCAATCATCACCACTTTGCCTAGCTCCTGCAATGCGTGTACCTTAAGGTAATACCGCACTAAAATCCCGCCCATAGAATGGGTTACAAAATGGATCGTTTGATCGCCATCGCGCCTAAGCTTTTCAACAGCCGGCACTAGATAATCATTTACCAAGGTCTCAATATCAAATTTCGTAGAAGGGTAACTTATATTGGATACCTGATACCCAAGACCTGTTAAGTGCTCTTCTATCACCACCATGGCACTAGCGTCTCGATACATGCCATGTAATAAAATAACCCGAGCCTTATCATTGTTCAGGCTGCTCTGACTATCAAACCCCCTGATACCAACACTATTTGTCTGGCAACTAAATAAAAATAACGATGCACTGACCAGACACACCCGCCATGGGAAGTTAGGGGCTTTTACGAGGTTTCGCAATGATGCTGCCAGCCTAGTTTGTAAGTTAAACATTAGATTATTATATGCCTTAGGTGACTTTGAATGTTTTGTCCCACAGATTTGTAACACTACTACTTTTGTTTAGCCAACACTCCTGTGTAACATTTAGCTACAAAGTGTAAGAAGAAAGACAGCCCTATTGCCGCTTGTCATAGGCTTGTTGGGCAGACAAATGATCACACATGAAATGATAGGCGAGCATATTGTTGTGGATTAGCTTTTTTACCCGCGAGGGCAATTTATCTTGGTTTATGGGATGATGTTGAGCAATAAATCCTACACTATTAATCACTTCAATGTGCCAAGCCCCCCTTCCTTTCCAATCAGTACGAGGGCCAGGTTGCCAAGGTAGGCTGTTTCATGGCATAGGATATTGAATAATATCGAAGTAATGAGCCACTGTTTTTTTGGGAAATTTTAGCCATTGCTCAGCGTCAATTATGTGAGGCCTATAGCCCTTTATTTTACTATTTTGCCTAAACGGATCCACTTGACCTGTTAAGCCTATTTCATTCTCATAGAGGTTTATCGCATCTTATATAGAGCGGTATGGTCAGCCATGTCTTTAACAAAAATGGGCTGTTCTTGGCTGTAACTTTTAGTATATGAAAGACATTAATACATCTCTCTGGGCGGTTATAAAATCATGTTCTGAGCATATGCCTTGTTTATAGATATCGATGAATGGCTCTGCGACAACCTTAAATTGCCCGATATTTAACATCATTTTTTTGAAGGCCGTGCTTCTTGAGTGCGCAACACACCAAAGAAAGTGAAGTGATGCAACAGTGAGGGTTATCCAAGCATACCCACAATGTTTTTGCTCTTGTGCTTCCTCATAAGATTAATGATGGTTGAGTTAAGTGCGATATAAAATTGGTCACTGCCTGCATTATTGTTATCACCGGTATTGAATAGGTTACAAACAGGATTAAATGTCAATCAAGCCGATACTAATTTGAGTAATTTAAGCTCCCGTGACAATCATTGAAGACTATTTTCTTAAATTGGCATAGTCTGTACTAAGACAGCTCAAAGAGTAAAGATCATGAACCTAGCAACGTTAACTGAAACATTTTGGTCAGAAGGTTACCTTGTATTAGACGACTTTTTTTCCGATGACCTTATGGATAGATTACAACATATTATATTGCAGCATTATGGTCAAAATCCCCAGTATGAGCATGAGTCAGCGTTTTTAGCGAAATCGGCTACTGAGGTTATACCCTGGTTCCCACAGCGCAGCGGCGAGTTAGGTTTTGATGAAATAGAGCAAGATCCTAAGATAAAGACCTTATCGAAGGCCATTCTAGGCGCAGGTTGGCGCGCATTAGATTGTATGACTATGTTTTCAAAACAAGGCACTAAAGGTCAAGCATGGCATCAAGATTGTCCCTGCGATGATAGTCAAAAGTTTAACCTCAACAGATTAGTTTATACCATGGATATCAATCAAGAGGTGGGTGGTGAAGTATTGGTGATCCCTGGTAGTCACCGCTATGGCAAGCTAACAGTAGGAGAAGGAAACGAAGACTTCGCCGAGCAAGTAGTCTTGACACCACAAAAAGGCAGTTTGGTGATCATACATGGTCATGCTTGGCATCGAGTGTTACCCATAAAAGGCCCGTATAGATTATCCACCAATTTTAGAGCTGTGCCACAACAGACACCTGAAGATATCACCGATATCTGTGTCTATCGTAATATGATGTATCAATTCTCCAGCTCACAAGTGATCGAAGACAGAATAACCTGATCAGCACGCAGAGTCTGGGCAACCAGGCTAGTTAATCACTAGCACTTCAGCTTGCCAACGATCGTAGATCTTTTTAAGTTGGCCATTGGCCTTAAGTTTGCTAATAGATTGGTTGATCTGCTCTAACACTTCCTTGTTAACGCTTATTTTACTGAGCATAATAAAGATATCCGCACTATTGACCTTAACCGGGTGTACTTCGAATTCGTCTTGCAATTGGTATTTTTTAATAAAGTATTGCATGGTGTAAGGAGCCACTAAAAAACCCTGTAATTGCCCTTTCAGCAATAAAGTGACATTTTCCTCTAAATCAATCACCTCGCTGATATGCGCTTTAAAGTCTGGCATTTTCATCAGCTCTTGATAATCTTTGCCATAATCATAACCACTTTCAACGCCAATAACATAAGGACTGCCGACTAAGTCCGCGATACTGCTTAACGGCATATTTTTGGCATTGCCTTTTTTAACGAATAATTTAACGGTTTCTTTACGATAAGGCTTTGAAAAATAGGCATACTGATCGCGATCTTTGGACCAAGATGCGCCCATTGCCACATCCATGGCGCCGGCTTCAATAAAACCTAAGTGGGTTTTCCAAGGAATTTCTGCGGTGGTGAAGTCCAGCTTGGCGTCGGACATTATTGCATTGAAGGAATCGATATCTAAGCCAACCAGTTGCCTGTCTTTATTGTGATGTTGAAATGGGTACCACAGCTCCCAACCAACAGACAATGGCGTAATATTAGCCATGGCTTGCGTTGCAGGTAACAATGCCATTAATAGGATAGACAATAAGCGGTGCATTAAATAACCTTATCAGTGATGAAACTTGAGCATAACAACTAATCTAGGCCTAAAGCTAGGTTTAATCTTGATCAAAACCGATCAGCTCTAAGTGTTGCGACAACGAAAAAACGCCTTAGAACTAACAGTCATTACTATTTTTGTATCTTGGTTAACCACCTGATAGGCCAAGGTAATGATGCCCACTCCTGGTTTTGATTCTGACAAGCGTGTGTCTATTACCGTGCTAATAACACTCAGTACATAACCTGGGTAGACTGGGCTCACCCAATTAAGCTTGTCTAGGCCTGGAGAGCCTAAGCTGCCCTGCCCTTCAGGCATATTGTCTACCAACATGCGCATAAACATGGCACCTGTATGCCAACCACTTGCACAGAGGCCTTTAAACAAAGAATCTTTAGCGGCTTCATGATCTAGGTGAAAGTACTGAGGATCATATTTGCTAGCAAATTCTTTAACCTCAGCTTCGGTCACTGTATATTCACCAAAACGATCAGTGGTACCCACAACAAAATCTTCAAAAAACATATGACTGACCTTCTTTAATAGCCCCCAAAGGGTAAATCTAACTGTAATGCCTTTTATTTACTGAAGCAATCTATAAGGATCAACTCAGCCTGTTAGAACCCTCATATAATACAGCCATTTTAACGGATAACCCCACCAAGCGGCGCCCATAACAAAGCCAGCAAGGTGACTTTTTTTTAATCTTTAATTTTTAAGATTAAAGAATTTTAGCGACAACCCCAGCACCTACCATCACTGCGCCACCATCAAAGATGGTCAACCTACACAACACACATAAAAAAAGCCACCAAGGTGACTTTTTTTTAATCTTTAATCTTTAATCTTTAAGATTAAAGAATTTTAGCGACAACCCCAGCACCTACCATCACTGCGCCACCATCAAAGCTGGCAAACCTAAACAACACACATAAAAAAAGCCACCAAGGTGACTTTTTTTTAATCTTTAATCTTTAATCTTTAATCTTTAAGATTAAAGAATTTTAGCGACAACACCAGCACCTACCATCACTGCGCCACCATCAAAGCTGGCAAACCTACACAACACACATAAAAAAAGCCACCAAGGTGACTTTTTTTTAATCTTTAATCTTTAATCTTTAATCTTTAAGATTAAAGAATTTTAGCGACAACGCCAGCACCTACAGTACGGCCACCTTCACGGATAGCGAAGCGTAAACCTTCGTCCAATGCGATGGGGTGAATAAGCTCAACTTTAAATTTCAAGTTGTCACCAGGCATAACCATTTCTACGCCTTCAGGAAGCTCTACAGCGCCCGTTACATCCGTAGTACGGAAGTAAAACTGGGGACGGTATCC
>JAWUWP010000007.1:0-49456 GCA_034111785.1 Paraglaciecola sp.
CTTGGTTGGGGGGTCTTCCACTGACACTATAAGTATCTTTTGGGGAAAAGTGACAGCAGCAAAGGTTGGTAAGACATACCGTTAAGTATCGGACTAGGGCTTATTTTAGGGGGGTGGACTGGGTCCGTAAACCACAAACACTGCCCGCCTTAGAATATTAGACAAGGTGTAAGATACCTCCAGCCAGTCAATCTTCAGGATCATCCGCCACCCTATCTCCGTTCAGGTTATTGATAGGCGTTCTTGATGGGTGTCAGGCATACGAGTAGCAATGGTCGCTGGCAAGATCGCGCCAAGCCATCCATGGGTCGTGCGTGCCTTTGATCCCGGCAAAGATGCTGCGGCACTGGGGTATCATAATCGTTAATGTCTGTACTTGTGCCATCTCTTTTGTTGATGTGACGAACATAATATAAAAGTCATAGCTGGGATTTAGCCCTGTGGCATCATCGCAGCAGGTGCGGTCAGTGCAGAACTAACTCCACAAGGCGCTAGAGAGGCTTTTAGCATCCGTGAGTTGGGCCTCACTTTTTAATTCTTGCCACTGGTGCGGGTTAATATATTGACCTGCGCGCAGGTCGCGTTTTAACCCGTTAGCCTTAAAATACGGTACTAGCGGTTTTTTTATGACATGATAGATGAAATATCAACCACTCTGTGGCAGGCTCCTGGTTGGCATAAGTAGACTAAAATATTCGTTATTTTGTTCGCTTGAGTCTATCTTTAGGGTCCATTGAATATTATTCCTCACTAAGGAGGCCAAGTGCATTCTCTTAAAGTCAGCGCCCATATGAATCAACGACCTGTTACTTTTCATTCCGATATGCCGGTTGCAGAAGCCGTAGAGCGCTTGTTGAAGGCTAAACAAACAGGTGGGCCAGTTATCGATAAAAACAACAAAGTGATAGGTTTTTTGTCTGAGCAGGATTGTTTGGTGAAAATGATTGCCTCTAGCTATTATCGGGAACAGGTGGCGCACGTTAAAGACATAATGAAAACCGATGTTGCTACAGTCAAACCTTATAGTTCAGTGTTAGAACTTGGACAAAAAATGATAGCGGACAAACGTAAAGTTTTCCCTGTGGTTGATGACGATGGTTACTTATTAGGTTGTATTACCCGTTCTGGACTGCTGCTGGCCATCGATTTGCAGCTAAAGGATGGCTACCTAGCGATAGATTAATTGTCAGCCTGACACGAATTTAACTAGCATTTGCTTGGGGCATCTTCTAGGATCCTCAGCTAACTATTGATCAGAGCGATTATTTTTGTCTTTTGTTGAACCCCATTCCCCAATTAACCTTAAACAATTGGCCGCAGACATTGACGGCTGTATGTCTAAAGATAAATTTAGCTTACAGTCAAAAATGCGCAGATTATCTAAAGTTGTTGATGATAATCAAGCTGTTGAGCTTGAAAAGCTGCGTGAGCATATTGGCCGTTCTCAGGCTGTTGCGCAGCTAAGACGCAGCCAATGCCCAGTGATTGAGTATCCATTACTGCCAGTGAGTGAAAAGAAGCAAGATATTGCTGCAGCGATTTTAGCCCACCAAGTGGTGATCATCGCCGGTGAAACAGGCTCAGGTAAAACCACCCAAATCCCCAAGATATGTTTAGAGTTAGGCCGAGGTATACAAGGCTTAATTGGGCACACTCAGCCTCGTCGCCTAGCTGCAAGGACTGTGGCAAATAGAATTGCCGATGAGTTAAACAGTCCTTTAGGTCAGCAAGTGGGTTTTAAAATTCGTTTCTCTGATCAAGTGTCAAATAATACCTATATAAAATTGATGACAGATGGGATTTTGTTAGCAGAAATGCAGCAAGATCGATTCTTGAGTCAATACGATACCATCATTATTGATGAGGCCCATGAGCGCAGCCTGAATATTGATTTCATCTTGGGTTATCTAAAACAATTGTTAGTTAAACGGCCCGAGCTGAAACTGATCATCACCTCGGCCACTATAGATCCCCAACGTTTCTCTAAACACTTTGATGATGCGCCTATTATTGAAGTCAGCGGCCGTACCTATCCTGTTGAAATGCGTTACCGTTGCCTTGCTGAAAAAGACCAAGACCAGACCCAAGGGATCATTCAAGCTGTGGACGAGTTATTGGCTGAGTCCAATGGTGACATATTAGTATTTCTCAGCGGCGAGCGAGAAATTCGTGATACTGCCGATGCGCTCAGTAAACAACATTATCGGCATACTCAAGTATTGCCTTTGTACGCCAGACTAAGCAATAGTGAACAAAATAAAGTCTTTGCTAGCCATACCGGACGTAGGATCGTGTTGGCCACTAATGTTGCGGAAACTTCGCTAACTGTGCCCGGCATTAAGTACGTTATTGATCCCGGTAACGCCCGTATATCCCGTTATAGTGTGCGCAGCAAAGTGCAACGTTTACCCATAGAAGCCATTTCCCAGGCCTCAGCTAATCAAAGGGCAGGGCGTTGTGGTCGGGTTTCAGATGGTATTTGTATTCGCCTATATTCTGAGGAAGATTATCTGGCGAGAGACTTGTTTACCGATCCTGAGATATTGCGCACTAATTTGGCCTCAGTCATATTACAAATGATGGGCTTTGGTTTAGGCAAAATTGATCAGTTCCCTTTTGTGCAAGCCCCTGATGCACGCAGTATCAACGATGGTTTCAAACTGCTTGAGGAATTAGGTGCCGTTGATAATTCAAAAAACCGTAACCAACTCACGCCTATGGGTAAACAGTTATCCAAGTTACCCATTGATCCCCGTTATGCCAGGATGATAGTCGAGGCAATGCCACAAAACTGTGTATACGAAGTAATGATCATCACTGCCGGTATGAGTATCCAAGATCCCCGAGAACGGCCCCAAGATAAGAAACAATTGGCCGACGAAATGCAGCAAGAGTTTGCCAATAAAGAATCAGACTTTTTAGGTTTATTTCAATTGTGGGAGGCCTTTAAATTACAACAGCAGGATTTATCTTCTAGTCAATTACGCACTTGGTGTAGAAAACACTTTATTAATTTTATGCGTATGCGGGAATGGCAAGATATCGTCAGTCAACTGAAAAAGTCGGTAACGCAATTGGGACTAGGTATCAGCTCACAACGTGCGGATTATCAACAGATCCATCAGGCTATCGCCTCTGGCTTGTTATCGCACATTGGCAACAAAGATAAAGATCGCGAATATTTAGGGGCGCGCAATAGCCGTTTTATGATATTTCCAGGCTCAGGACTGGCAAAATCACAACCTAAGTGGACTATGGTGGCTGAGCTAGTAGAAACCGCGCATTTATTTGGCAGGGTGGCAGCGAAAATTGAACCTGAATGGCTAGAGTCTCTGGCCACCCATTTAACCACCACTGAATACTCTGAGCCTCACTGGTCGAAAAAACAAGGAGCAGTGCAGGTTTTCGAGAAGATCACCTTGTATGGTTTAACCATAGTCAGTCAAAGACGCAAAAATTTTAGTCAGATCGATCCCGTCACCAGTCGGCAGATATTTATTCGTCACGCTCTGGTAGATCTTGATACCAAGCTTAATTTTGAGTTTTTGTCCCACAATCAATTGATGGTGGAGAATATTGAAAGCTTAGAGAGTAAAAGTCGCAGAAGAGATTTACTGGTGGACGAAGAGCATTTAATGGACTTCTATGCCCAACGTTTGCCTCAACATGTTTGTTCAGAAATTAGTTTTAAGAAGTGGTGGAAAAAACAAAGTAGTGAAAATGCGCAGATATTGCACTTCGACCCCGCCTCACTAATAAAGAAAGATACCAATCATATCAATGAGCTATCTTTCCCTGAGTGTTTTAGACAACATAATTTAACCTTAGGCTTAACCTATCATTTTGATCCTAAGGACAGTGATGACGGTGTGAGTTTAATGGTGCCCCTTGCGCTGTTAAGCCAAGTTTCCACTGTGGGCTTAGATTGGTTGATCCCCGGCTTACGCCATGAATTGATTGTGGCCTTAATTAAGGCACTCCCCAAATCCTTGCGGCGCAATTTTGTACCTGCCCCCAATTATGCCGACGCCTGCTTAGCGGATATGCAGCCCTTCGACAACAAGGGGGGTTGGCAAGGATTTTTACCTAGCTTATCAGACAAATTGAAACGTATGACAGGGGTTCAGGTGCCGCCGGCCGACTGGCCCCTAGATAAATTGGCCAAACATTTACAGTTCAATATTAAGGTGTTGTCTGAGGATGGCGCTGTCATCAGCCAAGGTCGTGACTTACATTTATTACAACAGCAATTACAAAGTAAAATTAAGCATCACTTACAGAAAGTGGCGACCCCAGAAATGGAACAGCATGGTCTATCAGATTGGACTATAGGCCCTTTACCCACAGAGTTTGTCAATAAATCTAACGGTTACGAGATCAAGGCATACCCGGCTTTGGTGGAAGAGGGGACCAGTGTTGGCGTTAAGTTATTCGAGCAGGTCCATTTGGCTGACATGGCCCATAAGCTAGGCTTACGTAAGTTGATTATTCTCGCCATACCATCACCGGTAAAATACCTACAAGAAAAATTGCCAAACAAGGCAAAGTTAGGTTTGTATTTTAATCCTTTTGGCCAAATAAAAGCCTTGATCGACGATTGCATTAATACCGCAGTGGATCAATTAGTGTTTGAGTATTGTGCCCAACACCAGGTGCTGATCCGTGACTCGGAACAATTTAAATTATGCAGTGAGCATGTGCGTGAGCAAGTGAATGATACTGTGTTGACCATAGCTGAAAAAGTGGAGGTTGGCTTAACTATCGCCCATGATATTAAGAAAAAAATGAAGGGCAGTGTGCCGTTAAATCTCATTTATGCCCACGGTAATATCAAGAGCCAACTCGACTCCTTGGTGTATCCTGATTTTGTTGCCGATATAGGCGCAGCGCGCTTATCCGATTGGCAACGTTATATTAAGACCATATCAAAACGTTTAGAGAAAGTGGCCATCGACCCCACTAAAGATAAGTTACATCAACTTAATCTAGACAAAGCACAACATGCATATGAAGCCAAATGTAATCAATTGCCAGCCAATATGCCTCAGCCTGCTGAGTTAGTGCAGACCCGATGGTTATTACAGGAATTGCATGTATCTTTCTTTGCCCAACAGCTAGGCACATCCTCTCCTATATCGGTGAAACGTATACTCAATCATTTGGATTCTATTTAAATTGAGCCTATCAAGCGTTGACTTTCTTGTCGTGGCATCTTATAAAAAGAGTGAAACAGATAAATTTTGAGGTAAATAATGCTAGGTTACGACGATAAACGCAGTTTTTTTCGCATGCTGCTTAATTCACCCTGTGAACTGAACATTCAAAACGCAGGTTCGGTACCCACTCTGCATGGCGTATGCAAAGATATCAGTGCCACAGGCATGTCATTTGAAGTAGAACAAAGCGCCATTGAATTGGGTAGCTTAGTGAAAGTGCACATCAAGTCAGCCAGCCCACAAATTCCTTCTTTAGATGCCGATACAAAAGTGGTGCGTTGTGAAGCCATAGATGAAAAAAACTGTCGGTTAGGGGTCGAAATACTGGAAATGAAATAATCAATAAAGCCGTTTTATAGGCTTTATTGATCTTGCCACATTGTGCCTACCACTCAGGCCAAGCTTAGCCTGAGTGACGTTTTACGGTCAAAGTACTTTGCAGATCAAGCCCTTTAAATAAAAGCCTTCGGGGTAATTGGTGGCCACAGGATGATCAGGAGCTTGGGCCAATCGTTCAATAATTTGCACCGTCCTGCCTGCGTCTAATGCCGCATCGGCTACTACTTTTTGAAATAGCTCGAAACTGAGTAACCCTGAACAACTAAAAGTGCATAAAATACCACCAGGTTGCATGATCTGCATGGCTAGCATATTGATATCTTTGTATCCACGACAGGCTCTTACTAGTGATGCTTTTGAGTCTACAAATTTAGGTGGATCGAGAATTATCTGTCCAAAATCTCTGCCCTGTTGTTTAAAGTCACGTAGGGCCTGAAACACATCGATATTTAGAAATTCACATTGACTCACATCAAGATCATTAATCTGTAGATTACGCTTAGCTGTGGTCAAGGCAAGATCAGACACATCAATGTTGGTCACAGATTTTGCACCTGCCGCTAACGCATAACTGCCAAAGGTACCGGTATAAGAAAAACAATTTAATACCGAACGATCCTTGGCATATTTTGCGGCTATGGCGCGGTTATCTCGCTGATCTAGGTAGAAACCTGTTTTATGGCCCTCTTTTACATTGACGATGATTTTCACCCCGTTTTCTTCGATCACCACCTCATCGGGTACATCCCCATGTAACACTTGTTTGATGGGTTCTAAGCCTTCCTTTTTACGGACACCGACATCACTGCGCTCATAAATCGAGCAGTCAGGAAACTGTTTGGTGAGTGCCCAAACTATCTTATCTCTATGTTTCTCTGCCCCTGCTGATAACAACTGACAAACTAATACATCAGCGTATTTGTCGATCGTCACCCCAGGTAATCCATCAGACTCAGCAGCAATCAACCGGTACCCTGTGGCCCCTTGTTTAAGGATCATTTCCTCTCTTGAGCTTTGAGCTTGTGCTATTCGCCTTTGAAAAAATCCATTATCAATGCTTTCTTGCTGCTCGAAAGTCCAAATTCTAACCTGGATCTGTGACTCTGGTGACCATGCACCCCGACCCAACCAATCACCATTAGCAGCATAAACATCAACGGTTTCCCCTGAATTTAGACGTCCTGCTGTTTTAGCAATGGCGCGAGAAAAGATCCAAGGGTGACGACGCAATAATGATTTCTCTCGGGTGGGCTGTAAAGTGACGCTAGATGGCATAGGATAAACTTATAATAAAAATTTGACTGGATTGTACAGTAGCTACATGTTTTGCTAAACATAAATTGCCAGTTAACTGAGCTCCTAAAAGGAAAATTGATGCGTTACATACACCACGAAAACGGCGATACAACACAAGACTTACACATCAGAGAAATCGAGCAACCTGTGTTGCGGCCGGGTCAAGCACTGGTTAAAGTCATTTGTTTTGGCATCAACCGAGCAGATACCATGCAGCGTCAGGGCAAATACCCCGCTCCTGCTGGAGAGAGTGCTATCTTGGGTTTAGAAGTCAGTGGTGAAATCGTCGCTATACAAGGCGCCTCTGTGTCCTTCAAAGTGTCTGACCGGGTATTCGGGTTAGTGGCAGGCGGCGGTTACGCTGAATATGTGGCGGTTGATCTTGAACATATTATGCCTATCCCTGATGGACTGTCTTTTGCTCAGGCTGCGGGCATAGCTGAATGCTTTTTGACCGCTTATCAAGGCATGTTTGTAGAAAATAATTTACAAGCTCAACAACATATTCTGATCCATGCAGGAGCAAGCGGCGTGGGCTTAGCGGCTATTCAGTTGGCAAGATTAAAGCAAGCTAATGTGGCCGTGACAGCATCGAGTCAAAGTAAACTAGAGGTTTGTCAGGCCCAAGGGGCACAGTTATTAATTAATTATCAGTCCATGGATTTTTATCAGGTCGTTTCCCAGCAATGGCCAGGTTGTGATCTGATCATAGATTTTGTTGCAGGTGATTATCTTAATCGTAATCTTAAATTACTTAAAACCGATGGCTGCGTGTTCTATCTGGCCATGCTCGCGGGGCGATTCGCCGATAATTTAGATATGCTTATGCTCTTATCAAAGCGCGCGACCATAAAGGGCAGCACCCTAAGAAATCGTAGTGATCAATACAAGGCTGCATTAATTAGCCGGTTTAGTAAAGATTGCCTAGAGCAATTTAGCCTAGGCAAGCTCAGCCCTATTATCGACACCCAATACAGTGCCCAGCAGGTGGGGCTTGCCCATCAGCGTATGGAAGACAATAGCACTATGGGCAAGTTAGTCTGTAGTTGGTAGCGTAGGCAGTCATTAGGCCTGATATTCCAGCAAAAAAACCTTAAGTACATTCATAGTGATAGCGATATCAGGTATGGTTACCGCTTCACTTGGGTGGTGACTGATCCCTTTTTCACAGCGCATAAAGAGCATGGCCACCGGGCAAATATTGGACATGGCCATAGTGTCGTGGCCGGCGCCAGAGGTTAAGGTCTTAGCTTCAATATCTGTCGCCTCGATGGCCTTGCTTAATTGTTGTTGTAAGCCTTTATCACACAGCACTGCATTGGCGTGATGAGTCTGTTCCAGGGTGAGTTCAACCTTTCGATTGTGGGCAATGTTAGACAATGTCACTTCTATTTGTTTAAGTGCGGCATCTCTTAACTGATCATTTTCACTTCTAATATCTAAAGAGAATTGGGTGTGACCTGATATGACGTTTACCGCACCCGATAGACAGACCAAACTGCCGACTGTGGCCACCACTAAATGTTCGATGGCTATGGCTTCTATTGCCAGTATCATCTGAGCTGCAGCCGCTAAGGCATCCTTACGCATATCCATGGGTACAGTACCGGCATGTCCTGCCTGTCCTTTTAGTTGCACATTAAAACGTTTTGCTCCGGCAATACCCGATACGACCCCTACTGGTAAATGACTAGCTTCGAGCACTGGCCCTTGTTCAATATGCATTTCAATAAAGGCTGAAACTTTCTGGTTATCACGGACGCTGTTGCACACTTGATTGATGTCTAAATCAAAATCCCGCATGGCTTTGGCTAACCCAATGCCATTTTCATCAGTCAGGGTCGCCCAGCTTTCTTGCCAGGTGCCCGCTACGGCTCGGCTACCCAATAAGGTGGCACCAAACCTTGTGCCTTCCTCATCACCAAAGCCGACCAATTCTAGATGAAAAGGTAAGGTGATATCATTATCGTGAAAGTACTGAATAATACCCAGGGGCAATAACACCCCTAAAATGCCATCGTATTTTCCGCCATTGGGCACAGTATCTAAGTGACTGCCGATCATCAAGGTGGGGGCGTCTGCTGCGGCGGAAGAGTAAGCGCCCCATTGATTGCCGGCTTCGTCTAACCAGGTTTCCATGCCTGCTTCTTGCATCCAGATAGCCACTTGTTGGTTGGCTTTTTTATGTTCAGGGGTGAGATAGCGTCTGTCCATATGATCAGGGTGTTGGCTGAATTGTGCTAGGTCATCACACCTTTGATAAACTTGTTTGGCGTACTGGCTAAAAGTACTCATAAGCTTGACTCATGGTAAACGGCAAAGGCATTATCCGTGGCTTCACCAGCACTTAATTTGTGTCCGTGTCTTCTTAACAAGGTTTCTAAGGATTGTAAGGTGTGTAATACCGCGTCTTTACGGGCGTTATAACCCATAGTACCAATGCGCCATATCTTTCCATGTAAGGGGCCAAAACTGGTGCCTATTTCAATATTAAAATCTTCCAACATCTGCGCCCGCAATGCATCGGCGTCGATCCCTGTGGGGATGTGCACACCCACAACGTTATTCATTTTATGTCGTAGATCACCAAATGGCTTGAGTCCTAGCCCAGTGATCCCCGCTAGCATGGCATTACCATGTAACTTGTGACGTGTAATGCTTTGTTCAATGCCTTCCTCTAATAGGTTTATGGCGCATTCTCGGGCGCAATACAACATGGTGGTCGCTTCGGTGTGATGATTAAGCCTTTCGTCACCCCAGTAATCTAATATCATAGGTATATCAAAATAATTGGAGGCAATACGCAGGCCTTGGGCATTTTGGTGATGCTTAGCTTTAATGCCTGCCTCTACGTGTTGACGTTTTCTCACCAGCTCAACATACTTTTCACTTAAGGTAATAGGTGCGCTGCCACTAGGGCCACCCAAACATTTTTGTAAACCTACTGATACCGCATCTAATTGCCACTTATCTGCTTCAAAGGGGTTGCCGCCTATGGACGCTGTAGCATCCGAGTAAAATATCACGTCATGTCTTTGACAAATTTCGCCAATATTTTCCAGAGGTTGCAACATTGTGGTAGAAGTATCGCCTTGCACTAAGGCTAATACTTTAGGTTTAATTTGTTTTATGGCTTGTTCAATTTGTTCTGGCTCAAAGACCTGTCCCCATTCCACTTCTATGCAATGTACTTCGGCCCCAGCACGCTGGGCAATCTCTTTGAGCAGATGACCAAAACGACCAAATATTGGCACTAACACCTTATCGCCCGGTTCAATACAAGAAACCAATACCGCTTCTATGCCCGCTCTTGATGTGCCGTCAATTAACACAGTTGAGTTGTTTTCTGTGGCAAATACCTGACGATACAAACTCATCACCTCGTTCATGTAGCTTGTCATCACAGGATCATATTGTCCTATTAATTGGGTTGACATAGCCGACAATACACGGGGATAACAGTTAATGGGGCCAGGGCCCATTAACAAGCGGGGAGGGGGATTTAATCTATTCACAGTGAACTCCTACAAAAATAGTTGCGCAAGCATACGCAGACCAGTAATTAACAATACTATGGCAAAAACTTTCTTTAATAAATTGGCGTCCATCTTAGTCGCAAGCTTGGCGCCTATTGGCGCAAAGATAACAGTCAATGGCACAATACAAATAAAACCCACTAGATTGACCAAGCCATAAGTGCCAATAGGCGCATCTGCTGGGGTGTTACCAAACAGCAACATAGTCATTGCAGCCGGAAGTGAAATCAGTAAACCTACGGCTGCGGCTGTGCCTACCGCTTTATGGGCTGGATAATTGCAAGATGTAAGAATAGGTACCGTAAGGGTGCCACCTCCTATGCCCACCATGGCACTAAAAAAACCGATGCCACTGGCAATCAACCTTTGCCCAAACCTGCCCGGCAAAGAATCGACTAAGGCGGATTTACCGGCACGAAATAACATATTCAACGCTGAAAGACTGGCAATCACACCAAATAAGGTGGTGAGCCATTGACCGCCATATTGGGTGACCAGAGCGCTGCCCAGTAATACCCCTATTAGAATAAAGAACGCCCAATTTTTAAGCAGGATGAAATCAACGTTGCCTTTCTTATGGTGGCTGCTGATGGAGCTAATAGAGGTGGGAACTATAGTGGCCAGTGAGGTCGCTGTGGCTATGATCATGGCGGTTTGCGCCGAGACATCAAAGCTCTGAAACAAGAAATACAGCACTGGCACTATGACAATACCGCCACCCACGCCTAACAAACCGGCTAATAACCCCGCAAAGACACCTGTGGTGATCAATGCCGCAAGAGTGGGTAAATTGTTTACAATTACATCCATCATATTTCTCTAATCAGAGTTAATTTATATAAGACTCACCAGGGCTTTGCCGTCGCTTCTTGGATCGGTTGCCGCCACTACTGTTTGGTCAGGCCTGAGTAATACCGCACCAGCATGGCCCATTAATTCATTACAAGGCTCGATTGTTACCAGTTCATGGCCTTTGCTGATCAGACTATCAATCACATCACTGTGTGTGTCCTCTTCAATTTTTAAGTTATTACTATTGTCTCCCCAAGTCCGTCCTAATAACCAACGGCTGTGGGCAATGCTCTGGGATAGGGATTTATCTTGATACACAAAGCGACTAAATACTGCCGCTTGGGTTTGTGGCTGGCCTTCACCGCCCATAGTGCCATAACTTAAACGGCGTCCATCTTTTAATGCCGCAAAAGCCGGATTTAATGTGTGAAAGGCTTTAATTCTGGGTTTGAGTTGTTGTAGGTGTCCAGCTTGTAAACTAAAAGAGGTACCGCGGTTATTCCACACTATGCCCGTTTGTGGTGACACCACACCACTGCCAAACTCCCAATAGATACTCTGGATATAACTGACCATGCGTCCTTCTTGATCGCAGGCCCCCATCCAAACGGTATCTCCGGGCTTGGCGACATAAGGCCATGGTAAGGCGTGTTCTATGTTGATTTTGGCAGCGGTCTTATTTATAAATTCTGGGCTTAAATAACTGTCCAAAGGAGCAGAGACACGGGACGGATCCGTGACCACCTGATCACGCACCATAAAGGCTTGTTTGGTGCATTCAATCAGCAAGTGTACAAACTCAGCTTCGGTGCTGCCTTGGTTTTGCACTTTGTCAAACAGCGCTAAAATAAGTAGGGAGGCGATCCCTTGAGTGGGGGCCGGCAGATTATATAAATCACCGACAGAGGTGGAGACTTTAAGGGGCTTAACCTGTTTCGCTTGGTAATCATTAAAATCGGCTAGTCGAATAGGTGATCCCGCTGTCTCTAAGTCTTGGGCTAACATTTGCGCCAACTCACCCCGATAAAAATCATCTAAGCCATTTTTAGCCAGTTTTCGTAAGCTTTCAGCAATTTTCGGTAATTTAAGGATTTTTCCTTTTTGGAGGCGTTTACCCTTCATTAAGAATTGCCCAAAATCCACTGAGCCTGACAGTTCATCGAAGGTCTTATCACTGGCATCTTGCAAGCTTTGAGTCACTTCTATGCCCCATTCGGCTTGTCCTATAGCCGGAGATAGTAGTTCTTCTAAGGGGATAGGTTGCTGCCAATCTCGGCTTAACTCTAAGGCTTTTTGCCAGCCCGCAACGGCGCCTGCCATATTCAGGGCGGAACGGCCGCCTCTGGATTCTATCGCTTGCTGACCTGCGTAAAATGCCATATCTGCCATCTGTGCCGCGCTGCCACTGGCGTCAATGGCCATGGGTTCTTTACCTGGTTCACTGATCAACCAAAACCCATCGCCGCCTAAACTATTCATATGTGGGTAGACCACTGAAATTGAGGCAGCCGCTGCCACCATAGCTTCAACAGCCGTTCCACCTTGTTGTAGAATATTTTGTCCTACTTGACTGGCCGCATAATGTGGTGCCGTAAAAGCGATAGATTTGTTAGATTTATGATCTGATGTCAATTAAGTAACTCCTGTATATATGTTGCCACCGAAAACAATAATTTGTCTGAATGTGCAGGCCCTATGATCGATAGACCAACCGGTCGTCCTTGGTGGCAACCTAAAGGCAAATGTAGCTGTGGCAAGCCCCCTAAACCGGCAATGCAGGTCATAGACATTAATGTAGTCCGATAGCTGGCCAGTTCTAGCGCCGAACTTGACTGCAATGGCGCCCGACCTGGGGTGGTAGGCAGTAAAATAAAATCGTGGCGGGCAAATAGCCTCTGAAGTTGCCCCTTAAATTTATCTTGCAGCAGCTGTGCCTGCTGCTGCTGTTGCCTTGAAATAGCTTGGCAGGCCTTAAACCGCTGAGCGATATCTGGGGCAAAACCTCCTTTGTTTTCTTCGATCCATTGACCGTGAGTAGACCATATCTGCCATGCCTGTAACACTCTAAAACATTCGGCCGCTTGTTGTAAGTTGGGTAAATCAAAAGGGCTATCTAGCTGAGAAACTCGATGATTAGACTTAAGCTTATCCAACAGTCCTTGTACTAGGTTTTGGTGTTCACAGGCATGGAGTAAAGCGGTGGGGCAGGCTATCTGCCACTGTTCCACAGTTTTACTTGGCGGTAATTCTGGTAACAAGGTGTGGGCGACTTGCGCAAATATATCAAAATCCCGACACAGCCAGCCTACAGTATCAAAGGCCGGGGCCAGCCCAACCATATTCTCAGTACTGATCACACCATGAGTGGGGCGAAAGCCAAATAAGTGATTATAACTGGCAGGAACGCGGATTGAACCACCAGTGTCTGTGCCTAACCCTATGTCCGCCAAACCATTCGCCACTGCTATGGCACTACCACTGCTTGAACCGCCAGGCAATTGCTGGGGATACTTATCATTAAAGGGAGTGCCATAGTGAATATTCTGGCCATTTAAGCTGTAAGCTAGTTCATCTGTGATGGTTTTGCCGGTAAGAATACAGCCATCTTGGATCAGTTGTGTCACTGGGGTGGCCGTCACTTGTGGCAGATCGTGAGTATTTAACCAATTGGGATTGCCGGCTGTGGTTGGGATCCCCTGCACATGAAATAAATCTTTGACCGCGAGCCGCAGCCCAGACAGGGGTTTGTTCTGAACATAATCAGTGCTATCAAAGTGCAGGATAAATGGATTGTCAGTGCGGTAGTGTTGCATCTAAATTTTGCTTGGATGAGCTCATCACCCATGAAACAAATGTTTCACTAAATAGTCAAGAGAAACAAGCGATTTCACTGATATTTCCTGTGTTTACCCGCTATTTTATGGGTTTTGTTTCATTCTATCTCTGATAAGGCGTTAAACCCCTTAGAAATCGATTCGATCCTCTGCTGTGCAGGCTGTCCAAGTTTAGCCAATACATTATTACAAATAATAGAGATAACACTCATAGGAGCCGCATAACTGTCTAGGGCCAAGGTTTGACCTAGCTGACAAATCAGTAAAAATTTCACTTGTTCTTTATAGATCTGTGCAGAAGGGTCGGCCAAGAGCACCACTTGTTTGCTCGGCAGGGTGTTGATTAACCGCTCAAAAAGCTTGGTTCTGCGTCTAAAACCTATAACAATAAACAATTCCTGTGGTGCAATATCTTGTAATTCTTCACTCAAGGTTTGCCCGGGCTGGGGTAATAAACTGACGTCACTGCGTAATTGCAGCAACTGTTGGCGAAAATGCAAGGCCAAGGGATAACTATTACGAAAGCCAATGATGGTCACACGACTGGCTTGGCATATAGACTGAGTCAGTTGCTCAAGCATTGTCGAACTAATATTTTCCAGAGTTTGTCTGATACGTTGCAACTCTTCTTCAAAGTCGGAATTGCTAGGTGCTCCCAATGCCAAAGGATAACCTTGTTGCCTAAGCTCGAGTAATTCTTGTTTGGCAGCTTGATAGGATTGATAGCCTAGTTTACTAAAAAACCGACTCACTGTGGCTTTCGACGTTTGAGTGAGCTGGGCTAGATCTGCGAGTGAGTATCTCGCCACGTCCATAGGATTGTGGGTCAATCTATCAGCAATTTTCCTGCCATTGACAGATAATTCACAATAAGAACTTTCAATACGTTGTAACAGGGTTTTGTTAGATGAGATGAAAATAACCACTAGCTAGCTGAAGATTTTGTTAGCATAATCCCAGAGCGGGCGAACATCAAATTGTTCCTGCGCATTTGTTATCAAGATAGATGACTGATAAACACAGTTTAACCAAGTTTTTGGGTTTTATAAGGTGCTAGTTCTATGGTATTTAAATATTGTCCGGCACCACTAGATACCCTAAAGGTCGTGATACTAACAGGCGCAGGTATCTCAGCTGAGTCGGGTTTAAAGACCTTTAGGGATCAAGACGGCCTGTGGGAAAACCACGCCATTGAAGATGTGGCCACTCCGGAGGGTTTTAACCGTGATCCTAGCCTAGTCTATCGTTTTTACAACGAGCGCAGACGGCAATTGTTAAGCGCCGCTGTGCAGGTCAATACAGCGCATCTAGCCTTAGCTAGATTAGAAGCTAGGTTAGGCAAAAACCTGACGATAGTGACCCAAAATGTCGATGATTTACATCAAAGAGCAGGCAATAACAATGTGCTAGCCATGCACGGTCAATTGTTATCGGCGCGGTGTATGGCCTCGGCAAAAAACTGGTACACAGACAAGGATATGGATCAACACAGTGCTTGTGGCTGCTGTTTGCCTTCGTGTGGGGTGAGACCGGACATTGTCTGGTTTGGAGAGATACCTAAATATAATGAGCTTATTGAGCAGCGCTTGTTTGACGCCGATTTATTTGTGTCTATAGGCACCTCTGGCACTGTTTATCCAGCGGCAGGCTTTGTGGCCTTGGCTAATAGCACTGGGGCCTACAGTATAGAACTCAACCTAGAGCCCAGTATGGGAAACAGTGAGTTTAGTGAAAGGCATTATGGTCTAGCCAGTGATATAGTGGTGGCATTTGTGCAACATCTCCTACAAGGTCCCTCTAATGTTTGACTCTTTTGAGGGCTATTGGCTCGAATTTTTAACCATAGCCGGTGTGCATATATTAGCGGTCGCTAGCCCAGGACCTGATTTTGCAGTGGTCTTAAAACACAGTATTAAGCATGGTCGAAGGGCGGCCATTATCACCAGTATAGGAGTAGGTGTAGGGATTTTAGTGCATGTCACTTATTCCTTAATGGGCATTGGCATATTAATAAAAACCACACCGGGATTGTTTCAAGCCATCAGCGTTATAGCCGCAACCTACCTTTTATATTTAGGTTTAATCGCCATTCGCAGTCAGCCCCCCCAACCAACGACAGAAAAACAAGAAGCCAGCCCAGAGGCATCTATTACCGATAGAAAAGCCTTTTCCGTAGGTTTGTTGACCAATGGCCTTAATCCTAAGGCCACGCTATTCTTTTTGTCAGTGTTTGCGGTAGCCGTGTCTGCTAGCACACCTAATGCTGTCAAATTGATCTATGGGCTTTATTTGACTCTGGCCACTGCCCTATGGTTTTGTATGTTATCGGTGGTATTGAGTACTCAAAGGGTAAGAACCTTTATTGGTAACAAAGGCTATTGGTTTGACCGGGTCATGGGCCTAGTATTGATTTTGTTAGCGATAAAATTGCTCATTCCTAGCTGATAGGGGACTCTTAGAGTCAATATTTACTAAGCGCCCTGTTAATCATCGCCTTGGGCATTAAAAAGACAAGGTGATTAATGAGCGGCAAATTTGGAGTAAGGCATAGATCCTCTGTATACTGGTCACTTGCCTATTGTGGTGTCAGATTGAATTAATTGAAAGGTTGTGAAGTGGACGAAAATGAATTTGAAGTAAAGGGCGGCAGCATCGACAGGTCTTTAGGTGGGAACTTTAAGATAGAACTGAAAGAGGTTGCTCAAGAAGCATGGCAGTTATCCAAAAGCGGTAAGAGTGAAATGTTACAAGGCGCCATGTTAGTGGTTTTTGTGGTAATAGCATTAATTTGGGGTTTGCAGGCGTTTTTTGGAGTAAATGATTTTACTGTGATGCCCGTTAGCGTGCAGATCACCGTACAAATACTGTTAACCGCTATCACAGCGCCCATAGTAGCCACACTGTTATTTTTAGGATTGTCACGTAGCGTCGGCATTAGGCCTTCTTTAGGCGCAGTGTTGAAACAAATGTTCGGGTCTTTTTTAATCGTATTATTAGCCTTGCTTACCGCCTTTTTAATTGATCTTGGTGTGAAGTTATTATTGCTACCAGGATTATATTTAGCCTTGGCTACCGGCTTTTCAATGATGTTGTTGGTGGAGAAAAGCCTGACACCCAGCCAAGCAATCATCCAATCACTTAAAGTGTTTAACCGGCACTGGGCCCCTCTGAGCATCTTTTATGTGAGCTCTTTAATATTATTTGTGTTGGGCATGTTCTCTTTTGGGGTATTGTATATATGGCTATTGCCCTTGTACTTTAATTTTAAAGGGATCTTGTATCGGGAGTTATTTGGGGTGAAAGTCAATAAAACCCATAAAGTTGATGACCACAAAGGTTCCATTTTTCATGCTTAGCAGCGTCAGAGTATTGAGGGCTTTGTTGTTAGTAGTGGTGATTGTTACTTGTCTGATCTTAGCGCTGCAACCTAGAGTACAGAAAATCAAAACTGAAAGTGTCGTAGCTCTTGCTGGTCCTGATATTAAAGGTATTATACCTTCAATATCAGGTTCTGATCTGGTGCCAGACTTTGCTAGCTATAAAGATGTCACGGCTAAGAAAAAGGCATTTTTTAATTACCTTTTACCAGAAATTAAGCACCAAAATAGATTGGTCTTAAAAGAGCGGGACCTATTGTTACAGCTGGATCAGCAACTAAAAACAGAGCAAGGATTAACCCTCAGTCAATTGCAAACATTAGCGCAACTACAGATAAAATATAAGGTAGTGACTGACTCAAAAGTCTCTTGGCCAGATATTATAGCTAGTCTCTTAATCAAGGTTGACATTATTCCAGACGCCTTAGTATTAGTGCAGGCTGCCAATGAATCAGGTTGGGGCACCTCAAGGTTTGCCCAGCAAGGCTACAACTTTTTTGGGCTTTGGTGTTTTAGAAAAGGCTGCGGTTTTGTACCTTTAAGTCGAGACGAAGAGGCAAAACATGAAGTGGCTAAGTTTAGAGACTTATCTCACAGTGTTATGACCTATATCCGTAATCTAAATAGGTTATATGCCTATCATGATCTACGGCAAACACGGGCTGAGTTGCGACTACAAGGCAAAGCGGTGACCGCTGAAGCCTTAGCAACGGGTTTAATCAGCTATTCTCAACGAGGCCAAGATTACATCGATGAATTATTGGCTATGCTTAGGGTGAATAAAAGACATATGGTAGCCACGTTATGAGAGGTTTGTTAGGGTTAGGTTTAAGTTTAGGGGCTTTATTGATATCGCCACTGTTAATGGCACAAACCATAGAAGTAGCCTACGGGAGCTTTTACAGCCATGTAAAACAGTTAAATAATCCAGATACTGATGCGCTGCAGTTTGCCTTTGGTTTTAAGCACATAGATCATGGCAGACTATGTGAGATATCCTCCGCAGCCATAGTCACGGAAAAACAAAGATTAGTCTTAAAGGTCAACCAAGATAATAGGTTTCTGGTGCCCACCGATAAAATATTAAAACTGGCGAGGGCCCAAGTGGTCATAGAGTTGGCTGATCAGCCCAATAAATGCGATATGTCGGTGCAATTAGAAACCCAGCCTCAGTATCTAAAAACACAATATAGCTCAGAAGACTTGTCAATGCTGTTTAGCCAGTATCAATCTTTCTTTGCAGATATGGGCAGCTTTTTGTCATTTTTAATGCCATCTGCTGAAGGTTTAATTTTAAGTTTTGCAGAAGAGCTCAACTTGCCCAGTGAATTATCTCACTTGTTAGATGAGTCAGGGAAAATACAACTAAGCGAAGACTGGATAAGCCTTGGACAGTCACTTAGCTTACCTGTCAAGCCGTTACGCATAACCTCAAGAGTGCTAAGGTAAAGATTAGTGATAGTGAGTATCAAGGCTTAAACCCACCAATAGAACCCAATAAAACAGAGCTAACCCACTGCCATGCTAAAACGATTATTTCTCGCCACTGTGTTTTTTGCTGTTAGTCATATGGCTCTGGGTAAGTCACTGAGTGTGCCTTTTGCCAAAGAGGGGTTTCAGGTACTGAGCTTTGGGAATATTGCAGCCAACACTTATGACTTTTCTGGATCTGACCTTGTGATAAGAGTGGATAATTCGGCCGGTCCTTTAATCTTCCCACTGTCACAATCTCAATCTTTTAGTAGGTTGCGGGTTAGCGCCAAACAACTAGGTGCTCTATCACTAAAAGAGGGCACACAAGGTGCAACTAACCATGATGACTTTACTCTCAAGGTAGGTTTGGTATTTGCGGGGCAAAATCGTCTTAACTTTTTACAAACGTTGCTGGCCGCTGATTGGATCAAGCAATTATACCGACTGGCCCCGGCTGGTACGGGTATCTCAAAAATCCACTTTTACACTGTCAATCAAGATAGCGCGTTAACCGGCACCATCCGACAACATCCCTTGTCTGAGCTATTGTACGAAGAGTATATCGGCCCTGCAGACGAGCAGGGAAATATTTTGTTCGATCTACCGATCCAAGACGCTACTGAGGTGCTAGCCCTTTGGATAAGTGCAGATGGCGACGACACAGACTCTAGTTTCGAGATCCAAATTCACTCCATAGAATTATTCAACTAATCCGGGCTTTTAGGCTCTGTGTCGAGCTGGGCAATGCCTAACTGATATTTAATTTGTTCGGCTATACGTTGCACACTGGCGCGACCCTCGGCAATTAACTCTTGGGCTCGATAGAACTCCATCATACTAAAGTCACGAAGTTGGGGCTCGATAAGAATATCCGGCGGATCCCCAGCTAAACGTGAACGTGTGACTCTAGCGGTAAGAATATCCAGAGATCCGGTCATAGCATTGATTATTGAAGGGGCAGGTGGCACCACCACTGTTTGTTCTAATGGGGTGATTTCAGGCTCTGTAATAACCGGTTCAAGTATTTCTAAGTATTCTGGCGATAGCGGCTCTTGGAGTGCATCGGCGGGATCAAGATCTTGGTCTTTATTAAACCATTGTTGTATGGTTTGTTGACTGCGCGTAAAAAAATCTGAGGTCTTTTGTAGGTTATTACCATGATTAAGTTGATTGTCGATTAAGGATTGAGGTCTAAAATCGGCGGTTAAGTTGACGGCAATCACGATGTCTGCCCCTAGCATCCTACACATGTTCACAGGGACAGGATTGACTACGCCACCATCAACCAACCAACGATTATCACATAGTACAGGAGGAAACAAACCAGGAATGGCGCAGGATGCTTTAACTGCGTCCAAAATGGAGCCAGTAGTGAAGTTCACTTCTCGACCAGAGTATAAGTCTGTGGCCACGGCGGCAAAAGGTTTGTTGAGCTGTTCAAAGGTCTCTAGGATAAAATTTTCTTGCAGGGCCTTAAAGACTTTGGTGCCACTGACTAGGCCACCTCGCTGGAATCCAACCCCCATTAAGCCATAGACTTGCCATTCGGTTAAGGTCTGGACCCACTCAGCTAGCGCCGATAGCTTGCCGGAGACTAGCGCCGCACCAACGTACGAACCTATGGAACAGCCCGCTACTACGTCTATGTCGATGCCTAATTCTTCGAGTGCTTGGATCACTCCTATATGGGCCCAACCTCTTGAAGCGCCAGAACCTAATGCTAGACCGATTTTCATTTTATTCCTTTAAATATTAATGATATCTAGTGGTTGTTGGGGCAACGCGCCATCCATATTGCTTGTTGTCGCCATTGGCTCAAATTGTGGGGGATCAAAACCAGTATCACCATTAAGGTAAGGGGTGTTTTGTGTACTTAAATTGGCAAAATCAAATAACTGATGATCCGCTAAATGTGAGGGCACCACATTTTGTAAAGCCCGAGCCATAGACTCTATACGACCAGGGAAACGTTCAGCCCAATCGTTTAGCATGGCTTTTATCATTTTACGTTGCAAATTTTCTTGAGAGCCGCACAAGTTGCAAGGAATAATAGGAAAGGCTCGCAGTTGTGAATATTCGCTAATGTCTTTCTCGGCACAGTAGGCTAGGGGCCGGATGACCATGTGTTTACCGTCGTCGCTTACCAATTTAGGGGGCATAGATTTAAGCTTTCCGCCGTGAAACATATTTAGAAACAAGGTCTCCAACATATCATCCCTATGATGGCCTAACGCAATTTTAGTGGCGCCTAAGCGGCTCGCTGTCTTATATAAAATGCCCCTACGCAAACGGGAGCACAAAGAGCAAGTGGTTTTGCCTTCTGGGATCTTATCCATCACTATGGAATAGGTGTCTTCTTCCACAATCTCAAAGGGTACGTTTATGGTACTTAGATACTCGGGCAATATATGTTCTGGAAAGCCCGGTTGCTTTTGATCCAGGTTGACCGCGATTAAACTAAAAGAGATAGGTGCCACTTTCTGCAAGTACAGTAGCATGTCCAACATGGCATAGCTGTCTTTGCCACCAGATAAACAGACCATGATCTTGTCGCCATCTTCAATCATATTAAAATCAGCAATGGCTTTGCCCACATTATGTCGAATACGCTTCTGGATCTTTTTAAAGATCCGATCGTTACTTTTATTATTCGTGCTTACTTGACTCATTGGCATAGCTTATATTTATTCTTTAAAAAGGTTGTAACCCTATAGATGATAGGCAATTATACTCAAATCTGAGTTTGCTTTCTAAGTTTATATTTACGGATAATTAATATTTATATGTCCCATGCCATATCCCTTACCGATCTCAGCTTTAGTTGGCCCAACCAACAGCAATTTAGTCTTAATATTGATAACTGGCAGGTAGAAACTGGGCAACGAGTTTTTTTATTTGGCCGTTCAGGGCAGGGTAAATCGAGCTTACTGAATTTACTCTGCGGGGTACAAAGTGCTTACACAGGCAAGATTGAGGTGTTGGGGCAAGATTTAGCCTTGTTAAGTGAAGGGCAAAGGGACAACTTTAGAGCCAATAATATTGGTGTGATTTTTCAGCAATTTAATGTTTTACCTTATCTAAGTGCTCAACAAAACATCTTATTAGGTGCGCAGTTTCACCACAATAAACACCTCATTAGCCCAAACAAGTTAACCGAAATAAGCGACAGGTTGGGGTTGTCATCCCTGATCCTGCAACGCAAGGCGGCTCATCTTAGTGTGGGGCAACAACAAAGGGTAGCGCTGGCCAGAGCCTTGTATACTAGCCCCTCATTGCTGATTGCTGATGAACCAACCTCAGCCTTAGATGCCGATAGCCGAGATAATTTTATTAAACTATTGTTCGATTGCGCACCCCAAACCACTATCGTCTTTGTTAGTCATGATATGAGTTTAGCCGCACATTTTGACCAACAACTAGCATTGGCTGACCTTGCCAGTGGTGGAGCCCGCCAAGATGCTGTTTAAATTAGTTGTGGCCAGTATTTGGTCAAGGCGCACTATGGCTTATCTAACCTGTACCTCCATCGCTATTAGCATTTTGGTGTTGATCGGGGTTGAACATCTGCGCACTCAGGTAAAAGATAACTTTGAACGCACCATATCTGGGGTCGATTTGATTGTGGGCAGCCGTACCAGTCAGATTAACCTGTTGTTATACTCGGTATTTAAGATGGGCAATCCCAGCAATAACCTGAGTTGGCAGCGTTATGCTGATATCAGTGCAGATAAACAGGTTAAGTGGTCTGTGCCTATCTCGCTGGGTGATTCACATCAAGGGTTTTCTGTGACTGGCACCACCGCTGCTTATTTTGAACATGTTAAATATGCCAATAAACAAGCGCTGTCTTTTAACCAAGGTCGAGCATTTACGTCTGTCTATGAAGTGGTACTTGGGGCCGACGTAGCGGCTCAACTCGGTTATGTAATGGGGCAGCAGCTAGTTTTGTCTCATGGTGCTGGCAAAGTGAGCTTTACCCATCACGATGATCACCCCTTTAAAGTAGTGGGTATATTGCAAGGGACAGGCACACCAACCGATCAAACCTTATATATTCCCTTACAAAGTGTGCAGATTATTCATCAACCAGGTGCACATAAACACACACATGAGGAGGGGGTTCAGCAGCAACAGCTGTTATCAACATTGCCATTAAATGTACAATCTGCTCCACAAATCAGTGCGTTTCTACTGGGAGTAAAAAGCAAACTCGCCATATTAACCCTGCAGCGCAACATCAACCAGTCAACACCAGAGGCCTTAAGCGCCATTATGCCTGTCTTAGCCTTACGCCAGTTATGGCAAATCGTTAGTGGTGTAGAACTGATTTTAAAAGTGATTTCGTGGCTAGTGTTATGCACCGCTCTGATTGGCATGTGCACCATGTTGTTAGCTTCGATGCAAGAGCGTCAAAGAGAGTTAGCAGTCTTAAGGGCGCTGGGTGCTAAAGCAGGGATTATTATTGGTCTGCTGCTGTTTGAAGCCTTATTGTTAGCGTTAGTGGGGGCACTGATAGGTTATGCGGGGATCACCTTATTATTAATGCTTGCACAACCTATATTACAGAGCGAGTTCGCTTTGTATATTAGTCCTTTTGTGGATATAAGAGATGCCGCACAATATATATTATATGCGGTACTGGCTGCTATCTTATTGGCTTTTATACCTGCCTATCGTGCCTATCGGCAATCACTCTTAACTGGACTGAGTCAACACTAGCATTTAATGGGCGATACAAAGCCCGCGGGTTTTATGGCTAACACATCACAATTGAGTTGGTCGATCACATGCTCAGCAGTATTACCTATTAGGGCCGCCGAAATACCCTGGCGTCCAATGGTGCCCAATACGACTAATTCTGCATCGAGTTTATGGGCATAATGAGGAATGATATCTTCTGGCAGTCCTATATCCACATGACAACTATCGGCTTGAATTTTGTGCTTTTTGGCGTGGGCTTGCATACAGTCGTTATGGTGTTTTATCGCCGCTTCATCGTAGTGACGGGGATCAAATTCAGGTATTTCAATAACAATATTGACCGGTGTGCCTGGGCAAGCATTCACCAAATGCACATTCGAATTTAATTTTTCGGCAAAATGTAATGCTTGTTTAGTAATTTCTTCATTCATAGAGATATGGTCATCTTGCTCAACGCCCACATTTATCGCTGCAATAATCTGCCCACCTATTGGCCAATCATGCTCTTTTACCAGTAACACAGGCACTGGCGCTTTGCGCATGATATGCCAATCTGTTGGGGTAAAGATCACCGATTTTAGGCTGTCGTGTTGCTGCGTACCTTTGACGATAAGATCATAGCCATTATCTATCACCTCATGAATGATGCTTTCATAAGGTCGGTTATGCCAGACTATTTTTATGTCTATCTGCACATCTTTAAAGGTAAAGTGTTGGTCTACTAAGTTTTTTAACCAATGGCTTCGATCATCTATTACGGCTTGACGCATGTTTTGACGCTCGTCCATGGATAACATAGTGGTCATTTCGTAAGAGAAGTCATAGATAGTTAACAAGGCAGTAATAGTGGCGCCATCAATTCGTGCGATTTCGGCAGCCCTGGATAATGATTTTTGCTGTTCGCTACCAGGTTCAATAACGGCCAGAATTTTGTTGTAGGTCACAAGTTACCTCCAGATAGAATTAACTATAGGCTAGTACAATACAATCTTATGCGACTATTGCCAATCACGCCAATAGCATGGCCCCCACTGATAGGTTGTTTACAAGGTTCAAGGCCATCATAGCGGTAACATAGCGGCAACATAGACTAGCACTTAGTGGATAGAGCGTTCAATCACTTGATAAAGTTGAAATAAAGCAAAGAAGACTAACAACAACCCCATCATTTTTTGTACCACAGGTTGTTGTAATCCTTGTTTTATCCCATCAAAGCCAGCGGCCATTAATAACATGATCGGCAAGGTACCCAGTCCAAAGCCCGCCATGATCAGCGCACCATTTTGGGCGCTGCCACCGGCTAAGGACCAAGTTAACATAGAATACACTAAACCACAGGGCAGCCATCCCCAAATCATGCCATAGGGCAGGGCATGTAAGGGGCTTTTAAAGGGAATAAATCTTTTTGATAAAGGCTGTAAATGCTGCCATAACAGGGTACCAAATTGTTCGATTTTCCTTAAACCAAACCACCACCCCGCAATATACAGACCCAAAATAAGCAGAAACAGGCTACTAACAAATTGTAATACGATCAGTCCTTGATCCACTTGGCGAGAAAATATTTGTCCAGCCCAGCCCGTTATGGCCCCGGCTATGCTGTAACTGATAATACGCCCAAAGTTGTAGGCCAAGGTATAGGGCAGCAGTGATTTTTCTTTTGGCACGGCATATGAAAAAGCGCCCACTATGCCACCACACATGCCAACACAATGAATGCCACCCGCCATACCGACTAACATGGCGGCAAAAAAATTAAAGTCATTCATCTATTGGTCGATCTGAATTACCTTGGGCTTTAGGTTTTTTAGGTAAGTCATCGTCAAAGAGAATACTGCTACCTTGACGTTCCAAATCTTCAAACTGATTGGATCTTACCGCCCAGAAGAACACACCTATGGCAATACAGACCAATAAAATAGCTATGGGGATCAACACGTAAATACTGCTCAATGATAGTCTCTCTATTTTAACAGGCGAGTGGAATTAACCACTACTATTAACGAGCTTAGCGACATTCCCAGTACAGCCATCCAAGGACTAAGCACTCCGGTTACCGCTAAGGGTAATATCAGTAAATTATAAGCTAAGGCCCAACTGATGTTTTGTTTTATTTTTGTGTTACATCTGTATGCCACACTAAAAAGTAATTGCAATTTTTCTAGTCCATTATCAAGCAATACTATATCGGCAGATGATTTGGCTAAATCTGAACCGGCTCCTAATGTGACTGACACATCCGCTTGAGCTAACACTGGGCCATCGTTGATCCCATCGCCGACCATTAATACCACATGTTGTTGGGACTGAGCCTGCTGAATAATAGATAACTTGTTTTGGGGTGTCTGTTGGGCATACCAATCTGGGATCCCTAATTGTTTGGCAAAACCTGCCACCACAGCAGTGCTATCCCCACTGATAAGGTTAATATGTTTGGGGCTAAGCCCCGCAATCAGGCCTATGACATTTTTTCTGAGTTGATCTGTTAGCACAAAACCACAGAGCAAGCTGTGTTGCGACTGCAAAAACACATTGCATTGGACCATATTAGTGGGGATCTCAAAATCCATATAGTTGGCAGCGCCGAGTTTGTAGGTTAGCCCACTGATCACCCCACTGAGTCCTTTGCCCATGTCACTGGTAAAGTCAGACACAGTGTGGCTAATAGCATAGGGTTTAAAAGCCTGCGCAATGGGGTGTGATGAATATTGCTCTAAGCTGGCGGCTAATTCTAGCCAATCTTTATCTGGAGCTGCAGTTTGGTTAATACATTTTTCTACAGTGAACTGACCCTGCGTTAGGGTACCGGTTTTATCTAGGCCGATCCAATCCACCTTGGCCAATTGTTCTAATGAGTCGGCACGTTTTAACAGTATGCCTTTACTGTTTAAATTGGCAATGGCGCAAGATAAGGCTGAAGGAGTGGCAAGCCCCAAAGCGCAAGGGCAGGTGGCAATCAATATCGCCACCAATACCCAGAGCGCTTGTGAAGCATCGATTTGCAGCCAAACTAGATAACTGCTAATGGCGATGATTAACACCGCCACCACAAAATATTGGGAAAAGCGGTCGGCCAAACTGGCGATCCTCGGCTTGCTGCTCATAGCTTGAGTTTGCAACTGACTTATCTGGCTCAAGGTTGAATGCTGCAGGCTGGCAGTGACTTGTATTTTTAGGGTGCCTTGTTGATTCAAACTACCGGCCAATACACTGTCACCTTGGAACTTGCTGACTAAGGCAAATTCCCCGGTTAACATGGCTTGGTCAAGTTGACCTTGGCCCTCAATGATCACGCCATCCACAGGTACCAGCTCGCCGGCTTTGACTAACACTAGTTGGTCGACCTTAAGTGCCTTAGCTAAGATTGGCACTAGTGTTTCATTTTCAATTAAGGTGGCTGTGCTGGGCATATATTCGAGCATATTAGCCGAGGCTTGGCTGGCCTTATAGCGAGCACTGTGCTCTAAATACCGACTAATAAGCAGTAGAAACACAAACATACACAGAGATTCGAAATAGGTTTGACCGGTATTCTGGGCAGTGGCGAAGATCCCTGAAATATAAGTAATAAACAAGGCCAAACTAATGGGCAGATCCATATTCACAGTATGGGCTTTGAGACCTCGCATAGCACCACTATAAAATTCCGAGGCCGAATAAAACATAACAGGTGTGGATAGACAAAGACTTAGCCAGTTAAAATATTGTTTGGTTTGGTTATCTATATGACCAAACAGATCAAAAAACAGCCCTATATTTAACATCATGACTTGCATAGTCATCAAGCCAGACAGTCCCAGTTTCTTCAGAAATCTTTTATTTTCGAGGCGGTAATCGGCCTCATGTTGTTCGACTTGAAAAGGCTTGCCGTGATAGCCAATTTTTTCAATATATTGCAGAATTTGACTTAGTTTTACTCGAGTTGCATCCCAGCTTACGCTAGCCCGTCGAGCCGATACATTAACCCCAACTTTGACCACGCCAGTTAACTTAGTGAGTTGTTTTTCTATTAGCCAGCCACAAGCGGCGCAGGTGATACCACTGATACTTAACTGAATTTCTTTGTGGTTTTCACCCACAGTAATAAACTCATTAACGATATTATCATCATCGAAGATGGAAAGGCTGGGTAATAGGTCGGATTGATATTCTGTGGCTTTCTCGGCAAATTCACTTCGATAGTGATAATAGTCTTCAAGCCCATTCTCCACTATGGCCGATGCCACTGCCAGGCAGCCTGGGCAACAAAACTCTCGAGTCTTGCCCAGCACAGTGCTGTGGTAGGATTTAATGCTAGCGTTGTCTAATCCACAATGAAAACATGCATTAGGCATTCGACTAAGGCTTTAACTCAAAGGGCTGGTCTTTGGGCAGATGCACCACTTTTTGGATTTTCCAGGGAGAATTAACAGGGTGCAAACTCAATTTCCATTTCCCTGGTATATCTCGCTGCAAGGGAGCCCGGTAAATGCCATTGGCGTCGCGCAGCAAGGTCACCGCAAAATCCTTATGTTTTTGGGTAGAATGGAAAAAATCTAAGGTCAGGGCCCGACCATCTTCAGGTTGACCACTCAAAAAACTTACTTCAATGCCTTGTGCGGTGATCAGTGCAGAAGTGACAATATTTAGGGCTTTGGCGTTTTCAATTTTTTGTAGTTTAATATTGATCCCACGGCCTTCCTTGTAATAATCATCAATCACCATGCTGTCTTCGCCAGTAAAGGCTAAGGTCATCATAGTAAAGCTAAGCACCATGGAGCTAAAAGGCACAAAAATTAGAAACCAAGGCCAGAATTGTTTGTACCAAACTTTTGTATTTGTGGGCTGCATATTAACCTGTTTTTATAAGGTGAGGATAAAGAAAGGCCCCGCATCTTGCGAGGCCTTATAAAATTGACTGAACGGCTATTTATCTAGCGACAGACTGTATACGTAGGCAGCCACCAAATGCACTTTCTTCTCGCCAAGGGTATCTTTAAATGCGGGCATCACACCGTTTCGCCCATGGGTGAGGGTGGCAGTAACGGCTTTTTTTGTGCCTCCATACAACCATATCTGGTCCGTTAAGTTAGGTGCGCCTATTAGTTGATTGCCTTTGCCATCAGGCCCATGACAAGCCGCACAAGTGGTAAACCTAGCTTTACCGGCTTCAACTAATTGGGGTTCTAAGTCCGTTCTGTTACTTAAACTCAAAGTATAAGCTACCACTTCTTTAATGCCTTGCTCTCCCATTGAGTCTATCCAGCCGGGCATCATGGCGTTTCTGCCATAAATTAGCGAGTCGGTGATATTCTGTGGTGAGCCGCCATATAACCAATCTTTATCCGCCAAGTTCGGAAAGCCTCTTTGACCACGTGCATCTGAGCCGTGGCATTGGGAACAATTTTGGCTAAATAGACGTTGGCCGACTTTTAATGCTTCGCTGTCTTTGGCCAGTTCGGGGATGGGACGTTGGTAATATGCCTCGAAAATCGGCGCAAATAATTCATTTGCTGACGCCACTTCACGATCGTACTGACTGATAATACCGTTTGATTTCAATGCCAGTACCGCCGCTTCAGACTCGGCAAGAGAGCGAATGTTTTGATTGGAACTCTGCCAGTTTAGGACACCTTTATAATTACCTAGCCCCGGGTATAACACCAGGTAGATTAATCCCCAGACAATACAAATATAAAACAGGATCGTCCACCATTTAGGTAACTGGTTATTCAATTCGATTATGCCATCAAATTCATGATGCATATCGTCACCTTCTGCTACTCCAGTTTTATTGGCTAAACACCAACGCAGCAACAGATAACAGCCTAGGATCGACCCTAATGTAATAACGGAGATCCATATACTCCAAAAACTACTCATCTATCTTAGACTCCTGCTTTTTACTCTGAGGCTGTTCGTCAAATATTATTTGCGCCGCTTCATCAAAACCTGTTTTTGACTTTTTGCTATAGGCCCAAATCACTATGCCAATAAAACACACAAATACTACTACAGTATAAATACTGCCACTGATTGCATAATCCATATTATTTCAACGCCGTGCCAAGTGACTGTAAGTAGGCGATTAAAGCCTGCATTTCTGTTTTACCTTGCACGGCTTGTTTGGCGCCAGCGATATCTTCATCGGTATATGGGACACCAAAATCTCTAAATATTTGCAGTTTTTTGGCGGTTAATTTGCCATCTAAGGTATTTTCCATCAGCCAAGGAAAACCGGGCATATTTGACTCTGGTACCACATGCCTTGGATTAATCAAATGCACCTGGTGCCAATCATCGCTGTATCTTCCACCCACTCTGGCTAAATCTGGTCCAGTGCGTTTAGAGCCCCATAAAAACGGGTGTTCCCATACCGACTCGCCTGCCACTGAATAATGACCATAACGTTCGGTTTCGGCGCGAAATGGACGGATCATTTGACTGTGACAACCCACACATCCTTCCCTGATATATATATCGCGGCCTTCCATTTGTAAGGCGGTGTAAGGCTCTAGCCCATCAACGGGTGCCATGGTCTGTTGTTGATACATCAGTGGAGTGATCTGGGCCATCCCCCCTAAACTAATAGCGACTAGTATTAATACAGTCAGTAAGCCTACGTTTTTTTCGATTAACTCATGCGCATTTTTCATTATTTGACCTACTTAAACCGGTTGTGCTTCAGGCTCTAGAGCCAGTTCTTTGTCGTCAGTTCTGATGGTTTTATAGCAATTATAAGCCATGATCAACATCCCGATCACCACTAGTACCCCCCCCACAAACCTCAGTAAATAGAAAGGTTTTGAGGCTTCTAATGACTCAACAAAACTGTAGGTTAAGGTGCCATCTGCATTAATAGCCCGCCACATTAATCCTTGTAATACTCCAGACATCCACATTGCGACTATGTACAACACCACACCTGAAGTTGCAAACCAAAAATGGATGTTAATCAGCCGTATGCTATACATTCTGGGTTTATCGAATAACACCGGAATTAGATGATAAATTGAGCCAATAGAGACCATCGCCACCCAACCTAATGCGCCAGAATGTACATGCCCTATAGTCCAATCCGTATAATGAGATAAGGCATTTACGGTTTTAATGGCCATCATAGGTCCTTCAAATGTCGACATGCCATAGAAGGATAAAGACACCACTAAGAAGCGCAAAATAGGATCGGTGCGCAATTTATGCCAAGCACCTGATAGGGTCATAATACCGTTTATCATGCCTCCCCAAGAAGGCACAAATAAGATAATAGACATGACCATGCCTAATGATTGAGTCCAATCGGGCAGGGCAGTGTAATGCAGGTGATGGGGGCCGGCCCAGATATACAGTGAAATTAACGCCCAAAAATGCACCACTGACAAACGATAAGAGTAGACCGGACGACCGGCTTGCTTGGGCACAAAATAATACATCATGCCAAGAAACCCAGCGGTGAGGAAGAAACCCACGGCGTTGTGCCCGTACCACCATTGGATCATGGCATCGACGGCACCGGCGTAGATAGAATAGGATTTAGTTAAAGAAACGGGAATGGCCATACTGTTAGCAATATGCAATACCAACACGGTCAACATAAAGGCGCCAAAGAACCAGTTGGCCACATAGATATGAGAGACCTTCCTGATGATCATAGTACCAAAGAAATTAATGATATAGGACAGCCACACTAAGGTGATCAATATATCTATCGGCCATTCAAGCTCACCATATTCTTTAGTACTGGTCAGGCCCATAGGCAGGGTAATCACAGCCAACACTATGACCAACTGCCAACCCCAAAACATAAATGAAGCCAGTTTGTCGCTAAATAAACGTACGTATGAAGTACGTTGTACCACGTACAAAGACGTAGCAAATAGAGCGCAGCCACCAAATGCAAAAATAACAGAATTGGTATGTAATGGCCTTAACCGAGAAAAGGTCAACCAAGGGGTATCAAAATTCAGTGCTGGCCAATATAGTTGAGCGGCGAGCAACACACCCACTGCCATGCCAACTATCCCCCAAAACACAGCCATGACCGCGAATTGACGAACTACTTTATAATTGTACTCGGGATGTACCTGTGTAGCGTTACTCATTTAATGAATCTTCCACTTTATTAACAAACAATTTACCGAAAATTTACAACTGACAAACAACTCTAGAAGCTCTGGGTTATAAAGGATGTAGCTGGTAATATTAACCTTAATTTTGCAAAATAACCTAACAAATATTAGCGACTAATAGATATAAATAAATGTATCGAATTAAGGTCTTCGTTATGATTTTCGTTTAAAATGAATTTTTTAAAAGGTGCATATTTAGCATGTTTAATACCTCAGCATATAAAAGATTGTTATTACCCGCAATAGCATTATTGGTATTAGTTGGGGCATATTTTAGAGGGGATCCAAGCTCCACTTTAACCTTAGGTAAACAATGTACTCTCGATGGATTAACAGCCTGTAATTTGGCCGCAGGTGAGCAAAGGGTTTCTGTGCAACTTCTAGAACCTATCGTATTAGAAGAAGAAACCTTATTATTAGTGACAGTGCCCGAAGGTTTTACAATTAATACAATGTGGGTGCAAGGTGTCAACATGTACATGGGAAGAACACCCATCATGGTAGATAAGCAATTTATCAAAGACGGCCATATTTACTACAATGCCACATTTTTTTTGGGCTCTTGCAGTGAGCCCAATATGAAATGGCAGCTAATTATCCAAGGACATCAGGAAAATATAGCCACCGATTCTTGGTTTTTTAATTTCAATACAGGCCGCTCTATATAGCAACCGTCTTTGCAGACTTAGAGCTGTGACTGCAAGTAGTTAGGTAAACCCAATCGTGCGATTAATCCCAATTGCTGCTCCAGCCAATGTGCATGATCCATTTCGGTATCTTCCAACAATATCATCAGCATGTCTCTGGTGACGAAGTCTTGATGTTTTTCACATAAAGCAATAGTCGTTTTAAGGGCCGCAGCCACCGCATACTCTACTCGTAGATCACTCTCGAGCATACTTGGCACATCACTACCGATCATTAATCCGTCGCGGTTAACCATGTTCGGTACACCTTGCAAAAACAACATGCGTTCAATCAGCTTCTGGGCGTGTCCTTTTTCATCATCAAACTCGTGAGAGATACGATCATATAATTTAGTTAGGCCCCAATCTTGGTACATTTCTGAATGCACAAAATATTGATCCATCGCTGCTAACTCAAAAGCGAGTAGGGCGTTGAGTTGGTCGATTATGACTTGTTTACCTTGCATACTAATCTCCTTGTACTTGGGATTGTAGATAATTTTCGATACCCATAGTGGTTACTTGATGTTGTTGAGTTTCTATCCAATCGATATAGTCTTCTTCAACGCTTAATATAGACTTCAGCATATCCCTAGACACAAAATCTTGTTCCTGCTCACACAAAGCAATAACGTTTTTTAACAATGGAACTTGGCCCAACTGAAACTGCATATCACATTCCAGCATTTCTTCGGTGTTCTCGCCAATCATTAACTTACCTAACATTTGTAAGTTGGGTAGGCCCTCAAGAAATAAGATCCTTTCAATTAAGGTATCCGCTTGTTTCATATCTTTAATGGATTTCTTGTAAGCACTATTGTTTAAACCCGTTAATCCCCAGTTTTTGGACATACGCGCATGCAAGAAAAATTGATTGATTGAGGTAAGCTCATAGGTAAGCACCTCATTTAACGCACTTAGAACGGTTTTGCTGCCTTTCATTTTATGATAACTCTTAAGGATAAACTGCGACCAAACAAGTATAACCTTAAGGATTTATAAACACCACAAAAACCACAAAAAAACCTTAAAAAACAAAGCGATAGATAATAATAATAATTCTCGTTACTATCTGCATTAAGGCTTATTGTTAGTCTCGATAAGCTGTAAACTTTCTTCAGCGAAACCGGTGCCCGCTTCGGTAAAGAAGTTGAACACTTTATCAGACCCCGCATCGATTAAGGGTTGTATTTCATCTTCATATCGGGCGATGGCTGCTATCTTACCGGTGTAATTAGCATGTTGTAATTGCTCAGCGATGTTGGAAATATCTTCAGTCGAAGGCAGGGCCAACAAAATTAGCTGAATTTGGCTTAGATCCATATTTTCCCATAGATCCACATCTTCACCATCGCCAACTAATACTTGAAACCCCGCCTCTTTTAAACGACAAATACGCTCCAGATCGGCGTCCATCCCCCATACTTTATCGCCCTTGATACTATTTAATGCGTTGTAAGCGCCTCTCCCGACTCGGCCCAAACCTAATACAATCACCTCAGCGCCAGTAGGCTGAACATAGATATCTTCTTTTAGCCTATTAGGTTTTTCTAAGGTTTTAAGCTGGGTTTTAAATCGATTGTATTGGTTGTGGGAGCTTTTATAAGCAAAGCTTGTGACCACAAACGAAAAAGACACCGCTAGGGCTAAGACGACTAACCATTGGGCGTCAATCCATCCTAGGCCCACTGCCACCGCCATGACTATTAAGCCAAATTCGCTATAATTGGATAATACTAAGCTGGCCAAATAACTGGTTCTGGCTCGTAATTTCAACAGGGTAAATAACTTGAAAAATAGCATGAACTTGACAGGTATTAGTAGGCATAACACTAAAGCCGCCATCATCAATTCAAGACTGGGTAGGGCGCTAAAACCTATGGATAAGAAAAAGCCGATTAAAAATATATCTTTAAAGCTCATTAGGGCCTTGGACATCTCTGACGCTTTAACATGGCTGGCGATGATCATGCCGACCAATAAGGCACCCAAGTCACCTTTTATGCCTACCGCTTCGAATAACTCATAGCCGCCAAACGCCAAAATAAACCCAGACAGTACCAAGAGTTCGCCGTGACCCACACGCTCGATGACTTTTGACCAGAGTGGTTTCACAAAGAACAATAACAGCAATAACGGCGCCCAGACTGATGGCGTTTTACCTGTGGCTATCACTAAAAACAACACCGCGACTATGTCTTGTATGACTAAGATACCAATGGCCAATTTGCCGTGTCGAGTTTTAATCTCGCCACTTTCTTCTAGTATTTTTACAATACACACTGTGCTACTAAAACTGAGTGCAAAGGCTAATGCTGTTTGAGTCATCCAGTCGAGCTGGGCAAAGATACTCAAACCTAACCAAGCAAAAGCGATCAACACTATATTAGCCAAGGTCACCCAGATTATGGAATGGCTAATACTGCCTAACCACACTTCGTTCTTAAACAAATCACGGACATTGAGTTTTAAGCCTATGGTAAACAGCATTAAGGTAATGCCTAATGCAGCAATGCTATCTAAGTTGTCCGTTGACTCAAAACCAGAATAATTTAATACAAAACCCGCAATGAGATAACCAATCAAGGGTGGCAAGTTAATTAACTTCATAGCCAAACCAAAGGCAAAAGCTAATAGAATAAAAAATATTTCCATATCGAATTCAAAATTCCAGTTGAAGCATGGCCCATGGTAATCATAGTTATGCTGAATTGCTATTGTTGTGCAAAAAAGGTCCAAGCAGCAACACCCAAATAGTCATAAACGGCTGTGCTCGCCACAGCGGTCAATATAATTGGATGTATAAGGCATTAATATTATCCTTTGCAAATAAAGGCCGTTGCTAGCTAGCAACGTTGACATCAAACATTGGGATATCACGCGTCATGTTAACTTTACCAGGGGGGAGCCTTGTCTACAGGAGTAATCATTACCATCACACAATGACATTCCCTAGCCAAAGGGATCATCCACAGAATGACTTGGCGTGGTAAACCATTTAGGGCCATTTTCGGTCATGTAAAAATGATCTTCCAAGCGCACCCCAAATTCTCCAGGCAACACCAACATAGGTTCGTTCGAAAAGACCATGCCCACCTGCAAAGGGGTCTGGTCGCCCTTTACTAAATAAGGGGCTTCGTGAATATCCAAGCCACAGCCATGTCCAGTACGATGGGGCAAGCCTGGGGTTTGATACTCAGGTCCAAAGCCTTGTGCAGTCAGTGAGGCGCGAGCCGCAAAGTCTGCCGCTTCACAAGGGCGGCCCAGTTGAGCTGCGTCGAAGGCCGCTATTTGCGCCTGTTTTTCACACTGCCAAGCGAAGCGCTGGCGCTGGGTGCTTTGCCCGAAGGCATAACTGCGGGTAATATCGGAATTGTAACCGAACAACAAACAACCCGTATCAATCAACACCCAGTCGTTGTTCTTTAATATTTGTGGATCCTTTACACCATGGGGGAAGCTAGAGGCTAGACCAAATAGCACTATACAAAAAGAAGATCCAGACGCGCCCACTTTCTTGTGAGCCTGATGAATAAACTGTGTCACCTCTAGGGTCGATATACCTTCATATAATATGGCCGCCGCCGCTTTATGTACTGCCATAGTCATATTTTTAGCGCGTTGCATCAATGCCAACTCGGCCTTGGACTTTTGCTGGCGGCAGACCGAGGTGATCTGGTCGCCATTTACCAACTCGAAACGAGTCGCCGCTTTGGCGATACCATCCACCACAAAAAAAGGCGTGGAGGGATCTACCGCCAACTTACCGCTGCTTAGCCCTTTATTAGTCAGTATCTCAGCCAGCAGTAGGTAAGGGCATTCATGCTCTTGCCAACCGTAAAAAGGCGCATCGATGCGCATAAAGTCCGTAAGTGAGTTTTGCTCAAATGCGGGGGCGATATACAATAGCTCTCCTTCTGCGGTTAACAGTGCGCCAACCATACGTTCACTGGCGTACCATTTTAAACCGCTGAAATATAAAAGATTAGTTCCGGCATTTAGATATAAGGCATCAATGCTGTGAGCCTGCATCAAGGCACAAGCTTGTGCTTGACGTTGTTGGATCTCTTTAACACTGATGTTTTGCATATCCAGTGTCATGTCTGACAATTTTGCTAATTCTTGTTCTGCAGTCGAGCCGCCTACACCTATAGTCATCTTTAATCCGATAATTGGTTTGAACCACCAGTTCTCCAAGGAGCTCAGCAGTATTCAGTGAAAAGAAAATGATAGCATAACCCGCATGATGGGGGACAAAAACCAGTCGCCTGTAACTTGCTGACTGCTAAAGGGATAAGCCAGAAATTATTAGGGAGAATACAATGGCAGCCAGAACTAAAGATGATACCAATCTGGCTAACAATAATAAACCTAGGTATTCAGTTGCAACTATCAGCAAGACTGTTGCAATAGAAACTGAGTTAGGAGATCGCATCATACTGACCGATCCAGATATAGAGACTGTTGAATTGATCTCATGGGAGATCCCTTATCACGTGGCAAAAAGTTGTTAGATCTCATTAAAACCAGTCCAACATTACCAGTACTACCCACAGATGATGGTAGCGGGGGACCCGTTATTATTATTTCAGGCAATGGCAATAACACCACTATTGTAATAAATTAAGCAGTCTGAACGGCGCAATAACTGATTGATCTTGCACTTATCATTGGCTGTTGCTCCGTGTTTTTCAGGCTGATTACAACCCTTAACTGCTGATCTTCAAGCCACCTAGGCCAACAGAGGTTAAACATGCTCACCAGGCTAACCGTGAGTTAGGGTGCAAGGATAAGAGGTTGTTATTGTCACCATCTCAAATATCAAAAAAACACCCTGTGTCCTCAATCATATTCCCTACAGCCCCCAGCAGTAAACTATGCCAATACCAGATCAGAATACAACAGTTCATTAAATATAAGCTACACGGAACGAGAACAAAGGGGCAAATGAGCTTTAAAGTGCCACTCAACGACAATAGTAGGTTGATAGTGGGAGATGGTTTATGAGTGAGATAATTTGGAATGTAGTTTTACCTTTCTGTTGTGGGAGACGCTTAGGGGGGGGCCACAGCATTCAGTGGTTATGGCGAGAACTTAATCGAAAATACCTACAGGTAAACACGATTTGTCGTAGGTATTGCGCTTAGTCAAGCCCTCTAACATGATAGATTATTGAGCGGTCTTGCGTTAGCCGTGTTTGATTAATGGAATATCTATACGCCTGTATGTGACGTGAATGGCATTTTCGTTACTAATAGGTTAACTTTAAGGTCGAAGTTGTTTTTTGAAGGCTAACACAATCAGAGAAAATACATCTATCCATACAGTCCCAAATTTTGTAATCAAGTCAACTAAAAGCATTGCATTAGTATCTGCTGTGATTATCGCCCCCTTTGTTATTAGTAATATTTATCAAGAAAATTATTGGCTGGCGCTATGCATTTTTTCTCTTGTTTGTCTTTACTTACGTGCGGCATATCTATGTCACCAAAACGAATATAGTCTAGCACTGAGTCTCTTTGGTATAGCTCCAGTTATTACCTTCATCTCTGCTTTTGCACTCTATAAATTAGGTGTCGCCGCTTCATTTTGGTCTTTTCCAGCAATATTTGTATTGTATTTTGTCTTGCCATTACGATTTTCTGCGGCGATAAATGCTGTCTTTTTAGTGGCTATATTACCCATATCCTTTAATGCAATGGCAATAAACGAATTCACTCGGTTTTATATGGTATTGATTGGCACCAGCGGCTTTGTTTTTATGTGTATCAAAGAAATAGAAAGTCAGCAGCTTTCGCTGACCAAGCTGTGCAATACCGATTCATTAACAGGTCTCAATAATCGCTGGTTACTCGATCAAAGTCTTGAACAGGCAATTCATCTTAATCGCAGATACAAAACGTCTATGACACTGTTAATGATTGACATTGATCACTTTAAAAATGTTAATGACATTTTTGGTAATGCCACTGGCGATGACGTACTTAAGCAAGCGTCTACTTTAATGCAAAATACCTTCAGTTCCCCTGACATCATATTTCGTATTGGTGGCGAAGAATTCTTAGTATTGTTAAATGGATTAGATACTTCAAATAGTGAAGTGGTTGCTGAGCGGCTGCGTCAATCCATTGAAAAATATGACTTTATACCTAATCACAAGGTGACGGCAAGCATTGGTGTGTGCGAATTAAAAGGCCATAACACCCCAAAGGCCTGGATGTCCCAATGTGATCAAAGCTTATACGACGCAAAAATGAAAGGCCGCAACAATGTTGTCTGTGCATAGCATCAACTAGGGTGTAGGTTTCGCCGCTCAATACTGAGCCTATGTGCGCCCCTGTTAACGCTTAACGCGACACCTTAGGATGCACGACTCATGACTCGGATCCTTAGCGCTGCGCTTATCTTGCCAAGATGAGCCATTGCACCTACAGACATGATCAGTGATATGCTCTTAGGAAATAACCTTATAAACGACTAGTCTTAAAGGAACAAGATGGAACAGGCTCTTTTTATTGCTAACACTCGGTTATATATTGAGTGTAATACTCAGATGAAAAAATAATATGAGAGTCCTTATTACTGGTGCCGATGGCCAACTGGGGCAAGCTTTTAAATCCAGTATACCCCTCTCAAAATCACTAGGGATAGAATTAGTCTTTGCCGACCGAACGCGCTTAGATATTACACAACCAGAAAAAATCACCCGTTTTTTTCAACAAAATAGCTTTAATGCCGTGGTTAATACCGCGGCTTATACCTCTGTGGATCGCGCAGAATCAGAGCCTGAATTGGCGCGCCTAATCAATGAATACGGCCCTAAATTATTAGCGCAACACTGCCATCAACAACAGTTAACTTTTGTGCATATTTCCACCGATTATGTTTTTAATGGCCGATCCTCTGCGCCTTATGCAGAAAATGACCCCGTCAGCCCCTTAGGTGTTTACGGTAAAACAAAATATGCAGGAGAAGTGGCAGTATTAGCACAGTGCCCTAGTGCTATTATTTTACGTACCAGCTGGGTTTTTAGTGAATTTGGCAATAATTTCTTAAAAACAATGCTGCGCTTAGCGAAAGACAGAAGCCAACTGAGTGTGGTTGACGATCAATGGGGGGCTCCAACGTATGCACCGCATATTGCTGAAACTATTTTGCATGTCCTCAACCCGAATAAAAAATCAATCAACAGTGGGGTGTACCACCTAAGTGGGGATCAAAAAACCAATTGGCAACAGTTTGCAGTCTATATATTTGAGCAACAGCGGTCATACGATGCTGAATTTCAAGCCCCTGAAGTCCTTCCTATCAGTACAGAGCAATATCCTACTGCAGCTGCACGACCGGCTAATTCTCAGTTAAACAACCATAAGCTGTTACAATTATTACCCGAACTCAAGTGTAATTGGCAGCAAGGTGTGGCCCGTTCAATCAAAGCATTACAAGGGAAATGACAAACGTCTAAGACAGTGAAGTGCCTAAAGTCGCGGTTTGAATAAAGGCAATATCAGGCAACATGTAAGGTCGTTTTATGGAAATGACGTTTTATTCTACCTATACACTTCCTATTTGTTCTCTAGATACGGCAGTACCTTGTGGAACATTACCAATCGTTGCATCTATACTGGCCTGTACAGTAAAAATGTTATTATAATTTGTGTATTAATGTATGTAGTGGATAAGAATTTAAGGCTAAAGGTTAGTCAAACACTTCAGATTCAGATAGTTCTTTACCAAGTTTATCTTTATCAGATAAGGTGATTGTTATGTTTTTTGGCCAATCAATTGCAATTTCTTTATCATTATAAATAATGCTTCGCTCATGTGTAGGAGAATAGTAATTAGTTGTTTTATATAAGAACTCAGCGGTATCACTTAAAACAAGATAAGCGTGGGCAAAACCAGCAGGTATCCATAGTTGTTTTTTATTTTCAGCTGATAATACATGACCAGTCCATTTTTTATAGGTTGGCGAGCTTCTACGTATATCAACGGCAACGTCGTAAACTTCTCCTTGGGTTACCCTGACTAACTTCCCTTGACCCATAGGGGGTAATTGATAATGTAAACCACGTAATACCCCTTTTTTTGATTGAGAATGATTATCTTGAACAAATGGGTTTGTTAGATTTAATAAGGTATCTAATTTTTTTTGATTATAACTTTCATAAAAAAAACCTCTATCATCTGAATAAGTTTGAGGCTCGAGTAAAATAATATCTGGTATAGATAGCTTAGTTGCTTTCATAAATATTCTTTACCTTTGTTATTAATTGTTGCTATAGCGTAGTGAGAACTATGGCTTAAGCAATGCGCAAGGATCTCCACAACTAATGATGAGCCCCAACTTTATCAGAAACAACATTTATAACTTTATTATTTAATAGGTTAAAACATCATATTTGGAAGTTTTAACCTTTAAACCAAATACCCAATTTGTACAAAATAAAATGGGTTTAATTCTATTAAAGCCTTCTCACCTGTTAATTTTGAAACACTATAAACTGACAAAATCTATTTCGAGATTACACTAGTTTGGCTTTTTTATGGTCTCAATTTTACCGCAAACCATATCTAAGATATTGTTTTCACTTAGACTAAATCGTAATCGATCATCCCTATTTATGATCGAATGTTATAAGCCTGCAGAGGCATAAAAGAAAGCTTGTGACCATAAATATCAAACCCGCCTAATAGGCTGTTGCGTTGCTGTACGCTTAAACTCTTTGAAGGTTGCGCTCTGCGAGAGCCTTTAAAGGGGGCTTTTTCAAAACGCTTATTCCACATGGCTAAACCAGTATTGTCCCAATATACTATGCGCAAGCCTTTGCAGGTACAATCGGTACAGATAAATAAGGCGCCAGACATTAACGGTCTATTAAATTGCATTATGAAGTCTACCGATTTGGGGTGTAGATAAACTGCGCTGGGGTCGACAAACATACTCATACGGCGAGACATTTTAATACTTTAGCAAGCCACAGATGGTCACACTGTCTAGAAAATCATAATGGGGCTTCACGCGTTGGCATGACAATACTGCAATTGGCCGTGACTATTTGAGCTTGTACCAACTGACCAACAGAGTTAGTTGGCGTTACTTTAGGTTGGTTATGTCTTGGCTTCGCCAAGGGAAAGTCATGATGAAGCCAAGGCAAGGTTTGCAAATGGATATTGAGTTACTCACAACCGGCTGTGGTGCAAACAGCCGGTTGCTCTACAATACGTTGCCATTGTGCTTTGGTTCGCCTGATCAACTTCGGTTTCCGCAAATGAAAACCTAATGAGCAGATAGCCGACAGGAGTAGACTAGGTGTGATTGTTTTGACGGCCCCCTATTTACAAGCTTATTTGTTAATTAGAAACTACTTTGTTATGGTAACTTTTTACACTAGATCACTCAAAAAGTCACTTCCGTAAGGAACTAGCGAAGAGCACATATTTAACACGATGAAAAAACAAAATTTAGGTTACCAAGAAAGTGGATATGGCAATGTTAACATTAGCTATTCAACAACAACCCATACTAATCCTCATGTTTCCAGTAAAGAGAAAGAAACACACCCAAGCGATGACGATATAGCCAAACTTAAAAAGTTGTTTGAATCAGATCAAGATGAAGAAGGGGTAATATTTTCACGGCATTTATCAGAAAAGTACCCAAGATCTTCAACAGCACTTAAATATATGGGTATTTTTTTTCTAAAAACTAGAAAACCTCAAGAAGCAATGGAACCTTTACAAAAAGCTTTATCTATTGACCCTAATGATCATGAAATTTACGCTAATTTAGCCATGGTATTTTATCATTTAAATAATATTAAAGATGCTCAAAGTTACTGCTTGAAATCCGTAGAAATTAATCCTAATTACGCAAAGGGATATGCTAATTTCGCATTGATCCAAAGAGCACTAGGTAATTTAATTGATGCAGAGAAATACTATAAAAAGGCACTTGCTTTAGACACAACATCAGCAGCTATATATATAAATTTTGGTGGCTTATTATTAGAATTAGGGCGTTTAAAAGAAGCCCAATATAATTACAAACAGGCTTTAAATTACGCTTCAGAAAAAATGCGTTATATTATATACAATAATCTTGGTGCTACTTCAGCTAATTTAGCAAATAATCATGATGCGCAAAAGTACTATAACCAAGCTCTTGAAATTAACCCTATGGCGGCTGAAACTTTTAGTAATATGCTGTTAGACATGACACTTGATATTACTTTGTCAAAGGAGGATATATACAGCAAACATAAAGAATATGGCAGACGTTTTGAAACTGTAGATATCAAAAAACTTCCACTGAATATTAGTAGAAATTTGAATGAAAAATTAAAAGTAGGCTTTGTTTCTGCTGACTTACGTAACCATCCTGTTTGCTATTTTTTAGAGTCCTTTCTAGAAAACTTAGATCGTAACGAATTAAATGTAACGTTATATTCAACCAATAATAGAGCTGATGAATTTACACAACGATTGCAAGCAATGCCTTTAAATTGGGTTAACCTCTTTGGTTTAAATAGCCTTCAAATGGCTGAACGTATTAATAGTGATCATATTGATATCCTTATCGATCTTTCAGGCCATACTGGACAGAATTCTTTATCAGTATTTATGCATAGACCCGCTCCTATTCAAGCAAGTTGGATTGGCTACTTTAATACAACGGGGTTACAAAGTATGGATTACATATTTTGTGATGAATTCGTTATTCCTAAGGGGCAGGAATGTTATTACACTGAAAAACCTCTTCGTTTTGATGAGGGGTATTTATGTTTTACACCACCCAAAAATCAAATAAAAATCAAAAAGCTACCAGCGCTAAGTAATACAGGCATAACATTTGGGTGCTTCAATCAATTAAAGAAAATGGGCGATGAAGTTGTTTCTCTTTGGGCTGAGATATTACATAAAAAACCAGACTCTAAACTTTTCCTAAAATCAGCTGCGCTAGGTATGAATAATATCGCTCAACAAGAAACTATTCTTAAGTTCGAAAAATATGGAATAAGTCCGGATCGCTTAATATTTGAAGGTCGGACATCTAGAGAAGAATATTTTGAGGCTTATAATAAAGTTGATATAGCATTAGATCCCTTTCCTTATACAGGAGGCACCACTACAGTGGATAGCTTATGGATGGGGGTACCAGTTGTTACTTTGCAAGGAGCAAATTATGCCTCAAGAATGGGAGTCAGTATACTAAGCACTGCTGGTTTAACAGACTGGATTGCTGAAGATAAAAAGTCTTATGTTGATATTGTTTTACAAAAAGCAAACGATCTCACATCAATGTCAATAATACGCAAGGAATTACGAGATAAGGTCTTAGCATCACCACTGTGTGATGCACCTCGTTTCGCACGAAAGTTTGAAAAATCATTAAATGAAATATGGTTGAATTATGAAGATGAAATGAAAGGTAATAGCTAAATCAGTCAATAAACGGGGGCGGTCACACTGAAACAATGATTTGGCTGTGTGCTGACAACATCGCTGAGCGCGATGTTCAATAGCCGCAGGCTGTCCCCGAATGGGGCAGGGCATGACACCCCGAAGTAATTTAACTATCCATTTTCATGAAGCACTTCTGGATGCTTCGCCCCTACGGGTCAGTCGCTGAGGGTGCTGAATCGACTATCCTGCCGATTTAGCACGTGCTCTACCTCTATGGTGTATATGCCCAAGACATTATGCCAAAACGCGTATAGATGAGAAACATCCTTCAGGCATCCTGAGGTTGTTCAAATTCATCCTCTATGCATGGGTCATCCGATACAGCCCCCACAAAGAGTGAACTGAATAGTCTTACTCACTTCATTAGCCAAGATGTGGCAGCTTTTTTTGAACCTGAGGGCCTATGAGTGGAGGAGGGTGACAAGGATCACCTGGCTCTGGATGGGCTAGAAGGCGAACCGATGTTGCAAATTCACGGGTAATCAATAACCTACCGTATCGCTACCGGGAAACTGGACGCTTTCCCCCTATCAATAATGACCTTAAACCTTGTAATGGAAAAAACACTGATTTGCCACTAGAAGGTGTAAAAGCAATCTCCGAAAAAGTAAATATGACTTAAGTGATGAGTGTGACTAAGAACATTCATCACTTAAAACTGACTATTTAGTTGAGTTGATTTTCAAACTAAGTGCATGTGCATATGAAAGCGCATCCAAACTAGGCACTTTCAAATCAGGAATTATACCTATTTTTTCCCAATTTTTTTGGTTTGCAAAGATGATAGGTTTTGACAAGGAGATGCGGAAAACCAACTCGTCTGTTATCGGCCTAACGCCAACGTAAAAACCTGCCCCTGCGGTAATGTCTCCTACAATGACAGCTTTAGAATTGGCCTGCATAACACCAGCGAATAATTCTGTTGCGCTAGCTGAATTGTTACTTGTCAGTATCCATACGGGAAATTCATTTTCGAAGTCATGATGCTGAACCTCTTCAGTGACTGATATAGACTCAATAAGTTTATCGTTTTTACCGAGTACATCCCAAAGAGGGGTTTCCTTGGAGAAAAAATAACCCAAGATGTATTGAACTAGCCAAGGTGAGCCACCGATAGTATCTCTTAAGTCTAGAATGATACCATCACTTTGTTTTAGAAAGTTAAACGCAGCGTCCACCACATCTCGTGCACGCTCATCGGGGTGGAATTTATTAAACTTTAGGTATCCAATGTTTCCATGCAGATATTTGATTTCCTCGAATGCAAAGTTATAAGTAAGCTTTCCATTATGATGGGACAGGATAGGTGTCATTGCTTCATCTGGTTTGACAGTGAATAGACTCAAGTGAATGTCACCAGTCACAGTACGTAAATCTCGACCGACAACTTCGGCAAATTCGTCAACAGACTGCAAATAACTATATTGCCCCAGCTTCAATCTACTTGTGAAAAGCTTTACCAAGTCTGGAACAATTTCTGGCTGTATATAGTTTCTCTTCATAACGTTAAATGTTTCGTCCATTAAAGACTTAATTTGCACGGATGACAGAGGTTTCTGATTTGAGTGAGCTGAGGTTGACATCAATGTAATTGTCAATAAAATCAATGCCAACTTGGGCATTTTGAAAGTGTTAATAATCGTTATTTTATTCATGGGTAAATCTCGTTTAAATCGAATTGGACCTGGGTCTATAAGAACCAAAATCATGAGTTGTAATTTAATTTCGAGATTTTAAATGAAGGCGTTTTTAATCTTGTATTGCAGGCTAGCATCTTTCCAGCCAGCTAAACGAAATCGTGAGAAGGATGAAAACACAAACCAAGGATCAGGAATTGGTTCAGTGATCAAGTGAGCAGCAGAACTGAGCACTGGTAGTGGGGTTTGTGACATCCCAACATGTAGCCATTTAGCAAATTGCTTTAAGTGTTCGAATTTAACAGCGGTTGATATCGCAGTGACAACCGCAAGCGAATCACTTGCATCCTGTGAAACTGCATAGGGATCCGAATGAGCATAGTTGTCATCTTGGTGGGATGAAAATGACACGGCTGACAACCCAAGCAGTGAACACAAAGCTATTGCTGTTATAAACATCCATGCTTGTTTGGCGACATTTCCCAGCACTAACTGTTGCTCCATTAAGTTGCTGTTAACAAGGTGGGGATCAAATCAATAGAATTCAACTAAAGAGATACAACTAAAGAGCAAGATGCGGGACGCGCAAAGGATGCATTGTTACTGTTTGCTAATGAACATGCTCTGAGCATATCTGTATTTATTGAAGAAAATGAATCTGCAGCTACGCTTCAACGACCAGAACTATTTATATTGCTAGAAAAGATTATGAAGATTGAAGCAGGCGGCAAAAGGAAGGCATTGTCAAAGCTAAGTCTGAGGGTCGCTACGCTGGAAGTTGCTCTAAGTAGTTTGTCCTAATTTCTGACATATGAGTATGATGTTGGAACAGGCAGAAATTTTATTTGCTTAGTAAATATTTTGAAGAGGGATCTCACAATATTTTTAAAAGGTACTTGGACTCAAACTACGATACCCACTTTAAATCTAGGCAGGCCATAGTTTACAACTTTCAAATAAAAGTGAGATCCCATCTCAGTCTCAATTTGAACAAACACAAAGGTACGCCTCATTAATACCTCATAATATCCTATTTAACATAATATACATTATGCGCACTTATGTGTACTGTGATTTATAGGGGGCTATCATCTAATTAACAATCCAAATCTTAGACTGGTAAACGCCAAGCCTTGATATGATTGGTTTGTAGAGTAATTGATGGGTGTCACAAACGGCCTTTGTAAACTTAAGGCTGGCACACTTTAATAGACAGATTACATGTTTACCATCGTTTCATGAATGATTATTACGTATGGCTAAGGGCGTGAAATGGATTTAACGGATGTGAATACTTCGTGCCTATGGCATGTTGATTGGCCAGCGAAAACGAGCGCTGTAAATTGATGGCTTAAGATGGCAAGCATTGACCCAAGATGAATATCACAAGCCAGCCCGTAAGCGTTAATCTAGCCCATGACCGTTACAAGCAACATGGCCAAGGCCCAGATCACAAATAGCATAGTGCTTTTTATCAGGTGATTGACCATAGCCCGCAGTGGATGCTCTTTATAAATACCGGGCTAGCGTATCAACGTACTTGTAGAATAAGGTGCAACCAATACGTACAGTTACCCAGTTAATTGTGTGCTTTTATCTCCTAAGTCTCTGATCCTTTGAACCACTCAATTTCATTTAGGTAAATTGACCTACGATATATCAGCAGTAACGGTCGTGCTTAGCGACAAGGGGTCGTCAATAGTGCGGCTTCACCTCACAGCTAAACATTTAGACCAACAAAATCAGGTGCTTATAATTACATTAGGATGTTGAGTCTTTAACATGGGTAGCTTGTTAACTGTTATTGTGAATAACGCTCGTCTAACTTTATGCATTTTAGGCGTGACAGCGGCAAGGAAATTCTTCAAAATAACCACTTCATTTATGGTATTGGTCTTTAGTAATGTTTGGCGATTGAACTGATCTACCAATACCGTGAATGTTCCAAATTATTTTAATGTTTTTACCTGTTTATGTCGTGGGGACACCTCAGATCCTGCCCCCTTTTATTCCTATTTGCCTAAGATATAGCTCGAGTTTGGTCTAATGCTAGGTAGAGTATAATGAGAAGTTAAACGCTATGAAAAAGACCCTACTGATAATTGGACTCATTGCTGTTTTCGTTGCTGTATTGATCTCGTCATTACCGGCGCCAATCGATAACGATTTGGAACAAGTTGGCAATGGCAAAAAGTCGGTGGTTTTTATTTACGATCTCAATCGAGTAGTGAGTAATCAACAGACGATTGAAATTAATAATGCTAAGGCGCAGCTTGGTGATACGGTGAACTATTTAGTGTCACGCACAGGCTATCCAGCAACAGATAAATTGATGCAAAATTACAAGGCAGAAATCTCCGAACTCTTGTTCTTCGATGAAAGCGGTGAACTTTTCAATCGCAAATTTGCACTCGTCAATGCAGCAGATTTAACGATGATATTGGCTAGCGTCGACTAAAATGTCGTCTTTAACATGGTAAAAGGCCTATGGCTGCCCTACTCCACCTGGCTTGATCACAAGCGCAGCAAAGCCAGTAGCATAGAGCTTTTTTGGTGATTGACCCTAGCCCGCAGATTGGCTATTTACCATATGTTTTTTGCAAAACACCCATGAATTCAGGGAAAGACTCTTCAGCTTGAGTATCGACTATTTTTGAAATCGGATCGTTACTTATGGTGTTCCACCACAATTGAAGTTTGGGTGTGTTTTCCATAAAATCCACATCAAATATTTTGCCCCCAACCATAACCCCAGTTTTAAGACTGTATCGCACCACAAGATCGGTTTGAGTGCAGGTTTCACCCATTAAATACGGGCCAAAGGTGCCCATGCTCTCTAAGCAAGCAAAGGCCTTTTCCAGCACAGGTAACATGACAGCCCGGTTTGATTCTGATTTTGCTGCACCCATGAGTATTTCAGGTAAAAAACGTCTACCAGACAGCTCCACATATAGTTCGGCAATGCGCATCAATTCAAAGCCTTTTGCTCTTTGATAGGCATCGCTTGGCAGCATTGGCTTGTCGGGATAGTTGTGCTCGATATACTCAAGAATGGCAGCAGTTTCTGATAAAAATCCGTGCTCTGTACCAATACACGGCACTTTGCCCATCGGGCTTTTATCTAGATAGGAAGAATGTCCGGGATAGGTGCGCTCTTCGTTAAAATCGATGCCTTTTAATAACAAAGCATGTTTTATCAGACCGTAATAGTTACTGGCGGGAAAGCCATATAAAGTGAGCATATTATAATATTCCATCGTTGAGAGAAATTAAATTATAGTTTAGCTTCTCACAAGGGGTGGTGAAAATATAGCTGTGTCGGCGCAACCCGCAGCGTTAGGGTCTTACAATGACTGTTCTGATAACGGGTCCTGATAACAACGGAAATAACCGCACACCCATAGTCACTTGGGTCTTATTTAGCCGCTCGGATTTAAGATAAAATGCGTTTTTATGGGGGCCTGGGTGATTACTGTTTGAGGTTCTTACAATGGGTATCTTGTTAATTTTTCTTGTTAATTTGTTTTCTGCCTTTTAATGCTGCTATCTCTTGCTTGAATGACTCATTACCAATGGCCATTCCCTTATTCGAAACTGTTAGCCGCCGATATAAGACATCTCAACTTTTTTGTGTTTTGTCGTCGCTGCTGTGCGAAGTTCCGAATACCGATCCTCTCGCTGGTTCCAAATCAACCCTATAGCATTGGTAATTTGCGTATCGCTCTTACCTGAACGCATAAGTGCGCGTAAATCATGGCCCGACTCTGCGAATAGGCAAGTGTACAACTTGCCATCAGTTGAAACACGGGCGCGTGTGCAGGTAGAGCAGAAGGCTTGTGTTACGCTGGATATAACGCCGATTTCGCCGCTACCATCCGCATAAATCCAGCGCTGGGCGACTTCAGCGCTGTAGTTGGATGGTGCTTCGATGAGCGGCATCTCAGCATTATCCATACGTACATTCTCGGCCGAGGAAACGACATCGTTCATACACC
>JAWUWP010000008.1:0-8862 GCA_034111785.1 Paraglaciecola sp.
TTCTAAAAATGACATAAAACGGGCTACAGTAAGTGAACTTAGGCGATCTGATCGGTCATTTGGTATAAAGTTCCCTAGTTTTTATAACATTATGCGATCAATGGCAGGTTTTTTATAACTTTAAGTGTGATCCCGCCCTGCTTTAATAAGGCTTTTCCACTAATTTTAATTTTTTAACAAAGTTATTAATCCGTTTAGCCATCGAATGACAACAAAAATTTGGATGAGCATGGATGAACTAGGTATTTTAAGGTAAATATGTATTTTCAATTCAAACTTGAAATTTTTAGTTTCGTGCCTATAATACATCGCAACAACACCCCTCCCGCTATCCGTAAGATCAGCGCCCTGCGAGGGGTTAATTTTTTCTGTAATACGAAAAAAAAGTTACATCATGCAATTTTCTAAAGATTCCCTTTCCTTCGAACAACAGTTAGAACGTCTTATTGAGCGTGGTTTGCACGTTGAAGACAAACAGAGCGCTGCCGCTTATTTAAATCATATTAATTATTATCGACTTGGTACATATTGGTGGTCATTTATCGACGATCATAAAACACATTCCTTCAAAGCAGGGACCACGTTTAACTAAGTATTAAATCTATACGTCTTTGACCGAGAACTTAGACTACTACTTTTGGATGCCATAGAGCGTATTGAAGTATCAATCAGGACTCAATGGGCTTTTCATCTATCTAAGAAATTCGGTTCGCATGCTCATCTCAATAAAGACGCCTTTACCAGCAAATTTGCGCATAAGGATTTTGTTGATAATTTGCTCAAAGAGATAGACAGAACATCAGATAAAAACATCAAAAAGCAAGCGTATAAGTATAAAGAGCCTACACCAGCCACATGGATAATCTGCGAGGTTATGAGTTTTGGTTGACTGTCTCGTAGCTATGATGGCATTGAAAGAAGGGCCCTTAGAATGGATATTGCCGACAGTTATAAACTAAAAGAAGCAGTGCTATCTTCGTTTTTGCATCACATAACGACAGTCAGAAATATTTGTGCTCACCATTCACGTCTGTGGAATCGAGATTTTACTTTTATAACGATGCTGCCAACGAACGGAGAAGAAAAGCTACTAACAAGTTTCAATCCTACGGCTAACAAGCAGCTATATAATACGCTAGTCATGTGCGCCTATTTTATGGATACAATCAGCCCTAATCACCACTGGAAACAAAAACTTAAAGCGCTTATTGAAGCCCATAGTATTGATATAACTGATATGGGCTTTCCAATAGATTGGCTACAACGTGCAATGTGGACTGAGTAATGTAATAAGTATCAAAAGCACGACAACTGAAAAATTTAAATCACAACGGAATAAATTAGAGAAAAGAACCTCGGTGATCTTACCAATCCACTTAAACTGCTTTTCTCGGTTGGCGGTTCTGGCTATGTTGAAAATGATCGTATTGCCTTGTTCTTTAGCCACACGATAGGCCCTAGCCCAAGGCAAGGCTTCCATCTCGACATCATGGCTTGTGTGGTTAAAGACCTCTCGCATAATGTGATAAGAGATCCCGTCGACTAACTTACCGTTAGCGGCAATCTGATGGGGCGGTAAATGTTCAGACACCACGCGTAATGGGCTAGCAAAACATGAAGTACTAACAATAAAAACCAAAGCCACAAACAAAACAAACAGACGTAGCGAACACAACATGGTTTTCATTAGATTGTGCTCTCCTTTGCTTTATAGGACGAATGTCATAGGGGACGTTTGCCTATTCTAAAGTAATTTGGCATTTTATTGGTGACATAAAGAAGACACAAGGCAAACGAATTCAGGCATTCAAATCAGTTACATTCAAAACAGTAAAAAGCACCCTAATGATATTAGTGTTCATAGTTGGCTTTTTTCAACGATCGTCCTGAAAGTAAGATTAATACGTGGAGGATGAACCTCTTTGGTGGGTGGTAATCGGTGTAACCAATGGCTTTGGGTTTCATCTTTCATCACTAATAAGCTGCCGTGCTGCAATGTTAAGGATACCTTTTCATTGTTACGCTTGTGCTTAAATGAGAACCTCCGCTGTGCGCCAAAACTCAACGATCCAATTGAGCCATTTTTCTGTAAATCCTTTTCTCCATCACTATGCCAGGCCATACCTTCGCTGCCATTGTGATATAAATTGAGTAAACAGGAGTTAAAAGTTGTGGCTGTTTTAGACTCAACTATCTTCTTGAGTTCGACAAGTTCATCAATCCAGGGTAGGGCTAATTTAGTCGAATTTGAATAGGTATAACTAAAGGGCTTCTCGCCGTACCAGGCAACTTTTCGTTTGGTAAAAATCTGTTTACCAAAAATATTCGCTTCATCACTTTTCCATTCAATCTTGTTTAGCAATTGTTCAAAATAGCGATCGGCGTCTTGAAAAGGAATGAGCAAACCATGATATTCCACGGTGCCATCGTAATCGATGACATTAATAGGCTTGTCTTCAGGCTCTCCAAACAAATCCATATTCTGCATGTTTTTTAAGCCTCCTTCTTTAGAGCGAGTAGTTAATCTAATATTTGCTGCGCTAAGACTGCAAGTCGTTTCCATTTTATTACAAATGGTCAAAGAAATCGTGACGCCAGTTCAGAAAATGTAAAGTTATTGCTTGAGACTTGCCTGGATGATTAGCAACTTGATATCGTCGTCACTGTCATTTAAAAGGCCATGTGTGCCGTCGGGTTTGTTTAATATCATGTCACCTTTGCCAACCCGTTTCTCTTCGCTTTCAATAGTCATCACTCCTTCGCCAATGATGTACATCTCTTCGTCACGAGCATGTTTATGCAGGCTCATAGAAGAGCCAGTCCGCATAACGACACGTAAAGCAAAATCCCAAGCACCAGCAAAGTCATCCGTTTATACACTTTCTGAATTTCTATTATGCCCTGTCCACCGTGGCTGTTTTCCTCGGTCTTCATTTCACAGCTAAAAATTTTTAATCATTAATCACTTTTAATTTAATGAACCCAAAGGCCAGCGTTTATTTAGTATTGATACTAGGTTACCGTCTGTTTATGCAGTCAGCTATATTTCTCATGCTCTGTTTTATCCAAATATTAAGCGAACTGCAGTAAACTTAGTTCCAAAAGATCAACTACTCCTAGACACCGCAGCAAGAAAGCAGCCCCGTCTGGCTGTATGTAGGTGTATGTAAGTTACCTCATCATTGGCCAGAAACTTGGCGAGTTGTTGTTCAATGTTTTCGCCCTCACAAACATCGGCATCGACAATCATGTCTTGGGCATCAAACCCCCGAACAGACAATAAATAAGTTCTCGCTATGTCAGGAATTTCGCCAGGTTTACATACTTTACTCACCCCATGATCTTTGACGAATATTGCGTGGGATGAACGATAAGGACTATCAACCGCCAGATGTTGATGATTCAACAACAATAGTTTTTCTCCTAGCGCTGCGTTTTCCAACGTGACTCGACAGGGATAACCAGGCATTGCATCTGAATAATAAACACCGATACCTAAGTCATATAAGGTCTCATCACTGAGTCCAAACAAGTGCGAGAATTGATCTGCGGCTAAAGAATGAAATTGAAATGTCATGTTTTCTCTCCTGTTTTTCTGCATATTACCCACATGAAAAAGCAAAAGAGATCCGATTCTTGCGCAATGACTCATTCTTTATGACGATGGCAATAAATAAAAATTAGCAAGAAACGGACAGATCACACAAAATGAGTAGACTAGTATGGTGACAAATAATCTGAACCAATAGGTGTATCGATGCAAACCGAAAAGACCATTAATAAAAGGGTATTTCAGACCGCACAGTTTATAGAGAAAAATGCCAATGAAGTCTTGAGTCTCGATGTGCTAGCCAAAGAATCAGCCATTAGTCCTTTTCATTTGCAACGTAAGTTCAAAGAGGTGTTTGGCGTATCGCCTAAGCAGTTTCAAAACGCATTACGCATACAAATGTTCAAACAATCCCTAAAACAAGGCGGAGATATTTCTGATGCCATTTATCAAGCTGGATTTGGTTCTGCCAGTCGAGTGTATGAGCAAGTAAATGAAAGTCTAGGAATGACACCTTCGTCCTACAAAGAAGGCGGTAAAAACGAAGATATTGCTTTTGCCCTACGGAAAACATCCTTTGGCCATATCATTATGGCAGCTACCAGCAGAGGCGTTTGCTTTGTATATTTTTCTGACAATTTCGCCGAGCTATTCCATGCATTGCATAGTGAATTTCCTAATGCGGAGTTGTCGCCCACACCAGAAGAAATGTCGGCAGACCTTGATAACTGGATCCATGCATTAGAAAAACATATTGCTGGCACTGGACCCAAGCCCGATGTACCCCTTGATTTATATGGCACAGCGTTCCAGCTCAGAGTGTGGAAGTTCTTAATCAGCGTAAAAGAGGGCGCACATGTCACCTATAAAGACGTGGCCACTGGCATTGACGCTCCCACTTCTTACCGTGCAGCCGCCAATGCGTGCGGTGCGAATAAAGTGGCTGTGCTCATTCCTTGTCACCGTGTATTACGAGGTGACGGTCAACTAGGCGGATATCGCTGGGGCAGCGACAGAAAACAGCAGTTATTGGACATGGAAAAACAGCAATATGCGTGAAAATATCCAGCAATTTACCGCGGGGCTTGAGGCCATTAATTGGCAACATATGGCCAGCCAACTAGGTGAGAATGGTTTTTCGCTAACTCAAAGGATGCTTCAGCCACAGGCCTGTCAGAAGTTATCTCAGTTGTACGGTCATGGTCAGCGGTTTAGAAGCACCATCAATATGGATCTGGCGAATATAAGTATTTTAATTACCCTTTAGTGCCAGTGATTCAAACCATGCGAGAAAGTCTCAATAGCGATCTGGTGGCAATAGCGAACCATTGGTCAAAACTGGCCAATTTAGGCGTTGTGTGGCGTGGTCAACTGAGTGAGTTTTTGCAGACCAATGCGGCAGCCGGACAAGTGCGGCCAACCCCCTTAATGCTTAACTATCAGCAAGGTGACTATAATTGTTTGCACCAAGACAAATATGGCGAACATTATTTTCCATTCCAAGCCCAAATGTTGCTCAGCGAGCCGGGCCAGGATTTTGAGGGTGGCGAATTTACCTTAGTCGAAAATCGTCCACGGCAACAAAGTCGCGTGAGTGTTGTGCCACTGCAACAAGGCCAAGTGTTAATATTCCCCAACCAATTTGGCCTGAAGAAAAGCACCAGAGGTTTTAACCGCACGCAAATTCGCCACGGCGTCAGCACAATAACAGCGGGCAACAGAACGTGTTTAGAGCTTATTTTTCATGATGCTATATAGATCTCAAAGTCGATTATGTGATCGCTTTATTGCAACAACGCTTCTCTATAAATCATCGAATCATCTGACATTTAGCAAGAACCGGATAGAGTAAATAATACCAAGTTCTCATACTGTCAGTTAAATTTTGGACGATGAGAATAAGTAACCATGTATAACAAAACAACGCTACTTTTGGCAGTCATGCTAGGCAGCTTTACGACAACCATTTTTGCCCAAGAAAATACCATCAATCAGGCACAAGACGCTTTCGGTATTACAACCGGTGAAGAGTCCATCGGTATTTATAATGAATCGTCCGTACGAGGATTTAACTTGTCATCAGCAAGTAACTACCGTGTTAATGGTAGTTACTTTGTAAAAAGCTCAGGAACCAGCAGTTTCTTCCTTGAGCAAACCAACGTGAAAATTGGCTACGGCGCATTAGGTCTTAACTTTCCAGGGCCATCAGGCGTTATCGATTTTAAGCTTAGGGATCCTGAGTTGGCCGAACCGAGCATCATAAAAATAGGATTAGAAAGCTTTCAAAGTCCGACTCTTGATGTGTTATTGAAAAAGCGTGACATGAATAACCCTACTCCTATGCGGTAGGTGCAGGACTGGAATCAGAGTCTAATGATGAACAAGGTGGCACGGGAAAATCAACTTTACTTGCAGGTACAGCAAGGATGTCTGTTTCAGAACAAACCAAACTACAGCTATTTTTCGGAGAATATGACTATAGCCGAAATGGCCAATTCAATATCTCGTTATCTTCAACAGCGTCCGCGTTACCTACTGAGATAAAACGTAAACAGTATTTGGGTCAAACCTAGGCCACTGAAAGTGGGCAAAGACGTATTGTGGGAATATTGTGGGATCACATGAGTGGTGCCGTCACGGTAGGGTGTTTTTAGTTGGTAACGAACCTTACCGTAAGTCGTCATTGCCAACCTTTTTTCTGATAGCAATTCTTCGATGTCACGGAAGCTAAGTGTAAATTTGTGATAAAGCCACACAGCGTGACTGATTATTTGGTGTGGATAGCGATACCCAGCATAAATATTGGTATTTTTCATGCCATGATTATCGCTCAAGTTCAAGTGGCTATGACGAGTTGACAGTATCTCAATTAGACCAATGTATGTGCTTGATTTTCCATTTATCGTCTTGCTTCTCTAGCGTTATTGTCTCATTGCCTACTCGGTTGACATTTTTATCTTTGTAATTGCCTTTGACGCTGCTTCTTGATATCGACGTTGCTATAACATCATATTGCTTAACGTGGTGCTCAATAGACTCTATTGCCATCGCTTTTAAATATTTCATATCAGAGAGCATATGATGACTTGCATACTCCTGTGCGCTTCTCTCCACGCCTTTACCTTCGAGTATCAATACGTCATCAGCAAGTAAACTACGGGCAGTTTGTGCATCACCGGTTTCGAGGGCTTTATGAAAAGCCAGCACTGTTTTTCCCGCAGGTGTTTCAAGCCCAGAGAACATTGTCGAATTTGTTTGTTTCTTAGCCTCATTCTCATGAGAAAATACCGACACACTCAACAGAATAAGAGTAACAACTGTAAGTAGCTTAGTTTGAATAGCGTGTTTCATAAATGTGACCTTAAATAAATAGTAAATTAATTGATAAATTGAAAGTTGAACCTGCTACATAACAGGCCCAACCGCCGTTGTGACAATACTTGTGGTGATTAATACGAGTAGACCTATAGTGGCTTCCGCCATAATGGAATGCCGCAGTTTTATGTGTCCATTGCCTTGTTGAAGTATGCGTGGAACCAACGCGAACTTGTGCGCTAGTGCAAAAACAAGCAGTGCAATTACACCAACGATTTTGAGTATGAAAAGTTGGCCGTAAGTGCTCGACAAAAGCACCTCTATTGTTGGGATTAGCTGTATTAGCATCACCGTCCCGGCAACCAACAATATAGCCACCCCCCATGAAGCATAGCTTCCAAACCTGTCCATTATTAAGTAAAGCTCATTGGTATTGAACGAGTAGCTTGCATATATCAGTGGCATAAACGACCCAAACCATGCAAACGCTATGGCTACGTGCAAGGTAATTAGTACAATACTTCCAAACTCAAGCGAGTTGGTATGGCCAGAAAGGGTAAATGAAGCGCTTAATAGTAGTATGACTAACAGTGTAAATAGCCCAAAAACAACTAATTTGTGCTTACTGTTAAGTGAACTTGGTAGCCTCAACACATAGACCATCATCGCTGCCGATAACGCAAACCCTAATGCTTTTAAGATAGTTAATGTGCCAACTGAGCTTACCCACAACATGTTGAGCATGATGGGTTCAAACATCCCTTTAAGCCCAGTTTCTGCCATATTTCCGGTTTGTACAAAAAAATCAACAAGGTTGGCGATGAAACCAACAACAACCAACAATAGCCCGGACTTACAAGTTCTTGCTTGCCATTGCCTAACAACACCATAGCGAGTCAACAGAACATCGCAATGGGTAATTAACAGCATGTTTGTAGCCGCACCAATCGCAGCCGCTATACCTAAGTACACCAGAAACTTATTAAATATGAGCATCGCTGTCCAAATTACTGGTGTCATGGTAGCGCCCTACTGGTGATTCTTATGTTCGGAATGCTCCATCTTTTTATCTTTCATGTCCTTCATTTTGTCCATGGCATGTACCATGAATGAAAAATCGCCCTTCATTTTATGCCCATCTTCTCCCATGATCGTCCAAGATACTGTGTAGTTACTTGGCATTAACATAGGTAGATCGTAGGAAAAGGTCTCACTTGCCTTCATAGATGGTGCAAAGTCTATTTCTACAGATTCATCCTTGGCGTTCAACACAGATAAACTAACTAAACGCACTTCGTCTTTAAACACTACTTCAACTTTTTCAGGACTCTTCATCAGCATGGCATTGTTAGCCGGTATTGACGATGTCAATCCGGTATGGGCGAACACAGATGTGCTCATAATAGCTGTAAATATTATTGCGATGTACTTTTTCATGTCTTATATCTCATTAAATGCAAAGGCTAAAAGTTAGGGTTAAAATATTATCGATATTAGGTTTTTAGAGGGGCTAGACTACTCTCGTAATAGCATCTCTCAAGCATTTTTTGTATTCTTTATTAGGATAGACAAGCAAAACAAATGCTAGTACCTAAATACAGTGAATATGATCGATTGAATTTACTTCAGTTCGGGTAGTCGATCAGGATGGTGACGAAATTGACATTCTGGCTTAGTAACGCAAAGACAAGAAAGCGGCGATAATATTCTTCAGAAAGTTACTCAAAGGCCAGCAAGCCGCACCAATCAAGATAGTCACCGATAAATTGCGCAGTTATTCAGCAGTAAAGAAAGTGCTGATACCTGGTGTAGAACACTCACCCCAGCATGACGAAAACAACCGATGCGAGTTATCCCATCAACCTCGTAGACAACAGGAAAAAAGCTTATTGAGACACCCAGTGCGCCGAGATAAATCGGTAGAAGATCGGAGGTGCAAGTCCTCTACTTGGTAAGGTAAGCACACCGCCCAGACCCCGAGTCATGGGCTATGCACC
>JAWUWP010000009.1:0-149265 GCA_034111785.1 Paraglaciecola sp.
GCTCACTGGCTCAAGCAACACACCCGATCCCAAGCGCGGGCCGCGCCATATGAGATCCTATTTGGTCTTGCTCCGGGTGGAGTTTACCTTGCCACACACTGTTACCAGCGGTGCGGTGCGCTCTTACCGCACCCTTTCACCCTTACCGGTGCTTACGCACTTAGGCGGTTTTCTCTCTGCTGCACTTGTCGTCGGCTTGCGCCGCCCAGGCGTTACCTGGCACCCTGCCCTATGGAGCCCGGACTTTCCTCCCTTCAGAAATTCACGAATGAAAACTGAACGACGATTGTCTGGTCAACTCCAAGCCATAGCTTACATAAAATAACCGCTAGAAACAATCTATGCCCATTTTTTTACTGCAGTTTATTCAATGTGTTATACAGTTTTAGCTGTTTCTATCAAAACCATCAATGTGAATGAGCCCACCGCTTCTGAAATTACCCCCAAGGAAGCAACTTTGTTTGAAAACCCGTAACAAAAGTGAGTAAATAGTGGTCTTATTAAAAAATTATCACCTTCACCTTGTATCATCAGGCCGAATAACCGGGAAATGTAATAACAATAGCGTGTCAGGCTCTGATTATGATGGAAGCCATGACCGCAAGGAGAAAATACTATGAAATACCAAACAAGTCTCTTAGTCATACTATGCACTTTGCTTTTTACCACTAATGTTTCGGCGGCTAAGACCATATTAGCAGGCGGTTGCTTTTGGTGTATGGAGTCGGATTTTGACAAACTAAAAGGGGTCAGCAATGTTGTTTCAGGCTTTAGTGGGGGTCTGTTAAAAAAGCCCACTTACAATGGCAACCATAGTGGCCATTATGAAGTAGTGGAAATCACTTATGATCCTGCCAAGGTGAGTTATAAAGAAGTGTTGGATTATTATTGGATCAATATTGACCCCTTTGACGCAGAAGGGCAATTTTGTGATAAAGGCGATAGTTATTTGAGTGCTATTTTTGTGGCTAATGATGCTGAACGAAAAATAGCGGAGCATTCCAAGGCACAAATTGCTAAACAATTCCCAAACCAGCAACTGATCACGCCTATTTTAGCTAGTGCCGAATTTTACCCCATAGGCGGCAATGAAAGTTACCATCAAAATTTTTACCAAACCAACCCTGTTCGCTATAACCTATATCGCTGGAATTGCGGAAGGGACAAACGTCTAAAAGAAATATGGGGAGATAGAGCAGTCCACTGATTGATTATTTTATCTAGCCTTGGCGCCTAAAAATCAGACTCACTGGACTAATAGAACTCGTTGCCAGCAGATTGGCGCTGATGTGGCTCTACAGAATATACGTGAGAATTTTATATACCTGCTAAATGCAGTCTATTTACTGGGTAGCTAATTAACCTAATTTACTGGTTTTTTTCATTACAACTGCTATAAATAATATACCAGTGATGGTGGAAATTCATTGCCCTAAAGTATGTTTAAAAAATGTACTGCTCCCGTTAGCAACGATTTATAACGGAATATTATCTAAATGGACTTTAACCAAATTCGATATTTTTTGGCCCTTGCGGATACATTAAATTTTACTCGGGCGGCACAAATCACCCACGTTTCGCAATCGGCTCTGACCCAGGCCATACGCAGGCTTGAAAATGAATTGGGCGGTGAGCTGATTAAACGGGACGGTCGTCGTACCGAGTTAACCCTGCTTGGTCAGTCCATACAGCAACATTTTGAACATCTAAACAAGACCCGGCAGCTAGTGGTTTCTACTGCACAAGCATTTAATGACGGAGAGGTCTCTGAAATAAATATAGGTGTAATCTGTACCATTGGACCTAAACTACCTACGGTTTTTTTAAAAAAATTCAAAAAAAACCATCCCTTAATTTCCTGTGTGTTACATGACATTTCTCAAAGCTCTATGGCCAACCTACTGTTGTCAAAAAGTATAGATTGCGCCTTCTGTATTGCAGGTGATGCACAAGAGCCAAATATAGATTGTATTAATCTGTACCACGAATCTATGGTGGTCGCATTTCATAACAGCCATAAGTTTACCATGCGAGATACCCTGACAATTTCAGATATGGCGGAGCAGCCTTACATCGACCAACTCAATTATGAGTATCGAAAAACCTGGTTGGCTTTTTGTAAGCTAGAGAATATTAAACTTAACGTGGTGTTTAGCTGTGAACAAGAGCAGTGGCAACAATATTTACTCAAACAGGGTCTAGGTATAAGTCTTGTCCCTCAATATTCAATAATAGATGCTGAGGTGAATTTTAAGGCGCTGGCTAACCCGAGTCTAACCAGAACCATTGCATTAACCTCATTAGACGGAGGCAACTGTTCTAAGGTGGTGCAGGTATTTTTAAAGGAAGCGGCTGAACACATTTGGCAAGGTTCGGAGCATTGATAAGTCAACAATAAAGCCTATTCGCAATATTCAAAGCAAAGGGTAAATTGATGATTTCGCTGGCTAGGGTTACCTAAAGATCCATTAGTGTGCTTCCTCAGTGACCGCTTTTAAGTCTGTTTATATTGCCAGTATATTTAATAAAAGCGGCTTTACTAGCAACAATTAGGGCCTAAAGACCAATATCAGCTAAGATAAGCACCATGCACTGTAGGGTAATTGCCAAGAACGTGATACCCTACTCAGGCTAGCGTAAGAATTCAGTATCTGAGCTCACTTCTTTAAAAAGTATTAAATCTCTTAAAGAAACGAGTCAGTATTTTGCTAATTTGGTGCACTGTAGACAGCTTTGACAAAATAAAGATCGAAATTTTGTTAAAATAACGTTTATATTGTTCACAGTAATGGTAATCTAGCGCTAATTTCAATATCTGTTATTGTAACGGTGATAGCAATAGCAGAATTTATTTATTCACCACACAAGAAGAGCACAATAATGAGTAAAGGTACAGTTAAGTGGTTTAATGCAGATAAAGGTTTTGGTTTTATTACTCCGGAAGACGGAAGTAAAGACCTTTTTGTTCATCATTCAGAGATTCAAGCTGGCGGTGGATATGCGACTTTAAACGACGGACAGGCAGTTGAGTTCGAAGTTGGCCAAGGCCAAAAAGGTCCATGTGCAAACCAAGTTCGCGCTTTATAATAAGCTGAACAAATAACAAACATAGTTACAGGAAAATGATTGTTTTATTGTTTTTGCACTTATTTATAGGTGTAAATATATTCTACACAACGTTTTTCCGTACTATGTATGTTTTTCCCATACAATCTTCGTTTTATTCCTCTACCCACTGACCCCCCCTTACCCAGCACAAATCGTTTATTGCAGTTTCCTTTGCAAACCTATCCTTTATAAATTAAATTGCTATAAATAGTGTCACTACCTCAGCATATCTTCAGCAATATTTTAAGCACTTTTAGTGGTTGAATTTAGGATCCGTTAGCCAATGAACAAAGATCACAATCAGCTCAAGTTTATGGCCAATTACCAGTCACAAAAGTGAATGTCTTAAATTATGTTCAGGCAAAGACCTGCATACAATTTTGTCCTGTCCTGAGCCGTGCTAAAGATACCTGTTTTATCCTGCCAGTAGCGGGCGAACCTTATATATCAGCAGCAGTACCAAGACCACTATATGAATAAGGTTTTTCACGGGCCAGGTATACCCCGCTGGACTTAGCCACCTTTGAAAGCCCTTTTTTATTGCTGACCATGCGCATGCTTATGATCCCTTCTGATAAAAATGATATTCGTACTTCAAGATAGCTTATCGATTAATAGCCCATCTGATACTAGCTATATCTCCCCCCCTTTACGACAACGAGGCATTAACCACTACTGCCGCTAATTTAATCAACTAGCGGCCAGTTGACCCGAGGTCAAAAAGACCTTAGGTACACAAAACCCAGTTCGCTATTTAATGGCCACGGCATATGGCTGGGGAGGCTTACCAGGAAACGAAGTGAGCAATTTAAATATGCAGTCAAATTTAACCAGCAACGCCTACACATTGATAGTTAAAGCGGTACCTGGGGATGCCTTTTGGTCTTTCAGTATTGATAATCAAGACGGTTCGATTATTATACATTGGGCTGTTCATGCACATAATGACCATTTTTTACCCATCAGCCCAGGCTGGAATTACGGGGTAAGAATATATCAACCTGCAGCAGCAGTGACCGCTAGTGGACTGACCTTTGGCCAGCTCATCGAAGCTGATTAGGGCCGCGGACTTCCCTTAAAATACGGCACATAGTATGGCTATAACGTATCAACCCCATTATCAAGGAGCAAAAATGCGAATTCTCAGTGCAACACTATCTTGTATGTTAAGTCTCAACCTGTCAGCTCAACAGGCAGAAAATGGTGAAGTGCGCCAAACTAACACTAAAAGTTTCCAAGTCTGGAGTGACAACAAAAGTGATTGGACTGATCTTGACAGCTTCTGGCGAGACTACGTAAAGCATAACCAAGGGAAATATTGGGGCGCCATGGATACTTATCCGAATTATGAACAGGTTAATGAATTTGATACCTTGTTAATAGAAGTCAAACAAGGTGCCTGCCTAATGCAGTTCTTTCACTCTAGATGGAGAAGAGCGAACGATGTACAACGTTGGCATGAGCATTTTAATCAACACGCTGGTTGTCCTTATGTGTTTGATTAACCAGCCGGTATTCTGTTAAAACCTAATCAGTCCGCTGTACAAACCATTAGATAATTAAAAGCACTTTTGATTAAGCTATTCATTGCGCACAATAGTAGGGGTCTAGCAGGGGGTGATTAATGGTACAATAGTTGTTTAGAGTAACAATAAGCGGCAGGTTTTGAGTTCGCAAACTGCCGTGAATTTCATCAATTGCACGCCCATAGCATCATTATTTTTTGGCTGAGCAGATCAACCGCTGGCGCATCAATGCAATCACAGCAAAACCGGCAAGAAATAGGCCTGCAGGTTCAGGTAATTGCGGAGGAGGCAAAGTACTTGCTACCACTTGCACACTGTCAATAAAATTACCTACAGTGCCAGAGTATGGGGTAATTGAAGTAAAGGTTAGAGTCGTGAGTAGATCAGTGGCCTCAAATTGAACATTGAAGGCGCTCCATACTCTCACTATGTGATCATCTATGACGTTGTTTACCAGAGGGCTGTTACTACCAGATTGCACGTTGACTGAGAAAGCCTCATCTGTGTTAGATCTAGCAGCATAGACAAAACTAAGATCGTAGGTGTTGCCAATCACTGTTGCAAAACTTTGGAAAAGTACAAAGGCGTTGCCATCTGAAGGATGGGCATTTAACTCGGCATGCTGACTACCTTGGTAGGAAGCAAAGTTACCATAATTGTGCCAAATTTCAACATTACTACCTTGCCATCCATCTACATCAGAGGAGTGAAACCAAGCCCAGCTGTTATTATTAACCGCTGTATCTTCAAAACCACCATTTTGAATAAGGTTTGCCATAGCCAGCGAGCTTATGAATAGACAGTTGAGGGCGACTAAGACTTTTATAAATTGATGTTGCATGATGATCCACAAAAAAACTAATTCACTCCCACTTATTATGCTATTTAACTGGCTTATGGTCCAGATAAATTTGATACATAATGCCATACGCTGGCCGAAACTTGAGGAAATTGTTAAATATAGACAATATAAACTGTGCTAGTTTATAGGATTTATGCAGGGATCTAATCTGCTTATCGGAATTATGATGAAAAAAACTACTGATCAACCACAGCTATCTAACCACAAAACCAATAAAGACAGCCATGGTCCTAGACCCTTAAAACAAGACTTGCTGGCCTTTAGCCGATTAGGTTTAACGGCTATCAGCGGTGTCACTGAGATAGTGCAGACTTTGCACCACACTATTGTCGATTTGGCCGGGGTCAAGATCCCAGGTAACAAGAGTATCAGTCAATTAGTTTATGGCTGTATTCATACTGTCAACGATTTAATGGCCAAACAAATAGACCATGAATTACACGAGGCCGCAACTGATATTCAAGGCATGCTAGCTTCAGACGGGCGCGAAGCAGCTATCTGCGCATTAAATGGGGTGCTGGGCGATACACTGCAGGCTCAAGACAATCCTTTAGCGATTGAGATGGGTTTTTGTTATCAAGGACAATCAATACAACAAGAGCTACTTATCCCCCTTATTAAAGAAGCCAAGGGCCGAGTATTATTGATGGTGCATGGTCTATGTATGAATGATATTCAATGGACAAGGCAGGAACATAATCATGGCGAGACGCTAGCAAAAGAACACCAATTATTGCCCATCTACCTTCGTTATAATAGTGGTTTACATATATCCGAAAATGGCCAAAGACTGGCGATCTTGCTGGAACAATTGTATCAATCTACAGGACAGGCCTGCAGCCTTAATATCTTGGCCCATAGCATGGGCGGTTTAGTGAGCCGCAGTGCCTGTCACTATGCCAAAATACAGAATTATGCTTGGCTCACTGACCTAAAAAAGTTGATTTTTTTGGGTACGCCCCACCATGGCGCACCACTGGAAAAGGGCGGTAACCTAATAGGCCAATTACTCAATATCAGTGTCTACACGGCCCCATTTGTGCCACTGGTTAACTTGCGAAGTTGTGGTATAACAGACTTACGTCACGGCAACCTATGTGACGAGGACTGGCAAGATCAAGACAGGTTTGAGTTATCTAGCAAGCCGCGCCAAGCCATTCCTCTGCCCACAGGTGTCTCTTGTTATGCCATAGCCACGAGCATTGAAGGTAAGCCCCTAGAGCTGACCAGCCAGTTAATTGGGGACGGTCTAGTGGGCATTGATAGCGGCTTAGGGAAACATCCAAAGGCTGAATATCAATTACAATTTGCGAGCAACCATAGTTGGATCGGTTATAATATTAACCATATGCAATTACTCAGCAGTCATCAGGTCTATGAAAAACTCTCAGATTGGTTAATGCACTAGCTGTGAGCGTCTAAAATGTCTCATACTAGGGTAAATCTGTGCGATGCTTCATGGGGCGAAGGATTTGCTGATCACTCTTCTCAGCGCACATAAAAGATGACGGGCCAAGAGTCGCAAGTGATCCTTAGCAGCCGCAGCTTCAGAAATACATCCACCCTTATATCGCTACTGCAAATTGAGACCAACAATGAATCAGATCAATCCCAAGAAGTTACTAAATAGCAAATGGACTGCGGTCATACCCAACAACAAAGAAAAACATTTCTTGATCTCGCAAATTAACTTTGACGAACAAGACAAGGTCGATCAGTGTTACATCGAAGCGGTCATGTCTAAGCGAGAAATATTGATCGAATGGACTGATTTGACTGATAGTCAGCTATGGCTGCAAGGTTGGAAATAAAGCCTCTGCTATTTAACTCAAGGCTAACCAAATTCCTACTGCAGTCAGCACGGCACCGGCAATACGATTTAGCCAACGCACATTATCACCTCTACTGAGCACCAACTTTAGGCTTTTACCGCCGCTGGCATACACTAACATCGACAGAAATTCAGAACACACAATAATAAGCACAAATACCGCCAATTGGGGTACAACCGCTTGTTCAATGTTGATAAAAGGCGGCAGCAGGGCCAGCATAAATGCCCAGCCTTTAGGATTAGCAATAGCGGTAATAAAGCCCTGTAGGAAAAGAGCGCGGGGGCTTAGCTCGCCATGCCTAAGTTGTTGCTCGGATAAGCGCGCACTGGCCCAGCCCATACGTAAACCTAAATAGACCAAATACACACCTCCCAGCCATTTTAACCACTGCAGGGCTGCAGGGTAGGCTAAAACCAGACTGGCGACCCCCATGACTGCCGCTATGGCCACTAATGCCACTCCTATCACTTCCCCCAGCATCATCCATATAGTGCGGCGAACACCAATGCTCATGCCTAAGGTCATGGCTAACGTCATACACATACCTGGGGTGATGGATATGAACAAGAAAGTGGGAATAAATACCCCTAATACAGCAAGTTCCGGCATAGCTAAAGGTCCAAAAGACAAAACTTGGCTAGTGTAATGATCTGGGCATATTTTTCGACTGTTTTTGCAAGAAAACATACCTTATTCCAAATAAGAACAAGATCAGAGCTCAGCGAGTTTGAATTCATTCGACAGAACAGGCTATGGTAGATTTAATTATTTTGGCCCACACAGGACAACTTACAAAATGAAACTAGAATCCTTAGCACTGCACCATGGCTATACGTCAGAAGCCACCACAAAAGCGGCGGCGGTGCCTATTTATCAAACCACCTCCTATACCTTTGATGATACCCAGCATGGGGCCGACTTGTTTGATTTGAAGGTGCCGGGCAATATATATACGCGCATAATGAATCCCACTACTGCCGTGCTAGAAGAACGAGTGGCGGCTATGGAAGGTGGTATTGCCGCCTTAGCTGTGGCTTCTGGGATGGCCGCAATTACTTACGCAATCCAATGTATCTGTACTGTGGGTGACAATATTGTCAGCACCAGTCAACTCTATGGTGGCACCTATAATCTGTTTGCACACAGTTTGCCTAATCAAGGCATAGAAGCACGTATGATCGCCCATGATGACTACGCGGGTTTTGAAGCCGCAATAGATAAAAATACCAAAGCCATTTTTTGTGAGTCCATAGGTAATCCAGCCGGCAACGTGGTGGATCTGCAAAAACTCGCTGAAATAGGCGCCAGACATGGTGTGCCTTTAATAGTCGATAATACAGTGGCCACTCCGTTTTTATGCCGTCCTTTTGAACATGGCGCAGCCATAGTCATACATTCATTGACTAAGTACATTGGTGGGCATGGTACTTCTATAGGCGGGATTATCGTGGACTCAGGTAAATTTAATTGGGTGGCCAATAAAGAGCGTTTTGCCATACTTAACCAACCTGATCCTTCTTATCATGGGGTGATCTATACTCAAGCCCTTGGGCCGGCGGCTTATATTGGACGTTGTCGGGTGGCGCCTTTGCGTAATACCGGAGCGGCTATTTCTCCCACCAATTCCTTTAATATCTTATTAGGCCTTGAAACACTGGGCTTGCGCATGGAACGACATTGTCAAAATGCTGAAAAACTAGCAGAGTATTTAGAAAGTCACCCTAAAGTTAGCTGGGTCAATTATGCCGCGTTAAAAGATAGTCCTTTTCAAGCTAATTGTCAGAAGATCACTCAGGGTAAAGCCTCAGGTATCTTAAGTTTTGGCATTAAAGGTAGCGATACGACTAACAGCACACAAGCCGGCGGACAATTTATCGATGCCTTGCAGATGATTTTACGATTAGTCAATATCGGCGATGCTAAATCACTGGCCTGTCATCCCGCATCCACTACCCACAGGCAACTCAATGAAAAAGAATTGGCCGCCGCAGGGGTCAGTACAGATTTAGTCAGAATTTCAGTGGGGATCGAAAATATTGACGATATTATTGCCGATGTAAGCCAAGCACTAGATGCGGTAAAATAATAGACGCCAGGCTAGTTCAACTAGGGGACTTATTATGGAGTAATTCCCCTAGTTGACTTATCACAAGAATTGGCTGGGGCCGTGAAGATTAGATTTTCACACCTTCGCCTGCTGATGATCAGCCCCCGATATGCACCGAAAACCTCACTCAACATCCTTGAGTGAAATCATCTGCAAAACCCTAAGGGCAGACTATAGTCTCCCCTAGATGCTGACTCTTTTGTAGGGACGATATTCTGGCAACCAAAAGTTTTTATCTATCCTAGCTTTAAGCACTTCATCGGACACTTCTAATGCGAGTCCTTGTTGCATAGCCACCTTGGCAACTTCAAAGGCAATTCTCTTGCTTAAGGCCGCTATTTCACCCAGAGCAGGCAATAACTCACCCTGACCATTTTTTGCTAGGGGTGACGCCTCAGCTAAGGTCGCACTCGTGACCATTAGCATTTCGTCACTGATCAAACTGGCCTTAGCCGATATCACGCCTAAGCCTATGCCAGGAAAAATATAACTATTGTTACACTGGGCCACTGGATAGGTTTTACCTTTATACTGTACTGGTTGAAATGGACTACCTGTGGCCACAATCACTTGGCCATCAGTCCACTCTATTACTTGTGCTGGCGTGGCTTCTACTTGCCTAGAAGGATTGCTCAGCGGGAAGATAATAGGCAGTTCACAATGTTTTTTCATACTACGGATCACTTGTTCGGTAAACAAACCCGCTTGTCCAGAGACACCGATCAAAATATCGGGCTGGGCGCAATGCATCACATCCAATAAAGAGGCATATTCACCACTATAAGACCAGCCTTGCAATGACTGAGTACTTTGTACCAAGCGTTGCTGAAAATCACGTAAAGCTTGCATGCCGTCGGTCAACAGACCAAAACGGTCGATCATAAAGACTTGGCTGCGAGCCTGACTATCAGAAATACCTTCCCTGCACATTTGTTGAATAATTTGTTCGGCAATGCCACAACCGGCTGAACCGGCCCCAACAAATGCCACTTTTTGTTTCGAAAGCTGAGTATTCTTGCTCTTACAAGCGGCCAATATAGTCCCTACAGCAACGGCAGCGGTGCCTTGAATATCATCATTAAAACAACAAATTTTATCTCTGTATCTTTCCAATAACGGCATGGCATTGGGTTGCGCAAAGTCCTCAAACTGCAACATCACTTCTGGCCAGCGACGACCAATAGCGCCGATAAACATATGGACAAAGTCGTCATATTCCTTTTGACCTATACGTTTATGTCTGGCCCCCATATACATGGGATCAGCCAATAATTTTTCGTTGTTTGTGCCTACATCTAACATCACAGGCAGAGTATATGCTGGGCTTATGCCACCACAAGCGGTATATAAAGACAATTTACCTATGGGAATACCCATCCCGCCTATACCTTGATCCCCCAAGCCTAGGATCCGTTCACCGTCTGTGACCACTATGACTTTTACTTTACCTTTGGTGGCGTTACGCAAGATATCGTCCATCTGATGGCGTTCAGAGTAAGAAATAAACAAGCCCCGAGAACTCCGATAAATATCCGAAAACTGTTCGCAGGCATCGCCAACTGTCGGGGTATAAATGATGGGCATCATTTCATCGATATGCTCTTTAACTAAACGATAATAGAGGGTTTCGTTATTATCTTGAATAGCTCGCAGGTATATATGTTTGTTGATCGGCTCTGCAAAACTGGAATATTGCATATAAGCTCTTTCTACCTGCTCCTCGATAGATTCATAGCGAGGGGGGATCAGTCCAGTCAGATTAAAGGTGACGCGTTCATCAGCGGTAAAGGCGCTACCTTTGTTTAACAGCGGAGTTTCTAAAAGTGAAGGCCCCGAGTGAGGAATATATAGCGCACTTTTTGTAGCTGAATCATTCATATCATGTCCTGTTAAGCTGGGTGGTTGTCATAAAAAGTTAAAAAATATCTTCGGTTTGTTCTTTGGTCTGTTCATTCTCATGTCCAGGCTCGACTATTTCATGCTCTGCCACAAAGACTTGTGGCTCTGAGCCATGGACGAAATATTCAAACATTGCCGTCTTATCGGTTCTATTGGTCAATTTCCCGGTGCCTTTATCAATACGCATAGTGAGTAATTCTGTGGGCATAGGCAACAAATGAATGGGCCTATCGGCTAGGGCCACTTGCATAAACCTGATCCATGCCGGTTGCGCCGCCAACGCTCCCGCTTCACTGCCTATCATCGCATTGCCCATATAGTTGAATTTTTCGGGATTTTTATTCACCAAATTCTGATTACGGGTAGTGCGTCCTAACCGGCGGTTATTATCATCAAATCCAACCCACACAGTAGTCACAAGATCTGGGGTAAAGCCGCTAAACCAAGTATCTCGCACATCATTAGTGGTGCCTGTTTTGCCCGCTAAATCATTGCGATCCATTAACAATGCCGTTCGCCAACCTGTGCCTCTATTGTCCCAATGCCCATTAATTTGCACCGCAGAACGCATCATCTCCGCCACCAGATACGCATTCTCAGCACTGATCACCCTAGGGGCCTGACGGATAGACTCAGAGATCACAACTGAGGGTTTGTTGATGGCAAACTCAGCCGCCAATAAGGCTTCTACATCTTGGCTATCGGTTGTATCTTCAGGGGCTAACGGCTCAATACCACAGGGATCACAAGCTTGCACAGGGTTAGCTTGCCACAGGACTTTGCCAAAATCATCTTGAATACGCTGAATAAAATGTGGTTGCACCAGAAAACCACCATTGGCGATAGTCGCCATGGCAGTGGCGACTTCAAGGGGCGTGTGCGAACCTGAACCAAGGGATACTGTTTCATCAGTTGGGATATCGCCCTTTTCAAAACCGAAACGTGACAGATGTTGCACCACATTGTCTAGCCCTACTGCCCTGAGTAACCTGACCGACACCACGTTTTTGGACTTGCTTAAAGCCACCCGCATTCTTATGGGCCCGTCATATTCTGCCGGTGAGTTTTCCGGCCGCCACGCATTGCCTGAGCCACTTTGCCACTGAGTAATAGGCGCATCATTGATCACGCTGGCCAGGGTGTAGCCATTATCCAAAGCAGCGGAATAGATAAAGGGCTTGATATTAGAGCCAACTTGCCGCTTGGCTTGAGTCGCACGGTTAAATTGACTTTGATAAAAACTATAGCCACCAATCACAGCTTGAACCGCACCATTTTTTGGGTCTAAGGCTACCAGCGCCCCTGTAGCTTGTGGATATTGGCCCAACTGCCAATGCAAATCTTCTAGTCGTTGACGGATCAAAATTAACGCGCCGGCGCTCAAAATATCGCGGGCGGTTTTGGGGGGAGGCCCCTGCTTAGCATCAGAGATAAAAGCCCTTGCCCAGTCTAAGCCGTCCCAGTCAATAATGCTGTATTTACCTTGTTGATTAAATACCACAATATCTTTTTCATTGACCTTAATCACTATAGCCGGAGACAAGGATTCAATGCTTTTCATCTTTTTTAAGTATTCAAGCATTTGTTGCTCCGGCCATGCACCTAAAGATTTGTAATCGGCAGATGTATCGGTATCATTAACAACAAGTTTCATACCATTATCCTCTGCGGCGCCCCATAATTGTTGCAAAGGTCCATGATAACCATGGCGCTCGTCGTAATCGTGTAAATTCCGTCTCACTGCCTGTTGCGCCGCTCGTTGTTTGTCCGATGAGGCAGTGGCATAAATATTATAGCCCCCGGTTTCTGCTTCATCTTTACCGTATAATTCAATCATTTCACTATAAATAAGATCCGCCAGATAAGGAGCATCCAAATCAATTTCCGCACCGTGTTTTTTAGCGGTGACCGGGGCATTTTCCGCTTGTGCAAATTGTGCTTGGTTAATGTAGCCCTCATCTAACATTCTCAGCAGCACTATTCTGCGTCTGGCTACAGAGCGCTGGGGCCGACTAATAGGGTTTAATACCGAAGGCGATTGTGGCAAGCCTGCGATAGTGGCAATCTGCGCCAAGCTCAAATCATTCAGAGATTTACCATAATATACTCGGGCCGCAGCCCCAAAACCAAAGGCGCGATGGCCCAACTCAACCTTGTTTAGGTATAACTCTAAGATTTCTTCCTTGGTTAATAGCTGTTCCATATGCCAAGCGATGATGATTTCTCGGATTTTCCTAATATATTTTTTCTCTCGGGTTAAAAAGAAATCACGAGCCATCTGCATGGTTAACGTACTGCCACCTTGGCCTTTTTCTCCCGTCACCAGCAAATTCATTAAAGCCCGCATCATGCCAATAGGATCCACACCTGGATGATCATAAAAACGACTATCTTCTGTGGCGATAACCGCCTGTATTAATTGCTCGGGTATCTGCTCTAGGGTTAAGGGGATCCGTCTTTTGACCCCGTATTGGGAAATGAGTTTTCCATCTTGGGTATAGATACGCATAGGTGTTTGTAAACGCACATCCTTAAGAACGGCTACACTTGGAAGGTCAGCCTTAATATAAAAATAACTACCTATCACCGAGACGGTGCTTAGGACAAATACGACTGACACTACTATTAATGCGGGTTTAAGTAACTTCACAGATAAACAATACCAAGTAAACTAATTATAACTGACCCTCATTTTATACCTATGTACGGTTATTAGAACCATAAATAATAAAAAATTAAGCAATAATGTTTTGGTGAACTTTTTACTACTCAATCGGATGTTGGATATTTGAAAAATTTATTTACTGCTAAAACCCAACAAGTGATAGGCCTAGATATAGGCACACGCTTTGTTAAAGCCGTGGTATTAGAAAAATCTGGCAATCAATATAGTTTACAGGCTTTTGCCTGCGAGCCCATACTGGGCAATGCGTTTGCCGAACGTGAGATTAAAGATTTTGAAGCCGTTAGTCATGCCTTAAAAAAGGTGAAGTTAGTTTTAAAAAGCAAAAACAAATGGGTAGCTATAGCCGTATCTGGCTCGGCAGTACTCAATAAGATCGTATTTATGGAACCCGGTCTATCGGACCATGAATTAGAGAGTCAAATTGAGTTAGAAGCCGATAGTTTAATCCCCTACCCCTTAAATGAAGTGTATATCGATTTCGAAGAAATGAGCTCCCCATCCAGCAATAATAGAGTGTCGGTATTGCTCAGTGCCGTGCACAGAGATCTAGTGGACCGTCGTATTACCCTCTTAGGCGAAGTGGGCTACCAAGCCAAGATTGTGGATGTTGAAAGCTATGCCTTGGGCAATGCGCTACAAACCTTTTATGCCCAAGGTGATAGCAAAGAAGAAAATTTATGTTGTATCAATATTGGCGCAACACACTTGCAAATGTGTGTATTAGCTAAGGGGCAAATCATCTACACCAAAGATCACAGCTTCGGTATGGATGCCTTGGTCAATGATTTGGCCCAACTCTACAGCCAAGATAGACAACAAATTGAACAACAACTCAGCGATGGCAGTTTACCTGAAAATTGGCAGCAGGAAGCCTATCCGATGTTTATCACCAATTTACAACAGAATATTAATCGGGCCATACAATTATATATAAGCAGCACTGGCGCTAAGCGGCCTGAGCTGTTGTTGGTGTGCGGGGGCACCGGTCTGTTGAGTACTTTGGTGACAGATTTGACCTCTGAATTAGGCTTGCAAGTGACCGCATTTAATCCTTTTTCATCGATGCAACTTGATGAAAGTCTATCCCTAGTAGAATTAGACAAGGTTGCCGGACAACTGGTTATTGCCGCTGGGTTAGCCAGTAGGAGTTTCCAACCATGGCACATATAAATTTATTACCTTGGCGCGAAAGCCGACGGATTGAGCAGAAGAAACAATATTTGACGCTATTACTGGCCATCGCCATTGTCGCTTTAGGACTGATGTTTGTAATGGGCACTGTGGTTGAGACAATGACCACCAACCAAAAATACCGAAACCTATTTGTTGAGCAACAGATCGCCATATTAGATCAACAAATACAGCAAATTAAAAATATAAAACAAGATAAACAAGCAATTGAACAAAGAATGGCACTAATTGAACAACTTGAAGCCAGTCGTAATGCGGTACCTATAGTACTTGATGAATTAGTGAGACTGGTGCCGCCAGGCTTATCCTTTAGAAGTTTCTCTCGACAAGATAATAGAATGGAAATTTTAGGTGTCAGCGAGTCCAATAATCGACTCGCGGATTTTATGCGCCAACTTGAGAGCTCCGAGGTATTTAGTAGTCCAAAACTGTCGTCGATAATCGCTGACACCTCGGCGCTAGAAGCGGTGAGTGACTTTAAATTAACTTTTACTATCAAGCCCAGTGTGGCCCCAGACTTTTCCGCGACTAATGAGACGCCTACCCAATGAAGTTTGATTTTACGCAGTTAAGAGAAATACAAGATTTGGACTTTGAGCAGGTGGCAGTATGGCCATTCGAAGTCAAAACCCTAGTGGCCATTATTGTTGCTTTAATTGGCTTAGTAGGCGGGTATTATCTCATGGTCGATGCCAAATTGCCTATTCTAGAAGCGGCACAAAAGCAAGAAACGCAATTAAAACAAAACTATCAAGCCAAATATAGGATAGCGGTGAATTTGCAAGCCTATGAGCAACAACTGAGTCAATTAAAAAGTGACTTTTCTTCAATGCTTAAATCCTTGCCCACTAGCAACGAAACCCCAGGCTTATTGGACGATATTACGCTAGTTGGCACCTCAGCCGGATTAACCTTTAGGTTGTTGAATTGGCAAAGAGAAATTCCAAAAGAGTTTTATGCCGAATTACCAATCGAAATGGAGGTCACTGGGGGCTATCACAACTTTGGTCAATTTGCCTCAGAGATCGCCGGATTGCCTAGGATCGTCACAGTCCATGACTTTGAAGTTACTCAAGAACAAAATACGTTGAAATTGACAGTACAGGCAAAAACCTATCGAGCCTCAATTGGTGTGCAAGCCACCTCGACTATTGACAGCGCCACGGAGAACGCCCAATGAAATACTTCAGCTTCTTGTGCCTAAGCCTTTTTTTAGCTGGGTGCCAGGCCAATATTGATGATTTACAAGTATTTATTGCACAAGTGCAAGACACCACTCCGGTGGCCATTGAACCTTATCCACAGTTCGCTAGTAAGCCGGCCTTCATTTACGCAGCCAATACTTCACGTAGCCCTTTTCAGCGTCCTCGCAATACTGGCGTCGAAGTGAAAGTCGCGGCGCAACACAATTGCGCGCAACCTGATTTTAATCGAACCAAACAACCACTAGAGAAATTTGGTATTGATGCCCTTGCAGTCACAGGTGAGTTTTATGCCAAAGGCAAAAAATGGGCCTTAATTCAGTCCAACACTGGCGGGTTATTTAAGGCCAAAATTGGCGATTACCTAGGGCTGTTTTTTGGTCGAATAGACGCAATTCAAAACGGCACAGTTTCTTATACTGAGATGCTGCCAGATGGTGCTGGTTGTTGGCAGAAAAAGCCTTCCACACTGACCATTATGTCCAAAGCAGGAGAAATTAATGTCTGAACGTTTCATTTTTAATAAAAAGCTCAACCGTACCCCAAGAGTTTGGTGCTGGTTGTTGGCGATCGCGTTTGGTCTGGCTGCGTTTGAGTCATTTTCCCAGGAACAGGGGGCCATGCTGATCGATCCCAAGGCCAATGAAAAGTCAGGGTTTGATGCACAATTGTTAGACATAGCGTTTAAACGTTTACCTGAGGGTGCGGCGCAAATTTTGCTTTCCTTTGATCATGAAAACTATCAATTGCAACTCAACCAGCGAAAGGATCGTTTAAGTTTAACCTTGCCGGCTACTGAGCTGATGCCAGAACAATTATTTAAAATGGACGTGGTAGATTTTGCTACCCCGGTTAATACTATGGAGACCTTTCAGGATAAACAACAAACCAGAGTGGAGTTTAACCTCTTGGGACCCATTACCTTTTCCCATCAGAAAAATGCCAATGAGCTAATTGTTACCATCGAACCACGAGCGGCAAATGCCCCAGATAAACAAGGACAAAATGACTATGCAGGCGAACCGATTTCTCTAGATTTTCAAGATGTGCCTGTGCGTCAAGTCTTACAAATTATCGCCCAAGTCAACGGCTTTAATCTGGTCACTACCGATACTGTCACAGGCAACGTGACTATTAGTTTATCTGGCGTACCTTGGGACCAGGCCCTTGATATGATACTAAAGATCAAGGGATTAGATAAACGACTAGAGGGCAACATATTACTGATCGCTCCCACTGAAGAGCTCACCGCTCGTGAAACATTACAATTACAATCTCAGCAGCAGGTGGCGGAGTTGGCGCCGTTAATATCCACCAATATTCAAATTAATTATGCAAAAGCCTTGGATATCTCTAGCATCCTAAAAGGGACTGAAAACAGCATTTTAACGCCCAGAGGCAGCGTAGCAGTAGACGAACGTACCAATATTTTATTGTTACGTGATACACAGTCGTCCATCGATCAAGCTAAAGCCTTAGTTGAGGCCTTAGATATTCCCATTAAACAGGTGTTAATTGAGGCGCGCATGGTGACGGTTAGAGACAACGCCAGCGAGTCTTTAGGTGTGCAATGGGGCATAAGCGATCGTATTACCGATGGGGGTATATCAGGCTCATTATCAGGGGCAAATAGCGTTGCAGGCGGCGCTATTCCGTCTATTGCCGACCGACTCAATGTCGCCCTGCCCGTTGCTAATCCAGCTGGGCGAATCGGTGTACAAATAGCGCGCCTGATTGATGGCACTATTATCGATTTAGAGCTATCCGCTCTTGAGTCTGAAAACAAAGGTGAGATCATCGCCAGTCCACGTATAACCGTTGCCAACCAACATGAAGCCTATATTGAGCAAGGCACCGAGATACCCTACGTGCAATCCACTTCCAGCGGTGCTACCTCGGTGGAATTTAAAAAAGCGGTGTTAAGTTTGCGGGTCATTCCGCACATTACTCCAGACAATCGGATTATATTAGACTTGGTCGTGACACAAGATACGCGTGGCGAAACGGTTGCCACATCCACTGGTCCTGCGGTGGCCATAGATACCCAAGAGATCAGTACTCAAGTGTTAGTGGAAAATGGTGAAACCATAGTCTTAGGGGGCATATTTCAACAGACTTCCGCCAATGATGTACAAAAAGTACCACTATTAGGTGATATTCCACTGGTTGGACATTTATTTAAGAACACCTCCGACATTTTACAAAAACGAGAGCTATTAATTTTTGTTACACCCAAAATATTAACCGATAATTTACCGGCGACGGTTAGGTGACCCTACCTATTTTTTGAAAAGCCAAGGTGTTTTGCTAGACGAAACGGCTTATTTGGCTATATTTTGCCTATTCCTGCAGGTTTCAATTCACAAAGCTTGCAAATTTCACGTTAAAACTGAGATAATGCCTAGCTAGAAATTTTGACGAGGTCTGGTTAGTCCATAAAAGGGTAGCCGCACAATAATTTTCTACCCCTTACATAAACATAGTTGTGAAATAAGCAAAAATGGCTGAAAAACGTAATATATTCCTTATAGGCCCCATGGGTGCAGGTAAAAGCACTATTGGTCGGCACCTCGCAGAAGAACTGCATTTAGACTTCTTTGACTCTGATCAAGAAATTGAAAAGCGCTCAGGCGCCGATATCGCTTGGATATTCGATCTCGAAGGAGAAGAAGGTTTTCGGGTTCGCGAAGAAAACATCATCAATGACCTAACCGATAAGCAAGGCATAGTGCTAGCCACTGGTGGCGGTTCGGTGGTCAGTAAAGATGTACGCAATCGTTTGTCTGCCCGAGGCATAGTGGTGTATCTACAGACGACTATTGATAAACAAGTGGCTCGAACACAGCGTGATAAGAGACGGCCCTTGTTACAAAAAGATGATCCGGAAATGGTGTTGCGCAAATTAGCAGAAGAGCGTAATCCCATGTATGAAGATGCGGCGGATTATATAGTGGATACAGATGACCAAAGTGCTCGTGCTGTAGCCAATCAGATTATTGCTAAAATAGGCCTTTAAGCCTCAACATCTAGAAGAGCTGCGCTACTTATGACAACATTAACAGTTGAGTTGGGTGAGCGTAGCTATCCTATCTCCATCCAAGCAGACTTGCTCAGCGATACCTCAATAATTTTGCCTCACCTGCAGACTAAAAAAGTGGTAGTGATCACCAATAATATTGTGGATGGGCTATATTATGCACAGCTGGCAAAAGCCTTACCTGGCTGTGATATCAGCAAAATAGTCATAAGTGATGGCGAACAATATAAAACCCTAGAAAGCTTCGAGCATATTATTTCACAACTATTAAGCATTGCTGCTGCCAGAGATACCACTTTAATTGCATTAGGGGGCGGCGTCATTGGCGATTTAACGGGTTTTGTGGCGGCAAGTTACCAAAGAGGCATCCCCTTTATTCAGATCCCTACTACTTTGCTATCACAAGTAGACTCATCTGTGGGGGGCAAAACTGCCGTTAACCACCCCTTAGGTAAAAACATGATAGGAGCATTCTACCAACCCAAAGCGGTATTAATAGATACCACTGCTCTTAACACTTTACCTGCTAGAGAATTTTCGGCCGGTATGGCAGAGGTGATTAAATACGGTGTGATCTACGACCCAGAGTTTTTTGTGTGGTTGGAAGAAAACCAACTAGCCATTCAACAACAAGACCCACAGGCATTGCAATACACCATAGCGCGCTGTTGTGGGATCAAAGCTGAAATTGTTGCCATAGATGAAAAAGAATCAGGACTTAGGGCGCTGCTAAATTTAGGTCATACCTTCGGCCACGCCATAGAAGCGGAAATGGGCTATGGAAATTGGCTACATGGCGAAGCTGTATCAGTAGGCATCGTTCTTGCAAGTGGCGTAGCTACTAAGATGAATTGGCTTGAAGCGTCAGAATTCAGTCGCATTGAATCATTACTGCAAGCATTTGGATTGCCTACTGTAGGCCCGGTTGAAATGCATTATGACAAATATATGCAACATATGCGTCATGATAAAAAAGTGCAGGATGGGCAGCTGTTCTTTGTTATTCCTAAAGGAATAGGCAAGGCTGTTGTCACCAATGAAATCGACGACCAGGTGCTGCGTGTTATTCTTTCTTAGTGACTTAAGTGCTCTTTTTATAGGTGAAGGAGCGATAACTGGCTAGGTAAGTAACGCTATGAACAACGTAGAACTGAACAATCGACTCGATTATTTAATCAGTTATTCATCACAACTGGTTTTTGTCTGTACTGACAAAGTCAAACAACAATCTCAAGTGGTAGAAAGTTTTTTAGGTCAGCAGAACGAACATACCGAAATCGCACTGCTCACTGCCAATGAATTAACTCCGCTGGTAAGCTATCGTGAAACCCTATCGAATCAATTAGTCCCGCATACCCAGTCAATGGACTTTAATCGTCCGCTCAATCAGCTTCTAGCATCATTAAACCAGCATGATGGTCCTATCTTGATCAGCATATCTCAGGCAGATAAGCTGCCTGAGCGTTTGGTGAAGGAGCTTTGGGAATTGGTGCTACAGAGCCGATTTGCCAATAATAAGCAGCGCTTGAATGTATTGTTAATGGGTAACTCCAAGTGGGCAGAGGCCGCTAAGGCTAATGTGGGCTATAAATCCAAAGGCCAGCCTATACTGATCAATAGTCAAATGCCCATAGTCAATTCACCACCAAGTGAAAGTTCTGAGCTAGACCGACTCGTTAACAGCAGCAGAGATAAATTTTCAAAAAGGATCCAACACCGCAATAAATACTTTTACGTCTCCCAGCCTATTTATAAAAAATGGTGGGTATGCGCCCTGCTTGGCTTAACCTTTTTTGGCGTATTTGCCGGATTGCTTTACTGGCAGTATCCTCAGCAGATCAGCAGTTTTATAGTTAGCTTAAGCCCAGAACGTGCTAACACCGTCATCCCTGCAATGAATTTGACCAATATTTCCTTAGCAGAGCCTGAGGCAATAATTGAAGCTCAGTTGCAAAGCACCGCAGCAACAGCAGTAGTGGAGAAAAGTCCAGATTTACTGATAGCAGTGCAATCGCAGCCAGTACCAGACCCATCAACAGTCATGGCGAAGCTCGAGTTAAAGGCAAACCATAATGTACAGGATAAATTGATCACTGATTGGTCAGCGGCCATTGCTAAGTCTGACCAACTCAATAGCCAATCATTGGCCCAAGCCAACACTGCGCAAGCTCGTTCAATAGTCACCCCACAGAAAATCAGCAGGCTGACAGCCGTACAAGCTAAACAGGATGGCAATGTACAGTTATTTGCTCTGGGCAAACCCATAATTAATGAGCAATCCCTATTAGATAGCAAGGTTTCAAACCCTGTCATTTTAGCCACCAGCAAGCCTTTGGCCGTTAGTAACGACTATCAAGTTGAAGATATCATCAGCTTTGAGGTGGTCACAGTTGATCCAGACATTGAACAGCCACCCATACTTAAAACGGCTCCTGTTAGTAATAAACCAATACAAAACAATCAACTAAGGGCTGGGCTGATCACTAATCAAGCAGAAATGTTATTGGCCTTGTCCAGTGATAAGGTGGTGATCCAAATTGCAGCTATGAGTAATTTATCTATTCTCAAGGATTATATTGTTGAACAAGATCTGACAGAACAACACTGGCTGTATACCACCAAGCGTTACGGTGGTGATTGGCATGTACTCTTAAAGAATCAACATTTTGCTTCGGCCAGTATTGCCCGTCTAGCGATCCCGAGCTTGCCGCAAGCGGTGCGTAATAATCAGCCCTTTAGCAAAACCATTGCTCAAGTACGTGAAGAAATTTTAGAATTAAATCAATAAGCTATTTGTTGTTTGTGGTCAGGGCCGTTACAATCCGAGCTGATAAAATCCCTGCTTATAAACCTAATGACAGATAAAAAAAATAGAGCCTTCTTGAAGTGGGCCGGTGGTAAATACAAGCTGATAGAGGCAATCAATACGGCCCTTCCCGAGGGTAAGAAATTGATTGAGCCATTTGTGGGTGCGGGATCGGTGTTCCTGAACACAAATTACAAGCGTTACCTGTTGAACGACATCAACCCAGACCTCATCAATCTTTATGAAATCCTTAAGCAACAACCCAGTACTTATGTGCAAGATAGCCATGCACTTTTTAGTGGAAAACAAAATGCTGAACACAAATATTACGAAATAAGACAAGAATTTAATGCCAGCACAGATATTTACGAGCGGGCGGTGTTGTTTCTGTATTTAAATCGTCATGGTTATAACGGTTTATGTCGTTACAACAAGAGTGGCAAATTCAATGTGCCATTTGGCCGTTACAAAGCGCCCTATTTCCCTGAAAAAGAGCTGTACTTTTTCGCCGAGAAATCACAACAAGCAAAATTCACCTGTCTGCCCTTTGAGAAGGTCTTTGCCAAAGCCAGACAAGGGGCAGTAATTTATTGTGATCCACCTTATGCACCTATCAGTCGTACGGCTATGTTTAATAGTTATGCCCAAGGTGGCTTTAGCCTTGACGCACAGATAAAGCTCGCCAAGTTGGCACAACGCACAGGTTTTAGCCGAAACATTCCGGTATTGGTGAGCAATCATGATACGGAATTTACCCGAGACATCTATGCTCGAGCACAGCTGACAGAACTTCAAGTTCATCGCTTTATCAGTCAGAAGGGGAGTACTAGAGGCAAAGTAAGTGAATTGCTGGCCCTGTACAAATAACCTTTAATTGACGTTAACGGTTAGCAGTCGGACACCATGTTTAATCTATGAGGATTGTGGCGGCTTCTGATTAGATGGCTGACTATCCGTCACCCTGGAAAGCAACTCGAGTAAGTCAATAAAATGGAATTGGTAAGAACTCGAACGACCCGTCACCCAAGAAGACCAACTTACCCTGTCGTTTTGTTTTAGTGCACATCTATTAGTAGGATGGCTAAGAGGCAATCTATGATCAAAAGCAATGTTTTCAGCACAACTGCAAAACAGCGTCTCATTACCCACTGAAAGCTTTGCAAAGCCTAAGCTGAGGCTTAGGGCAGTGCCGGCCATTATCAATAAGGACTTGGATCTGGAGTGCATCTTGCTATCCCTCTTGAAAATTTCTATAAACAATGTGTCGTATTATACCAGTCACTTTCTCTGCAACAACTGCTGTTTAACTGAATACTCGTACCACTCATCGCTTATTGTAGACTATAAAAAAAGGATGCGTTACGCATCCTATTTTTGTAGCCTACAAAAGGCTTATATCACAGTCACTTGACTGTGATATTGTCTGTCAATGACTATAGATCGAAAGCTTTGCTTATTGAGAAATACATGGCTTCGTCATCATCTAAGTCTGAACCACTGAAGATCACACCCACACCTACATCAAAACCGCCGATTTCAGTACCATAGGTTAATTCAACATATTCACCTTCAAATTCATCACCCCAAGTACCAAAAGTACCACTAAAACCATTATGCTCTAGGGTGATCCCAGTGAAGGTATAGTCTGCTTCTGTAATACCTAAGTCACCGTCACCATCTTGAGTACCAATAGTGTACTCTAGGCTCACTATACCAAAACCAGCGGAAAGGTTGAGTTCATTATAGGCACTGTCAAATTCACCTGTGTACTGATAAGTGGTCACACCGGCACCCAAAGATAAGCCGTTATCTAGCTCCAGCCCATAACCGGCATAAACATCAATCTCTAGACCGTCATCCACATCAGCGGCCCAAGTGCCAAGATAGAAACCACCGTTTTCGTAATCCAAACCGGCACTAGCAGAGCCACTGCCGATTTGTTGAATACCACGGAAATGATACTCAGACACAAAACCCACATTGGCACTTATACTGGCTTCAGCTGACGCTAGGTGACTCATGCTAGACGCGGTTAGAAGAGCGGCGGCAATAGCAGTGATTTTTAAAGTTTTCATTTATGTGTTCTCCAATTATATTTTTAGTATTTGTGTGTTCAACCAAAAGGTTAAATCGACTATTTTCATTTTTCTAGCCTCATTAACGCAAAACTGATGCCGAAATACAACAATCACAGACACCAGCTTAAAAAAATTATAACATTATGATTAATATATGTTATTTATTATTTCTATATTTTTTTTTAATGAATTTGTTAACTAAGCCCCAAAGTTTCGCACCAAAATAGCACAACATGACCTTTTTGGTGCGAGGTCAGCGCTTTTGTCTGATGAGGTTTTTATGTAAAATGCCTGACTGACTTTAGGGCCATTATGGAGACCAGTATGAAACCTTATTTGATCGCACCTTCTATTTTGTCCGCCGATTTCTGCCAATTAGGCCGCGAAGTGGATGCAATATTGGCGGCAGGTGCCGATATTGTGCATTTTGATGTGATGGATAATCATTATGTTCCCAACTTAACCATAGGCCCGCTAGTCTGTGCCGCCCTTAGGAAATATGGTGTCACCGCAGACATTGATGTGCACCTGATGGTGCAGCCAGTGGATGATATGATTAAACAGTTTGCCGATGCAGGAGCCAGCTATATTAGCTTCCATCCCGAAGCATCTAAACATGTAGATCGAAGTTTACAACTCATTGTTGATTCTGGTTGTAAGCCTGGACTGGTGTTTAATCCCGCCACCTCCTTAAGTCATTTAGATTATGTGTTAGATAAACTACATCATATTTTACTGATGTCGGTGAATCCCGGTTTTGGTGGCCAATCATTTATTCCTGCCACACTAGAAAAGTTAAGACAGACACGGAGCATAATAGATGGATCGGGATTTGATATTCGATTAGAAATTGACGGGGGCGTAAAAGTCGATAATATTCGCGCCATCGCGCAAGCAGGTGCAGATATGTTTGTCGCAGGTTCGGCCATTTTTAATCAACCGGATTATCATAGCGTTATCACTCAGATGCGCACAGAACTGGCTTTAGTTAAGCAAGCTTAAATTTTAATATTAACCATATCAGGCAAACATGACAAAACCAATTGTACTTAGCGGCTGCCAGCCTTCCGGACAACTCACTATTGGCAACTATATGGGCGCATTGCGGCAATGGGCCAAGATGCAAGATGATCACGATTGCTTGTATATGCTAGTGGATATGCATGCTATTACCGTGCGCCAAGATCCCAAGGCGCTATACGAAGCCTGTTTAGATGGGTTAGCCCTGTACGTGGCTTGTGGGATTGATCCTGCCAAAAGCACTTTGTTTATGCAATCCCATGTCCCCCAACATGCACAGCTGGCCTGGTTAATGAATTGTTATACCCAAATGGGTGAATTAAACCGCATGACGCAGTTTAAGGATAAGTCGGCCAAGAACATCACCAATATCAACGTTGGTTTATATACTTATCCTGATTTAATGGCGGCTGACGTGCTTTTGTACCAAGCGGATCGTGTACCTGTTGGTGAGGATCAAAAACAACATTTAGAGCTTACCCGGGATATTGCCACACGCTTCAACAATATTTATGGCGACACCTTTACCATACCCGAACCGCACATTCCTGAATTTGGGGCAAGGATAATGAGTTTACAAGAACCCAGCAAAAAGATGTCAAAGTCCGATGACAATGGTAATAATTTTGTCGGTTTGTTAGAGGATCCAAAAAAGATAGCAAAAAAAATTAAAAGAGCGATGACCGACTCCGATGAACGGGCTCGCATTTATTTTGATGTGAAGGAAAAGCCCGGCGTCTCGAACTTGTTAAGCTTGTTGTCTGGCGCTACCAACACCCCCATAGAAACCTTAGTACCGGCTTATGAGAATAAGATGTATGGCCATTTAAAAAGTGATGTGGCGGACGCTGTGGTCGCATTAATTGAGCCCATTCAGCAAAAATATAAGAGTTTGCGTGATGATCGTACCGAGTTAGACAAAATAATGCGCGATGGGGCTAACAAAGCCAGTGAACGTGCAGCCGTGACCTTAGCCAAGGCCTACGCTGCTGTAGGTTTTATCCCTAGACCTTAGAGATTTATTCAGACTAGAGCCCATTAACTGATGCTATTGTTGATAGATAATTACGACTCATTTACCCACAACTTGGCGCGATACTTTGAAGAACTGGGGCAAGAGGTGCAAGTGGTGCGTAACAACGAGATCTGCTGTAGCCAGATCGCGCAGTCTGCACCGGACTACCTAGTATTTTCACCTGGTCCTGGCACTCCAGTTCAGGCCGGCATCACCTTGGATGCCATTAAACAGTTTGCCGGACATATCCCTATCTTAGGTGTCTGTTTGGGTCACCAGGCCATAGGTCAAGTTTTTGGTGCGACCTTGCAAAATGCTAAACAGATACGACATGGCAAAACCTCTCAGATATATCACAGCGACTCGGGGCTATTTGAGCAAGTCAGTTGTCCATTTATCGCCACCCGTTATCATTCCTTGGTGCTGGATGACATGAGCATGCCCTCATGTTTAAGTGTCACCGCTTGGTGCCAGGATAAACCCGAGCAGCATCACGCCCGGCCTAGTCAAGCGCGCGAAGTGATGGCCATTCAGCACAAAGCATTAGCGGTCTTTGGCGTGCAATTTCATCCGGAGTCTTTGCTAACGGAATTTGGTCACCATATCTTGAGCCGTTTCATCCAACTCAATCTGCCTAAAGATCCAGTTTAAGGGCTCACCTATGGCTGTTTTGCGGATATTAATGTATGCTGAAGTACAATGGCGCACAATAAAAATGATAAGAAAATAGTCGCATATGAATTCATCACCTACAATTGAACAACTCGTCAAAAGTCGTCTAAACGATCTGTTTTTAGATGTCAAAATAGCACAACAAAAAAGGGGCGAGGAGAGCCAACCGGCTGTCAATGTTATAGAGCTCGCCCAAAGTGGAACGGCTCGCTCCCTGCTAAGGGTCGAAAAACAAGCGATCCGTGAGAAAGATTTAAACAGTAAACATGATTTAAATTTTTTAGCCAACATGACCGAACAAATTAACACCGAAGTAGTCACTAGGCTGGTTGAAAGCCTGCAAGATACCGATAATCTATATGATAAAATTATCGGTCTCGATGCCACAATGCCGCATTTATTGGACGCAATAGGCGTAAAAGTCGCCACTATCTCAAAAATTGAACCTCTTGCCAGTGATATGCCATGGTTCTTCAATGACTTAATGAAGATGGTCAACCAGCCCAAATACCGAAGAGTCGATGCCAAAGGCAATGTGGTGCTGGTGGATAACCTGAGAGTGGGCTTAAGCTTTTTTGGCATAGAAAATTTAATCACTGTTGTGGTTTCATTAGCCTTTAAGCGCTGGTTGCCACAAATTACCGATCCCTATCCACAGATAAAACTCAGATTATTGGAAGAGGGATTGGCCACCGCCATATCCTGTAAACAAATTGCTGGAATAAGTGGGGTAAACCCCAATCATGCATTTTGTCTGGGCATGTTGCAGTTGATGGGCAAGATAGTGGTCTCTAAGCTGTATTTCCGTATATTTGATAATGTGCAACGTGAGGCATTAATTGAAACACAGAAGAACCAGCAGCACGATGAACATTCAGCTTTAACCAGAGTCCATGCCTGCGGTGAGTTTCTGAATGAGTTGATCGACCAGCACGCCTTAGAAGTCAGTAGCAGATTGATTAATAAAATGGGCATGAAGAGGGTGATGATAGCCTCGGCGATGCAAGAACTAGAACAAAGACTGCCCCTGACTAGCATGTCACCATTGGCCAAAGTCGTTACGCAAGGTCAGTCTTATGCCCATTATCGTATGCTTAAAGGGCACAAACTCATCGATATACAACAATCTAAAGACTTTATACGGGGCTTAAAAATGCCCAAAGGTTCTTTAGAGTTACTAAAAATCACCGATATGCGCTCTTTGAATCTACAAATAGATCAACAATAGTTTTTTTAAGAATATTCATGCAAAAATAACATCGCCTTTAAACAACAGCTTACTGCTGAGGCTTAAGGTCATAGGGCGTTATTTCAATTTCCCATCTTTAAGTCTATTCATAGTTATGCAGATTTCATGCAAATCTAATTGGATCCCCCTAGAATTAGTACTTTCCATAAAATATCTGGGCAGACAAGGTGCATCCCATCTGCCATACTAGCCGTCGAATTTTAAGCATAATTAGTCAGTTTGACCCTAGGAAAAAAGGCAATAGTATGAATGTTACCCGCGACTTATTTAATGAAGTAATGGTTCCCAATTATAACCCGGCCGACATCATTCCTGTTAAGGGACTTGGTTCACGACTATGGGATCAAGCAGGTACCGAATATATTGACTTTGCCGGTGGTATAGCGGTAAACGTGTTAGGACATTGCCACCCTGAATTGGTCAATGCTCTTAAAGATCAAGGCGAGCGATTGTGGCACTTAAGCAATGTGTTAACCAACGAGCCGGCCTTACGCTTAGCCAAAAAACTGACTATGGCCACCTTTGCCGAAAAAGTGTACTTCGCCAATTCTGGAGCAGAAGCCAACGAAGCGGCATTAAAACTGGCTAGACGTTTTGCATTGGATCAATTCGGTGCTCATAAAGACCAAATCATTTCCTTTAAACAAGGTTTTCATGGCCGCACCTTCTTCACTGTGACTGTGGGCGGGCAAACGGCTTATTCCGATGGTTTTGGGCCAAAACCTGGTGCAGTAGAGCATGTGGATTATAACGATTTGGCTGCCCTTGAAGACATTATGTCTGACAACACTTGTGCAGTAATGATGGAGCCTCTGCAAGGTGAAGGCGGCATAATCAGTCCAACTAACGAATTTATACAAGGTGTCCGCGCGTTATGCGACAAACATCAAGCCCTATTGATTTTTGATGAGGTTCAGTCAGGGGTGGGCAGAACAGGCGAGCTATATGCTTACATGGGCTTAAAGGTGTTACCCGACATTCTCACCACGGCTAAAGCCTTAGGTGGCGGTTTCCCTATCGGTGCCATGCTCACCACTACCGCCATAGCGAAACACCTAAAAATAGGCACGCATGGCAGTACCTACGGCGGTAATCCACTGGCCTGCGCCGTGGCAGAAAAAGTTTTAGACATAGTCAATACCCCAGAAGTCCTCAATGGTGTGAAAGCTAAAGAGCAGCTGTTCCGTGATGGGTTAGAAGCCATCAATGCTAAGTATGGCTGTTTTGCCGAAGTGCGAGGCAAAGGTCTATTACTCGGCGCCGCCTTAAATGATAAATTTGCTGGTCGTGCTCGTGAGTTTTTGGTGGCAGCGGCGCAGGAGCAATTAATGTGTTTAATAGCAGGGGCTAATGTGGTGCGCTTTGCCCCCTCTTTGATTATTCCTGATGAAGATATTCAAGAAGGTTTAAACCGCTTCGAACGTGCCGTGGCAATAGTTGTCAATGGCTAATCAACCAATAAGTGAGTAACCGCACGTGAAAATCATTCGCCCAATCCAAACGAGCGATTACCCATACTTGTATGACATTGCCCAAGAGTCAGGCGTGGGCTTTACCTCATTGCCGGTAAATGAAGTCCTATTAAAAAGCAAAATAAAGCAGTCTTTACAGGCTTTTGACAAAGATATCAGTGCGCCAGGTGATGAAAACTACCTGTTTGTGATGGAAGACACCGACAGTCAAGAAGTCGTAGGTACCAGCGGCATAGCTTCAAGTGTCGGCTTAGATGACGCGTTTTATCATTATCATTTAAGTAAAGTGGTGCACGCCTCCAGAGAGCTAAATATCTATAATACAGTAGATATTTTAACACTGTGTAATGATTACACTGGCGTATCGGAAATATGCACCTTGTTTTTGCGTCAACATGCACGACAAGGATTGAATGGCCGGTTACTATCGAAATTTCGCTTTCTGTTTATGATGGAACATTCCAAACGTTTTTCCGAAACTATTATTGCAGAAATGCGTGGCATCAATGATAGCAATGGCCAATCACCGTTTTGGCAATGGCTAGAAGAACATTTCTTTTCCATGGACTTTCCCACTGCGGATTATTTAACCGGCATAGGGCAGAAACAGTTTATTGCTGAACTCATGCCCAAACACCCTATTTATGTCAGTTTATTAAGCGAGCAAGCCCAAGAAGTGATTGGCAAAGTACACGAAAAAACCAAACCTGCTTTACAGCTACTCGAGCAAGAGGGTTTTAGTTGCAGAGGCTACGTGGATATTTTTGATGCCGGTCCAACGGTAGAAGCCAACTTAAAACATATTCGCAGCGCTCAAGCCAGCCAAAAAATGCCCATCAAGATACGCGACAAATTGGCCGCCTCAGACAAAACCTATTTTGTTATCAACACCCAATTACAAAAATTTCGTGGGATATGTTGCATATTGGAATTTAATCAAGACTCAGAGCATGTATTGGTTAGCCAAGAATCAGCTGATGCCCTGGCTCTGTGTGAAGGGGATACGATCCGCTTTGCACCTACTCATTTTAGGACATAAGCATGAACACTCACACCCACTTTATCGATGGTCAATGGTTAGCCGGTGCAGGCCATGCAATTCAATCTATTGATCCTGCCAAGAAAGCAGTGATATGGCAGGCACAGTCAGCCTCGTCACAGCAAATCGATCAGGCAGTCATCGCTGCACGAGGGGCATTGATAGCCTGGCGCAACCTGAGCTTTGAGAATCGTTTGGCTTACGCACAAAAATTTGCCAGTTTACTAAATGAAAATAAACAACAAATGGCCTTAACCATAGCTCAAGAAACCGGCAAACCATTGTGGGAGACAGCCACCGAAGTGGCAGCTATGGTAGGAAAAATAGCCTTATCTGAAAAGGCTTATAACGAACGTACCGGCACAGTTGAAAATGCGATGCCTCTAGGTAAAGCCTTTATTAGGCATAAACCCCATGGTGTAGTCGCGGTATTTGGGCCTTATAATTTCCCCGGTCATTTACCCAATGGTCATATAGTACCGGCATTATTAGCCGGTAATACAGTGGTATTTAAGCCCAGTGATCTGACCCCAATGGTGGCCCAGAAGACCCTAGAGTTATGGCAGCAAGCTGGATTACCCGCTGGCGTATTAAACTTAGTGCAAGGTGAAGTGGAAACGGGCAAGGCTTTAGCCGCACATACTGGCATAGACGGCTTATTTTTTACCGGTAGTTCACGCACTGGCAAAATCTTGCATGAACAATTCGCCGGCCATCCTGGCAAAATATTAGCCCTTGAAATGGGTGGTAATAACCCCTTGATAGTCAAAGATGCCGCCGATGTGAATGCGGTGGTACACGATATTATCCAGTCGGCCTTTATTACCTCTGGCCAACGTTGTACTTGTGCTCGGCGCTTGTTTATTCAACAAGGGGCCGCCGGAGATACCATATTAAACAAACTAGTTGAGGCGACGGGCAACCTAAAAGTGGGACACTATGATGCCCCAGAGCCTCCTTTTATGGGCGCTATGATCTCCCATCAAGCTGCCGCATCTATGGTCAGTGCGCAGCAACAGCTGCTGGACTTAGGCGCAGCGCCATTGTTGTTATTAACCCATTTAGATACTGACTCTGGCTTTGTCAGTCCAGGTATTATTGATGTGACTCAGATATTGGCCGATATGCCTGACGAGGAACATTTTGGGCCCTTGCTCAAGGTGATCCGCTATCAGGACTTTGATCAAGCCATTGATGAAGCCAACAATACCAGTTTTGGTTTATCTGCCGGCTTGTTGGCAGATAGCGCCCTGGATTATGAGCATTTTTATCAGCGCATTCGAGCAGGTATTGTTAACTGGAACCGCCCTATTACTGGCGCCAGTGGTGCCGCACCTTTTGGTGGTACAGGTGACAGTGGTAACCATAGGGCTAGCGCCTTTTATGCGGCAGACTATTGTGCGTATCCAGTGGCATCAGTTGAGTTGGACAAAGTCACTCTGCCAAGCTCATTGAGCCCAGGTTTGACTCTGTGAACGTTTTATAAGGACATAAGCATTAATATGCATACTAATATAGACGAATTATTTGACCATTTATGGCAACAATATTTAGCCATTACTCCCTCAGCCAAAAAAGTGCATGAGCTGATCGGTGGCCTAGAAGGTATCACTGCAAAGAGCAAGCAACAATTGGTTAACGACCATATTGCGTTACGCACCTTTAATATTGACAAGATCAACTTAGATAAATTGGCCGCTCACTTCATCACCTTAGGTTATGTAGAAAATGGCCAATATGATTTTGTGCAAAAGAAGCTAAGAGCTAAACATTTTGAGCATGCCGACAGTACTCAACCCAAAGTATTTATCAGCGAACTATTAGTTGAGGAAATGCCGAGTGCGGTGCAGGACATTATTCATAAGATGGTGGATAAAATTGCGCCAAATGCGGCGCAACAATCTGACTTCTTATATTCTGCTAAACATTGGAACATTAGTACCCAAGAACATCAGATATTAGCACAACATTCTGAGTATGCCGCTTGGATGTCTACTTGGGGCTTCCAGGCTAATCATTTTACCCTTAGCTTGAACCATATGCGTTACTTTAAATCATTGGTCGAGGTAAACGAGCAACTTAAAAAATCGGGCTTTGTATTAAATACCTCAGGGGGAGAAATAAAAGGTGGTGCCGAGGTGCTGCTGGCTCAATCCTCTACTATGGCAGATAGCATCGAAGTACAGTTTACTGATGGCAAAAAACGAGTGCCTAGCTGTTTTTATGAATTTGCCCAGCGCTATGCTATGCCCTGTGGAAATTTATACCAAGGTTTTGTCGCTGCATCGGCAGATAAGATATTTGAAAGTACGAATATACAGTCATGAATATAAAGTCGGGTGTGAAAGACGCACCCGACTTATTCTTTAGTTGACTAGACTGTGAAGCTGGCTCCACATCCACAAGTAGTAGTGGCATTGGGGTTATTCACTAAAAATCGTGAACCTTCTAGCCCCTCTGAGTAATCTACCTCACCACCTACAAGATATTGTAAGCTCATAGGGTCGATCACTAAGGTCACCTCATTCTTATCAATAGTGGTATCCCCTTCATTGACTTTCTCGTCAAAGGTGAAGCCATATTGGAAACCAGAACAACCTCCTCCAGTCACATATACTCGTAGCTTTAACTCTGGGTTTTCTTCTTCTTCCACCAACGCTCTTACTTTTTTCGCGGCAGCATCAGAAAACTCTATGGGTAACGCGGTTTGCACCGTCATAAGGGACCTCAAATTAAATATTAGAACACAACAGTCTTAATACCGCTGATTATCCAATACTTGACCAATTTGGTCAACTATTGAGTGTCACTGATTGACCAATCAAACACAGATGTCAGTTGACCCTTCTTACGTTTAAACTGAAATATTTCAGCTCGTACCGACACTTTTTCCGGTGTAAAACTTTCTGGAAGTTGGATTTCCCCCTTTAACACCTGAAAATATTTGAAAGCAAAGGTTAAGGATGTAGCGGCTTCACCACTTAGCAGTTCAGCCATTGAATATTGTTTAGCCTGGCCATTTTCACTGCCGATCAGCGTCACTTCAATATTACCTTTAAGAGTGTTTTTACTCTTATTTTGTTGCATCAGTGCCAGTTCAAAGCGGTAGGAGTTATCACTTAATGCGGTTTGCACAATAAAGTCTTGGATCAAAAATCCCTGCTCATTGAGTTCAGGTGCCATCACCTGCTGATAAAACGCCAATTGGGTGCGTAGCGCATTCTCACGTTCGATACCTTGGCTGGTTTGCAGAAAATTTTGTTGTTGAGCCAGCTTTGCCACTTCCAGCTCAACCCCTAATACATTTAAGTTTTTAGTTAAGGTGGCGTTTTCAGACTTAAGATTGCCTATACTGGTGACATGGATAGCGACCAATGCTTGCTGCTGTCGATAGTGACTGTTACCCCAATGGAAGCCACCATATAAGGTCAAAGAAAAAATAACAATCAACACCAGATACAATTGAAAGGCACCAATTTGTTGTTTAAAGTCAGAAAAATTCAAAGGCATGTTCTCGATAACAAAGTGTACTGGGACAGCAGATCCTAACATTTGTTTTATTAATTTATCCCAAGAGATTAGAATGAATTATAATCTTACCCAGTAAAGCGCCTTATCTCTATAAAATACAACAGCTTGTGATAAGCTAAGGTAAATAAGTATATTATCGTTTATGGATCTTAACTCTTTTAGACAAGAACTCGCCACCCCCAGGACTTCTATTCAGTTATGCCTTATTGGCATTGTGGGTGGAGTTTGTGCCGCTTCACTGATCATCTTATTTCGCTTAAGCATCGAATGGCTGCAAGGTTTTTTTCTGACTGATCTGAATCAATTTGCAGCGCTAGATCCTATTAAACGTCTATTACTTCCTATAATCGGCGCCATGGCAATATTGTTAGTGGCCTACCTGACTGGCCTTAAACATTACCGTATTGGTATCCCATTTGTCATACATAGGATCAAACATCATTTTGGCCACATCCCATTTCGCACCACAATCAATCAATTTTTCGGCGGTGCAGTAGCCTTAGCCTGTGGTTTTTCTGTGGGCCAAGAAGGACCATCTGTGCACTTAGGTGCATCCGGTAGTAGCTTTTTTGGCCAGTGGTTAAGATTGCCAGACAATAGCATTAGGATCTTATCGGGTTGTGGTATTGCGGCCGGTATTTCCGCCAGTTTTAATACTCCTTTTGCCGCGGTCATTTTTGTTATGGAAGTGGTATTAAGAGAATACAAAATTCATGTTTTTATTCCGATCATGTTGGCCGCGGCATGCGGCACATTACTAACCCGTATTGTATTTGGTGAAGCACCAGCACTGTCCTTTATTCAATTTAATGATTTTAGTCGATGGATCTATTTATATCTGATCTTATTTGGTGTGGTGTTAGGCTTCTTGGCCACGGTATTTAATAATACCCTGATGATGGTGATGCGCAGCTTCAGTCAGACTAATATGCTGCGACGTTTATTGCTTGCTAGTGTTATCACAGGAGGGATCGGGTTGATCCTACCCGATGCATTAGGGGCACATTTCCATTCTGCTAGGGACTTGCTTGAGCAACAAAGTAATATTTCCTTACTGATTGCTTTGCTTGGCGCCAAGTTTTTGTTAACCATAGTGGCGATTGGCTTAGGCATTCCGGGGGGCGTCATTGGTCCAGTCTTTGTGTTAGGCATGTTAACTGGCATATTGCTAACCACCCCTTTAGGATGGTTTATGCAGGATGTTTCTGAATTATCTGGCAGTTTTGCGTTGCTGGGCATGGCAGGATTAATGACGGCTGTAGTGCACGCTCCGTTGGCGGCGTTATCTGCGGTAATGGAGTTATCCTATAGTCCTCAGCTTATTCTGCCGGCTATATTGGTGATAGTGCCCGCATACGTTACCTCTACGCAACTGTTAGGCAACCGATCGATTTTTATTCGTCAACTCGACTACCAACGATTGCCCTATCGGACTTCCACTGTGTTAGCCAGCTTACAAAAAACCGGCGTCTTGGCCGTGATGGACACGAACTTCAGAACCCTCGAAGATCCCGATGAAAATTTAGTCAGCATCTTTGAGACCTATCCCAATATGCAAATGGTTAGGCCCTCTAAAGAAGATGTTGTCGCACCCTACACCTTAGTCAGCTATGACCGGGATCTAGACGGCAACAGCACGGCTTTGCTCTTTACGCCTATGCAAGGTGTGCGATTTCAAGCCACCTTAGCCGAAGTATACGAACGCCTCGAAGGGCAAAGAAAAGGGGCGGTGTACGTGTTCTCTGATAATACTGACAAAATAGTCGGCATTATTACTTGGAGATCATTAAGACGTTATTTACATAAAGCCCGTTACTAATTATAGAGACTCCAATGACCTTATTATGGATAAAAGCCTTACATATATTTTTTATGGTTGCCTGGATGGCGGGCATATTTTACTTACCTCGATTATTTGTTTATCACGCAGAGACCGAAGTACAAGCGGTTAAAGATCAATTTAAAATAATGGAAAGGCGTTTGTGGTTCTTTGTCACACCTTTTGCGGTCTTAACCCTAATATTCGGTATTTGGCTGATATCTCTATATGGCCGAGAATGGTTTGTTGCGGCTAAATGGCTACACACAAAAATGTTATTAGTGATGATCTTATATGCCTATCATGGGTACTTATTTATTCTACTGAGGAAGTTTGCTAGGGATGAAAATCCTTATTCTGGACGTTTCTACCGTTTCCTTAATGAAGCCCCAGTCTTAATCTTGCTGGCCATAGTTTGTTTAGCCACAGTTAAACATTTTTAGAGTGAGCACGGTCAACTAAATGGTAAATTGTGGATAGCGGCCTAATCGGCAGTTTTAAGTAGACATGAGCATTTAATACCCTGCGTATAAAATGCTATTATATGGTTATATTAACAGTAGGCAGTGCCTCTATCTACGATAGTACTAGCCGTCATATTATTCAGCAAAGAGCCCAATTAGATGTCAGATAAATTAGCTAATCACTATTCACAAATCCTTACCCAGCTTGGGGAAGACGTTAATCGAGGTGGACTAGTCGACACCCCGAAACGTGCAGCAAAAGCCATGCAGTTCTTAACTGATGGTTACCAAAAAAACCTGGATGACGTGGTCAATGGTGCCATCTTTGAAGCAGACACCGACGAGATGGTAATAGTGCAAGATATCGAGTATTACTCTTTGTGTGAGCACCATATGCTGCCGTTTATCGGCCGTTGTCACATCGCCTATATCCCCAAAGGCAAAGTATTAGGTTTATCAAAGTTTGCACGCATTGTTGATATGTATGCCCGCAGGTTACAGATCCAAGAGGGCTTGACCAAACAGATCGCCGATGCGGTGTTAAGCATCACTGACGCCTCTGGAGTCGGGGTGATCATGGAAGGCAAACATATGTGTATGATGATGCGTGGTGTGCAAAAACAGAACTCCTCGATGATCACCTCAGTGATGTTGGGCTCACTGCGTACTTCTGACGCCAGTAGAAATGAGTTTCTACGTTTAATCGGCAAATAATTCCATATAACCATGTCCCTGTTCATTATTGGCATGGTTATTCTATAGCAGAGTCACTTGGACAGAATTGTCTTTATAATGGTGCATCTGCTCCCTAAAAGACTAGTTCCAAGCTAATTCAGACTGGTGCCGCTCCAAAGTGGTGCAAGTGCTATCTATATTAAGAGTGATAATTATGTTAAAAAATGCCTTGTCCGCTGTTTTTATGCTGTGCTGTTTAATACCTTCGGTGAATGCCCTAGCAACATCTGATTACCGTGAATATGGGCCGAAAAAGTTTACCGAAAAAAACAAATGGACCGCAATTGTTGCCGCTTATGCCCCTGAGATTAAAGCCATAGATCATGCCTTCGAACAGTTAGAGGATGCACAAATACATCAAACCCTTACGATCAAAGGGGTGAAATATCAGCTAGGGACCTACAAGGGTGAACCAGTGGTGATTTTTACGACTGGTATAAGCGTACCTAATGCAGCCATGACAATGCAAATGGCCTTAGACTACTTCCCTATCGAGCGGGTCGTGATGATGGGCATAGCCGGGGCCGTGGATCCTGAGTTTCAACCTGGTGATATTGCTGTGCCACAGCGTTGGTACTTCCATGATGAATCAGTCTACGTCAATGCTGATCCTAAAAATCCAGGTCAATACATCCTACCCGATTATTACGAAAACGCACTCAAACATTATAAACAGAGACGGGCCGAGGATCCCCATTCACCCGCCTACGAAAACTATGGATATATTCATCCTGAAGAGATGGCAGTGATTAAACAAGGTTGGGAGCAACCTCGGCAAATGCCCTATTTTACCGCTACCCCAGAACTAATTACATTAACCAAAAAAGCCGTGGCGGCGGTTAGCCCTATTAAGATGCCATCAGGTAAGCCAATCAATATTAAGATCGGCGGCAATGGTGTCACAGGTTCGGTTTTTTTAGATAACGCAGATTATCGTTTATGGTTACAACGGGTGTTTAATGCTCAGGTCACAGAAATGGAATCTGCCGCTGTCGGTCAAGTCTGTTTTGTCAATGACATCGACTGGGTCATCATTCGTTCCATCAGCGACTTAGCGGGTGGCCAACATGGTAAGAATGTAGAAAATGTCTTTGATGGCATAGCATCGGGTACTGGCACAAAATTATTGATGGGTTTGCTGGATCAAATAGTGCAAATGGAAAGCAGTCAACCTTAAGCTATGCTCCATTCGCACCAGACAATAGCTGAGATTGTGCCAACTGTTGCCGCAATACTCAGCTATAGTTTTAGTGACTATTGGGGTTAGTGTTCATAGTGCATAAGCGGTTGAATGCCACTCAGTATATTTAGGCAGACTAGGACCGCCGTTTTGCAAGTCAGAGGTGTACAATAGTAGGTTTTTGTCTGGTAAGTGCCACTTTTGGTCATACCCGACTGTTCTAAAAGGTCACTTCTGGTGAGGCTCAGTGGTCAAGTCAGTTAGCCTTTATAAGCCTGCCAAGAGTCATCCGCTTTCCAGTTAGATACCCACTCAGGAATATTACCACTAGGCATGGGTCGAGCAATCCCATAACCCTGTGCCAACTCACAACCTAGTTGCAACAGTGCGACTCCATGTGCGATGGTTTCTACCCCCTCAGCAATCACGTCACGCCGGAATGCTTTAGCTAAACCCACTACGCCTTCAACGATCGCTAAATCGTCGGCATCTTCTAACATATCTCGCACGAAACTCTGGTCGATTTTAATCAAGTGCGCTGGCAGGCGTTTGAGATAGGTGAGTGATGAATACCCCGTGCCAAAGTCATCTAAAGCAAAGCGTACGCCAAGCTCATGGCATGTATTCATGGTCGCAGACACTTGGCTGATGTCATGTAACGCATTGGTTTCTAATATTTCCAATTCTAAACAATGCGGGGGCACTTCGGGATGTGCTGCCAACAAATCTGCTAAGCGAGTTGTGAAGTTAACTTGTTGTAGTTGATAAGCACTAATGTTGACACTGATAGCGAGGTATACGCCTATGCTTCGCCACTGGTTTATTTGGCTCAATGCGGTATCTATGACCCATTCACCCAGCTCCAGACTAACGGCATGGCCTTCTATAGCGGGTAAAAACTCTAAAGGTGGGACTAAACCAAGGATAGGGTGCTGCCAGCGAATTAAAGCTTCTGCGCCTATCACTTCGCCAGTGTGCATATTTACCTTGGGTTGATAGTGAAGAACAAACTCACATTTATCCAACGCTGAACGAATATCGCCTATACTTTTCCCTTGCGTCTTGCTCGCATTATCTTGTGCGGTATCAAAAAAATGATAACGGTTTTTACCTGCTTGCTTAGCAACATACATGGCTTGGTCTGCGTGACGCATGAGTAGGTCTGCCTCTACATGGTCTTGTGGATAAAGGCTGACACCAATACTCGCTGAAACTTGCATTACAGCATCACCCAAAGTAATAGGATCAGCAGCGGCCTTTAGAAGTCGTTTTAATACAGGCTCACTATCATCAATATTTTCCAAATCAATCATGACAGCAATAAATTCATCGCCACCAATACGTGCCAGCGTATCACCTTCACGTAACGCCTCTTTCATGCGCTTTGCCACTTCAACGAGTAGTTCATCCCCCACATTATGGCCGTGGAGGTCATTGACGGCTTTGAAGCCATCTAAGTCTAAATAGGCAACGGCTAATGACTGGTTGTGACGTTTACACTGGATCATGGCTTGGCTTAAGACCTCTGCGAGTAGCACTCGATTAGGTAGATTAGTCAATAAGTCGTAATGAGCAACGAGCTTTAAATCGCTAATTTGTCGCGTGATCAGTCTTTTCATCGGCTCAAAAATAAACAACACTATTAGGATCAGCAAAATCATAGTGAGCGCCCATAGCCACGTTTCAATCTGATATAACGAGCTTACCCGGTTTTGAGCATCCTTTTCAAAGACACTCACAACCAAATTCAAATCATATAGGAGCCTGTCGGTGTCCACCTCGGCAATCTGTTGGACGAAAAACTCGCGCGACGTCAAGCCTTGGATAAAACGGCTCACAACATTGACCAGGTTCTTAGAGCGCTGGTCTAATTGAATTTCACCGAGGTAGAGTGATTTAGCCCCATCTGAAATGTTCTTTAAGTTAGTCAATTTATTATGGTTACTGGCAAAAGTGGTGACGGCGTCCTTGAGCTGTTTGTTAACAACATCGATTTCACCCGCTGTATCAGTTCGATTGGATAGCAGCATGATCCGTTGGCTTAACATTCGCTGTTGACCGGCTAAATTGATAACTTGCGCGTCTTGGTCCTGTTGGTTAATGATTTTCGACAACCAAAACCAAGAAGCGGTGACCAACGTTGCCAACAGAAATACGGCTAGTAAATATCTAAAGCGGATCGACAGGGTCATATTACAGCGTTAACCTTAATGGGAGCGATACAGGGATGAGCCTGTACTTTAGCAGGAATGTGAAAACAACAAAACGTTGATTATGCTCATCCAAAATAAGTCAATGTGAGACAGGCTCAACGTAATTCAAAACAAGCACCTCCCAACGTCTACTCATCGCTCACAGCAGGCATGCAGTACAAACAAATAAGCTCTCTCCATTAAGCAGTTAACGGATCACCACAGCATTGTGATACACATCTTGCACATCATCCAAGTCTTCTAACATATCCATAAACTTATGGAAGGTAGCCACATCATCACCGCTCACCTGGGTTTCAGTTTGTGGGATAAAGGTAATTTCTTCCGCATCAAATTCTAGATCCCCATTGTCTTCAAGCAAAGCGGTACGAGTGCTATTGTATTCGGTATGTGGGGCATAGACAGTCACTACCCCTTCTTCACATTCTACCTCTGTCACATCCACATCAGCTTCCATTAACACTTCTAGCACCGCGTCTTCATCATCACCTTTAAAGGCAAAGACGGCCTGGTGATCAAACATAAAGCCTACTGTTCCTTCAACACCCAGTTTTGACGAGGTTTTAGTAAAGCAGTTCCGTACATCGGTAATAGTGCGGTTATTGTTATCGGTCAGGCAATCGACTATCACCATACAACCACCTGGACCAAATCCCTCATAGCGGGCAGGCACATAATCTTCCCCGGCACCACCGGCCGCCTTATCAATAGCTTTGTCGATCACATGGCTAGGCACTTGATCTTTTTTGGCTTTTTCAATCAGCCGGCGCAATGCTAGATTGGCTTGAGGATCGACCCCGCCATTTTTAGCGCAGACATAAATTTCTTTACCGTATTTAGAATATACTTTGGTTTTTGCTCCGGCTGTTTTAGCCATAGAGACTTTACGTACTTCAAACTTTCTACCCATTAATTGTTTCTCTTCTAATCACTTGTTAGATCTCATCATCACTATTTTACCCGCATTGTGCTCAGTGTACAAAATTCTCCTCGCCTAATTTATTCCTACCCGCAGACGGATAGTGTTAGGGAATATGTTGTAAGGCAAGGTAATCGTGGGACTGCATTTCTTTTAGGCGACTTAAACAGCGTCTAAACTCAAAATTTAACTGGCCTTGAGTATACAGGGTGTCCATTGAAACCTGTGCTGATATGATCAATTTCACATTACGTTCATAAAACTCATCTACCATGGCCAAGAAACGCCTAGCAATATCGTCAGTGGCTTGCCCCATTTGTTCTACGTTAGCTATGAGTACCGTATGATAACAACGGCTTAACTCCATATAATCCGTTTGGCTTCTAGGTCCATCACACAGAGCTCTAAACTCAAACATGACCACACCATCAGCATCATGTAAGCTAGGGATCATGCGTCCTGCTATTTCAATGTCTTGATTTTGCGTGCCCAGTTCAGGTGCCAGCTGCCTAAAGTAGTGATGTAGATTTTGGTTGGCCTGCGCATCTAAGGGGTAATGATAAATCTCCGCCTGCTCTAAGGTGCGTAACCGATAATCCACGCCACTGTCCACATTCACCACTCGGGTATTTTGATTAATCAATTCTATTGCCGGTAAAAACCTAGCTCGCTGCAGACCATTTTTATACAGGTGATCTGGTAAAATGTTTGAGGTGGCCACCAGCACTATGCCATGGCCAAACAGCTCTTGCATCAATGTGCCTAAGATCATGGCGTCTGTAATATCAGACACAAAAAACTCATCAAAACAAATGACTTGGGTTTCTTTGGCAAAAATTTTAGCAATGCTTTTTAATGGGTCAGGTTGCCCTTCGAGTAATTTCATTTCTTGATGCACTCTGTGCATAAAACGATGAAAGTGAATACGCATCTTCTTATCAAAAGGTAAACATTCATAAAAAGTGTCAACCAAATAAGTTTTACCCCGTCCCACGCCTCCCCAAAAATACAGACCTTGAATCGAAGGTTTAGACATACCCTTGCCAAAGGTGCCTTGGAACTTGACTCGCCAGGTACGCTTTTTTTTCGGCTGTGTTAGCTCATCATACAAACGCTGGAGTTCTTTTACCGCATTTTCTTGTGCAAGATCATGATGAAACTCCGGCTCTTGCAAATCGGCTTGATACTTCTGCCAAGGTGTTTGGTTTAACATTCGTTTAGGATTTTCCCATCACTAAAGTGCGATCTGTCATTGTATTCACACTTGAATACAAATTAAATGGCCGCATTAAAAAAGCTAAGGGTATAATACCTTAATACAATATTGCGGTGCTAGTGTCATGCATTCTGTGTTTAGCATAACTGGCGTTATACTATAGAATGGTTAAAAATAAATGTAATTGGCTACGTGCAAAAATAGGATAGTTTATGGAATGGTTTATAGGTTTATTATTGTTAGTCATAGGCGCGGTTTTGGGCTTTTTGGGGGCCAAAGTATTGAGTAAGCAAGACCCAAGAGTGGCACAAAAAAGCGATAGTCAACAAACGCTGAAAGCACTTATGGCTCAACAGGCGGTAGAACATTTACAAGATACCAAGCTGATTGCGCAGCAATTAATGGCCCACAGCGAAGCCCTTAATCAACAAGTCAGTGATTATGAGCAGTTACTCATTAATCAAAAATCCGATGGCGAACAGACTTCCTTAAATTATTTTGGTGAGCATGCCTCTACCTACTTGCGGAACAAAAGTAGCGACCCGACTCGCACTAAAAGCAATACTAGCGTGCAACCCTTAGATTTTTCATCCGAAGCTTCTGGTCTTTTTTCTGGTGAAAAAGAAACTGAAGTAAAAAAACCCAAATAGTGAACTTTTGTGACTGCCTCACAGTCTTTGTATTGTTTATAGTTTTGAATTGTGGAGATATTAATCGATGAATAAAGTAGTTAACCGTTTTTTAATTGGCTGTTGTTTAGTGACGGCAACTATGTCGGTCAGCCTGACAGCTCATGCAGCATTACCCTTCTTCTCGTCTGACAAAGCAGCGGTGCCTAGTTTAGCTCCCATGTTAGATAAAGCCACCCCAGCCATAGTCAGTATTTCTGTGGAAGGCACTCAAGTTTCCCGTCAGCGGGTACCAGAAATGTTTAATCGCTTTTTTGGCGGCCCCAACGAACAGGTGCAAGAGAGACCATTTAAAGGATTAGGCTCAGGGGTAATAATAGACGCCGACAAAGGGTATATTGTTACCAATAACCATGTGGTGGCTAACGCCGATGAGATCATCGTTAAATTAACTGATGGGCGAGAGTTCATCGCCAAGAAACTCGGCGCCGACCCGCAAAGTGATATCGCCTTGTTAGAAATTGATCCCGATAGCCTCACCGCTATGCCCTTAGCCGATTCAGATGTATTAAGAGTGGGTGATTTTGTGGTGGCAATAGGCAATCCATTTGGTCTAAACCAAACCGTCACCTCAGGCATTGTCAGTGCATTAGGCCGCTCTGGATTAAACATTGGTGGCTATGAAAACTTTATTCAAACCGATGCCGCTATTAATAGGGGCAACTCCGGTGGCGCACTGGTTAGCTGGACAGGGGAGCTTGTGGGGATTAATACCGCGATCGTTGGGCCTAATGGTGGCAATGTGGGCATTGGCTTTGCGATACCCTCGAATATGATGAAAAATTTGGTGGATCAGATCATTGAGTTTGGCGAAGTGCGCCGTGGCTTACTGGGTATTATGGGCCAGGACATCGACTCTGGATTGGCCGAAGCCATGAACCTTGATGTAAGTAAAGGTGCCTTTGTAAGCGAAGTATCACCAGACTCAGCCGCAGAAAAAGGTGGTATTCAAGCCGGTGATATCATTGTTACAATTGATGGCCGCGCGGTAATAAGCTTCCAAGAATTACGCGCCAAAGTCGCCAGCAGAGGAGCTGGCTCAGAGCTCGAGCTGACGGTACTACGCAAAGGAGAGCGTAAAACCTTATCGGTAGTACTAGGTGACGCCACCCAAAACGTGGTGCAAGCCAAAGAAATACATCCCGCACTTGAAGGGGCAACCCTGACCAATGGCAAAACCCAACAAGGTGCCGATGGCATAGTGATCTCGGAGATTGTTGAACGCTCACCAGCAGCGCGTATAGGTTTGCAAGACGGTGATGTGTTGATTGGTATTAATCGTAAAAAGATCGACACCGTAGCCCAACTTAAATTGCATCTTGATGATGCGACAGGCGTTATTGCAATCAACGTAAAACGCGGGGTTTCCTCTTTGTATCTGGTCATTCGATAAGCGATAACAGTCAGTGGATAGTGATAGTGCATCCCTACCCACTGACTGATTTCAGTGCTATTATTGCGTCAACTTAGAGCCGCTATATTTAGACTTGTTGTGCCCAAAAGCTTTTTATTTTTACTAAAATCTATCCTCATAGGCGTATTTATATCCTCTGTTATACTCTTCTTGGTGCCAGACTTGCGCCAAGGCAGTGGCTTACCCCTTAACCTTTTCAGTTTCCAAGACAGCCCATCAAAAAAAATCAGTTTTAATCAAGCGGTGAATGCGGCTGGCCCTGCTGTGGTGAATATCTATAGTCAGAGCATAGAGAATGGTGGCTACAATCGCACCCAAGCAGTTGAGCGCACCAACCTTGGTTCCGGCGTGATCATGACACAGAACGGTTATATTTTGACCTGCTATCATGTTATCGCCAATGCCAATTTGATATTGGTAGGATTACAAGACGGGCGGTTCGAAGAAGCGCAAATTGTTGGCTATGATCCTATTACCGATTTAGCAGTGTTAAATCTGCCTGTGGACAACCTACATGCCATACCACAGCTAGCCGAATCTAATACCCTAGTAGGTGATATAGTATTGGCCATTGGCAACCCCTATAATCTGGGACAAACCATTACCCAGGGCATTGTCAGTCGTATCAGTAACAATCGATTAAATAATTATTTTGACTACATCCAAACGGATGCAGGTCTTAAGCAAGGTAATTCTGGTGGCGCCTTGGTGGACAGCGAAGGTTTTTTAATTGGCATCAACAATGCCAATTTCCAAACCAGAGTGAGCCGTAACCGCGTCGAATCGGTAGACGACGTATCTTTTGCCATCCCCTACCCTCTAGCTAAAAAAGTCATGGATGAAATCATTGCTACAGGTAAAGTCACCAGAGGCGCTCTGGGCTTTATAGGCAGTCAAGGCGGGCCAACTAGTAATGGTATTTTAGTCACAGCTGTGGCTAACAACAGCCCCGCACAACGCGGTGGATTAAAGGTACAAGATATCATCATCAACATTAACGGTATGCCCGCAAATAGTGTGCGTAAAACACTAGACTATATAGCGGATACCACACCAGGCGACCAGCTAGCGGTAGAAGTCAGCCGTAACGGGCAATTACAACAGCTACAGATGACAGTGGCGGAATTGTAGAAAATCAGCCTCGAAACGGCGATTACTGCTGTGCGTTTTATTTTTTCTGGCTATGCTGAGCCATTCAATGTCAGGGCCTATCAAAAAAACCTGACACAGCTAGCTAGGTGGTGGAACTTGATGATAAGGGCTAACCAAACGTTAAAGCTGACAGCCATCATCATGCTGTGCCCCGCTGCCGGTCTAAACCTTAAACTGTCCTGCAAAACCTGTGGTCAATATTAGGATTTAACCCTTTTTATATTGGCACCTAAAGCATTGAGTTTTTGTTCAATGTGCTCGTAACCACGATCAAGATGATAAATACGATCAACCTCGGTCTGTCCTTCTGCCACTAAACCGGCTATGACTAAGCTGGCAGATGCTCTTAAATCAGTTGCCATAACTTGTGCGCCTTTAAGCTTAGAGCTGCCGTCACACACTGCAGTGTTACCTTTTAAGGAGATAGCCGCGCCCATACGGTGTAATTCTGGTACATGCATAAAACGATTTTCGAAAATCGTTTCGGTGATCACTGAGCTACCCTTAGCCACACAATTCAATGCCACAAACTGGGCTTGCATATCGGTAGGAAAACCGGGGTGGGGAGCAGTGTTGATATCGACACTGATTAAACGAGACTGGCTCATATCAAGTTCAATCCAGTTGTCTCCTGTGCTGATCTTGGCCCCGGCCTTATTTAGTTTGTCTAATACTGCTTCCAGTGTATGAGGAGCGGCATGCTCACAACGGATCTTACCACCTGACACGGCAGCGGCCACCAAGAAGGTACCTGTCTCTATTCTGTCGGGCAACACATGATAAGCACAGCCATTTAACGCAGCTACGCCTTGTATCAAAATTTTATCACTGCCCGCATGAGTCACCTTAGCCCCCATGGCATTTAGACAGTTAGCCAGATCGACAATTTCAGGCTCTCTAGCGGCGTTCTCTAGGATAGTTTGCCCTTGTGCCAAACAAGCGGCCATCATTAAGTTCTCGGTGGCCCCCACGCTCACTACGTCCATAAAAATATGAGCGCCTTGTAATTTACCTTTTACCTTAGCGCGGATATAACCGGCATCTACGTCTATGATGGCTCCCATTTGCTCCAGTCCTTGCAAATGAAGATCCACAGGCCTTGCGCCTATTGCACAGCCACCGGGCAGAGACACATTGGCTTCACCAAATTTGGCCAGCAATGGACCCAATACCAGTATTGAGGCGCGCATGGTTTTGACTAAGTCATAGGAGGCATTAAAGTTATTGATCTGGCTTGGATCGATCACCACAGACTGGCGATCCTGACGATGGGTCACTGCTCCTAATTCAGTCAACAGCGCCAGACTTGTTTTGATATCTCGAAGCTCAGGCACATTACTGAAATGGCAGGGACTATCGGCCAATATGCTCGACATTAATATGGGCAATGCCGCATTTTTAGCACCGGATATAGCCACAGTACCAGTTAGTGGACCACAGGCTTCAATTATTAATTTTTCCATAGCAAGACTCTATTTGATCAGGGGGAGTATTAGCATACTAAGATGATGGAACACCTATTGGGGTAGGTTAAACAATTTCTCACGCTTCCATTGGGTTTCAGTAAAGGTTTTAATGGATACGGCGTGCATGCTGCCTTCGGCAATTTTATCGGCTAAAGGAGCATAGACAAATTGTTGTTTTTTGACGCGACTCATCTGTTCAAATTGATCACTCACTGCTATCACTTGAAAATGTGAGCCTTCACCACTGACATGTGCCTCGGCTAAATCCAGTGTCTCTTTTAAAAGTGTTTCAATTTGTTGATTGTCCATGATCGATCCCAGTGAGATAAAACGTCAACTATTGTACCGATAAAAAACTATGGACGTCGCTAATTTTTGCCAAATTTATTAAGGTTTCTGGAATATTTTGCAGTTCAAGTGGGATATTTTGTCCACGACAGGCTTTTAATAGATTAATTAACCAAGCCAAACCTGCGGTATCCACATCTTCAATAGCGGACAAATCTAGCACCACAGGCTGATGGTTAGCTTTTGCCCCCTGTTTAGCTAAATCAACCAGCGCGGTTAACCAAAAGCTTGGCACAGTATTTCGGTTTAAATGACCCGTCAAAGTAAAATGACCATTATCCCCAGTGGACAGGGTCAAACCCCTCACTCAACCTGCTCAGTAGGGACTTCCAAATTAATGGGTTTACTAATAATGTTATTCATCAAATCTATCACCGCTTGCAGGCCGTCCTTGCGCAATATTGCGGCAAATTCACTCTGTTTACTGGATAACAAACTGATCCCTTCCGCCACCATATCGTAAGCCTTCCATTCATTGGTTTTTTTATTTTTACGCAGTTTAAACGCTAGATTGATATTCGGTCGACCCGGCTCTTTAACTATGGCACGCACTGTAACGGTGCGTTCATCTGTGACTTCTCTAACAGGTTGAAACTCCACTTCTTGGCCATCGTAATAAGCCATAGCTAAGGCATAGGTAGTGATCAAATAAGAGCGGAAAACCCGAATATATTCCGGCACTTTTTCTCTAGGCACTTTTTTATAGTGTTTACCTAATACCTTAAGAGCTGAAAATTTGTAATCCACATAAGGTAATAACTCTTCTTCCATAAGGGTACGCATAAGCTCTGGATCAGTAGCAATCTGCTCTCGTTCATTTTTAATTCTATTAAATGTCTTAGTCGCCACTTCTTCAAGCATCACATAAGGATTAAGTTCTTGAGCTTGGACCATTGCTACCGAAAATATCAATAGCCCACCAACTGCTAGTTGGGTAAATATTTTGTTCACGTTCTTTTTCTCCCTTTGACTAAACAAATTAATCGTCACCACTGCTAAATAAAAACTGACCTATTAAATCTTCGAGCACTAAGGCCGACTTTGTATCCTCTATGTAGTCACCCTGAGCCATATTTTCAATACCCTCTATACTAAAACCCGGCTGTAAGCCGACATATTGTTCACCCAAAAGCCCTGAGGTAAGTATAGATACTGAACTGGTTTCAGGGAATTGGTCAAATTCTGTTGAAATGCTCATGGCCACTATTGGAGTAAAGTATTCATTATCCAAAGTAATACTGTCTACTCTGCCGACTGTCACGCCACCGACCTTGACAGCAGATCGCGGTTTAAGACCGCCTATGTTGTCAAACTTTGCATACAACGTGTAGGTATCACTACTATTGGACATGCTTTGATTGACAACCTTCAAGGCCAACATAAGGCCAGCTGCAATGGTCAAGACCACAAATACACCGACTAACAATTCCGCTTTTCTAGATTTCATGGTGACTTCCCTTACTCAATTCCGAACATTAACGCTGTTAAAATAAAATCTAATCCCAAAACAGCTAAAGAAGAAAACACCACTGTTTCCGTGGTCGCTTTGCTAATACCTTCTGATGTTGGTACCGAATCATAACCTTTAAATGTCGCTATCCAGGTGATCACAAAAGCAAAAACGATACTTTTAATGATGCCATTTAGCACATCTTTATCCCAATCTACTGTAGATTGCATAATTGACCAATAACTCCCTGCGTCAACCCCTAACCAATCCACACCGACCAAATGCCCCCCTAAGATCCCCACTGCGCTGAATATTAGCGCCAACATAGGCATAGAAATGATCCCCGCCCATAAGCGCGGGGCAATCACCCTGCGTAGCGGGTCCACTGCCATCATTTCTAGACTACTCAGTTGTTCGGTGGCCTTCATTAAACCGATTTCTGCGGTTAACGCCGAGCCCGCTCTGCCAGCAAACAATAGTGCGGTGACTACTGGTCCTAATTCTCTCAACAAAGAAAGTGCAACCATAGGGCCAAGGCTGCCTTCGGCGCCATAACCCACTAATATAGTATAACCTTGCAATGCCATCACCATGCCAATAAACAAACCCGACACCACCACAATCAATAACGACTGCACACCCACCACATAAATCTGTTTTATGGTCAAGGGAATAAGTTTAAGAGGCTGAGGCTTGGCAATAATAGCCGCAAACAACATATGACTGGCTCTACCCACCGTCGCTATCCGCTCTAAGGTGTGAGCACCAATATTAATTAACCAATTCAAACTTGCTCCCCCAAAAACGCTTGTTCAATAGAAGGCGCAGGGTAATGAAAAGGCACTGGCCCATCAGCTTGGCCTAACAAAAATTGTTGCACTAAGGGTGAATCACTATTCTTTATTTGCTCTGGTGTGCCACTGCCAATCACTTTTCGCTCAGCCAGTATGTAAATGTAGTCGGCTATGGTCAACACCTCAGTCACATCATGAGTGACCACCACACTGGTCAGCTGCAATGCATCATTCAACGCTTTAATTAATTTAACTAACACTCCCATGGAAATGGGATCTTGTCCTGCAAAAGGCTCGTCATACATGATCAGTTCGGGATCCAAAGCAATCGCTCTAGCCAAAGCCGCACGTCGGGCCATGCCGCCTGATAGTTCTGCCGGCATCATATATGCGGCACCACGCAAACCTACTGCCTGTAGTTTTAACATCACCAAGGTGTGGATCAATTCTTCTGATAATTTTGTATGCTCTCTAAGTGGGAAGGCAATATTTTCAAATACCGACATATCGGTAAACAAGGCGCCACTTTGAAACAACATGCTCATCTGCCGGCGCACCTCAAATAAACGGTTACGTGTCATATTAGGGATGGATTCGTTTTTAAATCTAATATCCCCTTGGTCTGGCCGTAGTTGCCCTCCGATCAGCCGCAACATAGTGGTTTTACCAATGCCACTAGGCCCCATAATAGCAGTCGTCTTACCTTTTTTGATCTTTAACGAAATATCGTCATAAATCAAACGGCCACTGCGACTGAAGGTCAGATTGTCAATTTCAATCAAATTTTCCATTAATACTAGGTCATTCCTATTTCATTAATCGTTTGGAAATACACAATAAATGTCTTCCATTTGGTAGTGGCCAGCGAATGCGCAGCCCCTATTAAAACACGCTGACATTATATTCGTTTTAAGAATAGAATGACAAAGAGAAAAAGTAACAAGGTATATTCAATTTCAATAATAATAGTGTTATTGCTATAAAATAGACTGGCGTTAGGTTACTTAGGCTAGGATCCCGTCATTTGCTGGGCAATACTCTGCGTACTTTTCAGGTTTTTCTGTTTTTGACTCATTATATGGCCGTTAATGGAATACTATCCTTGCTTTTGCTCGGGATGGGCATATATGAAGGTACTAGACCTTTAGACAATTAAAAAAGTTTCAGGGTAATTTTTTATTATTGTCATTCATATGCAAAACATTCACTTTTTTGCGACAATCCCTCTAATCAAAAATATAAGTGAAACATTGTGATTGTAGAAGCATGTTATTTCCTTGCCTGGCTAGTGGTACTGAGTATTGCCGCGGATAGATTTGTTTTTGGAGCCTCTGCTCTAGCTAAAAATATCGGTGTGTCACCTATGATCATTGGTTTGACCATAGTGGCCATGGGCTCCTCAGCACCAGAGATTATGGTCGCTGCTACCGCGTCCTTAAATGGCAACACAGATACTGCAGTGGGCAATGCCATTGGCTCAAATATCACTAACATCGCTTTAGTCTTGGGCCTAACCGCTCTACTTAAACCTTTATCTATCGCTTCTAGTACCTTAAGAAAAGAGATGCCCATAGTGCTGGCCGTCAGTTTGCTAGCCTTATACTTTTTATCAGACTATTTGTTGTTAAGAATAGAAGGCATTATTTTAATCGTCCTATTTTTTGTGGTGATAGGCGGCTTAACTTGGATGTCTTTTAATATGGAGCAAGGCGACCCCTTGCAACCTGAAACTGAGGATGAGATCCCAAGCAATGTTCCCACCTCTAAAGCGATAACTTGGTTAGTAGTGGGCATTATACTGTTGCCACTTAGTGCTCACTTTATGGTGAACTCTGCCGAAATCATCGCCAGACACTTTGGTTTAAGTGAACTGGTCATAGGCCTAACTGTGATTGCAATAGGTACCAGTTTACCCGAACTGGCAGCGAGCATAGCGGGGGTGTTAAAAGGTGAGGATGATTTGGCATTAGGTAATATTATCGGCTCCAATATATTTAACATCTTGGCCGTCTTGGCGATGCCTGGCCTTATTTCCCCTGGTGCGGTGGATGTGAGTGCCGCCACAAGAGACATATATGTTATGTTAGGTCTGACCCTTATGTTGATATTATTTAGCTTTAAACTAAAAGGTACCAGGCGTATTAATCGTTTCGAGGGCGCGACCCTAATAGGCTGTTTCTTGGCTTATCAATATCTACTTTTTAGTTAACCAATAGGCATATTAGGCACACTATGTTTAAAGAATCTGCCCTAAGAGTATTAAAAATAGAACAACAAGCTATTGAGCAGCTGACTCAATATATCAACCAAGATTTTATTCGGGCTTGTGAGCTTATTTTACCTAATAAAGGCAAGGTCATAGTCTGCGGTATGGGTAAGTCAGGGCATATAGGCAAAAAAATATCGGCCACCCTTGCCAGTACTGGCACACCCGCATTTTTTATGCACCCTGGCGAGGCCAATCATGGCGATCTAGGGATGTTAACTGAGCAGGATATTTTACTAGCCATCTCTAATTCTGGGGAAACCTCAGAACTATTGGCCTTGTTACCCGTAGTCAAACGTCTGGGTGTACCCATTATTGCCATGACAGCTAATAATGATAGTACGCTGGCCAAGTATGCTGATGTGGTGCTCTGTATTAAAGTGCAGCAAGAGGCCTGCTCATTAGGCTTAGCACCTACTTCAAGCACTACTGCTACCTTGGTCATGGGGGATGCCTTGGCTATTGCCTTGCTCGACGCAAGGGGTTTTACCTCAGAAGACTTTGCCTTATCTCATCCAGGTGGTTCGCTAGGCAGAAATTTACTACTGACCCTAAACGATGTGATGGTGCAAGACAGCGCGTTACCTCTGGTCTATGCTGCTCAACCCTTGAGTGATGTATTAGTTGAAATTTCCAAAAAAGCCTTAGGCATGGCTGGCATAGTCGACGATAAAGGCCAGTTGTTAGGGATATTTACCGATGGTGATCTACGGCGAGTACTGGATCACAAAATTGATGTGCACCAGACGCCAATACAAGACATCATGACCATCAACTGTATTACCGCGTCACCGGATATGCTGGCAGCCGAAGTGCTGAAGCTGATGCAACAACATAAAATTAATTCCCTCTTTGTCACAGATAAACAAGATAAACCAGTGGGTGCCATTAACATGCAATTATTACTACAAGCAGGGATCATATAATGTCTCTCTGTGATACCCCTTATGGGCCTATTGATCATGACTTACTGTTGAAAATGGCACAAATAAAACTCTTAGCCTGTGACGTAGACGGTGTGTTTTCTGATGGCCGGATCTATATGGGCCAACAGGGTGAAGAATTAAAAGCCTTTCATACTAGGGATGGTTATGGCATCAAAGCCTTACAACAGATTGGTATCCAAGTGGCGGTCATCACAGGCCGCAGGTCTAACATGGTGCAACAGCGCATGGCCTCTTTAGGTGTTAAGCATATAATCCAGGGCTGTGAAGATAAACAACCGGCATTACAACACCTACAGCAACAACTGGGGATGAGCGCTGAGCAGACAGCGGCGATAGGTGACGATATGCCAGATTTAGGTTTGTTTGGCCAATCCATTATTAATGTCTGTGTAGCCGATGGCCACCCTATAGTCGCGCAGCAGGCCCATTATATAACCCTCACCGCAGGTGGCCATGGTGCAGTGCGAGAATTATGCGATTTAATTTTATTGGCAAATAATCAATTGCAGTATATACATGGGTCCAGTGTATGAATCGCGCCACCCTATGTATCGCCTTTTTATTTTTGTTAGTGATGGCTTTAAGTCTGCCTCAGTGGCTTAAAGAAGAACAAGTCTTGCCACAGGATCAAGGTGAGGAGGCCTGGCTGCCTAACTATCAAGCCAGTCAAATGCGTAGCACACTGTATGATAAAGACGGTAGGATCCATCATCAGGTCTTTGCCCAAAAAATGGAAAATTTTGATTTACTTGGCTTTACACTATTCAAACAGCCTAAGTATCTATTATTCGCACAAGCTGAATATGCATGGCAAGTCAGTGCCCAAGAAGCAACACTATACGAAGACCAACGACTTCAATTTGAAATTGATGTGGAAATTACCAGTCTCAGTGAGCATGGTCATGTGCAATTGATCCGTAGCAATTTTATTGAAGTGAATTTAACCGATAAAACCATGTTTTCTGATCAAGCAGTTGAAATTATCGGCCCCAACTATATAGTCAACAGCAATGGCTTTACCGCCAACCTTGAAACCCAAAAATATGAGCTATTAGACCATGTTAAAACAGTTTACCAACCCGCTACTGCAGATTAGTTTTATGGGCTTACTGGCCTTCTCGCTACCCAGTATGGCAGGCAAAGATGATTTCACCCAGACCATAGAGATCGCCTCCAACTATCAAGAAGGAGATGGCATTGCCAAAAAATTTCTATACCGTGGCGATGTCCTGATCACCCAAGGATCCTTGCTAGTCAAAGCCGACGAAGTAGAGGTGGACGCCAGTCAAGGAGAAGGCAAAGAGATATTTATTGCTAAAGGCCAACCCGCAGAATATTCACAACAACAAGAAGACGGCAGCGTGGTCACTGCCAAAGCCACTCGCATAGAATATAGACGAGATACCCGTTCATTATCTCTAGGTGGAGACGCCGAAATAGAACAAAACAACAGCAGTGTAAAAGGGGACTCAATCGTCTTTAATATGGAGTTAGAGCAAATTATTGCTCAAGGTAAAGATCAACAAAATGGCCGAGTGATCACTATATTTCAGCCTGAATCTAAAACCCTACCTACTGAACAACAGGAAAACCCACCCTAATGGCCACTCTAAGAGCAAGCCATTTAGCAAAAAGTTATAAATCTAGACAAGTGGTTAGAGACGTCAGCATTGAGGTCTCTACTGGACAGATAGTGGGTCTATTGGGCCCCAATGGCGCCGGCAAAACCACTACTTTTTATATGATAGTGGGTTTAGTGCCTTTGGATAAGGGCGAAATCTATATCGATCAACAAGAATTAACCTTGCAGCCTATGCATGTCCGTGCCAGGCAAGGCATAGGTTATCTGCCGCAAGAAGCCTCTATTTTTAGAAAATTGACTGTCTATCAAAATCTGATGGCGATCTTGCAAACCAGAAAAGAATTGTCCAAAGAACAGCAAGAGCAACAAGCCGATTCATTACTTGATGAATTTAGCATCAACCACATTCGTAATAGCTTGGGCATGAGTTTGTCTGGCGGAGAAAGACGAAGGGTTGAAATAGCGCGGGCGCTAGCCGCAGATCCTGAGTTTATTTTACTGGATGAACCTTTTGCTGGGGTCGACCCTATCTCAGTGAACGATATAAAAAAGATCATTCAACATTTAAGAGATCGTGGAATTGGGGTATTGATCACCGACCACAATGTGCGAGAAACCTTAGATGTCTGCGAAAAAGCTTACATTGTCAGCCACGGAGAATTGATCGCTTCGGGCACCGCAGAACAAGTTTTAAGTGATCAACGTGTAAGAGATGTATACCTAGGTGAACAATTCAGGCTATAGTTAAAACATGAGTTTAACTCGGCTGATAACATTAATCGAACCATAAGAAGTACATGAAACCCGCATTACAATTAAGATTTAGCCAACAACTAACAATGACACCGCAATTGCAACAAGCAATCAAGCTTTTGCAACTGTCGACCCTTGACTTACAAACAGAAATTCAAGAAGCCTTAGATTCTAATCCACTATTGGAAGTAGATGAGCAGATGGATGCTAGCGGTGATAAAGCGCTAGAAACTAACCATAGTGCAGATGGTTCAAATGAAATTGACACAGCCAGTACAGAAAATGTGGAAGCGGGCGATGCCTTACAAAACAATGAAATTCCAGAAGATTTACCCTTAGATAGCACTTGGGACGAATACCTGAGCGCATCCTCTGCCCCAGCGCCTATGAGCAGTGGCAGTGCTGGCGGCGATGATGATCAGGTCTTTCAAGGCGAAACCACAGACAATATTCAAGACCATTTATTATGGCAAATGCGCCTAACCCACTTTAGTGATAACGATATTGCGATTGCCCTAGCCATTATTGACGCCATAGACGAAGCCGGTTACCTGACCATCAGCACCGAAGAGGTATTATTAAGTCTAGACAACGAAGAAATAGAACTAGATGAAGTGGCCGTTGTCTTAAAACGTATCCAAATGTTTGATCCAGTAGGCGCTGGCGCCCGTTGTGCCCAAGAATGTTTGTTGATACAGCTCAGACAATTTGCCCCAGATACACCTTGGCTGGATGAAGCTAAAATGCTGATCAACGATCACTGTGATCTGATTGGTAGTAAAGATTATCGCACCCTAATGCGCAAGACTCGTTTAAAAGAAGATGATCTGCGCGAAGCCATGCGCCTGTTACAAAGCCTCAACCCTCGCCCTGGCACTGCCATAGTCACAGGTGAGTCTGAATATGTGATACCAGACGTCTCTGTGGCCAAGAAGAATGGTCGTTGGACAGTTGAACTTAATCCAGACAGTTTACCAAAGCTCAATGTTAATCAACAATATGCGGCAATGAGCAAGAGTGTTAAAAGCTCTTCTGATAGTCAATTTATTCGCTCTCATCTACAAGAAGCCAAATGGTTCATAAAAAGCGTAGAGAGTCGCAACGATACCCTATTAAAAGTGTCGAACTGTATTGTACAGCAGCAAATGGGCTTTTTTGAACACGGTCCTGAAATGATGAAGCCTATGGTGTTAAATGACGTGGCAGAAATGGTTGATATGCACGAGTCCACTATTTCTCGTGTCACCACTCAGAAATATATGCATACTCCAAGAGGTATTTTTGAACTTAAATACTGTTTCTCTAGTCATGTAGCCACAGAGACAGGAGGCGAATGTTCGTCTACTGCGATCCGGGCGCTGATTAAAAAACTAGTGGCGGCTGAACTACCGATTAAACCACTTAGTGATAGTAAAATTGCCCAATTGTTAGCCGACCAAGGCATTATGGTGGCGCGGCGAACAATAGCAAAATACCGGGAGTCACTTATGATCCCCCCGTCTAACCAACGTAAGAGCCTACTCTAGGCGAATTGAACAAGGAATAGCCGATATGCAAATCAACCTGACCGGACATCATGTAGATATTACCGATTCTTTGAAAGACTATGTCGATACTAAATTTAATAAGCTCGAACGACATTTTGATCATATTAACAATGTACATGTGATTCTCAATGTAGAGAAGCTTAATCAAAAAGCCGAAGCCACTATGCATTTAAGCGGCACAGAAGTCTTTGCCACCTCTGAACATTCAGACATGTATGCCGCCATAGATGGCTTGATCGATAAACTCGACAGACAAGTGATTAAACATAAGGAAAAACTTAAACGCCATTAACCTGCAAAATTAGAAATAATAATGGAAATTAAAGATATCCTACACCCTGACTGCACAATCTGTGCAGTGCAGGGCAGCAGTAAAAAACGAGTATTAGAATTGATTAGTCGTACTGCTAATCAATATGTGACTGATATCGATCAAGCCACAATATTGGCGAGCCTGATGTCCAGAGAAAAAATGGGCAGTACCGGTATCGGCAATGGCATTGCTTTGCCCCATGGTCGTCTAGAACACTTGGACAAAGTAATAGCAGTAGTAGTGACCAGTAAAACTCCTATTCCATATGATGCAATAGACGATGTACCTGTGGATATATTTTTTGCGGTGCTTGTTCCTGAAAAAAAAGCATCAGAGCACTTGAGTACATTGTCAGCCATTGCCACTAGACTTAATAACAAAGATATTCTCAAACGTATACGTAATGCCAAGAATGCAACTCAACTCTTTGAGATCATTAGCTAAATGAAGCTCATTATTATTAGTGGCCGATCAGGCTCCGGAAAATCCATAGTATTAAGGTCCTTAGAAGATCTTGGTTATTACTGCGTGGACAACATTCCGGTAAATTTATTGCCGACCCTGACCCATACTGTAGTGGATGAATATGATCAGGTGGCGGTGAGTATTGATGTGCGCAATCTGCCAAAAGATCCCAATGAGCTAGTAGAAATTTTAGATTATCTGCCCTCAACCTGGAATATGACCATACTCTATTTAGATGCCAGTGATGACACGCTGGTGAAACGCTTTAGTGAAACTAGGCGTCTGCATCCTTTATCGAAACTAAACAAATCTTTAGTGGAGGCCATTCAGGCTGAAAGCCAGCTGCTAGCCCCTATAGCCGAGCGAGCCGACTTATATTTAGACACCGACCAATTATCTGTACATCAATTAGCAGAGCTGGTTAGAGAGCGTATTTTAGGTAAAAAGAGCTCAAGATTAGTGTTGGTGTTTGAATCTTTTGGTTTTAAACATGGTATTCCTAAGGATGCAGATTATGTATTTGATGGGCGTTTTTTGCCCAATCCACATTGGGAGCCTGATTTAAAACGCTTTACGGGTTTAGATGCACCAGTACAGATATTTCTGGGCTCGCAACCTATAGTGACCAAATTTATTTGGCAGATACAAAACTTAATTTCAACTTGGTTACCTCATTTAGAGCGCAACAACCGCAGTTACGTGACCATAGCCATAGGTTGTACTGGAGGACAACACCGGTCAGTATATGTGGTGGAGAATTTGGCCAAAAACTTTAAAGACTCCCATCCAGACGTGCAAATTCGTCACCGTGAATTAAGCGCCTGATTTATGCCTAAGTTAGAGAAACGAATATTAATAGTGAATAAGCTGGGATTGCACGCTCGAGCAGCGACACAATTGGTGCAGTTGACCAATAAATTTAACGCCGAGATCAGTTTACATAAAGGGCAAAAACAAGCGTCTGCAAATAGTGTCTTAGGCTTACTGATGTTAGAAAGCCATCAGGGCGAAGAAGTCACAGTCATCAGCGAAGGCAAAGACGCGCAAGCTGCACTCGATGCCGTAGAAAACCTTATAGCAACACGTTTTAACGAACAGGAGTAAAGCATCAGTTGTGACCTTGAACCTAAAGGTGACAGCAATAAACTGGGTTACACAGCCACTATAAAATAACAGAACCGTGGCGCAACAAATATCTGCTGACCTATACTCACGCATAGATTAGACTAGTTAGGTAGAACTAAAGCATTGCCTTGTACCGATCATAAGTGGAATAAAGCTAAATAAAACCATGCCAGATACCTTTGAAACCAAAAGCACCAACAGTCAACTTCAGGCCATTAATGATGCCCTGACAGAAGGACAAATCACCTTAGTCAGAGAAATGTTGCAACGGCTACAGCCTTGCGATACCGCTTTGCTATTGGAGTCTAGTCGCAGTCGCAACAGACTTGAAATTTGGCAGCTTATCGAACCAGACCAATACAGTGATGTGCTTGAAGAGTTATCAGAAGATGTACGCAATGGCATAATCGATAAAATGCTGCCGGAGAAGATCAGCGATGCCCTGGAAGAGATGGACACCGATGATCTGGTGGAAACCCTCAGCAGCTTACCTGAATCGGTATCCCAAGATATCTTAGCAGCAATGGATGAGCAGGATAGGCTGCGGGCTGAACTAGGCCTGTCTTATGGTGAAGAAACCGCAGGTTTCATCATGAACACAGATACCATCACTCTGCGTCCAGAAATTACCGTCGATGTGATATTGCGCTACCTCCGTCTAAAAGGCGATATGCCAGAAAATACCGATACCTTATACGTGGTCAATGGCGACGATCAACTTATGGGTGGTGTGGCCATCACTCAGCTAATTACGGCCGCCCCTGATACCCCAGTTGAGTCATTGATCATAGACTCAGAAAGCATACCAGTGAGTATGAAAGATAATGAAGTTGCCGCCTTGTTCGAGCGTTACAATTGGTTGTCTGCCCCTGTAGTTGATGAAAACAATCAATTGCTGGGACGTATTACCATAGATGATGTGGTAGACATTATTCGCGAAGACGCCGAACACTCTATGATGAGCATGGCGGGTTTGGATGACGAAGAAGATACCTTTGCCCCTGTGATTAAGAGTACCCAAAGACGCTCAATATGGCTAGGCGTCAACCTTTTTACCGCCCTAATGGCCGCAGCGGTCAGTGATATGTTTGAAGCTACGCTGAGTGAATTAGCGGTACTTGCCATTCTCAATACTATAGTGCCCAGCATGGGCGGAGCGGCGGGTAATCAGACATTAACCTTGGTGATCCGGGGCATGGCTTTGGGGCATGTCACTGCGGCTAACTCTAAGTGGTTGATCAGCAAAGAGCTGGCCATTGGTTTTCTAAATGGGGTGATTTGGGCCGTGCTTATCGCTTCAGTGATCGCCTTATGGAAACAAGACCTAATGTTAGGTGCAGTGATCGCCTTTGCGATGCTGATCAATATGATAGCGGCAGGATTGGCCGGTGCCAGTTTGCCCATTATTATGCGTAAACTGAATATAGATCCCGCTCTTGCGGGCAGTGTCATCCTCACCACTATTACCGATGTGGTAGGCATATTTGCATTTTTGGGCACTGCAACTTGGCTGCTAATGTAACATCAGCTTGAGCCTACTACACCGCGTCACATTCACCCTATTGGCCCTTTTTGCTTTTGCCGCAAACTCGGTGCTTTGTCGCTTAGCCATGGAAGTCGAACAAGTCGATGCCGTGAGTTTCACCTTAATTCGATTAGTCAGTGGCGCCACTATGCTGTGCCTGATCCTATTATTTAAGCATACATCAGCGCTCATCAGGATCCGCAGATATGGTAGCCGACTGGGCGCATTATGTTTATTGGTCTATGCTGCCGGTTTTTCTTACGCTTATCTGACCCTCAGTACTGCTACCGGCGCTTTAATACTCTTTGCCGCTGTGCAATTTACCATGTTGTTCAAAGGCTGGTTGAGCGGTCACAACATGACCTGGCAGCAACGGCTGGGGTTATTGTTAGCCTTAGCGGGCTTTATCTATTTTGTTTCACCGGCACTGCAGACACCCAGTTTAATTGGCTGTGGTGTGATGCTGATAGCCGGCTGCGCTTGGGGGATCTATAGCCTCATTGGGGCCAAGTCTCGTCACCCATTATATGATACAGCCAGTAATTTTATAGGCTTGGCACCTATAGCAATAATAGGCTTATTATGGGTTTCTGCTAATTCAGGCATACAGATCACCAGCCAAGGATTATTATACACTTTGGCATCTGGCGCCTTAGCTTCCGGTCTAGGTTATAGTATTTGGTATCAGGTTTTACCTAGCCTACCCACTAATATTGCTGCGGTTTGTCAGTTGTCTGTGCCGATTTGGGCAACCTTGGGTGGCCTGCTATGGGTCAATGAGCCCATTGACCTGCACTTAGGAATTTCTGCAGTGGCGATACTGGGCGGTATACTGATAGTGATACTCAGTAAAGCCCACCCAACAAATTAGACTAGATTTCCCCGGCGCCATCGCTGGCACTACAGATATAAATACTGGCTTGGTAACCTGTTTCGGTTTCATATCTTTGTGCCACTAGTGCTCTAGCACCCGCCACCATATCCTGTGGCATTAGCGCCACCACACAGCCACCAAATCCCCCCCCTGTCATGCGCACCCCCCCATTGTCACCCAAGTACTCAGATAATATTTGTACAATGAAATCAATAGGCGCCACGGTAATTTCAAAATCATCACGCATTGATCGATGAGACTCAGCCATTAACTTGGATAGTATATGCGGTTGATTAGCAGACAAGGCTTGTGCCGCAAGCAAGGTACGTTCGTTTTCGGACACCACATGATGAGCCCTTTTATAAACCACGGCCGACATTTTGTCTTTGCTGCCTTTTAACTCCACTAGGCTAATATCCCGTAAGGCTTTAATCCCTAGAGCGCGAGCGGCTTCTTCACATTGTTCACGGCGGGTGTTGTACGCACTGTCGACTAAACCTCGTTTTACATTGGAATTAATGATCATCACCGCTAAGTCTTCGGGCATAGCAATGAGCTGAGTATCTAATGAACGACAGTCCAGCAACAAGGCATTGAACTTTGAGCCACAAGCACTGACCATTTGATCCATGATCCCACAATTACAACCGACAAATTGATTCTCAGCTTCTTGACCGTTGAGTGCTACCTCGGCTTTGCTTAATGATAAATCGTAGAGTAAACGAAAGGTTTCTCCCACCGCCACTTCCAAAGAGGCTGATGAGCTAAGACCCGCACCTTGTGGTACGTTGCCGGTGATCGCTAGATCTGCCCCAGTAAATACATGTCCTCGAAGCTGTAAATGTTTCACCACCCCACGCACATAATTACTCCATAACTGACTTGTGTGGCTTTGGATGGGCTGATCTAAGTAAAACTCGTCTTGTTGATTATCAAAATCTACCGCTACCACTTTGACCAACATATCGTTGCGCGGTGTTGCCGCAACCAAAGTTTGGTAATCAATAGCACAAGGCAAGACAAAGCCGTCATTATAATCAGTATGCTCACCAATTAAGTTGACCCTGCCAGGCGCTTGAAAATGCCGACTAGGGGCTGTGCCAAAAACCTCAATAAAAACCGAGTCTAACTTTGCCACCATGCTTTTAGATATGTTTGACATATTATTGCGTACCCGCTGATTCGTTATAATGCACATCGCTCAAAGCTTGCAAACGCTGGGCAGCTTGCTCTGGCGTTAAATCGCGCTGGGGTTCTGCCATCATTTCATAACCCACCATAAATTTACGAACAGTCGCGGAGCGTAACAATGGTGGATAAAAATGAGCATGTACTTGCCAGTGCCCGGTGTCACTCACATTGTTGGGTGCACCATGCCAGCCCATAGAATAAGGGAAGGAGCATTGAAATAAATTATCATAGCGACTAGTCAATTTCTTGATTGCCAAGGCCAAATCAGCACTGTGTGAGTCTTTAAGCTCAGTTAACCTGGCACAACTAAATTTTGGTAGGAGTAAGGTTTCAAATGGCCACGCGGCCCAATAAGGCACCACAGCGATCCAATGTTCAGTTTCTACCACTGTGCGGCTACCATCCTTGGATTCTTTGTGAGCATAATCAAGGAGCAATGAACTATTGTGTTTATCGAAATAGGTTTTTTGGCTAGCTTGCGCTTTCGCCACTTCATTGGGAATAAAATCATTGGCCCATACTTGCCCATGAGGGTGCGGATTAGAGCAGCCCATGGCTGCGCCTTTATTTTCGAACACTTGCACCCACACATAATCTTTAGATAAGTCTGCGACTTGTTGTTGCCAGGTTTTGACGACTGCCTGTAAAGCTGGCAATGATAATTCTGGTAAGGTTTTATTATGCTCATCAGAAAAACAAATGACTCGGCTTGTGCCTCTGGCGGCTTCTAACGTAAACAGATCGTCATTGCTTTGCTCGGACGCTGGGGTATCTGTCATCAAAGCGGCAAAATCATTAGTAAACACAAAGGTACCAGTATACTGGGGGTTGACTTCGCCGTTGATACGGGTGTTCCCTGAGCATAAATAACAACTAGGATCGTGGGCCACAGTGTCGGTTATCTGTGGTGTCTCTACTTGACCTTGCCACGGCCTTTTAGCCCTGTGGGGTGAAACCAAAACCCAATCACCGGTTAAGGGATTGCGCCGGCGATGTGAATGATCAATGGGGTCAAATTTAGACATATTCGATACAACCTACTGTTAATAGTTAAAAAAACCAATTTTAAATTGGCTGTATTCACCTTTATATTGGCAGACCCCTAACCAAACAAGGCAGGGCTGCACGTCAGATTAATCATCAATACCTTGTTGGCTCAACCAGTTGAGTAACTTCTGCATATCTTGGGTTGCCGCCTGATTGAGTTGTTCCACCCAATCGTGCACATTTTGCCACCAAGCGGGGTGATCACCTTGCTGGATTTCATTGGCAATTTTCTGCACCCGAAACAATCCAACTGAGCCAGCCGCACCCTTTATTTTATGGGCTTGGGAGCAGACTGCATCCTTTTCATTGGCGCTCAAACTAATCTGCAAAATATCTAAATATTCGGGCATGCTTTGCTGAAACACATTCACACTATTACGCACCATCTCATGACCTATGGTATCCACAAACATTTGTAATAAATCTAAATCGAGGATTTCTTGTAATGGATCTTTTTTGGCCTGAACCACGGCTGTATGTGTGACCTGAGGTTGGTCAACAAACAAACGATTAAATACCTCTATGATCCGGCTTTTCTTCACAGGTTTAGCGATGACATCATCCATACCGTTATCGAGATATTCTTGTCGGGTTTTTATGACGTTAGCGGTCAATGCCACTATGCTAGTTTGCTCCACTAAACTTTCTTCATGCAAGGTACTGGCAACATCAAAACCGTTCATGTCGGGCAATTGAATGTCCAGTAAGATCAAATCGTATTCCTTATCTCTGGCCATGTTGATAGCGGCAGTGCCTGTCATCGCCACATCCACAAACTGCCCTAGCTTCTCTAATAAGGCTTTGGCTACCATCACATTTAACTCAATGTCCTCTACCAACAAAATTTGCAAACCCGTCACTTGCAACGCCTCGACTTGGATAGGTTGTTGACTGATTGCCAAGGGTAACTTGACGGTAAAACAGGTCCCTTCTCCCACCACACTGCTGACACTAATCTGGCCATCCATCAAAGACACCATCTGCCGGCATATTGCCAAACCAATGCCGGTACCTGTGACATTTTGATACTCAGGGGAGCTCACTTGGTAATACATAGCAAATATTTTATCTAGCTCTTCTTGAGGTATGCCTACCCCACTGTCACTGACGTTGAAAATGATCATGCTGGTGTTGGCATCAATAGGCTCGGCGCGCACTGTCAAAGACACTAAGCCTTGTTCAGTAAACTTGACTGCATTAAACAGTAAGTTCCATAAAATCTGGCGTAACCTGGTGCCATCTACTTCGATCAACGGTGGCAAAGGCTCTTCTGTTTGCGCCTTAAAACACAAACCTTTATCCTCAGCCAATAATTCAATGATGCTGCTTAGCTCTTTAGTGAAATCTTTTAATGACACCGTTTTTAGGGAGAGCTCTAAACGGTCTCTATCCAGGCGATCCAAATCAATAATATCATTGAATATATTACCTAAAGTAATGCCACTGGCGTAAATGGTACTCACCCAAGCAAATTGTTCGGAGCTTAAGTTGGTATCACGTAACATCCGGCTTAAGCCAACTATGCCGTTAAGTGGAGTGCGCAATTCATGGCTAATAGTCGCAATAAAAGCGGTTTTATCTTTACTGGCTTTCGCCAGGGCATTTTCAGCTTGCTTACGCTCGGTAATATCACGGCCAAAGGCCAGTATACCCAGTCGTGTATTGTCCGCGCTGTAAAAAGGGACTTTGCGCATTTCAAAATACCTGAGCCGATCATCAGCGAAACGCAACCATAATTCTTCGGTAATGCTCACATCATTTTCAAGCACTTCTTGATCACTGGCCACCACTTGACGGGCTAACTCTTCGTCATAAACCTGATGGGGAGTCAGACCAATTAGTTGTTGCTCAGTCTTGCCGGTCATTTGTTCAGCGACCCGGTTACAGCCTGCAAATTGCCCCGCTTGATTACGATAATAAATCAGATCCGGCGACGCATCGATAATGGACCTAAGTAAGGTCGATAACCGCAGAGCCTGTTGCTCTTTTACAGAACGTTCTTGAATTTCCCGCTCCAAGTCAACAAATACACGTTCTCGCTCTAATTGAGCACTTTTACGTTGCTCAATTTCATAGTGTAATTGTTTGATATTGTTTTGCAATTTACCGTTGAGTAACTCATCTTCTCGATGTAAATGTTCGAGTTCAATAATAGCCTTTTTTAAGCTAACTCTAGAACACTCCAGCTGTTTAACCAACTCACTGAAAAACCATAATACCCAAGGCGCACTGAGTAAGGTCAAAATAGTGCCAGTCATAAAATCATAAATATTCGCGCCTTCGTTCAACATCATGCGCAGTAGATAGGACCCCAAGAAAGTAAACACCAATGTGCCTAAAACGAAGATAACACTGGTTTGGATGGTGCCAAAACGCACAATTACACGCGCAAAACGAATGGCCCAAGGATCAATAAGTGGGGGGATAGGCATAATTTAAGAAATCTCTGAAATTAAAAAACAATACTGATGTCAGATATGCTAACAAGAATGTGACAAGGATCAAAACTTAAGGGGCAATAAAAGCCACCGTCCGACTCTGCAAAAACATTTTATGCATTTAAATTTAATAACTATTCAATGTAAATTATCACTTTAGTGATTTTTAGTCGGGTTTGCTAACGTTTTATTAACATTTACTAGGGCTAGCAATCTTTTTATCATAGCTTATAACCAAGCTAAAAAAAGCACCCAAGCAATTGATTTAAAATGGTTTCATGGCGCATTATGATATTCTTTTAAAAATTTTTACAAATACCTAATATAAGGCAATTGATTTATAAAATGATACTGGGTATTTTGTACGGCCTGCTTAGTATAAATATTCGATACTCGACTGGCATCCTCAATAAGAATTACATCAGTAACTTAAGCACAAGGGTAACGAGTAAGCCTTAGATTGGCACTCAGCCACCTGGTGTGAAATTAGCAGTGTTTTCCCATAATACGCTGCCCAGTCGACAGTTGGAGGAGTTTTGATTAATGAGTTTATATCATCCTAATGATTCAAAGGATAACTGTGGTTTTGGACTAATAGCCCATACTAAAGGCGAGCCAAGTCACAGATTGGTCAAAACCGCAATTGAAGGTCTAGATCGCATGCAACATAGGGGCGGTATTGCAGCCGATGGCAAAACGGGTGACGGTTGTGGCTTGTTGATGCAAAAGCCTGATGCATTTTTCCAGGCCATAGCCAAAGAACAGAATTGGAAATTAGGCAAGAAGTATGGGGTAGGTTTGATTTTTCTCAATCAAGATCCACTCTTGGCCAATGTTGCACGCCAGGTATTAACTGAGGAACTAGAAAAGGAAACACTGGGCGTAGTCGGCTGGCGTGTGGTGCCTACTGATCATTCTGTATTAGGGGATTTGGCGGCCACGGGTGTACCACAAATTGAACAGGTATTTGTTAATGCACCGCATGGCTGGCGCAAACGTGATTTAGAAAGACGTTTATTTATGGCCAGGCGACGGTGTGAAAAACGCCTAGTGGATGATACTGAATTTTATGTGGCTTGTTTATCGGCCTTGGTGTCGATTTACAAGGGTTTGGTGATGCCCAAAGACTTACCTAAATTTTTTCTAGACTTGGCAGATCCCAGATTACAGTCAGCAATTTGTGTATTCCACCAGCGTTTTTCTACCAACACTTTACCCCAATGGCGTTTAGCCCAACCCTTTCGATTTTTGGCCCATAATGGTGAAATTAATACCATCAAGGGCAACCGTGATTGGTCCTTAGCCAGAAGTCACAAATTTACCACGCCTTTACTGCCGGATCTGCAAGACGCCGCACCTTTTGTTAACCTTGATGGTTCAGACTCTTCATCTTTAGATAATATGCTGGAGTTGTTTTTAGCCGGTGGCATGGATCTATTTCGCGCTATGCGTTTATTGGTGCCACCGGCCTATCAAAATAATCAGACCATGGATGATGAACTTAAGGCCTTTTATGAGTTTAATTCTATGCATATGGAGCCTTGGGATGGACCGGCTGGCATAGTGTTAACCAACGGCAGACATGTGGCCTGCAACTTAGATCGTAATGGTTTACGACCGGCCAGATATGTGATCACTAAAGATGGCCTGATCACCTTGGCTTCTGAGGTAGGGATTTGGGATTACCAGCCTGAAGATGTGCTGGAGAAAGGCCGAGTCGGCCCAGGTGAAATGCTGGCTGTGGATACCTATACGGGCAAGATTTGGCGATCCAATGAAATAGATGATGAGCTGAAAGATCGTCATCCCTATCGTGAATGGATCGATACCAATATTAAACGTCTTACCCCCATTGAAGAGTGCGATGCAGACCTAATAGGTAAAAGAAGCTTCGATGATGACATGATGGCCACTTACCATAAGCTGTTTAATTACAGCTATGAAGAAATGCAGCAAATTATCAAAGTGTTAGCCAAAGATGGGCAAGAAGCAGTGGGCTCTATGGGTGATGATACTCCTATGGCTGTATTGTCTTCAAAACAACGCTCGCTCTATGATTATTTCCGTCAGCAGTTTGCTCAGGTGACCAACCCACCTATTGACTCTTTGCGTGAAAATCATGTGATGTCACTGGCGACTTGTATTGGCCGTGAGCAAAACGTATTTAGTGAAACCTCGGGTTATGCCCACAGGGTCTTATTCGACTCACCCATTTTGATGTACACCGATCTACAACAATTGCGAGACTTCGATTCAAAGTATTACTACTCAGAAGTGGTGGACTTAAATTACAAAGCCGAAGAGGGCCTAAAAGCGGCTATCGAAAGGGTATGTAATGAAGTTGAGTACTTAGTTAAAACCAAACGAGCGGCTTTTGTTATCCTGTCAGATCGCAATATCAGAGCCAATAAAATTCCCATTCCTGCCGCCATGGCGGTGGGAGCAGTGCAAAGACGCCTGATCAACAGGGCATTACGCTGTGATGCGAATATTGTCGTAGAAACCGCGTCTGTGCGAGATCCCCATCACTTTGCTGTGCTAATTGGTCTGGGAGCTACCGCTATCTACCCGTTTATGGCATATGAAACCATAGAACAAATGGTCGACAAAGGCGATATCGAACTCAGTGCCATGCAAGCCACATTGAACTACCGCAAGGGGATCAATAAAGGTTTGTACAAAATCATGTCAAAAATGGGGATCAGTACCATAGCCAGCTACCGTAGCTCCAAGTTATTTGAAGCCATTGGTATCCATTCAGAAGTGGTTAACCTCTGTTTCAAAGGCATTCCGAGCCGATTACAAGGTGCAGGCTTTGAAGATTTTCAGCAAGATCAACTTAATCTAAGCCGTATCGCTTGGCTAAAGCGAAAAAGCATCTCCCACGGTGGTCTGCTTAAATACATGACAGGCGGCGAATACCATGCCTATAACCCTGATGTGGTCACCAGCTTACAAAAAGCAGTGGTCAGTGGTAACTATGAGGATTACCAAGTGTTTTCTTCTTTAGTCAACGAGCGAGACCCTTCACATTTTAGAGATCTAATGGCTCTGAACCCGCAAGCTGCGGCTATTGATATCAGCGAAGTGGAACCGGCAGAACAGCTGTTTACCCGTTTTGATACGGCCGCCATGTCTATTGGTGCCTTAAGTCCAGAGGCTCATGAGGCCTTAGCCATCGCCATGAACCGTTTAGGCGGAAGGTCCAACTCTGGTGAAGGAGGCGAAGATCCTAAACGCTTTAATACCGAGAAAAACTCAAAAATAAAACAAGTGGCATCTGGTCGATTTGGGGTCACACCCCATTACTTAGTGAACGCTGAGGTCATTCAGATCAAGGTGGCGCAAGGGGCTAAACCCGGCGAAGGCGGGCAATTACCCGGAGATAAAGTCAACAACTACATTGCTGAGCTACGCTTCTCTGTACCAGGAGTCACTCTGATATCTCCCCCTCCTCATCATGATATATATTCCATTGAGGACTTAGCCCAACTGATCTTTGATTTAAAACAAGTCAATCCTAGTGCACAAATTTCAGTGAAGTTAGTCTCAGAGCCAGGAGTGGGCACTATCGCCACAGGGGTGGCTAAGGCTTATGCGGACTTAATCACCATATCGGGCTACGACGGTGGTACGGCCGCCAGCCCCATGACGTCGGTAAAATATGCCGGTAGCCCTTTTGAATTAGGCTTAGCTGAGACACAACAAGCCTTAGTGGAAAACGGTTTACGACATAAAGTACGGGTGCAAACTGACGGCGGGCTTAAAACCGGTCTAGATGTTATTAAAGCCGCTATTTTGGGTGCAGAAAGCTTTGGTTTTGGTACTGGACCTATGGTTGCCTTAGGCTGCAAATATCTGCGGATCTGTCACTTAAATAATTGTGCAACAGGTGTGGCAACCCAAGACGAAAAATTGCGGGAAAAATACTTTATTGGTTTGCCCGGTATGGTCATGAACTACTTTAAGTTTATTGCCCAAGAAGTACGTGAATTAATGGCGCAAATGGGTGTGACCAAACTAGAAGACCTAGTGGGCCGCACGGAATTGCTAAAAGTGTTAGAAGGACAAACGGCGAAACAGAGCAAGCTCGATCTTAGCGCAATACTGGCTAAGCCCGCAGCTGGCCAACATACTAAGCTGTTTTGTTCCCAGACTACTAACGCCCCCTTAGACAAGGGTGAGCTGAATCTACAAATATTGGCCGACGCTCAACAATCGGTTAAATTGATGACAGGTAAGACGCTCAAGTATGCCATTCGTAATACCGACCGTTCGGTAGGCGCCTTGTTATCAGGGGTGATTGCCAAGCAACATGGTAATCATGGCATGCAAGACAATCCCATTAGCATTCAACTCACAGGTACCGCGGGTCAGAGCTTTGGGGTGTGGAATGCCGGTGGTTTGCACATGCATTTGATCGGTGATGCCAATGACTATGTAGGCAAAGGCATGACGGGTGGCCAATTAGTGATCCATCCACCCGCCAATGTGACCTATGATAAACACAGTAGCGCTATTATGGGCAATACCTGTTTATATGGGGCCACAGGGGGTAAATTGTTCGCATCAGGCAGGGCTGGAGAACGCTTTGCCGTTCGAAACTCTGGTGCCATAGCCGTGATTGAAGGCACAGGGGACAATGCCTGTGAATATATGACAGGTGGCATAGTGGCAATATTAGGCTCAACTGGTGTTAACTTTGGCGCAGGCATGACAGGTGGCTTCGCTTATATTCTTGATGAGCTCAATGATCTAGATCACAGAGTCAATACAGAGTTGGTAGAAATAATGGAAATTGGTGACAAAGTCATTTTATCTGAACATCTGAGAGGGCTCATTAATCAGCATTATGAAGAAACAGGTAGTGAGCATTCACTTTCACTGTTAACTAACTTTGCTGACGCGTTACCTAGATTCCGCTTAATTAAGCCTAAATCAAGTGATGTTAAAAATCTCTTGGGACACATCAGTCGTTCAACAGCAGAACTGCGTGTGCAGGCACAATAGGCATTAGGATTAAAAAAGAATATGGCTAAGAATGTATATCAATTTGTAGACGTGGAGCGTATCGACCCACCGAAAAAACCGATCCTGGTGCGCAAAGAAGAATTTGCCGAGATCTATCAGCCCCTGTCCAAAAGTCAAACTGAAGGGCAAGCTGATCGATGTCTAGACTGCGGTAACCCGTATTGTGAATGGAAATGTCCGGTCCATAATTTTATTCCACAGTGGTTGGCCTTGGCTAACGAAGGTAGAATTATTGAGGCCGCGGAATTATCACATAAAACCAATAGCTTGCCTGAGGTCTGTGGGCGAGTGTGCCCACAAGATAGACTCTGTGAGGGAGCTTGTACCCTCAACGATGATTTTGGTGCCGTCACTATAGGCAGCATCGAAAAATATATCACAGATACTGCCTTTGAAATGGGTTGGCGGCCGGATATGTCTGGTGTCATCGCCACAGATAAACGCGTTGCCATAGTAGGAGCAGGGCCTGCAGGCTTGGCTTGTGCAGATATTTTAGTACGCAATGGTGTTAAACCAGTAGTGTTTGACAAGTATCAAGAAATCGGAGGCTTATTAACCTTTGGTATTCCTTCTTTTAAATTAGAGAAGGAAGTGGTCATACGCCGCCGTGAAATATTCACCGAAATGGGTGTAGAGTTTGTCTTAAACACTGAAATTGGTAAAGATCTGGCCTTCGAAAAATTATTAGCTGAATATGATGCAGTATTTTTAGGCATGGGCACTTATAAAGCCATGACCGGTGGATTTGAGAATGAAAAAGCACCGGGTGTATATGAAGCATTACCTTATCTGATCGCCAACGTAAATAGGCATATGGGTTTAGAAAAGTCGGCCACCGATTTTGTTGATATGCAGGATAAGAAAGTTGTAGTCTTGGGCGGCGGTGATACCACAATGGATTGTGTAAGAACAGCCATTCGTCAAGGGGCGACTCAGGTCACTTGTGCCTATAGAAGAGATGAAGCCAGTATGCCAGGCTCTCGCAAAGAAGTGGTTAATGCCAAAGAAGAAGGGGTCGAGTTTCAGTTTAATGTACTGCCTTTGGATATTGCCGTTGACGATCAAGGTCAAACCATAGGTGTGAAACTAGTGCGCACTGAAATGGGCTCCCCCGATGCGCAAGGTCGCAGGCGACCTGTAGTGGTAGAAGGCTCAGAGCATGTGCTAGAAGCCGATGCCATTATTATCGCCTTTGGTTTCCAACCTAGTCCAGCCGGTTGGTTTGGAGAGTATGGCATTATGTTGGACGAAAAAGGTCGAGTACGGGCCCCAGCTAAAGGTAAGTTTGCCTTTCAAACTTCCAATCCCAAAATATTCTCTGGCGGCGACATGGTCAGAGGTTCAGATCTGGTGGTGACCGCGATTTTTGAAGGCCGCGAAGCCGCGGAAGGCATATTGGATTACATAGGGGTATAAGTCTGCCCATAGAGCATTTTTATAGGGCAAGTCAATGACTTGCCCTTTTTTATGGCAAAGCCAACTAAAGGCTAAGCAGTCTCCGCCACTATTTGGGCCAAGGCCTGTTCAAATACTGCCACGGGTTGACCGCCACTGAGCAGATGCTTATTGTTGATGATTACCGCAGGCACTGAGTTTACCCCCATTGATTGATAATAATTTTGTTGTTTACGGACCTCAGCTCCATACTGATCTGAGTCTAACACTTGTTTAGCGGTTTCAAGGTTTAAGCCGACTTTCTCTACTACTTGCAACAACTGCAGATGATCGCTGGGATCACCACCTTCCTTAAAATACAAGTCAAATAACGCCAGTTTTAAGGCCGTTTGTTGCCCTTGTGTTTGCGCCCAAAACAATAACCGATGGGCATCAAAGGTATTATAAATGCGCCCGCCTTCTCTATTGCCGAATTCATAACCTACCGCTAATCCACGCTCTTTGATAGCCTCACGATTCTGTTGGCTCTGCTCAATACTGATCCCGTATTTTTGGGTAATATGTTCGCTGATATCTTGGCCTTGTGCAGGCATTTTCGGGTTAAGTTCAAAAGGCTGCCAGGTGATCTCTGCCTGGACGGTTGAGGACAAGTTTTGTAGGGCCTGCTGGAGCGCTTGGTAGCCAATAATACACCAAGGGCAAGATACGTCAGAGACGATATCGATTTTTATATGACTGATCATAATTTACCTTTAATAGTCTTGGGTTATGGGCTGGGTGATAATGGCCCGAAGTTATGGGATAAAGACAGACTAAGGTAAGATTATATTCCAGCTACGGGAAATAATCCCTAGTTAATATGTCACTGATACTTTGAATATACCCATAGAAGCGCAGACATACCTTTATTTAAGCTATTTGCCTTGCCGCCTTTTTGTTGGGCTTCTATAGTGTGACAAACAACAATCGAGTGCAAAATTTTGTTAAATTATCTAGTAAAAATCTTACTTATAATGGTAATGATGAATAGTAGATCGGCAATCAGTGCTTTGGCTAACCCTGATGAACAGCAATCTGAGCTTTCCATTGGCGCTCAAACCTGCCCTGCTGAGTTCTTTACCTTACCCCTTCACCCTAAGGCTAAGTTTTGTCAGTTGTTCGCTCAGGACTTGCCTGCTAGCTTATCCTATTTTGCTGCTAGCGGCCCGGTGGAGACTAAAGCCTTCTATCAGGCGGCGCTTGGTCAAGCTGATAGCGAACAGTTACTCAAAGGCAGGATTGTCCTGCAGTATGAAGCCGGTAACAAAATAGTAGTGATATCCAAAGACGGGATCGGCAGCCAAATTGATGTATTAGTCAAAACCCTACCCTAACTCAAGCAGTTAATATTTCTATCTCAAAACCATTGGCATTTTTTTTGCTTAACCAAGTAAAGATAAATAGCGCGTCAACTTTCTGACAGACGCATTGGGAGATACCGTGGAATTAGCAATTGTTTTGATGATGTTACTGATCATAGTCGCTGTAGGCGCAATGAAGTTAAATGAACCTGGCTTGGCTTTCCCGTTTAAAAAGAAAGGCAATCTTTTTACGCCCGTTGAACGCACTTTTTTAGGCTTAATTGAAGAAGCGGTTGGCAATGAGTACCGCATACTTTGTAGAGTCAAGATGAGTGATATATTAGCTATTAGAAAAACTACCGATAAAAAGACCAGCAAAAATGCTGTCTCTCGGGCAGGATCTAAACACCTAGACTTTGTGCTTTGCTCAAAGCACGATATGTCACCTGTGGTGGCCATTGATCTGGTGCATAACACTGGTAAAGATGGCTACAAAAGCCAGCGAGACTATTTTGTGAGCGGGGCCTTAGATGCAGCGCACCTTCCCCATGTCCGCATTAAAGTGCGCTCAGGATACAAAGCCAGTGATATTCGAGAATGTATTCGCGCTAAATTGCCCACACGACAGCTTAAACAAGTGGCGGTGCCTAAGCCCAGCAAACTGGCCGGTGAATTGATCAATCAGTCTAGACCCACCCGCCCTATTCAAACCAACAAAACCGTACCCAACCCCAGTGTGGCTGCTGCATAACTATTGATTACCCTACTTTATAAACAAAAAAACCAGCCTTTGGCTGGTTTTTTCTCACTAATAGTGCGCTACAACTTAGCCTTTAACAAAGTTAACACCAAGGGTGATATCGCCACGTAAACCTTCTAACATAGCGGCTTTAGCTGTTTCTTCAAACTCACTGAGTGCGCCATAAGGGAGGATTTCTTCCACCCCATTCTTACCTAAACGTACTGGATGTGAGAAAAAGGCGGCATCATCACTATTGGTCTCAACGTAGGTATATTCCACCACGTTTTCGCCACGCATAGCATCCACTAAGGACAAACAAAATCTTGCTGCGGCATGGCCCATAGACAAAGTGGCGGAACCGCCACCGGCTTTTGCTTCTACCACTTCTGTACCTGCATTTTGGATACGAGTGGTTAGGCTGGCGACTTCTTCATCAGTGAAACTGACACCTTTAACCTGAGATAACAATGGTAAAATGGTAGTACCAGAATGGCCACCAATAACAGGCACATGTATGTTAGCTGGATTAAGACCTTTTAATTCCCCAACAAAAGTTTCTGCACGAATGATATCTAAGGTCGTCACCCCGAACAATTTATTCTTGTTATAGACACCCTTAGCCTTAAGCGTTTCTGCGGCTATGGCGACTGTTGTATTAACAGGATTAGTGATAATACATGTACAAGCTTCTGGGCAATGGTCGGCAATGCCATCCACTAAATTTTTGACTATACCGGCGTTAATATTAAATAAATCAGATCTGTCCATACCAGGTTTACGTGGCACGCCTGCTGGGATCAACACAATATCGCTGCCTGTTAACGCATCTGCTAAGTCGTCTTTGCCATAACCTTTTACTGTCACATCAGTGGGGATATGACTTAAGTCAACCGCGACACCTGGCACGACTGGAGCAACATCGTACAAAGCTAACTCTGAGCCCGCTGGCAATTGTGTTTTTAATAGTAGTGATAATGCTTGGCCTATACCACCGGCTGCGCCTAATACAGCTATTTTCATAATTCTCTCCTGTGAAAAGATAATAGTATTTAGTTTGAATACAAAGACTCATCTTTGCTTGCAAAATTTAAGTGGTAAGCCGCAATGATAATTTAGCCGACCCTACTTAGGTTGTCTCACTGTGTTTTAACACAGGCGGTTGTGACCTTTCAATCTTATTAATAACTGATTATGTGGGCAAATTGCTTAAACCCAAGCAATACGGCAAAATACCCCAAAGAAAATTTGAGGTCTGTATGGCAACATTTAAACAAGAAATTCTGATACGCGCATTTAAAGAAATTTTAAGGACTGAAAGTTTTGGTTCACAAGGCGATATTGTGCAGGCCTTAAAAGAACAAAATTTTGACAATATTAGTCAATCGAAGATATCTCGTATGCTCAGTAAATTTGGTGCCGTACGCACCCGCAACGCCCGTGGGGACATGGTCTATTGTTTACCCCCCGAGTTAGGCATGCCGACTGTAAAAAGTCCGCTAAAGCAGCTGGTGTTAGATATAGTGCATAATAATGTGATGGTGATCATTCGCACCACCCCTGGCGCCGCGCAACTAATAGCTAGATTGCTCGACTCATTAGGTAAAAAAGATGGCGTTTTAGGCACTATTGCTGGCGACGATACGATTTTTATCGCTCCGGCGGATATCAGTAATATTGAAGATACCAGAGAAAGGGTTGAAGCCTTATTTGAAAATGTATAGTGCTGGCACTTCAATACCGGCACAGATCGCTAGATGAACTGACAAGGTCAAGCAACCTTTACCTTGAGCATAACTGACCAGCCAAACTAAGGAACTCGCCAGCAATACCACTAGGCTCGTTATAACAGTGTCCCTAAGGCCTTATTCCCCCTGTAGTGACAAAAGTAAGATGGGCAACGATAACCTGTGACCGACACCCGATCGATAGTTTCTGTGCCTTGCAGATCCACATTTAAATTGAGGGTTTCACCTAAGGTAAGATAGAGATTTTCACACCTCTTTTGTGCCCAACCATCTTCCACCCTGACGGTGTCATGTCCGCCCACGGGCAGGCCACGTAAATTATAACGTCCAGTGGCATTGGAGCTGATGGCTTTGATGTTACCAATACGACTATCAGTGATAGTTATAGTGGCGCCAGCAATAGCCTCTGAGTTGGCGGCTAAAACGCTGCCACTTAAATCCGATGATGTTTCTGGCCACAGACCAGACGACAAAATAAGCACAACTTAGATATTACTTAGGTAGGTTAATTATTGTCCTTATTCAAACAAATCAACCCGTTTTCATGCATATAGGCATTTACAGTCTTATATCGACCCACACTGCTCTATGATCAGAAGAGCTCTGCCGGTTCTTGATCAACCGATACAAAGGGTCTTTTAGTTTTGGCCAAAACACCCCACTGTCTATGACTTCAAGTGACACACTGGGCAGCACGTAATCTGCACGCATTCCCCAGTTGGCAGTGTGAGTAGCAGCTTGTGGGTTGCCTAGGGTATGCTGCTTTGCGCCCTCACTGCTTGGGGTAAACTGATCATTTACCCTTGGGTGAGCCAGCAGACTCTTGATCCCAGCAGGTATACCGTCACCTTCCTCTGGTGAGGCGTTAAGATCACCTAAGATCACAAAGTGCGCGCCCGTAAGGCCAGCTTGTTTAGCCTTATCATCATAAATATAAGTAGACTGAGGGGCAGCTGACAGATAATCAGCCCAAAAACGGATTTCATCGTGATTACGTTTGCCATTACGATTCTCTGGCCCATCAAATACCGGTGGCGTGGGATGACTGGCCAATATATGAATAGTTTGCTCATTCACCTTTATAGGGATATCCCAATGGGACTTAGAAGACAAAGGTAATAGGCTTTGCGCCTTTTGTGAATAATAAGCTTGGCCGTTTTCTTCTCGTATATTGTGCAGTAGGTTGTTAGGCATATCTTTCCACAAAAAATGTTGAAAGGTCCGAGCCTCTTCAAAGGCAATAGGGAACTGACTGAGCAGTAACATGCCGTAGTGCCCTGGAAACAACCCATAACCTAGAGCATCTGCCTTGATACCCGAGGCCAGACCGTCTTTGTCCAGATCTAAGCCTGAGTCCACGCCTGTATTCACAGCTGCAGTATAGAAATAAGGATAATCTATGGCTAGTGCGCCCTCTTGTGCCTGGTTAAGATACTTCTCAATGAAGCCTTTGATCATTGGCCAAGACTGCTGTGAATAATCAAATTCGTTGAGTAAGATAATCTGGGGTCTGACCCTTTGTATTATTTCGGCGATATTACGGATCTGCTGATGTTTCCCGCTAAAAACAGCACGCTGCAGCCCATTAGCTAAATCTGGACTCGACGGGGCCAGATAATTACTGGCTTCCATGCTGACGTTAAAAGTCGCCACACGGATGGTCTCTGCTTGACTAGAGATGCTGTATATCATGATTAAAAAAATCGCTGTTCTGGACATCAGGATCATACCTCATTGCTTCATTTTTCATACAAAAAAAAACCAGCTACAAGTAGCTGGTTTATTATCCAAGTCTAGAAGACTTAGAACTTATAGTTCACACCAAAGCGGACTTCCCATAAAGACGCATCTTGTTGAATAGTCTGAATAGAAGGCGCTATGAATGAATCGTAAGAATACTGACCTGCATCATTAATAGTGGCATCGACTACTGCTTCTGCTACGAAAGATCCTTGACGTAAAATCCCCCAATCATCATTAATCAAGTTGCCTAGATTTTCTATGACGAAGAATGCACTACCGGTATGTCCTTCCGCAAAGCCTGGGAATTCTTGCTCTATCTTAGCATCGAACTTAATCCACCAATCTGCACGCTGAGAGTTACGTGGCAAAATGCTACCGCGATATTGCTCTAGGCCTTCGCTTTCAATCCATTGGTTGAAGGCTGAAACGTCAAAGTCATCGCCATAGACTACCCGTGGATCAGCACTGTTTGGGATGTAGGCTAGTTGACGGCCATTTCCGTAGAAGCTTTGATCGCCGAAGATTTCATCTTCTGCAAAACTATAGCTGTATGGACGACCTTCGTTAGCTGAACCAAACAGATTGAAACGCGTATCCAAACCATCAAACAACTCTGTGCTATAACTAACATTCAGAGTAAATCTGTGTCTAATCTCGTAATCAGAGGTAGCAAGCCTAGGATTATTCGGATCAGAAACGGCAATATTACCGTAGTTAGAGCCCGCTACTGAGCTAGTCATCGGGTTAACATCATCAGCTTCAGTGAAGGCATAAGAGGTGGTTACACTCAATCCGTTGTCATAATCTTTGCTTAGACCGAATGAAATACTAGTAGAAGATGCATCTTGGCCTTCCACGTTCGTTAGCACATACTGAAATGCACTGCCGTCAACAATAGGACGACCATCGGGTGCAGCTACACCGGTAGATACTGAACCCACGTCTTTGATAATAGCCGCGTCTTTCTTATCAGAATATAAGAAATCGGCAGTGAACACATAGTCGTTTTCAGTTAGGTAGGTCATACCCAAAGAATATTTCCACTCATTAGGAATATCGAAGTTTGGATCGGTTGCACTTACACCACTTCCACCAGCACCGTTAGCTGGAGTATTAGCAACAGTATCAAACAAGCCCTGAGGAATATCAAAAATTGGACGACCTTCGCCACTTAGGGTCTTAGTGAACAACGACTCTCTGCTTCGATCTTGCAATGCAACTTGAATAACACCATCATTTGAGTAAGCATTTGATACCCAAACATTCGGATTACCGCCTGAATACAAGCCAATGCCACCGCGCACTTCCATAACGTCTGAGGCAGAATAGTTGAAACCGAAGCGCGGTTGCAGCAAATCAATACCATCTAAATTAGCATTATTTGGAAAACCAAAGTTGTCATTAAAAGTTTGGTTAAATCTTGGCTTATCATCAGATGTATATCGATCATAGCGTAACCCAAACAACACGGTTAAATCGTCTGTTGCTACCCACTCATCCTGAACATACAAAGAAGTCTGTTGGAATGAAAAGCTTGCGGCCACATCATTCGGATCATTGCTTTCTGCAGCGTTGTTGTAATAGATACGGGCGGGTGTGCCAGCTTCGAAATCAGCGATACTATCAAAACGATATTCACCGACTGTGTGTTGAACAAACAAGTTGAATACATTGAGATCTTCATACTCAATACCACCGGTAATAGTATGGTCACCCATGTAATAAGTACCAGCAAGCTTGAAGGTCAAATTATCCCAGTTGAGGTCGTTTGATTGACGAGAATCATCAGGTCCCAAGAAAACTGTGCCTCTTGCGGCAGTACGAACTTGCACTTCAGCAAATCCTGTTGATGAGTCTAAAGATTGTTGACGACCGTCTAAGTCAGAATAGCCAATTCTTAATTCAGTAGTAAAATCACTTGACCAGTCAGAATAAACAGAAGCCACCATAGAGGTGAATTCAGCACCAGACTCATAGAAATGTCCGTCATAAGTAATGGCCGAAGAGAACGTATCCGACTGATCTATTCTAAAACCATCGTTATAGTTGTAAACAAAAGATGCGCGATGATCTTCGTTTATGTTCCAATCTAATTTAAGTAAAAGCTTCTCATCTTCAACTGGCGTACTTGAGCGGAAACCGCCTGGATTATAAGCGTAAAGCTCATTGGAGATACGGGTGATGTCCGCTAATTCTGCATTAGTAGCACGACTCAAACCTTGATATTCGTGAAGCTCGGCACCTTCTAATTTTTCATAAGAACCGAAAAAGAATAAAGTATCTTTAATAAGGGGTAAACCTAGATTTACACCGTAGCGTTTTTCTGTGAAATCGCTATCGGGAAGAGATGCACCTTCTAAGGAATCTCCACGCATTGAATCACTGGTGTAATCATAAAATGCCCCACCGTGAACTTCGTTAGTCCCTGACTTAGTTACGGCATTGATATTACAAGCTGTAAAACCACCGTACTGAACATCAAAAGGAGCCAGTTCGACTGAAACCTGAGCTATTGAGTCATAAGAAAACGGAATACGAGTCGTTGGATAACCATTGCTATTCAAACCAAAGTTATCATTCATTTTAACACCATCCAGTGTCAAACTATTAAAACGAGGGCTTGAACCAGCACATTGAATACCATCGGCACGTGTTTCATCGATGTAAACTCTAGGGTCAACACGGATTAAATCTTTGATATCGCGGTTTATTGCGGGTGCACGTTCGATGTCGGCTAAACTAAAGTTAGAGGTTGGACCCTTACCACCAAACTCAGTGCTACTAAGCTGTGATGCCGTAACAGAAATTCTTTCCATTGCTTGGTCAGCTTCAAGAGATAAGGAAATGTCAAATGACTCGCCTAAGGTTAAATACACATCATTAACAGTGGTGTCTTGAAAGGTATCAGAGTCTACCAATACAGTATAAGGTCCACCAACGCGCAAACCTCTGGTTGAAAATTGGCCAGTAGATCCAACTTCAGTCGTTTTCCTAGTACCTGAAGGTACATGAGTAATTGTCACAACAGTGCCGGCAGCGGCATTGCCTTGTGGTCCAACAATTTTACCAGAGATACCTGAAGAGGTTTCCTGAGCCATCGCTGCCGAAGATATGCCAACTGACATGGCTACGGCGATCGCGATGCGATTTAGCTTTGATTTAACTAGCATTGTGTGTTTCCTAAGTGTTGTGTGTTTTATGTGTTTTATGTATTTTATGTGTTTTAATTTTTTGGCATCAATGTTCGGCCTACTATTAATCTACCGAAAGATTGTTACCTTTTTATTAAAGTAGCCAATTTTCTAGCAATTAATTTATTTTCACTTTTTTTAAAAAAAATGAACGACTCGCGCTGATTTTTCGTTCCATACCAGTGGCCATAATGAGGGAAATGCAACAAGTAAAAAGCACTTAATGGCTTTCATTCAAGTATTTTATTAATTCATGTAAATCAATGGCATAACATTGAAAAGTAAACTTACCTATTGCAATAAATAAAACTAACTGTTGAAATCAAGCAAATCAATTGAATAAATAAGTGTCACGTTGCGCATTTTGAAGGAACCTTTGCTGTTACATAAAAATGTCATTGGCCCCTGTATTGGCGCTTTTGTTGTAATATTGTGGTGGGCGGGCACTCAAATTGGTGGTCACAGTAATTTCACCTTATCCAATATAATTATCGATACAAAGTCTTGCCCAACAGACTCAACAACCAATAAAGATACCTTTATTGCCTTTGTCCCAGACGAATACAGCGCTGATAAACTTTTAACCATTTTATGCAACAGTGCGGTTATTAACAAACAATTCGGCAAAGCATTAGTGCATTGGAGCCACCAAGATCGAGATCTTATAAAATATATTGGCAAGGGCATTGCCCATTTGGCCCTGGTTAAAGAAAACTTAATGGTGGCCTTTGCCACCCAACAAACTCATGGATACGAAATTGTCGGTGCCTACCCCAATTATTCAGGGTATTTGATCTCCCTAAAGGAAAAACCGAAGATTAATAAACAATATTTATGGGGTAAAAAGCTAGGCCTGCTAGATTATGCAAGCAGTCGTTCTGGGCATATTATTCCTAAGCGAATGCTTAAGGACTTGGGTTTATCCGATCAAAATCTGCAGATAACCTACGCCAACTCCCACCAAGAGCTGCGAAATTTATTATCCTCAGGCGAGGTGGATATCATAGCCAGTTACTGGCAACAGGAAGATAAAAAGCAGTTTTCTGAAAACTACATTACCCAGATCCAAGAGAATATCAGTGGCAGCAAGTGGTACCTTAAAATGGATACTCAAAATACAGATTTAGCCTGCGAAATTCAAAGAACCCTAGTGTCATTGACTGGCGAAATGGATTCCAACTACTTTAGCCAAATGACCCTTTCTCAGCCCTGCCCTAAGCCACCCAGCACTATGTCAACTGATGTCAATTAAATCCATATTCTCCCTGCGAAAAGCCTTAGCTTTAATGCTAATTTGCCTGCTATTTCAAGGGGTCTATTCTGCGGCTAAATACAGGCGATACCAGCAAGACGTGGCCCTGTTTGTATTAAATATCGAAAAGCGCGTGGCCTTAGATATACAGAAATTAAGATTAGCCAATCCGTTGTTTAATACCGTTGCCCATCAGCCATCTATAAAAGCCTATATAAAAAACGTCAATCAACTATTAATCCAGCTTGAAGCCCCGCTTAGACTAAGCACCCTGCAAAATGTCAAAACCGAACAGTCTTATCAGGGTCAGCCCTTGCTTTCAAACCTGGCTTTTACCGAACAAAACATCGCGTTGGGCATGACGGTTGTCAGTTGGTCTTTTTTTTCCACATTAACGCCATTGGCATTGCTACTGGCGCTACTCATACTGGTCTTACATAGACTCACAGGCACCACCGTGCCGGTGCCGACTAAACTGACAATAAAAGGTGACAACACACAGATCCAACTCATCATCGATTTACAGAACAAAACACTCGGCAATAAAGCCCTAGATACCTATGTTAACTTGTCTAATAAACCTTTTTGTTTTTATGTGGCACTTATCGAGTATTGTATGGCCCAGACGCAACCCTATATTAATCAAAGCCAAGATATACCAGAAGAACTCTTGATTTTAGCCAACAAATACTTTTACCGATTGATTGAATTAGGCCATACAAAACGTAAACGTCCAGACTTCAGTACTAATTTAGACAAGACCTTGAGTGAAATCCGATCCGCTTTAGATACGACCTTTTTACACGAGCTGCAGCAAAAAACACTATTTTATCCCCCTAAAGCCAAGGGCGAAGGCTCACGCTCGAAGTTGCATAGTTACGCTCTTGTAAATCTTAAAGCAAAGCATTTCCAGATCATCGGTAAGTGATAGCGCACTGACAGATCTTTTTATCCCGTTAAAACATTCGCAAAGGCTGACTTTTTGGCCCTCGGCTGGTATCTTGCTACTAGTCTTAATTCGAACAAATGGTGCGGTATGTCTTCCCCCTTAGTTATTGCGATTTCTGGAGCATCAGGCTCTGGAAAGTCTTTATTCACCGAAAATTTATTGAATGAATTTTCTGAAGACGGCAAACCCGTACAAATTTTGCGGGAAGATCACTACTACCGCTCTCAAGATCATTTACCTATGGCTGAACGGGAAAAAAATAATTATGATCACCCAAAAGCCTTTGAACATGAGTTATTAGTAGAGCATTTACAGGCATTAAAAAATTGGCAATCGGTGGAATATCCACATTATTGTTATAGAACCCATACTAGATTGGCCCAAACTGAGACATTAATGTCGGCGCCGGTTATCATAATAGAAGGCATAATGCTGCTGGCGAATACGGCTCTGCAACCGCTATTTGATATTAAGATCTTTGTGGATACCCCTCTAGACATTTGTTTACTGCGCCGGATGAAAAGAGATATAGCCGAAAGAGGCAGAACATTTGACTCCGTTGCCCATCAATATGAGTCCACAGTTAAACCTATGTACCATCAATTCATTGCCCCCAGCCGCTTTACCGCTGATGTGATAGTGACCCAAGGAGGTAAGAATCGTATTGCCTTGGATGTCATTAAATCACATATCCAACAAAGTCTGCTCTAACAGTTTTCACACTGTTGTTCGACCCATATAATAATGATAAAAAATTGAAGGAAGAAACATGGTTAGTCTAATTGGTGTCGCTTTGATGCTGTTTTTGGCATTCTTATTATCAGCCCATAAAAAGGCCATAAATTGGCGCACTGTAGGTGGTGCGTTTGCGATCCAAGCCTCAATAGGGGCCTTGGTATTGTATTACCCACCAGGAGTCGACTTTCTTTTGGTGTTATCTGGTTATGTTGAAAACATCATTGGCTATAGCCAAGACGGTATTACCTTTATTTTTGGGCCAATTGGCAATAAGTCTTTAGGCTTCATTTTTGCCTTTAATGTGTTGCCTGTCATAGTGTTCTTTTCCGCTTTAATTTCAGTGCTTTACCACTTAAAAATAATGAATGTCATTATTCGAGTATTGGGTGGCTTTTTACAATATTTCTTAAAGACCAGTCGACCTGAGTCTATGTCGGCAGCGGCCAATATATTTGTTGGCCAAACCGAGGCACCGCTGGTCATTAAACCTTATATTCCTAATATGACACGGTCAGAATTATTTGCGGTTATGGTGGGGGGGTTAGCCTCTATCGCAGGATCAGTGATGGCCGGTTATGCCGGTATGGGTGTAGAAATTAAATATCTATTAGCCGCCAGTTTTATGGCCGCACCAGGTGGCTTGTTAATGGCCAAGATCATTATCCCGGAAACAGAGCCCTACAAAAACAAACTCACTGAACAAGAAGACAAAGACAATCAATATGCCAATATTTTTGACGCCGCAGCCAGTGGTGCCGCGTCGGGATTACAATTAGCTATGAATGTGGGCGCTATGCTCTTAGCTTTTATTGCTTTGATAGCATTGTTAAATGGCATAGTAGGCTGGGCAGGTGGTTTATTTGGTGCAGAAGATTTGAGCTTTCAGGTCATCTTAGGCTACCTTTTTCAGCCTATAGCTTGGACCTTAGGGGTACCTTGGCATGAAGCGAATATAGCGGGGAGTTTTATCGGCCAGAAAATGGTGGTCAATGAGTTTGTGGCCTATTTAGATTTCCTTAAATATCAATCAGAACTGTCGCCCATTACCCAAGCTATTGTTATATTCTCGCTCTGCGGATTTGCTAACTTTTCATCTATCGCCATACTCATGGGTGGATTAGGTGCAATGGCACCCACTAGGCGCAAAGAAATAGCTCAGCTTGGCTTAAAAACAGTATTGGCCGCCACTCTGGCAAACTTGATGAGTGCCGCATTAGCCGGCTTTTATCTAAGCCTGTAAAAATGACAAAGGAGAGATACCCCATGAAACTCATTGCAGTTGATTATACCGCCGCTAATGCGGATGAATTATTTGTGGAATCCTTGCACAAAACTGGCTTTGGCGTATTAAAAAACCACCCTATTAGCCAGGCGAGAGTCACTAGTATCTATCAGCGTTGGCAGGCATTTTTTGATAGCCAACAAAAACATCAATATAGCTTTAGTAAAGAAACCCATGATGGTTTTTTCTCCACCAACATCTCCGAGACTGCTAAAGGTTGTAAGAAAAAAGACATCAAAGAATACTTCCATTATTATCCTTGGGGGCGATGCCCTGAAGATTTACTGCAAGAGATTTCTGACTATTACCAAGACACCAATGCCTTAGCTGCAGAGCTGTTAGCTTGGGTCGAGAAATATTCACCCGCTGAGGTCTGTGCTAAGTATTCGCAACCCTTATCCACTATGGTGACAGAGAGTCAACAGACCCTATTGAGGATTTTACATTATCCTCCTTTAGATGGCTCTGAAGAGCCAGACGCTATCCGTGCAGCAGCCCATGAAGATATCAATTTATTAACCTTGTTGCCTGCGGCCAATGAACCTGGCTTACAAGTCAAAGGCACTGGAGATAGCTGGATAGATGTGCCTTGTGATTTTGGTCACCTTATTGTCAATATAGGTGATATGTTGCAAGAAGCATCCAATGGTTATTTTCCTTCGACCACTCACAGAGTAGTGAATCCAAAAGGCAGCGATCAAAGTAGATCACGAATTTCCTTGCCTTTATTTTTGCATCCCAACCCCCAAGTGGTGCTTTCGGATAGATATACTGCCAAAGAGTATTTGCAAGAACGACTAGAAGAGCTAGGCGTGGCCTAAGGGTCAGGACGAAAAACGTTAATCAGCTCACCCACCATAAGCGGGGTTGTGGCTGAACTTACAAGTGTCTGAGCACGTCTAGCTTGCTTTGATATCGTGCTTGATCTTGATGGTTCTTGGCTTTGTGTTTGGCTAGCCTTAAATTACGTTTGCTTTGCTGTAACTTGCCGATCTGCAAATAGGCCCTAGCTAGGCCAAAGTAAACCTCATGTTGGTTTTTATCTAAGGATAAGGCTTTTCTAAAATGCCCTAAGGCTTGCTCCCAATTATGTTGTTCAAGCTGGGCTTCACCTAAATTAAGATGATAGTAAGCATTGTTATCTCTAAGATGTCTAACTCTGGCTAAGATACTTTTAGCCTCACCGTCACGCTTGGTATAGGCATACAAATAGGCTAAGTTCTCCCAAGCCGTCAGGCTGTCTGGAGACAACACTAACGCATACTGATAGGCTTTTTCCGCTGCGGTGTAATAACCTGTTAAGCGGTATAAAATGCCCAAATTAATCCATGCAGAATCAAAATTAGGATCGGTCAGCACCGCTTCTCGAAAATAGGCATAGGCTTCTATATATTTTTTATTGAGCAGTGCCTCTGCGCCTTTATTATTATAAAACATCGCCAGTACAGCATCTTGGGAGACGAGTTTTTTGGGTAAGGAACGTCTGGCGGTTTGTGGGTCAAAGTCCACCTGAAAACGGGAGTCATACAGGACATATACGTTAGCTTGTGGTCTGGGGCTAATTTGTAAATTGATATGGCCATTCAAGAGGCTATACCCAGAACGTCTGGTCCAAATTTCAGGGATAATGATTTTCTGAAAATCCACATCAAAACCCGCTTCAGTGGCCAATGAAAATGTCATGATCGACATAGAAAGGCAATTCGCGGCTTGATTATGAAAGGTATCCATAGCCACGGTATTGGCATCACTTTGATAAAGTAAGTTCAGTTTAGAGCGATCAAAGATAGCATGCACTAGGGCTTCTATTTGCTCTGTTGAGCTTTGGCTGCTGTCAATAGCACTATGCACAAAGTCCTTAGCCGCCTCATCCAAAACAAACACTTGTTGCTGACTCTCCACCTGAATTTTGCCAAAATCAATAAAGCCGGTATCGTGCAACAGGCTAGTGGCAGAAACTAATTGTGGAGGCACAGCTTGACAGGCACTTAATATCAAAAGGCTAATGACATATAAGCAATGAGCACGAAAAAAAGAAGATTTGCCCATAGTGACTATCCCCAAATGGAACACACCACTAACCTTAGCGCTAACCACCAAGGACTGCCAGACCATTCACCGCAAATACAGGGTGAGCGGCCCTTAAAATCAACTGGGGTGATACAAGCCAGAGCGGCTCTTGTGGGATGAAAGTCCCTTGATAAAGTCTAGCTTGCTTTGGTACTTACTCTGTTCTGCTTGAGTTCTCGACTTCTTTTTAGCTAATTTCAGGTAGTGTTGGCTGCGGGCAACATTACCTAACGCATAATGGGCTTTGGCTAAGCCAAAAAACACTTCGTGATAACTCTTATTTAGTTTTAACGCGCGCTGATAATGAGTTAACGCTTGCTGCCATTGCTGCTGCTCGAAGGCTTTATCACCCAAATTAACATGAAAAAATGGATTAGCTGAACGCTTGTGGGCGACCCGTTTGGCAATTTCATCCGCCCGCGCATCTCGTCCGGTATGTCGATACAAATAAGCCAGATTGCGCCAGGCAGTCAAATTTTCTTGGTCATAGCTTAGTGCCGTATAATAGGCGTTTTCAGCCTGTTGATGATAACCTGCTAAGCGATACAGATAACCTAAATTGGCTAAGGCTGAAGGCAGTTTAGGTGCTTGACCCAGGGCCGCCCGAAAATAAGCGTAAGCCGCTAGATGGTTATTGACAAGTAAGGCATCTGCTCCCTTGTTGTTGTAAAACATTGCGACTATTTGGTGGGTCTTGAGTAATGTTTTAGGGAAATGGGGACGGGTCGCTTGGGCATCAAAGTCCACCTCAAAACCTTGTGTGACGAACCGCCTTTGTTCACTATTAGGGCGGGGTAAGATTTGTAAATTAATATGTCGATTTAACAGGCTATGGCCTTCTCGCATGGTCCAGTATTCTGGTATAGCAATATCTTGAAAGCGCACACCAAAGCCTAACTCTTTGGCCAATGCATAAGTCATGATCGATAAGGACAAGCAATTCGCCGCCCTGTTTTTAAACGTTTGATTAGCGGTAGTATTGGCTTCTGCTCGATACAATAAATTAAAATCCGAACGTTCAAAAATTTGCTTAACCAGTGCCGGGATTTGCTCTTTTGCCTCTAATACCCCTTTTATTGACCTGCGGGCAAAGGCTTTAGCTTCAGGATCTAACTGAAAAATCTCTTTTTGTGTTTCTATCGGTATCTGTGCAAAATCCACGAAACCATCATCATACAATACCTCCTTAACAACGGGCAAAGCCGCTTGATGACTTTGGCAGGCCACCAGTAGTAATAATGTGACACTCACTAAACACTGAGTCATCTTCATAATTTCCTCACAATCCTAATCGGCGCACGACCTACGATCTCCTCGCGGATCTAACTATACTCATCTAGCGCCGGCTTGACTCTGCAAATAAAAAATCAATTCAATGGTGTTATAACCAATTAAGACATAATAAACTTAGCAACATCTAAATTTATTACAAGAAATCGAACATGAAAATTGCCATTCTCGGTGCAATGGATGAAGAAATCAGCCTCATACGCCAATCCTTACAACACTGTCAAGAACACCAATTTAATCACCTAACTGTCTATGTTGGTGAACTGGAAGGCGTTCATATTGCACTGGTTAAATGTGGCATTGGCAAAGTAGCGGCGGCGGTATCGACCACTGTCATTATTAATCACTTTAAGCCCGATTACGTCATCAATACAGGCTCGGCAGGTGGGTTTTCTAGTCATCTCAATATTGGAGACATAGTAATAGGCACAGAACTACGCCATCACGACGCCGACTTAACCCACTTTGGTTATCAGCTAGGTCAAAATGCCGGTATGCCTGCACATTTTGACTGCGACAAAACATTGGGCGCCTTGGCCGCCTCTGCGGCCAAGGCATTATCACAAGTACAAGTGCAACAAGGCTTAATTTGCACCGGAGACTCTTTTGTAGGTAGTGATGAGGCCGCACAGATCATTAGGCAAAACTTCGCTGGGGTGTGTGCAGTAGAAATGGAGGGGGTCGCCATCGCCCAAAGTTGTTATTTGCTAGGCGTGCCGTTTTTGGTGATACGCTCATTGTCAGATATTGCCGGTAAAACCTCTAGTGTGTCCTTCCAGGCTTATCTAGAACAAGCCGCAAAAAATTCTGCTCAGCTAGTGATGCAAACTATCAACAACCTAGCTATAACAGCTAAATAGACTCATCAGAGTTAGGGCTAATGGAACAACTGATCCATATCTTACTAAGTGAATATTGGTGGCCCTTCTGGGTGTTGCTCTTGATCTTATTGATAGAACGCGGGCTACCTTGGCCCGATAAATATCATCCTCTTAAGTTAGCGCAATTATTAGCCATAAAAATGGCAGATAAAGTGCTACACGCTAAGCCCCGTAGCAGTAGGCAACAAAAACTATCAGGGGCATTAGCCGCCGCTGTCTTGTTGTTTCCCGTTTGTATCTTGCTCAGCGTGTTGATTTTGCTGGCCGCGTACCCTATTGCTTTTGATGCTTTGATGTTGTTAGTTGCCCTTAGATTCCAACCTATCATTAGCACTAGCCAGCAAGTGACTAGGGCCCTAACGGGTAACAAAAAAGTGCTCGCCAGACACACAGTGGCGCAGATGTTACTCAGGGAAACAGACAAAATGTCTGCCGTAGGGATCACCAAGGCCAATGTTGAGGCATTGCTACTACGTTATTTTTATCAATATAGTGCAGTCATATTTTGGTATGTAGTGGCGGGAGGCAGCGGCGCACTCATATATCGTTTATTGTTCGAGTTCTCTCAATGCTGGAATACAAAAATAGCACGCTTTCGTCATTTTGGCTGGTCGCTGCGCCATCTGCTCAATATTTTACAGTGGATACCGAGCAAGCTAACTAGCCTGAGCATTATTTTAGCAGGGGATGTGATGCAAGGCCTTAAAGCTATAGGACAAGGTAAAAGTTATGTGAACAGTCATTTTTTTATTCTGAATATATCTGGCGCCAGCTTAGGCTTGCAGCTCAGTGGTCCAAAATACTATGAACAACAGAAATTCAGAAGCATAAATTGCGGCGGCCCCAGACAAGTGATATTAGCCGACATTAACCGCACTCTACGTTTACTCAACAGAGCCACTAGCGTTTACCTAGGGATCTTCTTTGTGGGTTACGCCCTAAGTGTTTTAGTGTTCAATTCCTGAACGAATGACATAAGATAGGCCTCTTTATCAACAACGTACTTTACACCCACCCTTGCACTCCTTACTATCGGCATATGGTTTTTAGCAGGAGTATAAAAATGTTTAAACAAATCACACTCTGGCTACTAAGCAGCTTGAGTTTTTCAGTTTATGCTCAAGACGTCGCCAATATGACTCAACAAGCCTTTATTCAAGCCAATAAGAGTCAATGGCAAATTGTCGATGTGCGCACCCCACAAGAGTATGCACAAGGCCATATTCCAGGTGCTATCAACTTGCCTCTAAGTAAAATAGTGAATGGCGTGGTGCCAGAACTATTAGATAAGGACCAGACAACAGTGCTCTATTGTCGTTCCGGTTATCGGGCCGGTAAAGCCTCTAAAATAATGCAAGGGCAAGGCTTTAGTGATCTCAAACACCTAGAAGGCGATATGCTTGGCTGGCAAAAATCTAAGTTAGCGATACAACAGTGACAAATAGTTATTCTTATAAAGATAAGTACGGTAGTTACAGTCTATACATAGAAAATAGAGTGATGCGTGGCCAATACATAGGTTCCTTTGGCGTGTCTTTAGCCGCCCGCATGGTAAAAGATGATGCAAAATTGGCGAAAGTCTTGGCGGGTAAGCCTTGGGCTTATTATTGTGATATGTCCCAATGTGAGGCTTATACGCCTGAAGCCGCAGCACTGTTTACAGGCCTATATCAAAGTGGCATACAACTAGGCTGTGTATTGGATGTTTACCAGATAAATTCCGCATTATTACGCTATCAAATCGGGCAAATAAGGCAAGACGCAGGCATTCTCAGCCCGATAAGCCAACATATATACACCACTGAGTTAGAATGCTTAGAGATGGTGAGCCAGCGCTTAGATCAATCAGCTTAGGACGACCAATAATGGATATCACTCTCACCACTCCTGCTCTGTTGTTTCCGGCAATATCCCTATTGCTTTTGGCTTATACCAATAGATTTATGGGTTTAGCGAGCATTATTAGAAACTTTGATTTAAGTGAAAATGATGACAATGCCCAGGCTCAGATCAGTAATTTGCGTACTAGGATCCAGCTGATAAAGAACATGCAAGTAGCTGGTATGGCTAGCTTTTTTCTATGTGTGTTATCTATGTTAGCGCTATACGCCAGTTATCATACTATCGGCAGTGCCATATTTGCCGCCAGTTTAGTGCTCTTGCTATATTCCTTATGGTTATCGGTAAGAGAGATCCACATATCTATCGAAGCCTTAGATGTGCACTTGAGTCACCTAAACTTGCCCATGCAGAGGAAGATATGGAAAAAATCCAATACCAAAGCTTAGGCCCCCAACATTTTCAACCACTGTTAGCATTAGGCAATAAGGTGCATGGTGATAATTATCTTGATATTGAGCAGCTACAAGGGATTTATCAAAAATCCCAGTTGAACAACATTAATGCCAGTTGGGTGGCCCTAAGTGGTGAGCAATTAGTGGGTTTTCGGCTAACACTAGCACCGGGAAGTTGGCAAGTTGACTCCTGGTGTTCGCCAGCCCAGTGGCAGATTTCAGCTAGTGAAATCTGTTACTTCAAGTGCAATACCGTACACAGCGAATTCCGACAACATGGCATTGGCTCAAGACTTTTGCAGCACTCAATCCACAGTGTTAAAGCCCAAGGGGCAAAAGGCGGACTGGCGCACATCTGGTTAGCTAGCCCGGGAAATAGTGCTTTTTTGTACTTCACTAAAAATGGCGGACAGTTGATTGCCAAACATCCTGAGAAATGGCGAGATACCGATGCCGAAGATCCCTATAATTGTCCTATCTGTGGCGTGCTTTGCCACTGTGTGGCGGCCGAGATGATGTTATATTTTGAGCCGTGCTAACCCCCTATGACGCCATTTTACGACCCGTTCAATACTGCCTTTCCTGAAGCGAAGCAACCTTATCCTGATTCTTATTGGTCTTCACAAACCCAAACCACAACTTATGCTCAGGTCGAGACGCAATTACATACCGATGTGGCCATAATTGGTGGGGGTTATACGGGTTTATCTGCTGCCTATCATCTCAGCCAAAACAATGTTGATAATCTCGTAATCGAAGCCAATGAGATAGGTTGGGGAGCCAGCGGTCGCAATGCAGGCTTTGTGATACCCGGCACTGGCCGCCTGTCCTTATTACAAATTAGAGATAAGTGGGGCGAGTCTACTAGTGTGCTGGCCAACCACGAATTCCAACAGGCGATTAACACCACGAAACAACTTATCGATACCGGTAATATTGAATGTGACATGACCCAAGGTGGCTATTTACGAGTGGCTCACAAACCAAATTTTCTGCCGGCCTTCAAACAGCAACTGGCGTTGCAACAAGGTTTATATGCAAGCACAGGCGTCTTTAAATCCGGCCAACAAATACAGCAAGGGTTGATGAACAATGAGCATGCCTATGGGGGAATTTACTATGGGGATTGTTTTGGGGTTAATCCACTAAAATTGGCCCATGGTTACGCACGATTAGCCCGTAAGGCGGGTTCTAGGCTCTATACTCACTCGCCTGTCATTCAATGGCAACAAGGCAATAATAAACATCTCTTGCACACACCCGCAGGCACTATTAGCTGTAACAAGGTGATAATTGCCACAAATGGCTATACCGGCACTGGCATGCACAGTCTGTTAAAACAACGACACTTTCCTGTATTATCCAGCATCATAGTGACCCGTAAGTTAACGGATCATGAGCGCTTGGCCTTAGGATTAAAACCCGGCTTGTTAGTCATGGACACCAGAGCACTAAAATATTACTACAGGCTATTACCCGATGGTCGCTTACTCTTTGGTGGCAGAGGCGCAATTAAGGGTAAAGACGCCAACAAAGCCCAATATGCCAGACAACTACTGGATGCACTGAAGACCAGCTTTCCAGTCCTGTCACAGATCACCACAGAATATTTTTGGAGTGGCTGGGTCAGTGTGGCAATCGATGACTATCCACGTTTATGGGCAGACCAAGAGCGGTCGATATTCTATGCCATGGGTTATTGTGGTTCAGGTTTATCATTTGCCACTTTGGCCGGAAAACGCTTAGCTCAAAAAATCATAGGCACCGAGCCGCTGCCTGCCTTACCTTATTATCAGTCGGAACTCAAAACTTTTCCTTTGGCCGCTTTTCGTAGAATGGGCTTATCTATCTACTACAAATGGGCCAAGTTACGTGGCTAAATGGTTTTCTCACTGGGCTGTGGCCTCTAAACACAGCCAATCAGACCCGTTAATTCATTATAATTTGCACGGCGATATGAATGTGCGTAAATAAGTACGAGTAAGCGAGTGTTAACTAAGGCTGGAAAATCCCCTACAATGCCTATATTCTTAGGCTATATCTATATTATTGTACTTAATCTGTGATCAAGACTTCATTAACTAACCTGCCGAAACCACATAAGTGGCTAATGTCTGTTATTGCAGGCATGTTGTTTATTATATTTTTGCTGCCCTCTGAGTCCGTGAATGCCTATAAACACACAGGTGCTTATCTTGAATTAGGCAAACGCTACCACCTACCGGTCAATCCCAATAACTTGCCTGAAGCAGATGTGATACCTGAACAATTGCACCATGAAAAACGACGTTTTGTGGTTAAAAAGAATGACAATCTGGCGATGATCTTTAAGCGAGCGGGCCTATCGCCACAAATGACTTACAAGGTCAGTCAGGCTGGAAAAAATGCGAATAAACTATTAAAAATATTACCCGGTGAATCACTGGAGTTAGAATTTGATAGTGAGGCGCAATTAGTCTCACTCCATTACCCCTACTCAGTCACCCAAACCCTAGTGATCAGTAAAGATCCACAAGGTAAATTTACTAGCCAGATAAAGACCCAAGCTGTAGATACCCGTATTCAGTATGCTCAGGGCGAAATCATCAACAGCCTTTGGAATGCAGGGGGCAAGGCGAAGTTAACCGACAATCAAATTATGCAATTGGCCGGTATTTTTGGCTGGGATATCGATTTCGCCTTAGAGTTACGTCAAGGCGACCGCTTTTATTTGATGTTTGAGAAGCGTTACATCAATGGTCAGTTCATTGCCAACGGCGATATTATAGCGGCCCAGTTTATCAACCAAGGTGATACTTATACCGCCATTCGTTACACGGATGGTAATTTTTATACGCCACAAGGGCGTAGTATGCGCAAAAGTTTTTTGCGGGCCCCGGTGAATTTCAGATATATCAGTTCAAGTTTTAAGAAAAATCGTTTTCACCCTGTTCAAAAACGCTGGAAGTCCCATAGAGGAGTAGACTATGCGGCAGATCGTGGCACCCCTGTAATAGCGGCAGGTGATGGAAAAGTGATCAAATCTGCCTATGATAAATATAATGGCCATCATGTGTTTATTCAGCATGGTGAAAAATATGTGACCAAATACCTACACTTTACCAAACGTAAAGTAAAAAGAGGCCAGAGTGTTAAACAAGGGCAGCTCATAGGCACAGTTGGCTCAACAGGTTTAGCTTCGGGCCCACATTTACACTATGAGTTTTTAGTCGACGGGGTGCACCGCAACCCACGCACCGTCAGTCTACCTAAAGCTCAACCCATAGCCAGAAGTGAAAAAGCCAAATTCACTGCAATTTCAGCACAAAATATGCGACACCTTAACAACAACAAACGTGTTATGTTGGCCATGAATTAAGAGTGATATGATGCGAGAACTTTATATAGGTTTGATGTCTGGTACCAGTATTGACGGGGTAGACGCTGCCTTAGTAGATTTTTCAGGCCCCTTCCCTAAGTTACTAGATTGCCAAACCTACCCCATGCCCCACAGCTTGCTTGAGAGCTTGCATAGCTTATGTTCACCCGGTGAAAACGAGATTGAACGTTTGGGCCGAGCCGATAGAGCAGTAGCAGAAGTATTTTCACAGGCCGCGCTACAACTTATCAAAGACAATAATGTGCAGGCTAAAGAGGTGCGAGCGATTGGCTCACACGGGCAAACCATACGTCACATGCCTGAAAAAACACAGGGCTTTAGTCTGCAAATTGGTGATCCAAACACCATGGCAGTGTTAACTGAAATAGATGTGGTTGCCGATTTCAGGCGCAAAGATATGGCCTTGGGTGGTCAAGGCGCGCCATTGGTGCCGGCATTCCATAAAGCAGTGTTTTCTAATACCAAGCAGGCTCGGGTAGTCGTCAATATAGGTGGCATTGCCAACCTCACCTATCTACCTAAAACCACCACTGAAGATGTTATTGGCTTTGATACAGGCCCAGGCAATACCTTATTAGATGCATGGTGTAAATTACACCGGGGGCAAAATTATGATGAGAAAGGACAATGGGCGGCCCAAGGTACAGCGGATCCCGGGCTTCTAAAAGCCTTGTCTAGCCACCCCTACTTTGCCACTAGTGCACCAAAAAGCACGGGCAGAGAGCTATTTAATTTGCCTTGGCTCGAGTCCCATATTGAACAATTACCTGATAAACTCGAGCCTCAAGCAGTGCAAGCAACCTTAGTGGAATTAACGGTGCAGAGCATTGTTAGCCACATCCGACAATTAGGGCCGGTTGAGCAGATTTATATCTGCGGTGGTGGGGCCCACAATGATTTCCTGATGGCTCAATTGGCTTTGGCATTAAAGGGCTATGAGCTGTACAAAACTGACCAACTCGGGGTGCATACAGATGCAGTTGAAGCTATGGCATTTGCATGGCTAGCTTATGCTCACTTAAATCACCTACCAGGCAGTATTGCCAGCGTCACCGGTGCCACTCGAGATGCGGTATTGGGCGTTTTTTGTCCCCACCCACAGTGAAGATGATAGCCCATAACGATAGGACGAACCATACCTCACAGAGAACTTGATAAGACCGACATCTTCATACTGGCAGCCCTCTATAACGACGCACGCATGAACCACAAAGAGGTGGCTAAATTAGTGGCTTTAGCGCCCTCATCATGCCTTGAAAGGATCAAAAAGCGCCAGGCAGATAACATCATTAAAGGGGCACAGTCCCAAGTGGATCTGCCAACCTTGGGTGGCAATATTCAGGTTATGATCTCCATTCGACTGTCTGATCATAGCCGCAATACAGTGGATAGGTTTCAAAAACAATTATCTGAATTGCCAGAAGTCATTCGTTTCTACCATATGGGCCCAGAGAATGACTTCCTGCTTCATGCTAGCCTAGCTGACTCTTAGTATTTAAGAGATTTTGTACTCAATGCTATTACCGCCAGACAGGAAGTCAAACATGTTGAAACCGCTTTGATCTACGAAACAATCAATAGCGATGTGCTACCTAAAGTTCAGTATATTGCGTAAAACACTTGTACAGCTGAGTACCGCTCAATATTGAGGCCGAAGGGAAATGCAAAATAGCCACCAGATCACAAGGGGCTAATATCTCACAGGTGGCATTTTCTTGGTCGAGATCATCCACATTTAACACCCTGGCTAATAGATCTCCTTTGGCCACAAACTCGCCGGGCTTAGCCACATACTCCACTATGCCACCTTGTTGTGAATAGAGGATCTTGTAATTATCTAGAGTCACAGCGGTGCGTGACATTTTTTCTGGCAACAATACCGGTTCAGCTAAACAGCCTTTTGCCGTTAAGTAGGTCAAAATACTGTTGGCGTCATATTCACCCTCTTGAAAATTAATCACTTCCTGACTGCCCATTTCTAGGGTGAAAGCCTCAACGGCAAAATCAATAGGTTGTTTTCGCTGTGCACTGACCAAGTCAGTCAATAACCACCAAGGACAAAATGTGGCTTCGTCTAATGCACCAGAAAACACCTGAGGGATCAAAATCACATGGGGGATATTAAATAGACCCGCTGAGGATTTGGCATATTCAGGCACGTATATATGTCTGGTAGAAACTGGACCATTATGCAGATCGAGCACATAATCGGCATCAAAAGCCAATTGTTGCAACTTTAGATTGAGTCGCTGAGCCAGGCCAATGCCCCACTCTCCATCGAGTCTTTCTTGTAGCTTGTCTTTAACCTGTTGTCTAAAACGCCTTTTAATTGAGGCTACAGATTCATCATCGGCAATGCTTTGAGCAAATTCTTGAATGATACTTGGATCATAATAATACCCTCTGTTCCAGTTGGTACCATTAACCGGGTCAAATCGGCCTAGGGTATATTCTCCGGCCTTAATGTTAGTGCCCACCGGATTACAGTTAGGAACCAGAATAATTTCGCCACAAATAGGCAAGGTTCTGAGCCATTGCACCAGATGATAAATCACTACATTACCTTGCACTTCAGCTCCGTGAATTGAGCTTTGAATGTAAACTTTAGGGCCAGGCTTAGCACCCACAAAACGATACAAAGGCACATTCATATTGCGACCAGAGGCATTTTGCGCCACCACTAGGTGCTCTTTTATCATCTTATTCATAAGTCTCACAGTCTGCTAGACAAGGAAATGGGGGTTAGGCTTTTGTCTCTGGAAAATGGGGGGAGATAGACTTGCGCAAACCATTACCCCACAAAATAGCTTGATTAAAGAAGCTATGTAAGGTTTTTTGATCCAACTCTAACATTTTGGCGATCCTGATCACTTTTAACCAGTTACCACTTTCAAAGGCCCTGACTAATACCAGATAATAAAATAACTCATTTTCATTACCACATAGGGCTTCTTTTACCTCGTCCACCAAAGGCAACTGTTTGACTAATTCGAGCATGTTTTGGTCAAGCAGCGCATCCAAGGATGAAAGTAAGCCTACTAAGAATGCAGTGGGTGGGTTGCTGCCCTTATCCCTTTGTGTGCCAACCAGATCACAAAACTTGGCGCGCACTAAGGATAAATGGAGTAATTCCGTGGATTTTTCGTCTGCTAGGTTAGCCAAAGACAACAGCGCAATGAATTTCTTCAGTTCAAGCTCCCCCATGTAATGCAGGGCATGTCGTAAAGAGGTGATCTTATAACGTTTATTGATGCTTGGGTTGTTGATAAAACGTAATAGGATGTAGGTGAGTCCCACATCATGCTCAACAATATTATTGATGGCTTCAATATCAAAGGTGTCAGTAGAGCTGGCACCAATCAATTCTACTAGGGTCAGTTTAGAGGTAGGCAATTCATTCTTAGCCCCCTGCTCAGGCTTAGCAAAAAAGTAGCCTTGAAAAAAATCGAAGCCAAGCTGCTTACAGGTGTTAAAATCGGCGGGCGTATGGATGTTTTGAGCAATTAATTGCACATCAAAATCGGCTAAACGCTGAATAGTATCGGTTAATTGCTGTTGATCTTGCCCTTGAGTATTGACTTTAACGAGGTCAACATAGGACAAGCATTCTGCGGTTTGTGGGTCAAAGATATAATTAACCAAAGAGATCTGATATCCCAGTTGTTTGACCTGTTTACAGCTGGCTAATAAGTCAGACGTTTCAAGCTCGTCGGCAAACAACTCCACTATCACAATTTCATGATCTAATACGCTAAGCAGGCCATTAAAGAGACTCGTAGACTGGAAATGAATAAAAGACTTTTTATTACATGAAATATCTTCTAGACACAGGGTCTGATAGGTTTTAGCAATGCGCTGAGTCAGTGCGTCATCTTTGTCAGCGTATGGATAGCAGTTGTTTTTACCATCTCTGAATAACAACTCATATCCAAAGAGGTTCTTATCTCTATCTAATACAGGTTGGCGAGCGATAAAAGCAAACATGATTGTCCTCTAATTGGTACTGCTAGGGTCTGGCTAATGATGCATCATACTACTATTTTTAAAAAAAACTGGATGTAACCACCATAATTTGAGGATTAAGGGCCAGTAGTCTTAAGTTTAAGCCAACCCGTGCCGACAACAATACAAGCTGCGGATATAAGACCAATATTTTAAGATGAATGACATGTTAAATCAGCGGTTTAGGCTTGAAAACGCGACTTTAAGCACAATAATTATAGCAGCGAAAAATTATTTTTGTTTTTAATGGTCTATTATACTAACCAATTAGTATCAATTGTGGTCGCAGAGTATTAGATACTTTGCTAGAATCGCAAGCCATTGTGTAATACGAGGTATTTATGAGTACAGACTTACGCGCACTAACCTTAACCGTCCCTCAGACTGGTAGCATCGAAACTTACGTTCAAGCTGTAAGTGGAATTAATATGCTTACTGCTGAAGATGAGCGGGGATTGGCTGAGCGCCTGCAACAAGATGGTGATTTACAAGCCGCCAGAAAGCTGATCATGTCCCATCTACGTTTTGTTGTGCATATTGCAAAGTCTTACTCAGGTTATGGGTTACCTCAAGCGGATCTCATCCAAGAAGGTAATATTGGTTTAATGAAGGCGGTGAAGCGTTTTGATCCTACAGTTGGGGTCAGATTAGTCTCTTTCGCTGTGCATTGGATTAAAGCCGAAATACACGAATTTGTCTTACGTAACTGGCGTATCGTTAAGGTTGCGACTACTAAAGCACAACGTAAATTATTCTTTAATCTTCGTAAAAACAAAAAACGTTTAGGTTGGTTTACTCATGCGGAAGTGCAGAAGGTTGCAGAAACGCTGGGGGTGAGCACTAAGGAAGTGTTACAGATGGAAGCTCGCATGAGCAGCCATGATCAGGCTTTTGACTTGTCTGCCGACGATGATGAAAGTGGCAGCTTTGCTCCAGTACAATTTCTTGAAGACAAAAGCGCCGACGTTGAGACAGATGTAGTTAATGCCGATTGGGATAAGAATGCCTCAGGCAGGTTGTATGCCGCGCTCAAGACATTAGACGATCGTAGCCAACATATTATCCAGACTCGCTGGTTGTCTGATGACAAAACGACTTTACAAGATTTAGCGGACAAATATCAGGTATCGGCGGAGCGTGTACGACAAATTGAAAAGAACGCCATGAAAAAATTACAAAGTGCTATGGTCTAACACTTAGGTATGACATGAACGAAAAAAAGCGCAATGATTGCGCTTTTTTTATACCGATTAAAAACCCACTGGCAATGGCTTTATTCAGAGGTCGGCAACACCCAAAAGACCCCGGAAAATTCTGCCACGGCACTATCTCCGTCTAAAATAGACACATTCAATTTTATCTGACATTTTTTGCTTTTGCTCAAACTATCAAATTTTCCAGACAATGATTCAATATTACATAACGCTCTAGGCTGCATGGTAATAGGTTTATGGTAATGAATATTACCGTCTCCCAGCACAATGTCACCAGACAACCCCTTTTCTTTCAACTTTAAAAAAATCATGCCCCACCCCGTTAAGGTAGCCAGCGAAAACACACTGCCGGCAAACATAGTGCCGTGTAAATTGATATTTTTGTTGAGTGATGCTCTGGTCTCTAATGTACGCCCAGTAAATTGGTGGAGTTTGATCCCCATCTGCTCACTAATAGGGATAGTGTCATGCCAAGTATCCTGCAATAGCTTGCACCATTTGGGATGTAATAAAATGCTATTCGGATCGACCAATCGTTTTACCATCTGTTGGCGCTGTTGATCGCCCATCTCGCTTGGTACTTCATTTTGATCTTCAAAACCCACACTATGAAAAAAGTGAATGGCTAATGCCGTACTGTTAGTCACAATACGTACTGCCCCTTCACTCCTTGCCACAGATTCAAGAGAAGCCACTAACATTTTAGCTAAGCCTTTACTTTGATACTGCTTTTCAACTGCTACGTGTCTAACTTGCGCTTCTTCTGACGAGTTCATATGCACACGACCCACAGCTATAACATTGCCTTGGGCGTCTCGGATCATTCTATGTTGACTGACTTGCTCGTATTCGTCTTTCTCAGAACCCTGGGGATATTTCCAAGGCTCACGTAACATTTTCCACCTGAAGGAAAAGTAGTCACTAAAGTCCTGTTCGCTTATAGGTCTGTCAATTTTATACATCTAAAGTAAGCATTCCTGTATCACCCCTTGGTGCTTAAAAGCTAGCCAGCTATTAAAACGTATAAAGCCAATAGCAGCAAATTATACTTGTAGATAAAAGGTCACTGGTCCGTCGTTAACCAGAGAAACCTGCATATCTGCAGCAAATTGCCCGCTTTGGCATAGCAATCCACTTTCCTTACTTAAGGCCACAAATTCTTGATAAAGGCTCTCACCCAATTCGGCACTGGCTCCTGCTGAAAAGCTGGGTCTATTGCCACTGTGCGTATCTGCTACTAAGGTAAATTGTGATACCACCAGCAGCTGTCCTTGCACTTGTTGCAGGTTAAGGTTCATCTTTCCAGCCTGATCAGCAAAAATCCGATAATTGAGGACTTTGCCACAGAGCTTTTTAACCCGCTGACTATTGTCCTTTTTTTCCACCCCTAAAAACACTAATAAACCCGGGCCAATTTCACCTACAACTTGGCCCTCAACTTCGACCTTGGCTTGGTTTACCCGCTGGATCAATGCAATCATCTTTGCTCTGCACAAAACTTAGCCATGGCATCACTGGCCGCACATAGTGCTTGGGTGATAAGTGGCTCCCCTGCACTGTGTCCCGATTTAGGCACTATATTGAGTTGGCTGTTAGGCCAGGCATTACTTAAGGAATAAGCGTTTTCAACCTTACATACGCTGTCGTAACGGCCATGAATGATAGTCGCGGGCAAGTGCGCAATCTTATCAATATTTTGCATAATATAGTTTTCGGGGATAAAGCACTGATGTTTAACATAATGGCATTCTAAAATGGCTAAGCTAATAGCACGATGCACCTCAGTGAATAATTGCTCTTCATCGCACTGCATATGGAGACGACTAATCCGAGTTTCCCATAAACACCAGGCTTTGATGGCCGCCATTTTTTGGACATCGTTATCACTTGTGAAAATTTCGTAGAAGGCATCCACTATAGAAACCTTATGGAGCCGATCTTTGATTGGCTGTAAAAAACTCTGATAGTATTCTGGAAACAATTGAGAGGCACCACCAGCAGGTTCTAGGAACCAATCATAATCTTGCTTCCTGGCCAAAAATATACCCCTTAGGATCAGTCCAATAACACTGGAAGGCTGCTTTAGTGCCACCAATAAGGCTAAGGTCGAGCCCCACGAGCCACCAAACAGTAACCATTTCTTTATATTTAGGTGTGCTTGAATAGCCAGCACGTCTGCCACTAGGTGATCACTGGTATTATTTTTGATACTGCCAAAAGGTAAGGATTTACCACTGCCTCTTTGATCAAAACCGATGATCCAATATTTTTCCGGGTCAAAGAAGCGTCTATAATCTGCTGAAATTCCGGCGCCGGGTCCCCCGTGTAAATACAATACTGCTATGCCTTTTTCGCAGCCCGATTGCTCCACATACAAGCGATGACCATCTGACACTTCAAACATTTCCGTTTTAAAAGGTTGTATCCCAGGATAGAGTGAATTCATATTGTTTTACACATGTTGTTTGTCAATTGCCCTATTATGATTTAGTTTAGCGATTAAATACTATATACATTTACTTAAGTCGTGAGGTTTTTATGTCATCACAAGGTTCAGGCGGGAATGTCTTAGCAGCCATATGTAGCTTTTTTATCGCAGGCTTAGGCCAGTTAGTGCAAGGTAGGATTATAGCGGCCGTTATATTTTTCCTATTGGTTGCAGTCAACTATGCATTGGCTGCCACAGGCATATTATTTTTTATGGCTTTATTTGGCTTTATTTTTCATGTTTGGGCAATAATCGATGCGGCTAAATATAAAGGTTAACCATGAATAAATTACTGCCTATGGCGTTACTCTTATTATTAGCTGGCTGTCAAAGCGCTTATTACGCCGCCTGGGAACAAGTCGGCGTGGAGAAGCGTGATATTTTAGTTGACCGGGTCGAAGATGCCAAAGACTCCCAACAAGAAGCCCAGCAACAATTTAGTTCTGCCCTAGATGAATTCAGCCAGCTGATAAATTTTGACGGAGGCGAATTACAAGATGTTTATCAACAGCTTAAAAATCAATTTGAGGCCAGTGAAGATTCAGCAGCATTGGTTAGCAAGCGCATCGACAACGTTGAGACTGTGGCCACCGCTCTATTTGATGAGTGGCAAACTGAGCTTCAAACCTATAACAATCAAAGCCTAAAGCGAGATAGCCAAACTAAGCTAAAAGATACCCAAGAACGCTATAAAACCTTGCTCGACACTATGCGCAGGGCTGAAAGCAAAATGCCTCCGGTTCTATCTGCCTTCAGGGACAATGTGCTGTACTTAAAACACAACCTCAATGCCAGCGCTATTGGTGCACTACAGGGTGAATTTAATGGTATCAAACAAGACATCAATCAATTGTTATTAGAAATGAACAAAGCCATTTCTGAGTCCAATAGTTTTATCTCTAGTATGCAAGGCCAGTAACCCCATCACTAAGAGGATCCGCTAGGCTTATTGTGCCTAGGCTCATCCAAGCGGGGCTCATCCAAGCGGGGCGGTACTAAATCGCCTTCGGGCTGATTGTGCAGAAACACTTGCAAGACATGGGTCACTTCAGCGCCTACCAGCACCACTATCCAAGATAAGTACACCCACATAAACAATATCGGGATCACCGCAAGTGCACCGTATATTAATTGGTATGACGGAAAATTGGTCACATAAAACGCAAAGGCTTTTTTACTTAACTCAAACAAAACAGCAGCCACTAGCGCACCGGTGGCCGCGTGACTGGTGTTGATTTTTTTATTAGGCACCAGCATGTAAATAAGGAAAAATGCGCTGATAGAGGTAAAAAAAGGCACAAACGTAAGCAACAAGGTGGTTAACCCTGGGGTATATTCCTCAGCGTAGGTGGCCAGCCCCATTAAATAGGAACTGATGATCACACTTGAGCCCATTAACAGTGGGCCTAAAGTTAACACCATCCAATAAATGGCAAAGGTGAAAATGACTGGACGTACTTGTTTCGATTGCCATATTCTATTCAATGTTTTATCGATATTCGAAATCAACAATAACGCCACAATCAATAAAGATAAGATCCCGACAGCGCCCATACCTGAAGCGTTGCCGACAAATTCGCTGATATAGTTTTGTACTTGGTCACCGGTATCGGGCAGAAAGCTCTCGAAGATTAAGGTTTCAAGCTCTTCTCTGACTTCGGCAAAAACCGGAAAAGCCGAGAGTATGGTAAAAAACACCATAATAAAGGGCACTAATGACAATAAGGAAACATAAGCCAAATGACCGGCAGAGACAGTAATACGATCTTGCTGACAATGTTTCACCAGCAGCAACACAAAGGCTGTGATTGTGCGGCGGCTGTGCGGCAATAAACTGAATATCCGTTGAATATTTAGATTCAAGTTGAGCGATCTCTAAGGATGCAGGGGGTTAGTCTGCTCTAACACCCAGCATATGGCAAATCGCATAGCTTAATTCACTGCGATTAAGTGTATAGAAATGAAATTTTCTGATCCCCTCTTTGGCCAGTACTTTAACCATATCCATCGCAATACTCGCCCCCATAAGATTGCGAGTAGTTTGGTCATCAGCCTCTAAGCCATCATACATCTTGTGTAACCACTGAGGCACATGCACATCGGTAAAGCCAGCAAAACGTTGCAGGGTTTGATAGTTAGTGACTGGCAATATACCAGGTACAATATCTAAATCGATACCCGCGGCGGCGGCTCGATCACGAAAACGTAAAAACACCTCAGCGTCAAAGAAAAACTGACTAATGCCCTCTGTCGCCCCAGCCTCGGCCTTACGCTTGAGATTAAGTAAATCAAATTGACTATTAGGTGCCTCTGGATGTTTTTCTGGGTAGGCTGCCACTGCTATATCAAAATCAGCCACCCCTTTTAACAAAGCAACTAAATCTGAAGCATAAGATTCAGGTTTGGCCACCCCAGGTGGTAAATCGCCCCTTAAGGCGACAATTTTCTTGATACCACTGCTCCAGTAGTCTTTGGCAATCTGCACCAATTCTTCTCTACTGGCGTCGACACAGGTTAGATGTGGCGCTGCCTGGATCCCAGTCTCGGCCTGAATACGCTTAACCACATCGTGAGTTCTATCACGTTCGCCACTGTTAGCTCCGTAGGTGACTGACATATAAGAGGGTTTTAGGGGCGCTAAGCGTTGCACCGATTGCCACAAGGTTTGTTCCATGGATTGAGTTTTAGGTGGAAAAAACTCAAAGGACACATCAATGCCTTTTATCTCTGATAACGATTGATTAAGTGTTTCTATCCCTTGTGCATAAGACACCATGGGTTACTCCAGTGTATTTCTAGCCGTATAGATGGCTAAAATAAACTTTGTAGGTAAAGACGTCAAGATGTTTAGCAGTCTATCATTGACCTTTTCTGGGTAATGTTTAGACTTTCCCTGTATAAGTAAGATAGAAGATATTAAAATATGGCAAACATTACAAAATGGAATGGTGAATACATCCACCCTTATGCCGAACACGGCAAAAAAAGTGAGCTGGTTAAAAAAGTCACAGTCTCTATTCCACTGAAGGTATTAAAAGTATTAACGGATGAGCGCACCAGGCGTCAGGTGAATAACTTACGTCATGCCACTAATTCAGAGCTATTGTGTGAGGCTTTTTTGCATGCGTTTACCGGCCAACCTCTGCCTGACGATGAAGATCTAGAAAAAGACAACACCCAGCGTATACCCAAAGCGGCACTAAAGCTCATGCGGGACATGGGCTTTGAGGTCGAGCCAGAAGATCAGTAATCACTCAAGTCAACTGGCGCCGAGATTATTTGGCGCTGCCCGCTTATAGGCTAGGCGTAATCGTATTGACCGCCTTTGGTCAACGCAGTTTGATAAGCCGCTCTTTTATGCACCCTCTCAACAAAAGCACTGATATGTGGAAAGTCTTTGCTGTTGCCTTTGGCGACTGCGGTTTCTAAAGGGAAGCTCATCTGGATATCGGCACCACTGATCTGCTCGCCTGCAAACCATGGGTTGTGGGATAAATGATGTTCAATAAAATCCATATTGGCTGACATTATTGGCCCATAATAAGACGCCATCAATTTATCAACAATTTTATTGGCTATAACTTTAACAAAGAAAGGCTTAGCGTTGCTTCTCACCTTGTCCAATACCAATTTTGCCACCAAAGGCGGCATCACTGAGCCTTCAGAAAAATGTAACCAAAAACTATAATGCCGATAGGCTGGCGTGCCCGCTTCTGGAATAAGTTGCCCTTTACCGTAAGTGCCAACTAAATACTCTATAATGGCACCTGATTCGGCAACAGCGATATCACCATCGGTAATCACAGGTGACTTGCCTAAGGGGTGGATCAGCTTTAAGATCTTAGGTGCTAGATTAGTCGTGACATCTCTTTGATAATGTTTGACTTCATACTCTAGGCCCAACTCCTCCAGTAACCATAGAATGCGTTGTGAACGAGAATTATTTAAATGGTGTACGACTATCATCTAAGTTCCTAATAATGTTTAGCTTGACAAGGATTGTACGGCACATAGATCAACGAAGAGCACTTTACTATGCCGGTCGCAAACCAACAGCCGTGCCTTTTTCAATCACTTGGCTTTGCACCCACTGCCAAAGCTCGGGGTTAGCATCTTGGATGGCGGCATTTTTTTGTAATATTTGCCCAATCGACACATCATGGTCAATCCAACTTTGGCACCCATTGTGTAAGTTTTGTAGCACTGGCATCAACCGATCAATGGCCTTAGCAAATTTAGCTTCGCTGGTTTTGCCTTGTTCGAAGGTTATCCACATCTCTAGATAAGCTTGATGTTGCGGCTCTGGTAATATTGCGAATATCCGTTTTGCGGCGGCCAGCTCGTTGACATAATCATCATGGTTGGCATCGTATGCAAATTTATCACCGGTATCGATTTCCACTATGTCATGTAACAACAACATAGTGACCACAGTTAAGGGGTCGGTGTTTTTGGGGCCATAAGGCAGTAAACTCAGGGCTAACAAGGCGATTTGCCAGCTGTGCTCTGCGCTATTTTCGTAACGCTGCATGCCCAGGGGTCGAGTGCGTCGCTCTACATTTTTTAACTTTTCCAGCTCCAAAATAAATTCGGTGATGGCGGTAAATTCTGAGATCATTGCTCCCCCAAAATAGTGGTTTAGTACATCATCGGCAGTGCGGCTGCCGGCTGCTATTATTATTGGGGTTTATTTGCCTGCACCATTCAAGCTGGCATAATAAGCGGATAGGTTTTCGATATCCACATCACTTAAACCAGCGGCCATAGGAGACATCACCATGTTTTTACGTTGGCCATCTCTAAACGCCTTCATCTGTAAAACCAAATACTGTGCTTTCTGCCCAGCTAAGTTAGGATACATAGGGATTTGTGAGATGCCATTGCTACCATGGCAGGCTCCACACATTGGGGCTTTGGCTTTCCCGGCTGCTATATCACCCGCATTAGCCGAAAATGAAAGCAAGCTGATAGCCGTCAATCCAAGTGCCAGTATACTAGTTTGAAATTTTTTCATGATTTGTCCTTATTGCTGCACCCAAAAGGATACATTGAGTAATAACTATTAATGGATAATTGTTTAGTATGATATTGGATCACTCTTTCGTCACAGAACTTAATGCCTTGGGCAGTAATGTCAAGGCAAGTGCGTTAATTAATGCCCGTCTCGTTGCCTTTAATACATCATTAGCGGCGAATTTAAATCTAGATGAAAACTGGCAAGATGAAGCGAACTTATTTAACGCATTGTTTGCACAGCAAGGGCCCCTAAACCAAGATACTATCGCACAAAAATATGGCGGCCACCAGTTCGGTCACTGGAATCCTGAATTGGGAGACGGGCGCGGCATATTACTGGCCGAAGCAATAGATGGGCAACAACAGCGATGGGATTTGCACTTAAAAGGCGCAGGCCCCACACCTTATTCTCGATTTGCTGATGGCCGTGCAGTGCTGCGTTCCAGTATTAGAGAATACTTAGCCAGCGAAGCATTATTTTATCTAGGCATACCCAGTTCCCGAGCCTTATGTTTGATCGCCAGTGACGAACCCGTGTACCGGGAAAAACAAGAAAAAGCCGCCATGTTGATCCGAGTATGTCAAAGCCACCTGCGGTTTGGACATTTTGAATATTTCTATCACAGTCAACAACCAGAAAAGCTTCAACAGCTATTTGATTATTGTTTTAAATATCATTTTACTGAATGTGCGCAGACAGAAAATCCCTATTGGGCAATGCTCAGCAAAATTGTTACAGACACCGCACTGTTGATCGCTAAATGGCAGGCCTTTGGTTTTAATCATGGGGTAATGAATACGGATAATATGTCCATCCATGGTATTACCTTCGACTATGGCCCCTATGCCTTTTTAGATGATTTTGACCCAAGCTTTATTTGTAATCATTCTGATCCCCAAGGGCGTTATTCATTTGATAGCCAACCGGGCATGGGTTTGTGGAATTTGAATGCCTTAGCACAAGCTTTTAGTGGACATCTAGATGTTGAACAAATAAAGCAGGCGCTCAACCAGTATGAACCTACTTTGTTAGCACACTACTCGGCTTTAATGGGTGACAAATGTGGCTTGATAGCTGATACAGCCTATTCTTCAAAAAATGCCTCTGTGATCAATAGCTGGTTAGAACTGTTAGTCACTGAAAAGAAAGACTACACCCGTTGCTTCAGACTGCTCTGTGATTTTGACAGCCAAGGCAGTAATGATGCACTGCGAGCTCAATTTATTGATCGCGAACGCTTTGATTTATGGGCTCAAGACTACCAACAACTATTACACAGCCAAAGTGTCAGCCAAGCGCAACGGCAAGCCAATATGAAACAACATAACCCTAAAATAATCTTGCGTAATTATTTAGCACAGCAAGTGATCGATAGGGCGCAAGAAGGCAACTTTGAGATGTTTCATGAATTTCTGCAAGCCCTTAAAAGTCCATTTGATGACAACCCTAAACATGAAAAGTTTGCGGCCTTGCCGCCTAATTGGGGTAAGGAGCTGGAAATATCCTGCAGCAGCTAAAACCCAATATACTTTGTAAACAATTGGGTAAATTATTCGAATATGTGTGATCATCAAGAGTCACAAAAATCTTCAAGGTCAATTATGAGAGCCTTCTATGGTGTCTGGCTAACATTGTGTTTGCTGATCTCGTTAAACAGTCTCAATGCAAAGGCATTAAGCTATGAAGTGTCAGTGGACATTGGGTCCAGTAGCATACTTTTGCAACAAGACATCCAATGGTTAGTGGCCGATAGCTCCACCCAACTGTCTGACATACAAAATTTGCATGACTGGCAAAATGCCGTGCCACTTTCAGCACTTGATACTAATCAAAGCTTATGGGGCACGATCAACCTAAGGTTTAGCCGCACGCTCACTGAATTCTATTATCTGCAAGTGAGTAACCCACAACTAGACTATGTCGATATCTATCTGTTAGATGATAAGGATCGAATACTCAGCTCACATCTAATGGGCAACCGCAGAGCAGCCGCCAGCCCTTATTTCAATCCTCGACTATTTATTGCACCTGTCGACAGTCAAGATCAACAGGTCAAAGTGTTCTTCAAAATTAGCGACGATGGTCCTTTGGTATTTTCAATCAGCATGCAAAAACAGCAAACACTGATTGCTAACGAACAAATATTGTTAACCATCATGGGATTTATCTGCGGGGGCTTAACACTGCTAGCGGGTTATTTTTTAATTACCTACGTGTATATGCGCAGTCCAGTGCGATTTTGGTTTTCTTTATCCACCGCCATATTAGTGGTGTTGCTATTAAACTATAAAGGCCTATTTGGCCAGATAACGGGTCTATTAGCTTATATCTCTAATATCAACATTGCCTTGTTGGGCTTGTTATTACTGTCCACAACCAAGGTCAGTTTAATCCTATTAGAAGGCATACCCGCGCGCTGGCGCTATATTTTTTACCTGTTAGCTTATGCCATGCTGGCCATGGCATTTACCGCCAATAGTAGCCAACATATGTTGTTTGCCACCGCGTGCTGGGCTCTGGTTATTCTGCTGATACTAGTGCTGGGGCTGTTTTATCTTAAGCCAGACAAGAAACAGGCGACTTTATTCTATTTTTGTGGCCTCAATGTTATTGCAATCAGCGGTGCCACCCAAGTGAGCTTATTATTTCTGGTGCTGCCGATATCAGAGCTGACATCCATGCTGCTCGCAGCCATGATCCTATTAGGCACAGTGCTAATAGCACTGGCTATTGAAGCTCATGAACGCATGTTAAAGCGCAGACAATACCTCCAGCAACAAAACGTGATTGGGGAGTTACAACACTACTACCAGTTCTTTAAGGATGGCGCAGAAGGTTTTTATACCAGCACCTTAGAGGGAAAACTGACTTCTGTTAACCAGGCTATGTGTGATCTATTTGGCTATGCTAATGAAGGGCAAATGCTGCAACAAGTAGTGCACACAGAGCAACTTTACGCCCAGCCTAAAGACCGCGAGCTATTACTTGGCGACATCCACCAAAACGGCGCCATAGTGGATAAAGAGCTCAAAGGTAAACGCCAAGATGGCACAGAGTTTTGGTTTTCGATTTCTGGACAGATTAAAAATCAAGGAAATAATGAGCAACTGTTTGGCGGGGCGTTTGACATTACCCAACGTAAACAATCCAGTATTAGTTTGCACTACTTGGCCACACATGATCCATTGACGGGTGTTTATAATAGACTGGAGTTCGAGCGACAATTGCGCGCCGCCTTGCTCAATGCTCAGCACAGCAATAGCGACTTAACACTGTTATATATGAATTTAGATCAGTTTAAAGTGGTGAACGACTCATGTGGCCACAAAGCCGGCGATCTGTTGATCAAACAACTGTCACAAGAATTAAACACAGTGGTGATGGAAAAAGGCGTACTGGCTCGGCTAAATGGCGACGAGTTTGCCGTATTGTTAGAGGCTGACAATGCGCAAATGGCCTACCTACTGGCGAACAAAATACTCAGTGCAGTACAAGCATTTCGTTTTGTTTGGGAAGGACGGGTATTCACCTTAGGGATCAGCATTGGTCAAGTTTCTTGGCAAGCCAATATTTCTGCCCCGGAACAACTACTGAGTATGGCCGATGCGGCTTGCTTTAGAGCTAAAGAAAAGGGCCGTAATCAAGTCCATACTTATTCTTCTGAAGATATACAGATGCAACGTTATGCCTCAGAATTATCTTGGTTAGATGATATCAAGCTAGCCCTGAAAGATGATTCTTTTGAACTTTACTACCAACATTATCAGGCCTTAGGCAAGAGTGCTGGCGGCCATCATTACGAAATATTATTAAGAATGCGCGGACAAGAGTCGACCATTATTGCCCCTAACGCTTTTCTGCCTTCAGCAGAACGTTATAATTTTACGACCCAAATTGATCGTTGGGTGGTAGAGAATTATTTCAGTTGGTTAAAGTGTAATCCAGAGCATGAAAAACAACTGGAGAGAGTGAGTATTAACTTAAATGGTCATTCCTTTGCCGACCAAGACCTTAAACTATTTGTGCTGAACGCCTTCAAGAAATACCAAATCCCCTACCATAAGGTGTGTTTTGAGATAACCGAAAGCATGGCGATGCTCAAAATGGATGAAACCCTAGAGTTTATTCATACCTTTAGAGCCCTAGGTTGTCTGTTTGCATTAGATGATTTTGGCAGTGGCTTTTCATCCTATAACTATTTAAAAAACATGCCTGTTGATCAAGTTAAAATAGATGGCACTTTTATTAAGGATATATTAGTTGACCCTATTGATATGGCCATGGTCGGCTCCATTAAAGATATAGCTAAGGCTATGGGCATGGAAACTGTCGCTGAATTTGTTGAGTCGCCAGAAATAATGGTGGAACTCGGCAAGATGGGGATCGATTATGCCCAAGGCTTTGGGATAGCTAAACCCAAACCCTTAGCAAACTTTGAATCTCATCACTAAACTCATAGCCGTTCGATAACTTTTAACTCCCTTATTGAACATAGTGCGACTTATAGGGGATAATGGAACCAAGTCGCGACAATACACACCAGCAACTGTGCCACAAACCAGAGTATGTTCTCCCACAGTAACGAGGCATATTTATTAAGAATAGATAACTTGAGTATGCTTTCACTGTCATGAATCAAAATAAAGATAAATATCAATATGTTAGTTCTGCCAATTTACCTACTAAGTGGGGCAAGTTTCGCATTCATGGATTTGTCGAGCTGGAGACAGAACAAGAACATATTGCGCTATCTTATGGTGACTGGCAAATAGAAGAAGTGGTGCCTATTCGTATCCATTCAGAATGTTTAACCGGTGATGCCCTGTTTAGTACGCGCTGTGATTGTGGAGCACAACTCGAAAAGGCACTACAAAACATAGTTGACCATGGTAAAGGTGTCATTTTGTACTTACGCCAAGAAGGCAGAGGCATTGGCCTGTTAAATAAGATCCAGGCCTATGAGTTGCAGGACCAAGGCATGGATACTGTGGAAGCCAATTTACACTTGGGCTTTGATGCGGACTTACGTGACTATGGGATATGCCAGTTAATGTTAGAAAAATTAGCGATCAAACAAGTCAATCTTATGACCAATAACCCGAAAAAAAGTGCCGCCTTGACCAGTATGGGCATCGATGTGGTAAAGCGCACCCCTATTGACCACGGTATTACCGATGATAATCGGGATTATATCCGCACCAAAACAGAAAAACTCGGACATCAGTTTGCCAAGCACTTACTGAAATAAGGGATTTAGCCACTGTCTGACTGAATGTCAGTCAACATTCAGCCCTGGTTAAGGCGATTAGCCCTATAACATTACCCTAAGAAGATAAATCTTTAGCAACAAAGAGGTATAGGGCGATGGGAAATCAAGGCAAGTATTTCATTATATATCTGTGTGTGCTGGGCTGTCTTATTGGCACACTGATGCAACTGGCTCAGGCCCAGGAACTGACGGCAGAAAATCCCCCTGCCAGCGAGCTGATGGATCAAGCGTCCTTAGATCAGATCTTAGCGCCTATCGCCTTATATCCCGACACTTTGCTGTCACATATATTGATCGCCGCCACCTATCCATTAGAGGTGGTGCAAACAGACCGCTGGCGTCAGGCCAATCTAGACTTAAACGAACAACAAGTATTAGATGCGGTGGCAGATAAAGACTGGGATCCTAGCATCCAAGCCTTGGCCCCTTTTACGGCGTTATTACAAACACTGAGCCAGGATTTAGACTGGTTACAGGCCTTAGGTAATGGCTTTTTAGCCAATGAGCAACAAGTATTGTCGAGCATCCAAACCCTGCGTCAAAAAGCCTATGCACAGGGTAATCTTAAGAACAATGAATACCTTGAAGTGCAACAACAGCAAGATCAGATTGTTATCCAAAATGTCGTCAAACAAAGGGTCTACATTCCCTATTATGATACCCGCTTGGTGTATGGAAATTGGTGGTGGAATAATCACCCTCCCTACCATTGGCACAGTCCTAGGCATTATGTATGGAATGCGGGGGTTTATTGGAGCCCACATTTTTCCATTCGTCCCAGTTTTTATTTTGGTGGCGTACATTGGAAAAGCAGGCACCTGGTAGCCAACTATGGATTACGGGGCCATAACTACCGAACTTGGAACAATCATAGATGGCATAATAGTCATAGCAATAAGAGTAACTGGCACAACCCCAGACATAGTTTACAAAGAGTTAAGGTCGCCGAATATCCCCGTTGGAAGCACAATAAGCAACATAGAAGAGGCGTGCAATACCAAGCAAATAATCGCAGGCTGGTGTCAAACGTAGAAAAATCCAATGGTGCAGCCAGAGTGCTGAAAAAATCAATCTCTGGCTCTCGTCAGGTGGCAGTTAAAAATAGACTTAAATATAATTTTGCCAATGAGCGTAAAATACCAACCAATCAACAGGCAAAATACCAGACTAACAGGCAAGGGATGAATGCCACACAAAAATTGGGCTACAAGGGTAAAAATCAACAACGACAAAATGTTCAGGGTAAAACAAAAACAACCCAAGCCAATAGCGCTCAGGTGAAAAACCAGAACAGGCAACTACGAACCGCTAGGTGGCCGACACAGCAACCTTCATCCAAGAGTAAAGTGTACCAACAGGCCAAGCAGACTCAGTCTAAAACTCGCCACTCTGGGACCTCTGCAAACAATAAAAGAGTGAGCACTGTACGTCGAACCGCCCGAGTGAAACATCAACAAAAGCGTTAAGAACACCCAGTGGGTAAAGCTTAGACTCTCGCTAGAACAGATTAATTTTGAGCAAACACAAAACTAGCTAGAAATATCCCGCGCAGATCGAATAACTTTGGTAAAATACTATACATGTTCCTTTTGCAACTATTAGGCAGCAAATGAAATTTAAAGGTAGCCATATTCTTTCGGTCAATCAGTTTGACCGAGAGGCTATTGAAAAGGTGTTTGCGATTTCTGAGCAAATGTTGCCCTATGCTAAACGGCAAAAACGGACCACAGTGTTAGACGGCGCTATATTGGGCAATCTGTTTTTTGAACCTAGCACCCGAACTCGCGTAAGCTTTGGCACCGCCTTTAATTTATTAGGCGGAGAAGTCAGGGAAACAACAGGATTAAGTAATTCCGCCTTGGCCAAAGGTGAATCCTTATACGACACGGCACGGGTACTGAGTGGATATTCTGACATTATTGCCATGCGACATCCGGATCCTGGTTCGGTCAACGAATTTTCTACTGGCAGTCGAGTCCCTGTGCTTAATGGCGGTGATGGTGCCAATGAGCACCCCACCCAAGCACTATTAGACTTATATACCATTCAAAAAGAATTACTGGCTCACGGCAGCAATATCGACGGTATGCATATTGCGATGATCGGTGATCTTAAATACGGGCGCACTGTGCATTCCTTGTCTCGGCTGTTATGTCTATTTAAGGATATCCAATTCACCCTGATCTCCCCCAAAGAATTAGCCATGCCTAGCGCCATTGTTGATGCCATAGAAAATGCCGGTCATAGATGTCAAATAACCCATCAGCTGGAAGGTAATGTTGATGCTGATATTTGTTATCAAACCCGGATCCAAGAAGAGCGTTTTCCGTCACAACAAGAAGCCAATCAATATCGTGGAAAATTTCGCTTAGATCAGCAGATCTACACTAAACATTTTTTATCTAAAACCGTTATTATGCATCCCTTGCCAAGGGATTCCCGAGCAGAAGCGAATGAATTGGATAATGATCTCAATCTGAATCCAAATTTAGCGATCTTCCGTCAGACCGACAATGGTGTCTTGGTGCGTATGGCATTGTTTGCCCTAACCTTAGGCGTAGAAAATATTATCAGCCAATTTGATCGGGAAGTGAATTGGTACGTAAATAACTAGATACAAAACGCAGCGACAACTCAACTTACAAATTAAAGAAGCCATTATGCAAAGATCACAGGTCCTTTTTAACAGAGCACAGCAACATATTCCTGGCGGCGTTAACTCCCCAGTAAGAGCCTTCAAGGCCGTGGGCGGCACTCCGCCTTTTATTAGTAAAGCAGACGGTCCCTATTTGTTTGATGTAGACGGCAAAAGATATATAGACTACGTGCAATCATGGGGCCCTATGGTGTTAGGCCATAATAATCCAGAAATTCGTCAAGCCGTGATAGCCGCAGCAGAAAATGGCTTAAGTTTTGGCGCCCCCACAGAAGCAGAAGTCATAATGGCTGAAACCGTCAGCCAATTAGTGCCTTCAATGGAAATGTTACGTATGGTCAACTCAGGCACAGAAGCCACCATGAGCGCCATACGTTTAGCCCGAGGTTTCACCCATAGAGATAAGATCCTCAAATTTGAAGGCTGTTATCATGGACACGCCGATGCATTATTAGTCAAAGCTGGTTCTGGTGCCTTAACCTTTGGTGTGCCAAGCTCACCTGGCATACCCGCCGATTTTGCTAAACACACCTTAACCACGCAATACAACAATCTCGACTCTGTGAGACAGGCCTTTGCCCAACACCCTGATGATATCGCTTGTATTATAGTAGAGCCCGTAGCCGGCAATATGAATTGTATTCCTCCAGTAGAGGGCTTCTTACAAGGCTTGCGTGATATTTGTGATCAATACGGCGCACTGCTGATATTCGATGAAGTCATGACAGGATTCAGAGTGGCGCTAGGCGGAGCACAAGAAAAATATAATATTAAGCCAGACTTAACCTGTTTAGGTAAAGTAATAGGCGGTGGCATGCCTGTGGGTGCCTTTGGCGGTAGAACCGATATCATGAATCATATAGCGCCAGTAGGACCGGTCTATCAAGCTGGTACCCTGTCTGGTAACCCTGTAGCTATGGCAGCGGGTCTTGCCGCTTTAACGGCCATACAACAGCCCAATTTATACCAGCAGCTTAGTGACAGCACACGCACCTTAGCCGAAGGCTTTAAGTCTATCGCTCTAAGCCATGGCATTCCTATGACGGTAAACTATTCTGGCAGTATGTTTGGCTTGTTCTTCACAGACGTAGAGAAAGTCACCAACTACCAACAAGCCACCAGCTGTAATACCCAACAATTTAATCTGTTCTATCACGGTATGTTAGAGCAAGGTGTGTATCTGGCTCCTGCGTCTTATGAGGCGGGTTTTGTTTCGGCCCAACACAGTCCGCAGATTATCCAACAAACATTAGACATTGCCGATAAGGTGTTAGCAGAAGTCGCCGCCAAATGTTAGCCGCTCAACTTACAGCTGTAGCTTGTTACCCCTGATGCAAGCGATCTTGTTTATATGCTAGCTCAAGCCCTGCAACCTCTGACCTTAGTGTTGTTTTTGATCATCGCTATTTATACACTAGTGCTGATAGTGCTCTTGTATAAAAAGTCGACGCGAAATAACGTAAAACATAGAGCAGACAAGCAAAATGTCGGGGGGGTTTCAGCATATGAACACCAACAAAGTCTGGAAGACAGTGCCGATGCAGCCCGGCGCTTTACCCAAGATTTTCGCAAATTCATCCCCAAACAATTTGTTGATCATCTGACCAAAAATGGCGGTGATACATTAGAGCTAGGACGAGCAGACGAAGACGAATTAGCCATACTGTTTTGTGATATTCGAGGTTTTACCGGTTTGTCAGAACGCATGACTCCTCAAGAGTTAATGAATTTTCTGAACTCTTATTTTTTGCGTATGAACGCCCCCATTCATCAAAATGGCGGTTTTATCGATAAGTTTATTGGTGATGCCGTTATGGCCTTATTTGATCGCCCCAAAGGCACCAATATCGACAAAGCGCAAGATGCGATCCGTGCCGCATTAGATCTGCGTTATGCCATAAACCTCTACAACCAACATAGGGACAATTCAAACTACCCGCCTATCAACATTGGCATTGGTATTCATTTTGGCCCTGTTATTATTGGCACGGTAGGCTCGAAGGATCGTATGGACACCACAGCGATTGGCGACAGTGTGAATATCGCCTACAGGCTAGAATCCTTAACACCTAAGTACAATGCCGATATCATTATCAGTGCCCAGACCTTGCATCAATCCCAAGCACAGGGCCAATTTGAATACAGGTTATTAGATTGGGTGCGAGTGAAAGGCCGCCAAAAGCCCATAGAAATATATGAAATTTTCGACCACCAACCCCCAGCGCAGCGCAGCCTAAAGTTAGCCACAGGACAACTGATCGAGACAGGTATAAGGTTTCGCAAAGAGCGACAATGGCAACAGGCTATGGACTGTTTCGAACAAGCTTTCGCGCTTTCCCCACAAGACAGCCTGGCCGCTCATCATCTAGAGCAATGTAAGCGACTGCAACACAGCCTGCTACCTGAAGATTGGGATGGCTCAATACTTTTGTGAAGAGTCTTGTGATCACAATGCTCGGCACAACGACTTTTTAATTTAGACCTTTTAGGTCTTGGCCTGCTGCTTAATAAAGTCCACTGAAGGTGCAAAAAATGCACCGCCAGTTTCAGCCTGAGTATAATCCAATAATTTATCGTAATTGCCGTTTTGATCGCCAAAAATCATGCTACGCAACATCAAGGTAAAAGGTTTAGGACTCTTAGCACAAGATACAAAGTACAAGCCCTGCACAGACATGTCACCGTAAGGCATACTGTGCCTGAGCATCTCGATACTGTTGCCCTGCTCATCTTTTAAACTGGTGCGCTTGGTATGAGAAAAAGCCGCCTTATCTTCATTGGCGTGTTCAATATTATCGGTTTTGGTACGACCTATTACATTTTCTTGTACGGCAACGGGCAACATTTGCCATTTTTGCATATTATGTCGATAGCGTTGGGTATGGATATAACTGCCCCCAGCAAAGTCCGGATCATCATCACCCACAATAGCCACTGCGAATTTATGCATGCCTCTGGGGTTTTCTGTCCCATCCACAAAACCGGTGAGATCTCTACCGTCAAGATAACGAAAACCCCGTACCTCTTCGTTTAGTGCAACATGTTGCTTAAGCAATTGACTCACTTCTATCGCTATGGCATGGCAGATATCCATACGGTCGGCTTTTATCTGCAGGAAAAGATCACCGGCAGTCTCAGGGGCGCTGCGATCCTGATAATGCATATCAGGAAAAGGGGCTAACTCTTGAGGAATTAAGCCCGGATACAGTTCGTACCAATAACTGCTACCAATAGCCACCACACCAGAAACCATAGCTTCATAGTATTCTTCATCAAAATGACTAAATAAATCCAGTACTCTTGCCAGCTTAACGCGCATAACTTGGTCGTCATCGTCAATTACATTAAAAGTAAGATATAGTGCGTGCAAATTAGGCTCTGCACAGATGCCTTTTTGGGCTTGGGTCATTAACAGTATTCACTCAATTTAGTAGCCAGCCGCGTGGCCATCTTTACGACTTTCTGATGCGCCATAATATACGCCCGTTTTTAGATCCCGCATAATGCCTTGATAGCCGCCATAGGCGCCCAGTGCATCTTGAACAACATGGCCTTTTTTAATGAGTTGGCGTCGGGCAGTGTGGCTATGGCCCGATTCTAGACTCACATAACCACCCTCTGTCATTTTCTCCCCTGTGGGTTGACTAGAGCCAGTATGTAATATTCTGGGGGCATCGCCAGCTTCTTGTAAGTTCATGGCAAAGTCCACTAGGTTCACCACTATCTGTGCATGCATTTGTGGTTGAGTACCGCCGCCCATCACGCCAAAACTGACCCAAGGTTTGCCATTACGGGTAATAAAAGCCGGGATAATAGTATGAAATGGTCTTTTACCAGGGGCATAAACATTAAAATGTCCAGGGCTGAGACTAAACATTTCACCGCGGTTTTGTAACACAAAGCCTAGCTCTTTAGGTGTCATGCCCGACCCCATACCTCGGTAATTACTTTGGATCAAAGACACCATATTGCCGTCTTTATCGGCAGTGGTCAGGTAGATAGTATCCCCATGATGTAAACCCGCATCTAAGCGTTTGGCTGCTTTATCATGGTGGATTAATTTTTGCCGCTGCTGGGCATATTCTTTAGAGATCAGCCAATCGACAGGAATTTTGTTAAAAGCCGGATCGGCATAATATTTGGCTCTATCTTCGAAGGCCAACTTCTTGGCTTCTACAAAAGTATGAATATACTGTGGCGAGCCAAACCCCATAGTGGGCAGATCATAGTGCTCAAGAATATTCAATATTTGTAAGGCGGCTATGCCTTGTCCATTGGGCGGTAACTCCCACACATCATAGCCTTTATAATTACTTGAAACGGGCTGCACCCATTGTGAGCTATGATTGGCCAAATCCTCATAGGACAAGAATCCCCCTTGTTGTTGCATATAGGCGGCAATAGTGCGGGCAATATCGCCTTTATAAAATGCATCTCGCCCACCGGTGGCAATTTTTTCATAAGTCACAGCCAAGGCTTTATTAGTAAATATCTGGCCTTTTATCGGGGCCTTACCGTCTGGCATATAGGTTTCCGCAAAACCCGGAAACTGGCCTAATTTAGCCACACTGCGCTGCATATAATAGGCAATCAACTCAGTGACAGGAAAACCTTTTTTTGCATATTCAATGCTGGGGGCCAAGAGGTTGGTCATAGGCAATGAACCAAATTTTTTAGATAACTCAAACCAGCCATCCACCGCGCCAGGCACAGAAACCGGTAAAGGGCCATGGGACGGAATTTTGTCCAGACCTTGCAAGGTAAAATGCTCAAGGCTAAGGGATTTAGGTGAACGTCCAGAGGCATTCAGCCCATAGAGCTGTTGGCTTTTAGCATCCCAGACTATGGCGAATAAATCGCCCCCTATGCCACTGCCTGTGGGTTCAACCAACCCTAACATGGCGTTGGCCGCTATGGCAGCATCAATGGCGTTGCCACCTTGCTTTAAGATATCCAGGCCCACCTGTGTGGCCAGAGGTTGGCTGGTTGCCACCATACCATTGCTAGCAAGCACTTCTGAGCGGCTGGCGAAAGGTAAACCGGTGATCCTGTCATATGCTTGTACCAAGGGGGTAAACAAGCTGGCCATCAATAGACTGATAAGCAGAGTATTATGCATAGTGAGTTCATAATGATTAATATATTGATAGTTTACATTGATTTATGCTCTTTAAACCATAATTACCCACAAACAAATGCTCGCAACTTGGCTTTTATGACTATAAATATAATGCAGATCCCTTTATCTGTGTTCAACCCCATACTGCATAAGGTAAAAAAAAGCCCCGCGTAAATGCGAGGCTTAATATGAACTGCAGTAGTAGGCGATTGATCTACGTCTAGATACATTGCCTCACTAAAAACATAACTTAAGAGCGACTAGTTGTGAAATCAGGATAAGCTTCTAATCCACATTCACTCATATCCACGCCTTGAAACTCTTCTTCTTCACTGACACGAATACCCATTACCGCTTTCAAGATAGCCCAGACTACAAAGCTGGCGCCAAATACCCATACAAAGATAGTAGCCGCACCGATCAACTGACCACTGAAGCTTGCAGCATCATTTGTGAATGGCACTAACAATAGGCCTAATAGCCCGACTACACCATGCACAGAGATAGCGCCAACTGGATCATCAATCTTGACTTTATCAAAGGCTAAGATACTCAATACTACTAATATTCCACCTAAAGCACCAAACAAGGTCGCTTGTAATGGAGTAGGAGTTGAAGGCTCAGCAGTGATGGCGACTAGCCCTGCTAATGCGCCGTTTAACGCCATAGTGAGATCGGCTTTCTTAAACAGTATTCTAGCCAATAATAAGGCTGATACCAGACCACCAGCAGCAGCAGCGTTAGTATTCAAAAATACCACAGCCACGGCGTTGGCACTTTCGACACTGGCTAAGGCTAAAACAGAACCCCCGTTAAAACCAAACCAACCCATCCATAATATAAAGGTTCCTAAGGTCGCCATAGGTAAGTTAGCACCTGGAATAGCATTCACTTTACCCTCTACAGAATACTTACCTTTACGCGCACCTAACAATAACACCCCAGCAAGGGCTGCTGATGCACCGGCCATATGGACAATGCCTGAACCGGCAAAGTCTGAAAATCCGAGATCACCTAAGGTATACAAACCAAAGACTGCCTCACCGCCCCACGTCCATGCGCCTTCCATTGGATAGATAAAGCCTGTGAGTACCACAGTGAAAGCCAAAAACGCCCAAAGCTTCATACGCTCAGCAACCGCGCCAGACACAATAGACATAGCCGTGGCCACAAATACCACTTGGAAGAAGAAGTCAGAAGATGGCGAGTAGCTAGCCGCATCTTCAGTGACACCAGTGGCACCATCAGCCATTAAGCCGTCTAAAAACCAAGTGAAATCATCGCCACCGTACATTAATGAGTAACCACAGACCATATACATTATGCAAGCAATCGCATACAAAGCCACGTTCTTAGTTAGGATCTCAGTGGTATTTTTTGCTCTAACTAAACCGGCTTCAAGCATAGTGAAACCTGCGGCCATCCACATTACTAGGGCGCCACAGATTAAAAAGTAAAAGGTATCTAGGGCGTAGCCCAATTCAAATGTTATTTCCACGTTGTTCTCCTCAATATCTAAATGGCTTCGCCATCGGTCTCACCCGTTCTTATACGAACGGCATGCTCTAAGTCATAGACGAATACTTTACCGTCACCAATTTTTCCAGTTTTAGCTGCGCCCACTATGGCCTCAACTAAACGTTCGACGTGGTCGTCCTGAACCGCAATTTCCAATTTCACCTTAGGTAAAAAGTCCACTTGATATTCAGCACCACGATATAATTCCGTATGCCCTTTTTGACGACCAAAGCCTTTAACTTCGGTGACGGTCAAACCATCTATGCCGATTTCCGAGATTGCTTCTCGCACATCATCAAGCTTAAAAGGCTTAATGATCGCAGTGACTAATTTCATAGTGTTACTCCCAATATTTTAGTGATATTTTGTCATTGATTGAGCTATCTAACACAAGTCCTATGCCATAATTTTTTTATCATTTAAAACATATACTTAACTTATAGAGTCGGCTTTAAATGCGTAACTTTCGCACCCTTTCGGTGCGCACTATGGGTTATGCACCTAAAGGGTGCCTACAACCCGCTAGGATAAATTGACTGACAGCTAGTCTCACCTTTAAGCATTTACCACTGTCACTGTCCGTCATTTCAATAGGCAGTGAGCCTAGTGAGTAGTGATAAAATTGCCCCGCAGATACAGACTTTGAACTAATTGATCGTACAACACTCTACAGAGCCTGATAACTGCATTAGGAATAGCAGATAGAAGTGGTTAATAAAAACCGATCATTACTCACCGCCATCGTCGTATCCATTTCGCTGCACGTCATTATTTTGATTTACTTAGGCGACTACTCGGTGAGATCGGCGCAGGTAGTGGTGGCTAAGAGTCCAGAGCCACTGATCCAAGCACGCTTGGTCTTGAACAACATGCCAATGATCCCTCCTGAAGACACAGTGCCCATAGTGCAAAAAGCGCGATTAACGCCCGCGCCTGAAAAATATGTGGCAGACAGCACAGAGCCACAAAGACCTTTGCCAAAACAGCTGCCTAACCAAGGCGATCTGTCTTTACAAGAACAACCCGCACCGGATGCACTGCCCTTTGTGGCAAGTCCAGAAGCCAAGACTCACCTAACCACAAAGCCAAGGCTTTGGCCTAATCATCAAGTCAAAGCCAGCGGTTTTGACAATTTAGCCCAAAGGCAACTAGCCGGCTATCAACAACAAAAAACTGCGGAAATGGCGCAACAAAGCGCCCAAGACCACCAACAAAAAAGACTCGCGGCTTTAATAGATACCAGTGCTCAACCGACATTTTTGACTGTGGATGAACAACTAAGAAAGAGCAGAAGCATACGTGCCGATTGCAGCACCACCACTAAACAAGCCATCAGCACTGTTATTGGCTTTTTGGGGGGTAATATTAATTGCACTCAAGGGCCACAATTGAATGACTTTATCAACCAGCGCCTAGATAAAAACCAAGGATCTCAGCGCTAGATCTATCATTAAAGCTATTCTACTAGCCAAATATTTTCTGCCATAAGCTTTTACTTTTTGGTGGCAAAACCTTGAGACCAAAACACTGCTTTGGAGTGGGAGGTAACGCGGCCAAGATGGCTGGCACACTGAAGGTATCTTGGCAGCCTGCTTTGCTTAAATCACCGGTTTTGTTATCAAAATGAGCAATGCCGAGTCCTTCCGGAAAACGCCTAACCAAGGATTTTGGCGCTTGGCGTTGTTGATAACCAATAAACAACTGCATGGCACCACTGGCGCCGCTCAACCCAACAGGCTGATTATCGTCTTTACCCATCCAACTGGTGACCAAGATGTCTTTATCAAAACCACTAAACCAGCTATCTCTATAGTCATCTGTGGTCCCTGTTTTACCGGCCATATTCACATCGGGAAATATAGTCCGTATGGCTTTAGCGGTCCCTTCTAGTGTGACTTTGTGCAACGCATAATTGAGCAAGTAGGTGGCTTGCTCGTCAACGCGCTGCTGGGGTGCTTGGCTAAAACGCCACAATAACTGGTTGTCCGGTGACATAACGGCAGTAATAGAATGCAGCGGGATATAACGGCCATTATTAGCGATGGTTTGATACATTTGATTGACTTGTAATGGCGAAAAGCTAACGGCCCCTAGGGTCAATGCAGGATACAAATCCAGTTCTTGTTCAACCCCCAATCGCCATATGGTATCGGCAATGCTGCCCAAGCCCAAATTCATACCTAAGGCCACAGTGGGCACGTTCAGTGAACGGCTTAAGGCTAAGACTAAGGGAACCTGCCCACGAAAAGTCTTATCGGCATTTTTTGGCTCCCACATTTTGCCCTGAGTGTTCTTTAATTTAATGGGCTCATCGGCCAAATGTGTGGCTAAATTATAGTCTGCGGCCTGCTCTAATGCGGTGAGGTAAATAGCAGGTTTAATCAAAGAGCCGATAGCGCGCTTAGCATCCAGGGCACGATTAAATCCGGCAAAACTAGGGGTGCGCCCACCCACAATAGAGCGAATTTCACCACTACTGATATCTGTAACTATCATGGCGGCTTCAAAACCTTTCTGTGACAAACGTTTCTCTTGCTTTGCAACACCTGTTACTAAGGCCTTCTCAGCCTTAACTTGCGCATTGGAATCAAGGGTAGTAAAAACTTTTAATCCCGACTGACGGATATCAGGATTGTCTAAAACTTGCCTTAGCTCACGCCTCACTTTGTCCATAAAAGCGGGGTGTTTGTCTTTTTTCAAGCTGTCCCCGGAAGCCAGCTTTAAGGGTAACTTAACCAAATTCTCATATTCATTAGGAGACAACTGATTGCTTTCAAACATCAAACGTAATACCAGATCACGTCTGGTTTGCACCCGTTGAGGATGTTTGCGGGGATTATAATAAGAAGGCCCTTTTATTATGCCCACTAAGGTCGCTATTTCATCAATACTCAACTCATTCAGGGGCCGGTCAAAATAAAAATAGCTGGCTAAGCCAAAACCGTAGACACCTGTATCGCCGTTTTGGCCTAAGAACACCTCATTTAGATAGGCCTCCAGTATTACTTCTTTCGAATATTTCACCTCGATGATCAGCGCCATCAAGGCTTCTTTGGCTTTGCGCAGCAGTGACTTTTCTCGGGTTAAAAAAAGATTTTTCACCAATTGTTGGGTCAGTGTGCTGCCCCCTTGTACTGTGCGTCCTGCGGATAAATTGGCCATCAATGCCCGTAAAATAGACAAGGGTGCCACACCATAATGTTGATAAAAGTCCTGATCTTCCACCGCCACCAGCGCTTGGGTCAGTATAGGAGGCACCTGATTAATGTTAACCAGCATTCTGTCTTCTCGGCCACTGCTGACCAGACGAGTCACTAACCAAGGCTCTAAATAGATTTGCTGGAGTAGATCACCGCCCTGACGATCTTGGATTTTACTAATCAGCTGATTGGCTAAGGTTATTTCAATATTGCGCAACATTTCAGCGCCATGTGGAAAATCAAATTGACGTCTTTGAATGCGGATCCTTTTACCCAACACTTGGTATTCCCCAGCACTATCGGCACGGTTGACTTTGCGATAGCCCAACAACACCAGCTCTTCCTCTATTTCCTTGATACTGACTTCTTGTTTTAATTCAAGCAGCATCGGACGGGCAAATATCTGCGCCGGAACCTGCCATTTATTACCGGCAAATTTTTGGCTTATTATTGCATCCAGATAGATCCCGTAGCTGGCCACTAACAATACCAAAACAACCGACAATTTGAACCAATGTCTAGCCAGCCAATACACAGGATTGAGTCTTTGCCAAAAAGATTTTTTGGCCGCTTTTGGGGCCTTTGCTGAAGGGGCTTTGCTAGATCTTCGCACTGGTGTTTTACTCATTCGCTAGGCTTCATTCTTTTTTTAGTGGTAGTGGTGGCTTGGGATCTTACTGGATCATCTGGCCAAAAATGTCGAGGGTAACGACCTTTCATTTCTTTTTGTACCGCCTTATAACTACCTTGCCAAAAGCCTGGGATATCTTGGGTGGTTTGTATCGGTCTGCCTGCGGGTGATAACAATTCTACTGTCACGGCTATGTGACCCCTAGCAATGCTTGGATGAAGATGTAAACCGTAGAGTTCTTGCATACGCACTGACAATAACACCTCGGTTTGTTCAGTATACAGTAACTGACCTTGGCGACCACTAGGTAGCATCAGTCGTTCTGGAAAGAACTGATCCAAACATTGCTGTTGTTGATAGTCCAAGGTATTTTTTAAAGAAACAAAGTAGTCAGACTGGTTTAACTGTTGGGCACTAGTGATCTTGCCTAAATGGGGCAATAACCACTCTTCTATGGACGCCAACAGTCCGCCGTCACTATAATCAGGCCATTTTTTATCGGGCAATAATATGGCCGCTAAACGTACACGATAAATAAGTTGTTTCGCGGCTGGGCTAAGGGGCAAAAAGTCTGCCCCCTTACTCGCAAAGACGTGACGCCAGATAGAGCGAATATTCTCTGGTGAAGGCTTTTGCATGGGCTGAGTGTGCATCACAATCTTGCCTAAGCGCTTTTCTTTATAGGCCAGTATCTTTTGTTGTTTCTCATGCCACTGCACTTGTGTTTGTTGTTCGATCAAGTGGGAAAAGTGCTGCTCTAATTGGCTTGTTGAAAGGGCTTGTGCATAACCTATCTGTGCATTGTCTTGCTGGTGATCACTGGTCTTTAACACAGCGATCGCTAACCAAGGGGATTGACACAGTGCGTCATCAATATTCAAAACCGCACCTGTCCCATTGGCCAGTTGATAACGTTCACCTTGACGTTGTTGCGCCAACCATTGGGGATAGGCAAAGCCGATCAATACTGCAATATCTGCAAAGGGCCAATCCAATAAGCCACTAGACATTTTTTTAAACCATTGGCGAATAGTCTGCCAAAGGTTATGATTTTTTTGTTGCAGCAATAAATATAAGCGAGCAGAAACATCCACCCCTTGGCGATAACCCAAAGGATCCTTACTTTCAAATAATGCCGAGAGCGCACAGGCTAGACTCAGGTGTTGTGCACTTAGGGTCGCGCTCTTAATTAACATTAAGGCAATGCCAGGCTGGCAGCCTAAACCATGCGCTTGTCGACCTAAGGGGGTGAGTCGCTGGTGACTATCCACTAGAGCTAGTTGGGTTAAATACGCCCAACCCTGGGCTAACTGCGCAGCGCTAGGTTGATCAATCAGCGCCAGCTCAGTGATATCTGTACCCCAAACGGCACATTCTAATAAAAAACTGGACAGATCGCTTTGTAAAATTTGCGGCACCGACTGGCTATCGAAGCGTTGATATTGCTCACTGCTAAAGAGTCGATAACAGCTACCCGCTGCGACCCTGCCGGCTCTGCCGGCTCTCTGGATAGCTGAGGCTTGAGAGATCTTTTGACTCTGAAGATGGGTGAACCCTCGGCTCAGTTGGAACACCGCCATTTTTTCAATGCCGCTATCAATGACCACCTCAATGCCTTCAATGGTTAAACTGGTTTCAGCAATATTAGTGGCTAATACAATTTTTCTATGGCCCTGGGGATCAGGTAACAATGCCGCTTGTTGTTCCACTTTGGATAACTCGGAAAACAATCTATGGATCTGCACCTGTCCGGCAAATTGCTGCTGCATGCGTTCGGCAGTCTTATTGATATCTCGCGCCCCAGGCAAAAACACCAGAAAATCTCCTTGATGCTCGGCAAACACATTAATGATCAATCGGCTAACTTTTTCGTGCAGGGCGATCTTTGCATGATCGGGTCGATACCGCAGTTCCACTGGATAAGATCTGCCCTCACAGTGCAATACTTTACCCAGAGGCAATAGCCGACTCACACCTAGCACATCTAAAGTCGCAGACATCACCAATAACCGCAGATCTTCTCGTAAACTCTGTTGTACTTCGATACACAAAGCCAAGGAGAAATCACCATGTAGATTACGTTCATGAAATTCATCAAAGATCACCAAGCCAATTTCTTGCAGCTCAGGATCACTTTGCAACATTCGAGTCAAAATCCCCTCTGTGACTATTTCCAAACGGGTATTTTTGCTGATCTTGGTCTCACCACGAATGCGATAACCGACGGTTTGACCCACAGTTTCATTTAATTGTTTAGCCAAATAAGCAGCAATATTACGTACGGCTAAACGTCTAGGTTGTAGCATAATAATTGTCTTGCCGCGAAAGGCCGCCAAACCTAATAAAGACAGAGGTAAACAAGTAGACTTACCTGCACCAGGTGGCGCCACAACTATGGCATCACCCTGTAAAAGTTGGCGATGTAAGGCAGGTAATATCGGTTCAACGGGCAGCAATTAACATCTCTTTGTATTTAACATTATTATCAGCAGAGGGATTAAAGTAGATAATATCAAATTTATAGGTGACTCGTATGCGCGTATTTTTGGGTTTAGCCCCACCAGTTGAAACGCAACAGGCTATACAAGCCTGGCGTGATAAGACATTTACCACCCTAGAACGCCCTGTTTTAGACACTAATTTACATGTGACTTTGGCCTTTTTAGGACAGATATCTTCCGAGCAACAGCATCAATTACAAAGGTTAATCAACCACTTGCCTGCGCAGTCCGCTTTTAATGTTGACCTAGATACACTAGGTTATTGGGCCAAACCCAAGGCCCTTTGGTTAGGCTGTCAAACCCCACAAAGCAGCCATATTCAACTGGCAGAGAATTTAATCCGCATTGCCAGTCGCTTGGCTATACCTAGCACTCATCAGACCTATCGACCCCATCTAACCTTGGCGCGAAAGTGTGCAAGACCATTATCTATGCCTATTATTAGGTCGGCATTGACTTGGCGAGCGTTGCAGTTCCATTTGTTTGAATCAGTGTCTGGCCAACAAGGTGTAAAATACCATATTCGTCATTCGTGGCCTCTGCACAGCCAAGTGTAACAGCCAAGCTGGCTGTTACTGCCTCGATTAGCACAGGGATCATTCTGATATAGCGTTTTTTGTTCTTTACCACCCTATGCAATAAAGTCCACAATAGTGGCACTAGGAATTTAGGTACGTAAACAGCAATGCAACAAACATTTAGATTAGTGATTGATTGTCCCGATCAGGTGGGCTTAGTGGCAGCCGTCAGTCAGTTTTTAGCCGAACAAAACGCCACTATAATAGAAGCCAATCATCATACTGATCTGCAAACTGGTCGATTTTTTATGCGCCATGAGATCCGCGCTGACTCTTTGACCACTAGCATACAAACAGTGAAAGAGCGGTTTAGCCCCATTGCTGAAAAATTCCAGATGCATTGGAAAATGGCCGATTCTCATCAGAAGCAAAAGGTAGTGATGTTGGCGAGTCATGAGTCTCATTGCTTAATGGATATCTTGCATCGTTGGCACAGTGGTGAACTGAATTGTGATATTCCCTGCATTATCGCCAATCATCCCCAGATGAAACAATTTGCCGACTGGCATAATATCCCTTTTCATTGGGTCGATTTTAAAAATCAAAGTAAACAGCAAGCCTTCGCAGAAATAGAAAAATTAATCGACGCCTATCAGGCTGACTTAACTGTGCTTGCACGTTTTATGCAAATCGTTCCCGACCATTTATGTAAAAAATTGGCGGGTAAGGCCATTAATATTCACCACAGTTTCTTGCCTTCTTTTGCCGGCGCTAAGCCCTACGAGCAAGCTTATAACCGAGGCGTCAAGTTAATTGGTGCCACTTGTCATTATGTCACCAGCGATCTCGATGAAGGACCCATTATTGAGCAGGAAGTGATGCGGATCAGCCATAGTGACAGTGCAGTTGATATGGTACGTAAAGGTAAAAACTGTGAAAAAACAGCCTTGGCCAATGGTCTACGTTATCACCTTGAAGACAGAGTGATCATACATCAACATAAAACTGTGGTCTTTGCTTAAGCATGGCCATTTTTCTAGTCCGTCATGGTGAAACCAACGGCAATAGAGATCGGATAGTCCAGAACGCAGATACCCCCTTGTCAGATCTAGGTAATCAACAAGCACGGCAATTGATCAGGGCTTTTTCGGATAAGCCCGTGCAACGAATTTTATGTAGTGATTATCTGCGCACTCAACAAACCGCGCAACCACTGCAGCAACAGCAGTCTTGTGCTTTGTTGCTCAGCCCACTATTAAGAGAGCGTAATTTTGGCGACCTTAGGGGGCAGCATTATAAAGATATTGAAGCCGACTTTTTTGCCGTAGATTATGCGCCGCCCAATGGCGAAACCCATGAGGTATTTAAGCAACGTCTGGATTTAGCTTGGCGTTTTGTGCTGCAACAAGCCAAACAAACCCCTGGTGATATGGTGGTGATGACTCACGGTCTAGTATTAAGACAGTGGGTACAAAACAGATTTATCCTGCCTGGTGACGTGCAACCTTTGTCCGACTTTCACAATACCTCTGTGACTGAACTAGATGATAAAGATCAGCAGACCATTATCAGGCTGTGTGACATTCAACATTTAGATGAGCTCAGTGGCATAGGAGCCGCCGTCTAACCCCAACTCTTATAGCGTATTGGCTTGGGGACCTTAATTCACCCTCAATAGTATTGGGGGGCAGTGGACCCGGTATTGACGCCTAAAGCCACTGAACGATTCGAAATTCAATATGGCCATGTGCTACCACTTTTAGGCCATCAACAATACTCCTGCCCTAGACCAGTACTATTAGGCTCCACCCACAAAAATCTACTGGTTGGACATGCCGATAAAAAGTGTAGAACTGCCCTGCACAATCCACTTTAGCGCGGTTCATTAATAAACATAAGTCCGCCCTATTGAACCTTTCATCTGGGGTAGTTAAACTTCATACCCTGAATTTCAGATCTACCCCTGAAGACTAAAAAAGTAGATGGATAAAAACAACCCTACGGGAATAATATGACCAAACCACTCATCACCCTTATTGGTACGGCGATAATACTATCGCTGAGCGCATGTAGCGACCGAACACAGATAACACCAGCGCCAACTAAAGAAGCAGCCAGTGTGCAACAAGTTAATCCATTGCTTCAGGAATTTGTCGGCCCCTACGGTGGTGTACCTGCTTTTGATAAAATGCAATTGGCAGACCTTCAACCTGCTTTAGAAGCCGGTATGGCCAGCAATTTACAAGAAATTGACCTGATAGTCAGTAATACTGATAGCGCCAACTTCGAAAATACCATAGTCGCACTTGAACGTTCTGGCAGTGAGCTAAGCCGTGTTTTTGAATACTGGGGCATTTGGAGCGCGAATAACAGCAGCCCTGAATTTCGTGATATTCAGGCAGAAATGGCACCTAAAATATCCGCTTTCAACTCAAAAATCACCGGCAATAGTCAACTTTTTGCCCGGGTAAAAGCGGTATTCGAAAGCCCAGAGCTAACATCACTTAATGCTGAACAACAAAGAGTCACCTTACTCACCTATAATAGCTTTGCCCGTAATGGCGCGACATTAGCCGAGGCAGCTAAAGCCCGTTATGCCGTGATTAATCAAGAATTGGCCAGCTTACACACTAAGTTTGCCAGTAACGTACTAGCCGACGAAGAAAAATATGTGCTGTATCTGGAAAATGACCAACTGAGTGGCTTGTCGGACTCTTTAGTATCAGCCGCCGCCAGCGCCGCAAAAAGTAGAGGCCAAGAGGGTCTGTATGCCATCACTAATTCTCGCTCTTCAATGGATCCATTTTTAACTTACTCAGATGAGCGGGAACTCCGTGAGAAAGTGTGGCTGACTTTTTACAACCGTGGCAATAATGGCGACGAGTTTGACAATAATGCCTTAATTAAAGAAATTCTGACCCTACGTACCGAAAGGGTCGGTTTGTTAGGTTACGACAATTACGCACAGTGGCGTTTAGAAGATCGTATGGCTAAAACCCCAGAAAATGCCATGGCGTTGATGCTAAAAGTATGGCCAGCGGCGATAGCGCGAGTAGATGAAGAAGTGGCGGATATGCAAGCCATTGCAGACAGCCAAAACGCCGAAATTAAGGTAGCACCTTGGGATTATCGTTATTATGCGGAAAAAGTCCGCAAAGCTAAATATGATCTAGATTCAGATGAAGTTAAACAATATCTGCAGTTAGATAAACTTCGTGATGCTATGTTCTACGTTGCCGGACGTCTATTTAACTTTGAGTTTGAGGCTGTGCCAGAGGGTTCAGTCGCGGTTTTTCATGAAGATGTGACAGTATACGAAGTCACAGATAAAACCTCAGGGCAGCATATTGGTTTATGGTATCTAGACCCCTTTGGTCGACCTGGGAAACGCTCTGGCGCTTGGGCCACGACCTATCGTAGCCATACTACCTTTGATGGTAAGAAAACGGTCTTATCTTCTAACAATTCAAATTTTGTTAAAGGGCCCGCAGGCCAACCTAGCTTGATCTCATGGGATGATGCAGAAACTTACTTCCATGAATTTGGTCATGCGTTACATTTCTTAGCCGCGACTGTTGCCTACCCCACTTCTCATTCTGGGGTCCGTGATTACACAGAGTTTCAATCCCAGCTATTAGAACGTTGGTTGACTACTGATGAAGTGATCAACAACTATTTGGTACATTACCAAACAGGGCAGCCCATACCTGCCGATCTAGTGGCTAAAATCAAGAAAGCTGCGACCTTTAACGAAGGCTTTAAGACTACCGAATATATGGCATCGGCTATTATGGATCTGTTGTATCACACTACTGATCCTAGTGTGATACAACCGCAAACCTTCGAGAAAGAACAGCTAACTGCTATAGGCATGCCAGAAGAAGTGGTGATGCGCCATCGCAGTACTCAGTTTGGCCATGTCTTCTCAGGTGAGGGCTACTCTTCTGGATATTATGGTTATATGTGGTCTGAAGTGCTGACCGCTGATGCCGCAGAAGCTTTTGCTCAATCTCCCGGTGGATTTTACGATAAAGCCCTAAGTAAGAAATTGGTGGATCATCTATTTGCCATTCGTAATGCTATGGATCCCGCCGAAGCCTATCGCCTATTTAGAGGACGCGATGCCAAAGTAGCAGCCTTGATGCGCGACAGAGGTTTTCCAGTCACTCAATAGTCAGTATCACTCAGGGCTGCTGAGGCTCTGAGTTTCAGTTAACCCGCAAGCCATAGCCATTGAATGGGCTGTGCTCGCGGGTATTTTGTTTGGTCTTGCTAATCTGTGTTGATCTCATCTGCCCAACACTAAATATCCTACCGCTCTTGGCGAATAGCCAGTTAACTGCAATAATCGCTCACTGTTGCTATCGCTGTTGATCACTCAGTTTTGTTATTTTCAGACCACAAATTTTCGGAAAAATATGCTTAAAAAACACCTAGGTTTTGCCCTTAACATTGTCGCTTTGGGGCTGTTTTTTCCCGGTATTCTGCTGACTATCTTGATATTCGATATGCAACTTGCCGCCAACATTAGCGGCTCTAGCTTAAGCTCTACCTTGATCGGCAAAGAACTATCGATCATGGCCACAGTGCAAGAGTTATGGGATGATCAAAGACTTTTGGTGGCGGGCCTTATCTTTGGCTTTTCTGTGTGTATACCACTATTAAAAACCTTGCTTTTATGTGTCACCTATTTCAGCAAAAATAGACAAATAGTCAAAAAACTACTAAATTTTGTCGGTGTGATTGGCAAGTGGTCAATGGCCGACGTATTTGTGGTAGCAATATTTTTGGCCATAATGTCGACCCAGCACGCTGAGACCGCAAATACACAACAACTGAGTTTGTTTGGCTTCCAGATAAACTTAGAGATCAGTACTCAGACCTTATCTATGGCAGGGGAAGGATTCTATTATTTTACCGCTTATTGTATTTTGTCGTTGATCGGCACACAGCTGACCATCAGCGCCTTTAAACAAAACAGCTAAGATGTGAAATTTGCCAGAATACTGTGAAAGGATTAGGGCCATGGAACTGTCATACTGTTTAGTACTCAAACACATTTGTTTCCCTTTGCACCGACAAACCAAGATAGGAGGTTTTGTATGACACCATCACCCTTAACGCAGCCAGTGATAGTGATGATGTTAACTGTTGTTATTTTGTCTTGCGGTGGTGGCACAAGCAATAATACGCCCCCCGTTAGTAGCATTCCCGGCAGTAATGACAGCCAATGGTTAGCCGGACAATTTCTTAATGAGGCAAACTTTAAGGATAGATGCGCCACCCCTAGAGTAGGTCCAGACAGCAATGGTGACACCTTTGCTGATGTACAAGGCTCGAATATGCACGAAAAAATGTGGTTGCGCTCATGGACCAACGACAGTTATTTGTGGTTTGACGAAGTACCAGACAACGACCCCAATCCCTTTTCTGTAGCCAATTATTTTGCCCAATTAAAAACCAGTGAAACTACCCCATCAGGCTCTTTAAAAGATAATTTTCATTTTTCACAATCTACCGAAGAATATAACCAAAGAACCCAAAGCGGTGTTGCTTCTGGCTATGGTATCAGTTGGGAATTTGTCAACAATAGTGCCCCCAGACAACTAGTAGTAAGATACACAGAGCCTGGCTCCCCCGCAAATTTGGCCGGAGTTAAAAGGGGTTATCAGGTCAAAACCATAGATGCTATTGATTTTGTTAACACTGTGCAGGCAGCAGAGATTGCGCAACTTAATGACGCACTGTTTCCCACCTCAGTCAGTAACAGCACCTTATTTGGCTTTGTGGATATGACCGGTAATGATGTGCCCCCTATCACTATCACCTCTGGCAATATTGCATTACAACCCGTCCAAAATGTCAGGGTGATAGATACCGATCTAGGCCGTGTGGGTTATATGCAATTTAACTCCCACATAAGAGCCGCTCAAGATGGACTAATTAACGGTTTTCAGCAGTTTGTAGACGCAAATGTGACCGAGCTCGTGTTGGATATGCGTTATAACGGCGGCGGGTTATTAGCCATGGCCTCACAAGTGGCTTATATGATTGCTGGCAGTGCCCAAACCAATAATCAAATATTTGAAACCACACAGTTTAATACTAAATACCCAACAACAGATCCTGTTAATGGGAACCCCTTACAGCCCACTCCTTTTTATAATCGAGAGATTGATTGGGACAATAATAGGTTCACCGATAAGGCCTTGCCTTCATTAGCCCTGACCCGAGTCTTTATTCTTTCGACAGATGGCACCTGCTCGGCCAGTGAGGCTGTAATAAACAGCTTAAAAGGCATAGACATCGAAGTGGTATTAATTGGCGATACCACTTGTGGTAAACCCTACGGTTTTTACCCCGCAGATAACTGCAGCACCACCTATTTTAGCATTCAGTTTCAGGGGGTCAATGCCAAGAATTTTGGTGATTATGCTCTAGGTTTTACACCTACTGTAAGTCCACAATTTCAAGACCAGTTGCCCGGTTGTTTTGTTGAAGATGACTTTGGCCAAGCCTTAGGTGATAGCAATGAAGCCTTGTTAAGTGCGGCCTTGTCTTTTGCAACCACTGGGGTATGCCCAGTGGTTGCAAAGACCAGCAGCAAAAAACAACAAAAAAATATCGGTGTGCCCGGACCGGCCATTCGATCACCCAATACTATTCTTGATTCCATTATCTTAGAAAATAAAATATGGACCCCTGTTATCGAGCCTAGCGCACTATGAATAGGATCTATTACTGCTATTTGTCATGGCTTTTGTTGTTGGGCTGCACCGCTCATTCCAACTCATCGCCTTTGCCTGCACTGATTGCCCAGCCAAACAGTGAAACCACAACACTTGTGACGCAAGCGGTCAATCAGCTTTTGGGATCCACTAATACACTGCTGGCAGACAAGGTATTTGTTACCAGCAGTCAGCTTATTATTGAACGCAAGGCCCACCATGATGGCCGGGGTAACTTACTCAATGGTCGAGTACTTGACGCGGCGACCACCTTTTCTTTGTTGATGCAGCAAGGACAATGTTTAATCCGCCATAATCAAACCCAGCAAGTGATTTATCTAAAGACCACAAACTGTGCCCTCGAATAATAGATTTTGTGGTGTAACCCCTGAAGTTCTAACAGATATCTAACAGAAACCTATCAATTCTCATACGTTTCCGCTGGCCTATTGACGGGTATACCAGCCTAGATTAAGTTGTGTCCCTTATTAGCAGGTTCACATTCAACCCTAGACTCCCCGCCAGAAGGACAATCATATGCGTTTCTCTAATGTCAGCAGTAAACTAACCCATGGCCGCTTGTTACAGCAAGCTGCAGTGACCTCGATTTTATTGGCCATGTTAGGTGTGAGCCAATCCTCTATGGCTGGGGCGTGGGTGGCGGCCAAAGACTCAGGTTATTCTAAGCTATCGGTCAACACCTATAACGCCGATGAGTTTAAAGGTGATAGTCCTGATTTTGGTGAATTCAATAGTGATAATATTACCTACTATGGGGAATATGGGTTAGGTAGCAATTTTGCTCTTTACGGCTCTGTCACTTACCAATGGTTGGATCAAACCGATAGTGTCGGCAACGAAGTCAGTAGTAGCGGTTTAGGTGATACAGAAATTGGCGTTCGATATCAATGGCAGGCAGAGCCATTTGTACTTTCTACCTCTTTACTGCTTAAACTACCTTATTTATATGATGAGGAAGATGCACTGCCCCGTGGTAACGGCCAAGAAGATATAGAATTTAGAATGCTAATAGGCAAAAGTTTATATCCCTATGGGTATTTTGGTATGGAAGCAGGATATCGACATAGAACAGATGCCCCATCGGATGAATACCGTTATTTATTAGAATACGGAGTCGACTTTAGTGAAAATGTGTACTTTCGAACAAAGTTAGACGGTATCCTTAGTGCTAACAATGCCGATCTGGTTAATGCTCCTGATGTGACTTCAGGTAACTTAACCTTATTACCTGAATTTGATTTGGGTAAGCTTGAATTAACGCTTGGTTATAATTTTGGCGCAGTGGCCAAACAACGTTGGGGTTTAGAATTGACTTACACACAGGAAATTTACGGTGAAAACACCTTGCAAGGTGATGGATTTCAACTTGGCTTGACCCGTGTTTTCTGATGTGTTGCCGTTATGGGCCACACTAGTATTAGCTTTGCATTTTTTTATATTAGCGGTGCTGTGCTTGTTTGGCCTGCATCGATTATCTATGGTGCTGCGCTGGTTCTTGCATCGCCATGATGAGCCTCAAATCGGCCAGACCTTTGATACCTTGCCACTGCTGACGGTACAGATCCCTCTTTATAATGAACGTTTAGTGGCACAACGTATAGTGGATGCTGTGGCAGCATTTGATTACCCCAGTGATCGATTACAAATCCAGGTTGTGGATGATTCTACCGATCAGACCTTAGATATTATCGCCGCGACAGTGCAACACTATCAAGCCAAGGGCCTTAATATTAGTCATGTGACTCGCAACAACAGAGTGGGCTATAAGGCCGGGGCACTAAAACAGGCTATGGAATTTGCCAGCGGTGAGTTTATTGCGATTTTTGATGCTGACTTTATGCCCCACCCTAGTCTATTAAGAGACACTATAGACCATTTTTGTCGACCTGAAGTGGGCATGGTTCAGTATCGCTGGGAACACCTCAATCGTTTTAGTAGCAAGCTCACCGAAACCCAAGCTATGGTATTAGATGCCCATTTTGGCTTAGAGCAAAAAGTGCGGTGTAATAGTCAGGTGTTGCTTAACTTTAATGGCACCGCCGGTATGTGGCGCACCGCAGCCATACTAGATGCAGGGCATTGGAGTGCCGATACGCTCACCGAGGATCTAGACTTAAGCTACAGAGCGCAAATGCGTGGCTGGAAGATGCAATATCTAAACACGGTAAGCTGTGAGGGCGAATTGCCCGCAGATATGAACGCCTTTAAGAGCCAGCAGCACAGGTGGGTTAAGGGCGGCGTACAGGTTATGAAAAAGTTATTGCCCAGCGTCTGGCGATCATCTATCAGTATTAAGGCAAAAATCGAAGCCAGCTATCATTTATGCAATAACCTGGCTTATTTAATCATGCTGCTGCACACAATATTCCTGCTGTTACCCAGCATACTGATCAGAGATTACTTTGGTATAGAGTATTTGTTATGGATAGACTTGCCGCTATTATTATTATCCTCAGGGGGACATCTGGTGTATTTGGTATTTGGCCAAGTGGCATTGCAACGTTCTTTTAAAACCGCCTTGATCAATCTGCCTCGTTTAATGTTATTAGGCATACAGCTTGCTTTTAATAATGCCCGGGCGGCGACCGAGGCATTACTAGGACAAGAAAGTGAATTTGTCCGCACCCCAAAAAGTGGTGAGTTAGCCACAGCGTCTTTAAGCTCACCACAAGTCAGTCAGCCACTTTATCAGGCAGTCGCACCCAAAGGCGCCATAATTGAATTATTACTGGCCCTTATTTATAGCCTAGTGTTTATCTGGTCTGTCTATGCGCAAATGTGGTTTGTTAGCCCTTTCTTGTTATTACTCACTGTGGGGTTTGTGGATGCGGCTATCCGCAGTTTGAGTGGTCAGCTAAGATTAAAGTCTTGTGCATAGATCTATAACAAAAATTCGCAGTTCACAGTGGTTACTCTCTCGTCCCAGATTACATCACGTCAGCTTAGGTTTTGCTGTGGCCACTATCAGTCTGAGCTTTTGGTTAGCCCATAAAGACTGGACCCAGGATAGTGTTTTACAACTGGGAAGTTTCAACATTTTTCAATACAGCTTGCTGGCTTTATGTATGTTGCTATGCTGGTGCACTGGCCCCAAAACCAACGCGCTGTCAGATTATAAAGCCTTGATTGTGGTTGCCATATTAGCCCGTATTATGTTGATCCCAATCGATTCTTACAGCTCTAACGATATTGATCGCTATCTATTTGATGGAAAAATGGCCATTAGTGGCTTTGACCCCTATCGCATAAGCCATGATGCCCCGCCTCTGGTCGCATTGCGGGAGCAATGGCAACCGCCAGCAGAACATGCACAATACACCACAGTCTATCCACCCTTGGCTTTAGGATTGTTTGCTCTAGCCGCTTCTGCAGGCATAGACTCGGCAGCACTAGTATGGAAATTGTTAGTGACAGTGGCAAGCTTGGGGATCTTGTGGTTGATGATCCAAGTCTTGGGGTTTTACCAATGTTTAAGACATCTACCATTATTAGCATTGTCACCGCTACTTATTTTAGAAACCGGAGTCGGTGCTCACCTCGATGTTTTCTCTACTCTGGCCATAAGTGCGGCCTTGTATTTTTACACCGATAAACGCTGGTTTGGCACCGGTATCGCTATTGGAATTGGCGCCTTATGTAAGATATTACCCATAGTGTTGCTCTTGCCTTTTGTCTTGTCTGTGCGCCGCTTTTCTCATCAAGTAATATTAGTGTCAGGGGCAGTCATCACACTCTTTGTGGGTTATGGTGGGGCATTTTTGGCGGGTTTTCAACCCTTAGGTAGTTTGCCTGTTTTCTTCCAAAAATGGCGTAACGGCTCACCTTTGTTCGATTTTATGCAACAAAATATGCCCAGTGCATATTTGTTACTTAGTCTACTGTTCTTGGCCTTTATAGGTTTGAGTTTAGTGGCCTGGATGACGTGGTATAAGTCTAAGAATGAGCAAGAACCTTCACTCAATATCCGAGCCTTACAATGGACACTGTGTATTCCACTGCTGCTCAGCCCTGTGGTCTTCCCTTGGTACTTGATGCCGCTAGTACCACTTTTTGTGTTAAGCCCTAGTGTGTTCTTATTGTTGTGGCTTAGCCTTTTACCCTTTACCTATGAGGTGTTAAATCAATTCGCATCTTGTCAAATTTGGGCCCCGGCTAGCTGGCCCATTACCCTACTTGGTCTGGGCATGTTATGCGGATTGTTGCTCGACTGGCTAATAAAGCCCTACTTTTTTTCTTGGAACCGAGCCTATGTTAAAACTGCTTAAAGATTATACCTACTGGTTACATGGGCAATGGCCAGATGGCCAACCTGATACCCTACCGGTATTAAATGTGGATGGCAGCACTTCTGTGCCTGGCACCTATGTAGTAGGTGATCTAACCGGAGTGCCGCTGTTAAAGTTTTCCGCAGACACTGGCGCTCGCGCCATCCAACAAATCGTCCAAGATCCGCTGTTTGTTAAGAGAAAGCGTCAATTAGATCGCTATGATCTGGTGATCATTGGCGGCGGTGTCAGTGGTTATGCCGCAGCCATAGAAGCCAAACATCAGGGACTCAATTTTATTGTATTAGAGGCCACACAAGCCTTTTCCACCATAGCAAATTTCCCTAAAGAAAAGCCGATTTTTACTTACCCAAGCGAGATGCAACCACAAGGGGCACTGACCTTTGAAGGGGATGTATCGGTAAAAGAAACCTTGTTAGCGGATCTATTAGCTACGGCCAAAGCCGCAGAGATAGAGATCACTATTGCCAACGCCACACAAGTTAAACGGGATAGAAATGGCCTTAACGTGTACCTCGAAGATGGTAATGTGTTGGCCGCTCATAGGGTCATAATAGCGATTGGTCGGTCGGGTAAATTTCGTCAGTTAGGTATAGAAGGCGAAGAGAAAGCCCTCAACCGATTACATGATCCCAAGGCTTATACTGATAAAAATGTATTAGTAGTGGGTGGTGGTGATAGTGCCATAGAGTCGGCCTTAGCGGTATCCCAAGCCGGAGGGCATGTCACTCTGTCCTATCGCAAAGGGGCGTTTAGCCGTGCTAAGCAAGAAAATATACAAAGACTTGAACAAGCAGAAAAGCAGGGCAAACTAACAGTAGTAATGGACAGTCAAGTTAAAAAAATAACGGATGACAGTGTCGAGCTCTATACACCTGATAGACCCACAATAGCCCTAGCCAATGATGCGGTACTGAGTATGGTCGGTCGCGAAGCACCCTTAGACTTTTTCCGGCGCAGTGGCATGGCCTTAAGTGGTGAAAGCACCGCTAAGGGCTGGTTATTTTTTAGTGCCTTTATGTTGTTCGCTATTGCCCTATATGACTGGAAAAACTTCGGTTTTATGAATGCTATATGGAGCTTAACAACCTTCCCAGATCAGATGCCAACTGCCTTGAGCGGCATCAATGCTTGGTGGCAAACTCAAGTAGAAGATCGCACTACTTTGATCGGCACCTTGGCAGTATCCATGAAGAGTCGCTCTTTTTACTACACCTTATTGTACACCGCCTGTATTGGTATCTTTGGTTGGCAACGTATACAAAGACGCAAAACACCTTATGTCACTGTACAAACCAGTTGTCTGTTTTTGATCCAACTTATTCCATTATTTTTATTACCAGAGATATTCCTACCCTGGCTCGGCTATCTGGGTGCGTTCGACGGTGGGATCGGCAAATCTATTGCGGATAGTCTATTCCCTAGTTATATCTCTGCCCAAGAATTGGCTAACCATCAATGGCCGCAATGGGGTCACCCTCGGGCCTTTTGGCATGCCTATGGCTTTATCCTCGCTTGGCCGTTAAATGTCTATAACGTATTCACACCCACCCCAATAGTGGGATGGCTGGTGATCAGTGGGCTGCAGACCTTTGTCTTGATCCCGCTACTTATCTACAAGTTTGGTAAGGGTTCTTATTGCGGCTGGATCTGTTCATGTGGTGCCTTGGCTGAAACCATGGGTGATCAACAAAGACATAAAATGCCCCACGGACCTTTTTGGAACAAGCTCAATATGGTCGGACAAGTATTATTAGCTGTAGCTCTGGTATTTCTAGTGATCCGTATCACAGGCTGGATATGGACAGACAGCTGGATGAATCAGTCTTTTGACCTGATCTTAAAAGGTGATAATAGCGATTATCAGTTGGTCAATCCCTTGAGTTGGAAATGGACTGTGGATGTGCTGATCGGCGGCATTTTAGGGGTAGGTTTATATTTTAAATTTTCTGGACGTACCTGGTGCCGGTTTGCCTGCCCACTGGCCGCTTTGATGAATATCTATACACGCTTTAGCAAATTCAGAATATTCTCAGATAAAAACAAATGTATCAGCTGTAATGTTTGTACCACTGTCTGTCATCAGGGCATAGATGTCATGAGCTTTGCCAATAAGGGCCAACCTATGGAAGACCCGCAATGTGTGCGCTGCTCAGCTTGTGTTTCTAGTTGTCCAACCGGTACTTTAACCTTCGGTGAAATAGATAAACAAAGGGGACAACCACTAAGGACAGATAAGCTGGCCGCTAGTAGGGTGCAAATGGCTGAAGTAATACTTCAGGTTAAAGTCTAAACTATGTATCGACAACAAAAAGTCTCAGTGGTGATCCCTGCCCTAAACGAAGAGCAGGCGATAGGCTTAGTGCTTGCTCAGTTATGGCAATTAACCGCTCATCAAGATCACAGTATTATTGATGAGGTGATTGTCTGTGATAACGGTTCAACAGATAACACCGCTCAGATCGCTGTTAACGCAGGGGCAAAAGTGGTGTTTCAAAAACAGCCCGGCTATGGCATTGCATGCTTAACTGGCATTGCAGCCCTGAGTAACTGCGATATTGTGCTCTTTGTGGACGGCGACGATTCCTGTTTTATACCCCAAGCTCTACCCCTTTTAGATGCCATAATCGAAGGCGCAGATTTGGCTATCGGTTCACGTACCTTAGGTAATATTCAGCAGGGGGCGTTAACGGGCGTCCAGCGTTTTGGTAATCTTTTGTCGAGTACCCTCATCAGACTTATTTGGCAACATCCTATTAGTGATCTTGGCCCTTTTAGGGCCATTACGTCTGCGGCACTGCAACAGTTATCTATGCAGGATCAGGCTTTTGGCTGGACGGTTGAAATGCAAGTCAAAGCCATTCAACAAGGGTTAGTGATGGTTGAACGGCCCGTTGATTCTAAAATACGTATTGGCACCTCAAAAATAAGCGGCACCATAAAGGGCAGCATTGGCGCCGGTACAGGCATATTAGGCATGATTGCCAAATTGCGCTGGCAACAGAACCGGTATTTAAAGATCCTATCTAAAAAGCCCAACAAGCTTTTTAATCATTAGCCATGTTACCCAACCATAAAACAGCTCATAGCTGCGGTTCAGATATGCCCAGTCAAACACCAGACAGTAAGCCCACATTAGTCATATTTTGTAAGCGGCCTTTGCCAGCCCAAGGGAAACAGCGTTTAGCTGCGACTCTGGGTCAGCACAGCGCTTTTAGGGTCGCTAGTGCATTATTAGATTGTGCATTAGAAGATGCTGCCGCTTGGGGCGGCTCTGTGGTGCTGAGTATCTCTAGCAAGAAAGATAAGCGCTGGGCTGAAAGTCTATTATCTAGACCCCATGAAGTATTAGTGCAAAGTGCTGGCAATCTTGGTGCCCGTATTAATGCTATGGATCAACACCTACGGGCTAGGGGTGAGGAGCAGCTAGTGTTTATCGGGACAGATGCACCTATGTTAACTAATCAACATTATCAGTGCACACTAGAGGCTTTAGCCAGTCATGATCTGGCCTTAAGCCATGCAGAAGATGGCGGAGTCGTGATCATGGCTAATAATCGGCCCTGGCCAGATATCCAACGACTACCTTGGAGTACTAATAAGCTGGGTCTAGCACTGACCGAGCAATGTATTACCCAGGGTTTGACCCTTAAACCTATCAAGCCAGGCTACGACATAGATACCGAGCAAGACTTAGCTAAGCTCGCCTCCAGCTTAAGCCGTGATCAAAGACCCGCCAGAGTCGCGCTGCTTAAGCTAGTCAAAGACCGCCTTGTTTGAACAGAAGATAATCCTCTTTCACCAGCAGCCCATACTGCTGGGCAGTGCCAGCCAGTGTGGAGATTTGCTTTGGCAATAAGTCAGATACTTTTTGCTCAAAGTGCACCGGCCTTCTATCGCTACGGGCATGTACTAAGGCTAAAGCCTTGCCGCACAGCTTGGCTGTTGCACATAACCCGATTGCTTAACCATATGATGTCCACAAGCAATGTCTTGAGGGTCGAACCCAACTCTAACATGATACCTAGAGCGTACTACCAAGATTGCTCTTGCCAATTGACTTCATCCAACAATAGATCCAGGTTAGCCTGCATACGCGCCTGGCATTGTATTGTTAGATGGTCATGATTGAGTCGATTGAGCTCGCTAATAGCCGGAAAGTGAAACATAGGCGCCGCTAGTCGTTTTTGTTTCACTTCAACTATATGCGGTAGGGCCAAGGCATGCTCCTCAGGGTAAAATGTGAGACCCACTAAAAAACAAAAACGCCGCATATTAACGGAACCCGGCGGCATGGATGCGTTCAACTATGGCTAATATTTCATCATCCATGTAGGGAGCGAATTGCACCTTTAAGGCTTGGTACTCAATATCCGTTATTAGCTTAAATGTGTGGGGCAGAGACTTAAAGCGCAAACCTGAAGGTTCAAGCTGTACGGATTGGGCCAAGGTGCTTTTAGTATAAAAGTGCTTGCCGCCTGCAGCACGGCGCTTTGCCTTGATAAAGCTTTTAAGCAAGCTTGCAGACATGTTTGGCTTTCGTAAACTCCTATTAAACTGGCCTGGCTGAAGGATCCTTAGGTTGCAGGTCTGGTGATCACTGGGCAAAAAACCCTGAATAGCCGTCTTTACCTGCTGGCTACTGAGTTGATCTATGGGTGCTTGGTGTTTTACCCGCCCATGCACAGCCGATAGACGGGCACAATGGTCGGCGGCTAGCACTAAACTCACGCAGTAGCGCATTAAATCCCAACCAGCATGTCCAACACAAGCGTCATCCAAGTCGTTAGGACTCAATATAACGTTATCTCCATAGCAGCCCTATTCCGTTAAGAAGCCAAAATTTGAGGTGTGGCAATCACCCATAATAGTGGTCAGGGGTATATCATTTAAAGACGGGGGTAAAGATAATTGACCAGAGGCCAAGTCTGCATAGAAGATCTGCCCACAGCCGCAAAAGAACACAAAGGGGCTAAGGGCCATCTTCAGATCTTTGGTCTGCTGTGAACCCAGTGAATAGCCGTCTACTCTATAGCGTTAATCCCTTAACAATTGGGCACGATCATTCATTGCTAGTACTTGGGTTAGAGCCTATAGAAAAAGATTAACATACTATTTACTAAAAGATTGACCTGCCCAAAAGGGTAGTGAAATGCTGTAATGCAGCCAAACCTGCTAAAGAATTTCCAGAGCCATTCAAGCCGGGTGACCAGACACAGACAGATAACTCTCGGGGGATCACCGCAATGATCCCACCCCCGACTCCACTTTTACCGGGCATACCCACTTTATAAGCAAACCTCCCAGCTTCGTCATATAAACCACAGGTTACCAGCAACGCATTGAGTTGTTTACATTCTTGAGTGGAGACCACTTGCTTATTTTGTATGCTGGATAAACCCTCATTGGCTAAAAATGAAAAGGTCTTGGCCAGATCCACACAACTCATCTCTACTGAACAGGCATGGAAATAACTAGCCAGCACATGATCCACCTGATTATTAAAATTGTCGAAGGCCTTCATTAGATAAGCCGCGGCAGCGTTGCGGGCACTATGGCGCATCTCTGAATTGGCCACCACTTTATTGGCTACAATATTAGGATTACCACTTAACGCCCAAACTAATTCCTTAAGCCTTTGTTTGGGTGCGCTGAGTCGCGACTGTAACAAATCACAGACCTGCAGTGCACCCGCATTAATAAAGGGGTTGCGAGGCACGCCTTGTTCCAGCTCCAATTGGATCAACGAATTGAATGCCTGCCCCGAGGGCTCCCGGCCCACCGACTGCCAAATATCCTCTCCGTAGATATCCATGGCCATAGTCAAACTAAGTAGCTTAGAAATACTCTGAATAGAAAAGGGCACCTGAGCCGATCCCGCCCCATACACTTGGCCATCATTGGTACAAACTGCAATACCAAATTGTTCCAGCTCAACACAAGCTAAGGCAGGAATATAATCCGCTACCTTGCCCTTATTCAGCAGGGGTTGAACCTTATGCACAATTTCGTCGAGTATAGATTGCATAATCTTGAGTGCTTCCTGTTAATAGTGTGGGTAACCCATGTTCAAACAGGGGCAGCGCCCTACACAATGACCAAGCTGCCGAGAATAGTCAAAGGTGCATGACTAACACGCAAAAAAAAAGCGCTTATCTTTCGATAAGCACCTTTTTCATCTGATGTACTAAAAGCGGTTAAGCTTTAGTGATAACTTCCACTAGCATCCAATTTTTGGACTTAGATAAAGGACGACATTCACTTACTGTGACCCAATCGCCTTCGTTACACTGGTTAGTTTCATCATGTGCGTGTAATTTTGTAGTACGTTTAATGAACTTTCCATAGATAGGATGTTTCACTTTACGCTCTACAGAAATAGTAATGGTTTTATCCATCTTATTACTGATTACACGACCTTGTACTGTACGAACTGTTTTTTCGCTCATTACGCAGCAGCCTTTTCAGTCAATATTGTTTTAACACGCGCAATACCACGACGTACCTTGCGAAGCTGGTCAGTTTTTTCAAGCTGACCTGTGCTTGCTTGCATACGGAGGTTAAACTGTTCACGAAGCATACTTAATAGCTCAACGTTCAATTCTTCTACGCTTTTTTCTTTCAGTTCTGTCGCTTTCATTACATCACCGTCCGAGTTACAAAGGTGGTTTTAAATGGTAATTTAGATGCGGCCAGTTCGAATGCTTCACGAGCAACTTCTTCTGGTACACCTTCCATTTCGTATAAAACACGACCTGGCTGAATTTGGCAAACCCAATATTCAACGTTACCTTTACCTTTACCTTGACGCACTTCTAGAGGCTTCTCAGTAATTGGCTTATCAGGAAAAACGCGTATCCAAATCTTGCCTTGGCGTTTTACAGCACGAGTCATGGCGCGACGAGCTGCTTCGATTTGACGAGCGGTCATACGACCACGTCCAATCGCTTTTAGCCCATATGTGCCAAAACTCACATCGCTACCAGTGGCAAAACCACGGTTGCGACCTTTGTGCATTTTACGGAATTTTGTACGTTTAGGTTGTAACATAATTAGCCCTCACGCTTAGGAGCACGGCCTTTCTTCTTAGGTGCGGCAGCGGGCTGCTCGTGAGTAAGTGGCATGCCACCTAATACTTCACCTTTTAAGATCCATTCTTTTACGCCAATGATACCGTAAGTCGTCGCAGCTTCAGACGTTGCGTAGTCTATGTCAGCACGGAAAGTGTGTAATGGAACACGACCTTCACGATACCACTCAGCACGCGCAATTTCTGCACCGCCTAAACGGCCGCTTACTTGAACTTTAATACCTTTAGCACCAATTCGCATTGCATTTTGTACCGCACGCTTCATAGCACGACGAAACATAACACGACGTTCTAATTGGCTAGCGATGCTGTCAGCAACAAGTTGACCGTCTAATTCTGGCTTGCGTACTTCTGCAATGTTGATCTGAGCTGGCACACCGGCTAGCTTAGTAACATGCTTACGTAGCTTCTCAACGTCTTCACCTTTCTTACCGATAACAACACCAGGGCGAGCAGTGTGTATAGTCACACGAATGCTTTTAGCTGGACGTTCGATAATAATTTTCGAAAGTGAAGCACTCTTAAGTGCCTTAGTCAGATACTGACGTACCTGATGATCATTAAACAGGTTATCTGCATAATCTGCAGTATTAGCGTACCAGGTAGATGTCCATGGTTTGCTGATACCCAGGCGTATACCTGTAGGATGTACCTTCTGTCCCATTACTTTCTCCTAGTTATCAGACACAACAACAGTGATGTGACTGCTACGCTTCAATATACGATCAGCACGGCCTTTGGCTCTTGGCTTGATACGCTTCATAGTTGGACCTTCGTCAACAAAGATTTGAGATACTAACAACTCGTCAATATCTGCGCCTTCGTTGTGTTCGGCGTTCGCAATCGCTGACTCTAGTACTTTCTTGACTAGACCGGCACTCTTTTTAGGGCTGTAAGACAGCACTTCAAGGGCCTCTTCAACGTGTAAACCACGAATTTGATCTGCTACCAAGCGAGCCTTTTGAGGCGAGGTACGAGCATGACGATGTTTAGCAAAAGCTTCCATAATCTAATTCCTATCTCTTGGCTTTCTTATCCGCGACATGGCCACGGTAAGTACGCGTTGGAGCAAATTCGCCCAATTTATGGCCAACCATCTCGTCACTGACAAATACAGGGACGTGTTGACGACCGTTATGGACCGCAATGGTCAACCCAATCATATCTGGGATGATCATAGAGCGGCGAGACCAAGTCTTTATTGGTTTTTTCTCGCCTTTCTCCACTGCAGCCTCGACCTTCTTCAGCAAGTGTAGGTCAATGAATGGACCCTTCTTGAGAGAACGTGGCATGGGGAATCCTCGCTGTTACTTATTACGACGACGTACGATTAATTTATCAGTACGCTTGTTACTACGTGTTTTCGTGCCCTTAGGTGGTACGCCCCAAGGTGAAACAGGATGACGGCCACCAGAGGTACG
>JAWUWP010000010.1:0-8613 GCA_034111785.1 Paraglaciecola sp.
GGCTGCTTTGCCAGCCAAAGCCGCGGGTTATCAAGTCGGTTTGATGGCCCCCACAGAATTATTAGCCGAACAACATGCTGCTAATTTCCGCTTATGGTTTGAGGCGCTAGATATAGAAGTAGCATGGTTGGCCGGTAAACAAAAGGGTAAAGCCCGTGAGCTAGTATTAGCTAAGTTAGCCAACAATGAGGTCAAAATGGTAGTGGGTACTCACGCTATTTTCCAAGATGCGGTACAATTTTCCCGCTTGGGTTTGGTTATTGTCGACGAACAGCATCGTTTTGGTGTGCACCAACGGCTTTCTTTGCGGGCGAAGGGGGAGTCACAAGGGGCTTTTCCTCATCAGTTGATTATGACAGCTACCCCTATACCTCGGACTTTGGCCATGACTGCATATGCCGACTTAAATATCTCGGTAATAGATGAACTACCGCCAGGGCGAACGCCAGTTAAAACCGTGGTGTTACCGGATACCCGCCGCTCAGAAGTCGTAGAAAGAGTGCGCAGTGTCAGTGTCGAGCAAGGGCGACAGACTTACTGGGTCTGTACCTTGATCGATGAATCAGAATTTCTACAAAGCCAAGCCGCCGAAGACACTGCTATTTTATTAAGCACGGCCTTACCAGAATTAAGGGTAGGTTTGGTGCACGGACGGCTAAAGGGTGATGAAAAACAACAGATCATGGCTGACTTTAAAGCAGGTAAATTAGACTTATTAGTGGCCACCACTGTGATCGAAGTGGGCGTAGATGTGCCCAATGCCAGCTTGATGATCATCGAAAACCCTGAACGTTTAGGATTGGCACAATTACATCAATTACGGGGGCGCGTGGGACGAGGCTCAATAGAGAGCCATTGTGTATTGATGTATCAAAGTCCTTTGTCTAAGACTGCCAGTAAACGTTTATCGGTACTAAGGGAGTCGACTGACGGTTTCTATATTGCCCAACAAGATCTAGAGATCCGTGGACCCGGGGAGTTATTAGGCACCAAACAAACAGGATTAGCCGACTTGAAAATTGCCGATCTGATCCGAGATGCAGCACTGATCCCACAGGTGCACAGTATCGCCAGTCTTCTATGGCAAGAATACCCGGCTAATGCTCAGGCTATTATCAATAGATGGCTGGGTCATAAAGAGCACTATGGCCATGCTTGACGCTAGTAATACCACACAACAGGTTTGTGTCACTACCTTGGCCCAAGCCCCAGCTGCAGTGGTAGCAATGGCAAAGCACACAGCGGCACAATGGCAGCTTGAATATACTGAGCTTATTGGCAGCGGCCTGGCTTTAGTACAACAAGCTTCGCACCTGGAATTATGTCAGTTGGATGAACCTAAAGTGGGTGGGGTGCGAGTAGATTTTGCATCAGACGCCTCCACTTATAGACGTTTGTATGGGGGGGGTAAAAAACAAGCCATTGCCAAAGCCATAGGCCTTAAAGGTAAGGAAAGCTTGAGGGTCATAGATGCCACAGCAGGCTTAGGCGGTGATGCCTTTGTGTTAGCCAGCTTAGGCTGTCAGGTACATATGATTGAGCGCTCATCAGTGGTGGCTGCACTGTTAGCCGACGGCTTGTTAAGAGCCGGTACTCATAGTGAGTTAGCCAGTTGGCTGCCCCCACGCTTACAATTGACTAAAGGTGTGGCCAGCCAACTGTTAGCAAATTGGCCAGGGGAGCCACCGGATGTGGTGTATCTTGATCCTATGTTCCCACATCGAAAAAAAAACGCCGCGGTTAAAAAGGAAATGCGTTTGTTTCAACAGTTATTAGGCCCAGATGAAGATGCTGATCTACTGCTAGAGCCTGCCTGTTTATTAGCGAAACACAGGGTAGTGGTTAAGCGGCCCGCTGGCGCCCCTTATTTGGCCGGGCAAAAACCACAAATCGAAATGCTCGGCAAAGCCAATCGATTTGACGTCTATTTAATTAATCCATAACAAGAGAAAACCCCTATGTTAAAAATTGGCGATACCTTACCCGAAATCACTTTTAGCTTGCGCCAAGACGGTGAGGCCACTAACCCTAGTACCCAGGATCTTTTTGCCGGTAAAAAAGTGGTGCTATTTGCGGTGCCCGGTGCCTATACCCCTACTTGTTCTGCCGCACACTTGCCCGGCTATATTGATTTAGCCGAGCAGTTAGCCAGCAAAGGCGTACAACAGATAATTTGTCTATCGGTCAACGATGCTTTTGTGATGGAGGCTTGGGGCAAGAGTTATGAGGCACACTCCTTGCTCATGTTGGCCGATGGTGGCGCAGAGTTCACTCAGGCTATTGGTTTAGAAATGCAGACCGCGGCCTTTGGTGGGATCCGCTCTAAGCGTTACTCTATGTTGGTAGAAGACGGCGTGGTCACAAAACTCAATATTGAGCCACCCAAAACCTTCGAAGTCAGTGACGCCAAAACCATGCTACACAGCCTGTAGCTTATGAATGAGCTGGCAGATAAGGCCTAGCCTTGTGTGCCAGTTTGCCATTCAAAGCAACACTCTAGATAAAATGTTAAAAGTGACAAATTTCAGCATAAACTGATGATACTTGACTCTAACCCTGTACTTGTCAAAGGGGCAAACTAGCCACTCGATAATAAGCAACGAGACAGGCTATGTTTATGTGCACTTTTTCAGACCGCCAATTACCCCATAATGTGATTGCCCAGACCCATGGTTTAACTCATCATTTTGCAGGCCGGACTGCACTGGCTCAGGTCGATCTTGAAATCCAAGCAGGCAAGGTCTTAGCCATACTTGGCCCTAACGGCGCAGGTAAAAGCACTTTGACCAATATTCTATTGGGACGCCTAACCCTCAACTCAGGTCAGGTTTGTGTGTTTGATGGCCAGCAGGCACTGCAGTATATGTTGTCTGAGCGAGGCCAAGAAATAGAGATAGTATTAACCGCCTTTTCCATAAGTGGTTACTTACGCCGTGCTATGGACGCTGGTGTGAAAGGCTATTTGTTAAAAGACTCACCCTGTGATGAATTAATTAGGGCCATTAAGACAGTGCACCAGGGCGGCAAGGCCATGAGTCCTGAGCTAATGGTAGATGCTTGGATGGAGCAAGATCCCTTGTGGGATAAAGAGCGCCAAGCGTTACGCTTAGCCAAAGAGGGGTTGTCCACGGAAAAAATCGCCGAGCAACTGTTTTTGTCTGCCGGCACAGTGCGCAATTATTTATCCTCTGCATCGAGTAAGCTCAATGCCACTAATCCCATAGAAGCAGCTAGAATAGCCCACCAAAAGGGTTGGCTGTAAAGCACACTTAATAGACGAATTCGCTGCCTAAAGAATACAAAATAGATGTTAATATGGAAAATATGCGGGTTAGTATTAGTTAAGGCTGTTATGAAAGGTGGTAGGTCATGATTGAGTGGCAGATAAAGCGGTTTGAAGAGTTAAAAACGGCTGAGCTGTATGAAATTTTAAGGGTAAGGCAAGAGGTGTTTGTGGTTGAGCAGCATTGCCCTTACCAAGATGTAGATAGTTTGGATAATGTATCATGGCACCTTTATGCCTGCGATGAAAAAACAGACAAAATTCTTGCATACTTACGTATTACTGATGCTGGCTACAAGTACCCTGAAATTTCTATTGGCCGTGTATTAACGACTGAAGCGACACGTGGCATGGGCTTGGGAAAGACGTTAATTAAAGAGGCAATGGCATTTCTAGAAAAAGAAGCGCCAAAGAGCCCAATTCGTATTTCGGCCCAACTGTATTTGCAAAAATTCTACGAAGCCTATGGTTTTAATGTGGTGGCTGAGCCCTATGATGAAGATGATATTCCCCATATTGAGATGTTGAAGCCTTTCTAAACTGCCTGAGTGGGCAAGCCTTTATACTGATTGGTATCAGCATCACTTTTTTATATTTGATGGCTGTTGTCTAGAGACGTTTTTTTGAGAGACATATTGATAGCCACTTTTGAGTAATAGATAAGGGTAGATGGCACTGCCAGACAGTGGGGTTCGGGTAAAGCAAAATAAGCGAGCAGGTATAGAAATCTTTGGTGCTCATTTTAGTGCCTTGTATATTATCAATGGTATAAATATCTGTATGATTTAACAAAGTGGGTTTAAAACCTTAGGGTTAAAAAAGGGCGTCAATGTCTACAACAAGTGACAGTCAAGTAAGTGTATTAGTGGTGGATGATCGAACAGACGTACGTATTAGTGCCCGCTTTGTTTTAGAAGATAATCATTATCGGGTTATCGAAGCACAAAGCCCAACTATGGCCAAAGAGCTGATTAAACAAGATCGCGTTAACCTGATCTTGTTAGATATGAACTATTCAAGGGATACTACCTCGGGTGAAGAAGGCTTAGGGTTCTTAGCCTGGTTAAGTAAAGCCGATCTAGGCATTCCTGTGGTGACAATGACTGCTTGGTCAAATGTCGAATTAGCGGTTAAAGCCATGCAACTTGGGGCTGGGGATTTTATTGAGAAGCCTTGGAAAAATCAGCGTTTGTTGCAAGTTATCGCCCAACAACTCACAGTGACAGGTTTACAAAAACAAAATCAACAATTGCGCCAAAGGTTAGAGCCCACTAAGCTTGATCAACATAGTTACCGCTGGCGTTCATCTTGTATGCATGAATTAATGCAACAGATTGATAGTGTCGCTATGACAGATGTCACCCTATTATTAACAGGGGATAATGGTACAGGAAAAAGCCAACTCGCCAGTTATATCCATGCCCAATCTAGTTACAGCAGCGGTCCTCTTATCGCGGTCAATATGGGAGCTATTTCTGACTCCTTGTTTGAAAGTGAGATGTTTGGTCATACTAAGGGAGCCTTTACCGATGCTAAATCAAATCGGGTCGGACGGTTTGAATTAGCCAAGAATGGCAGTTTATTTTTAGACGAAATTGCTAACATTCCTATGTCTCAGCAAGCCAAACTGTTGCGAGTATTGGAAACGGGAGAATACGAAGTCTTAGGGGCAAGCCAAACACAATTTACCCATACCCGCCTGATTTGTGCCAGCAATGGCAACTTTAAAGATCTGATTGAAAAAGAGTTATTTCGAGAAGACTTGTTTTATCGGATCAACACCATAGAGTTTAAAGTGCCGTCACTAAAAGAAAGACAAGAGGATATTGTGCCTTTAACCGAATATTTTATTCAGTACTATTCGAAAAAGTATCGCAAAGAGGCTATTCCACTCAGTGCTAATACCGTTAAGGCACTGCAAGATTATCATTGGCCTGGTAATATTCGCGAGTTAAGTCACCTAATGGAAAGAGCCGTGCTCCTGTGCAGAAACCCCGAGCTGTTGGTCAGTGATTTGAATATTAATAGCACTGGCATGGCCTCTGCCCATCCTGCAGACTTACCCATGCTCACCTTAGAAGAAGCTGAGAGGCAACTTATTACTAAAGCCTTAGCTCAAGTTGAACAACATATACCCAAGGCTGCTGCTTTACTGGGTTTGACCAAATCCTCTTTATATCGTCGTTTAGAAAAATATGCCGATCTTCAAAAGTAGCACGCTATCTGCCTATATTATTCAGGTATTAGGCCTATTCGCTGCCTTATTATTGTTGGCTGTTTTTGGGTTGCTAACACAACAAGGTTGGCAAGGCTGGAATATAGGTTTGACCTTAGTGGTGCTGGGTGGTTTTTTGTTGTTGGCTATTTTCCGTTTCAAACGCCGGGTTTTGTCTTCTTTCGAACGAGTCTTGCTGCATGTTGAAGCGGTGAAGGTAGAAGATTATAACCAACGTGCTAAGTCTGAATTTAGTCAGGGCGTTACAGCCGATTTACACAATGAATTAGTCATACTCAGTGAAAAAATGCAAAGGCATAAATCCCAGTATGATCAACACGCCTTGTTGTTATATCAACTGATCGATCAGCTCGACACCCCCATGATGGTGTTTAATCAAAAACAAAAACTCACCTATGCAAACGCAGCATTTTCGGTGCTCTATGGTCAGCCTTGGCAAGTGTATCGTATGGGTTCACCTAAGCTGCTGGGGTTAACGCAATCCAACGGGTTATGGCAACTGCCGAACAAAGAACAGCAATGGCATGTCAGTCAAAGTGAATTTATCGACAGTGGCGAGCGCCATCAATTATTGGTATTTACCAACATCGATTCGGCTATTCGTGCCAGTCAACTGAATGCTTGGCAACAAATTATTCGGGTGATGAGCCACGAGATACGCAATTCTCTAACCCCAGTATCGTCATTAGCCGAAAGCCTAGGGAGTAAACTTAGCTCGTCCCGTGAAAAGCAAGCCTTAGAGGTTATTTCAAAACGCTGCCATCGTTTGCAAGACTTTGTAAATCGATATTCGTCGTTATCTCAGCAGCTTGATTTACATCAACAAACCATCAGCATTGGTCTATTCACCGAGCGTTTGCAGGGTTTATTTGTTGATGAAATCTTGGATTTTGAGAGGACTACCGATCTGTTTAAGGCTGATATTGCCTTTATCGAACAGGTATTCATTAACCTAATAAAAAATGCCTTTGAAGCCGAGGCCCAATCAGTACAAATCCGTTTCACTCAACGCAATGAAAAAACGCTCATCAAGATCATTGATGATGGCCATGGTTTTGCTAACACCGACAACCTATTTGTGCCCCTGTTTACCACCAAGCAAGAGGGGCAAGGTATAGGACTCACTTTTTGTCGCAATATTATCGAGCAACACGGCGGTAGCATTGATATGACAAACAACGTCTCACCGCAAAAAGGCATGACAGTTGCAATCATGCTGCCTATGGCACCTTAAATTTCAATATCGGACGGCCTTCGTCCGATATCGGACTACTTCTCCCCTTTCAATCAAGCATAAAAACATAAGTCTATGTAAATTATGTAAATTATGTTGGCACAGGTCTTGTAAGTGCATTCATTATGAAATGACTGTGATGATAGAAAAGCGCTGAATTAAAAATGGATGTAGTTAAAATTAAAAACAAGACAAGGCTTTGGCAATCTCCCAAAGTGTTAATAATTGGCCTAAGTGTTTTGTTTATGGCGCTGATCTATGGGGCGATACTAAGAGGTGGCACAGCCTCTGTTGAACGACAAAGTGTGCTAATTGAAACCGTACATAAAGGTGACCTAGAGGTGGTGATAGCTGGATATGGCAACTTAACCTCAAATAAACAGCAACTGCTCACCGCTTATTCATCTGCCACAGTAAAAGAAATTGTACTCAAACCGGGCGCGCAGGTCAGCGCCAATAGCGTGATAATGCATTTAGAAAACCCAGAGTTGTTGCAGCAAGTGCAAAATGCCGAACAAGAGTTGATCCAAGCACAAGCCAACCTGCGTCAACTAAAACTCAACAACCAGCGTGAAACATTGAACGAATTAGCCCATTTAGCTGAAATTACAGCGAGCTTTGATACTGCCGTATTGAGGCGCAGCGCTGAAGAAAAACTGGTTGAGCAAGGCATAGTCTCGCAACTGACGTTTCAACAATCAGTACTCAATGAACAGCAGCTTAAACAACGTATTGCTATCCTTAAGCAGCGTATTGAACAACTTGCTCTAGTCCATCAAGAATCAGTTAACATTCAACTTGAACGCATAAAGCAACAACAAGGACAATTAAATATTGCCCAGTCTCGTTTAGATAAATTAACGATCAGAGCCGGTTTTGACGGTGTGTTACAACGTTTATCGGTAGAGCTAGGCCAAAGTCTTACCGCAGGCCAAGAAGTGGCTTTGATTGGCAGCGTAACCGATTTAATTGCCCTAATACGCGTACCGCAAAGCCAAGCCCAGCTAGTTGTAGTGGGTCAAAAGGCCACTATAGATACAAGGCGCGATAAAATTGCTGGCACAGTGAGCAGAATTAACCCTGTAGTTGACAACAATACCGTTGAAATCGAAATCGCTTTACCTTCGGTTCTGCCTGCTAGCGCTAGGCCACAACTCAATGTTGACGGCATTATCATTGCCGACACGTTACAAAATACCACCTACATCCAGCGCCCTGCAGGGGCGAAGGCAAACAGCTCAATATCTTTATACCGCCTAGATAAGGAAAACAGTGCAAGCCTGCAGCCCGTGAAATTTGGGGTGCAGGCAGGGCAACTGATGCAGATTATTTCCGGGGCTAGCGCCGGCCAAAAATTTATTATCTCTGACCTGTCGAATTTACATGACACTAGTCAGAATCTATCTATTAACTAGACCTATTAACTAGACAGCCAAAACAGGAAGACACTTATGAGCGATATTAAAATTCAAATGAAAAACATCTCTAAGGTTTTCGAGACAGACGAATTAGAAACCCACGCCCTCAAAAATATCGGTATCACCATTAATGCCGGTGATTATGTGTCTATTTCAGGCCCTTCTGGTTGCGGTAAGTCTACCTTGTTATCAATTTTAGGTTTATTGGATATGCCTTCTGGTGGTGAATACTTTATTGAAGAGGTCAATGTCACTGACTTATCTTTAGATCAAGCCGCTGAAATCCGTAACAGTAAAATTGGTTTTGTTTTCCAGTCATTTAACCTAATCGACGAGCTGTCTGTGTTTGATAATGTTGCCCTGCCTCTGCGCTACAAAACAAAAGTGCCAAGCGATAAAGATATTTCAGACCGTGTAAAAGAGTGTTTGGAATTAGTCGATA
>JAWUWP010000011.1:0-326041 GCA_034111785.1 Paraglaciecola sp.
GCCCACCCCTAAACTGATGAGTCCACCGATGATCAACACAAACTTACTGCTACTGGTCGTGCGGCTAGTATCTTGTACCTCATCAAGCAAGGCTAATTTAAGCTCATTTTCTGACTGTAGGCGGTCAACTTCGCTCAACAAACCTTGCTGTTGCTCAATGTGTAATTCAACTAAGCGCTGTTTGATCAAGCCCGTATTAGACAAGGTGTTAGCGCTTAACGACTGATGTTTTTTAAGCCAGGGTAAACACACCACTAAGATCCCTGCTAGAGTAAACAACAGCAGACACAGATAAAATAATGTCATGATTCAGACTCCAACAGCGCTTGGGCTTTTTTGAGTTGTGCCTCGTCAATGATCACAGCGGTGCGTTTGCGACTCACCGCTACTCCGATCAGGGTCAGCACCACAAACAAGGCAGGCAATATCCACAGCCAAATCGTCATGGGGTTCAGTGGGGGCTGGTAATAGACAAAATCACCGTAACGTTGTTTCATAAAATCTATCACTTGTTGTCTGTCATAACCTTCTAAGATCAGCTCATGCACCTTACGTTTTAAATCCACCGCTATCATGGCATCAGAGTCGGCTATATTTTGATTCTGACATTTAGGGCAACGCAGCTCTTTGGTCAATTCAAAAAACAATTGACTGTCGGCCTCTGATGCAAAGGGATATTTGTCACCCATACTCTGAGCTTGGCTGCAAAACATGAGCAATACTGCAGCAGCCATGGTTAGATAGAATTTCATTGTTGACTCACTAATTGCTCATAAATAGGGGCAAACTTGTTGGCCCAGACACGTTCATTCACATCGCCTATGTGATGCAAGCGAATAAAGCCCTGCTGGTCAATAAGGTAGGTTTCTGGTGCGCCTGTTACCCCTAAGTCCAAAGACAAATCCCGTTTCACATCGAATATATTGTAAGCATAAGGATTGCCCAGTTGTGCCAGTTTTTCTCGCACTTCTTGTTGCACTCTGAGTAGGGTTTTTACGCCAAAATCAGGGTCAATATCTTGATCATAATACAGCCCCACAATATGCTTACCCTCTTGGCGAAGCTGCATTAAATAAGGTATTTCCGCGGCACAAGTCACACACCACACGCCCCATACATTAAGCAGGGTTAACTTGCCTTTAAACACATCTTGGGTATAAAGGGTCTGGGGTTGCATCAAGTCAGGCAAAACAAACTCTGGCATAGGTTTCTCCAGCAAGCTGGATTGGCGGGCAGTTGGATCGGCAAACAAGCCTCGGTATAAAAACACCAACAGCCCACAAAATAGCACCAGAGGCACTATGTAAAAGGTGATCTTTTTCATGGGTTTTCCTGTGCTGTATCGAGTTGGACCTTTTGAGTTTTGCTTTTTGTCACTAGCTTTTGCATACGATAACGTCGGTCAGAGATGGAAAGTATGCCGCCAAATGCCATGATAAAGGATCCTGCCCAAATCCAATTGATGAAAGGTTTCACATAAATGCGTAAAGACCAGTCACCATTTTTTAGCTGCTCCCCTAAGGCCACAAATAAATCTCTGGTGATCCCTGAGTCAATGCCCGCTTCTGTCATAACATTACGTTGCACCGGATAGAAACGTTTCTCTGCGGCTAAGGTGGCCACTTGTTTACCTTTTTGAAATACATCCATACGGCCAACGTCAGACGTATAGTTGGGACCTTGCATGGCAGTGACACCTTTAAACACAAACGTATAACCTTGCACTGTCACTTGATCGCCTGTGTTCATGCGCAAGTTTCTCTCTTGCTCATAGGCGCTGACTAGGCTGATACCAATTAAAGCCACAGCAAAACCAAGGTGGCCAGAAACCATGCCCCAATGACTGCGGGTGAGATTGCTAAGGCTTGACAAGAGTGTTTGTTGTTGTGACTTAAGTTGCGGCTCAATCCTTTGATGGATCTCCATAATAGTGGTCACGACTATCCAAAAGCTCATCACCAGCCCTAACGCTGCCATATAGCTAGACTGCTCAAAGCGGGCATTAATTAACACCGCCGCCGACAAACTTAAACCAAAGGCGATCAGCAATTGTTTAACCAGTGCTTGAGGCGATTGGTTTTTCCAGCGAGATAAGGGCCCAACCCCCATAAATAATACAAAAGGGACAATTAAATAAGTAAACATCTGGTTAAAGAAAGGCGCACCTATGGAGATAGAACCCATGCCCAATTCTTTATGTACTAAAGGCAACAAGGTGCCTAATAACACGACTATAGTGGCGGCCGACAAAAATACGTTATTGCCAATTAACAACACTTCTCTTGAGAATAATTGATAACGGCCGGTGCCTTTAAGTTGGGGTGCCCGCAACGCATACAAGGCCAAAGACCCGCCTATGATCACCACCAGCAAACCGAGAATAAACACACCACGGCTTGGATCACTGGCAAAGGAATGCACAGAGACCAGTACTCCGGAGCGCACTAAGAAGGTGCCGAGCAAACTCAGTGAAAAAGCGGAGATCGCTAACAACACTGTCCATGACTTAAAGACTTTACGTTTTTCGGTCACCGCCAAGCTATGGATCAAGGCCGTGCCCACAAGCCAAGGCATAAAGGATGCATTTTCCACCGGATCCCAGAACCACCAACCGCCCCAACCTAATTCGTAATAAGCCCACCAGCTACCCAGAGCAATGCCCACAGTCAAGAATGACCATGCAGCTAAGGTCCAAGGCCTAGACCAACGGGCCCAGGTGGAGTCCAACTGTCCAGAAATGAGCGCAGCAAGGGCAAAGGCAAAAGCCACAGAAAATCCGACGTACCCCATATACAACATAGGGGGATGAATGATCATGCCAAAATCTTGCAATAAAGGATTCAGATCTTTGCCATCTATGGGATAAAAGGGCAATAAGGAGTCAAAAGGGTTGGAGGTAAGCAACATAAACAGATAAAAACCGACTCCTACCATGCCTAAAATGGCCAATACCCGGGCCACCATTCTAAGGGGAATAGCGTTACTAAAAAGTGCCACTGCCACAGTCCAGATAGAAAATATTAACACCCACAACAAAAATGAGCCTTCGTGCCCACCCCACACTGCCGTGATCTTGTAATAGATAGGCAAAGTACTGTTAGAGGTATTCGCCACATAGGCGATGCTGAAGTCATCGGTTAAAAACCCTTGTGTCAGGCACATATAGGCAAAGGCGGTAAATAGAAACATACCTATGGCTAAGGGTTTAGCGGTGGCCATCATCAGCTGATGATTTTTGTGGGCGCCCCACATAGGGTAGATCGACAAAAGTATGCCCATGATCATGGCGATCACTAATGAAAAGTTACCTAATTCAGCTAACATATTTAATCACTCCCCGCGGCCTGTCCGTAGTCAGCCTGACTAGGTTTAACATGTTTGATACCTTTCATTTTTTCAGCTAACTCAGGGGGCATATATTCTTCATCGTGTTTAGCCAATACTTCATGGGCGGTAATATGATTATTTTTATCCAACACACCTGTGGCCACTATGCCTTGTCCTTCTCGGAACAAGTCGGGCAGTATGCCTTGATAACTCACAGTGACAATGGGACCCACATCCCTCAGATCAAAACTCACCGCTAGGGTTTCTTGATCTCGGCTAACGCTGCCAGGTACCACCATGCCTCCTATTCGTAATCTTTGACCGACTGGGGGTATGGACCCTTCTTTACCTAGAATAATCTCAGAGGGTGTATAAAATAGGTCAATATTCTGATTTAGGGCATATAACATTAAGCTAATGGCCCCCCCTATGACTAACACTATTGCTGATACCGTTAACAAACGCTTCTGGCGTCTTGAATTCATGTTAGATCTCTCGCTCGGTTAATGTGTCGCCTTTAGCTGCGGCAATACGTGCTTGTCTTGCTTGCTCGACTAGAGCCTGTTTTAACAGGCTCGTTTTGGTGGCAATTGAGTCGAACCATAATAAACCAATAGATAAGCCTGACGCAGCAAACGATAGCCACACATACAAGCCATAACCATCCATCGACCAAAATGCATTCATGCTTTCAAAGTGCATATTCTTTCCCCCACTGGCTATCTTTCATTAAGTTCTATCTTGGCTGCTGGCTAGTTGCACTACCCAAGGGCGTTTTAAATCGCGATGTAATATCTCGTTCTGTAAGCGGGCTAAAAATATAGCGCCACAGACTAATCCCCAACCTAATATAGACAACAATAAAGGTGTGAGCATTTCCATTGGCATAGAGGGTTTCGCTAATTTTAAGATAGTGGCCCCTTGATGCAGAGTGTTCCACCATTCAACAGAATAATGAATAATAGGTAAGTTAATCACTCCCACTACTGCCATTACGCCCGCTGCTTTGCCTGCTTGTTGTTTATCTTCGAAAGATTTGTACAAAGAGATCACACCCAAGAACAAAAACAGTAAAATAAGCTGGGAGGTTAATCTTGCGTCCCATTCCCACCAAGTGCCCCACATTGGCTTGCCCCAAGCGGCGCCTGTAACCAAAGACACAAAAGTGACCATAGCGCCAATAGGCGCCAAGGCGATCATGGCCAAAAAGGAGGTTTTTACTTGCCAAACCAGGCCAATAAAGGCAGCTATTGCCATGGCACTGTATAAGCTCTTAGACAGCACTGCGCTAGGCACATGCACATAGATAATTCTAAATGCCTCACTTTGCTGATAGTCTGCTGGCGCAAAGGCCAAACCCCAGATGGTACCCACTAACAAGGTCCCTAGGCCCAAGATATTAAACCAAGGCAACAACTTACGACACAGTTCATAAGTTGCTTGGTTTTTAGCGTAAGGATGTAACCATCTCCACATCAGTTTTGACTCACTCTAAGTGCATAAGCAATGGCAAAAGGCGCCAAAGCTAAAGAAAAAAGGAACATGGCACCAATAAATGCCAGCTGTGCCCCAAAAGGTAAATTCATGGATGCAGCCTCTACCGCCGAGGTAGCGAATATGAGTAAGGGTATAAAGATAGGCAATAGTAATAATGCTAGCAATACACCGCCGCGATTTAATCCAATAGTTAATGCTACGGCTATGGCGCCTATTAAGCTCAATAAAGGCGTGCCTAATAATAACGTAGCCAGCAATGCCCAATACATGGCTTCACTTAGATGTAAGAATAACGCCAAAAGAGGAGAAATAACGATCAAGGGTAAAATACTGGTTAGCCAGTGTGCCAGCACTTTTATCAGAGCGGCTGCCGGCAAAGACACCGCTGATAATATCAATTGCTCTAGTGAGCCATCTGTGAAGTCATCTCTAAACAAACGCTCTAAACCTAATAGGGAGGACAAGATCGCCGCCACCCAAATCACCCCTGGGCCAATCATCTTTAAGGTCTCAGGCCCAGGCCCAACGCCCAAAGGAAAAAGACTGATCACCAACATAAAAAACAACACAGGTTGCATCAGCTCAGCACGTTGGCGATAGGCCAATGCTAGATCGCGCCTTAATAAGGCCAATAAGGCAGCCATTACAGACGATACTCCAAGTATAATTCTTGGGTACAGGCGAAGTCGAGTTTTTGATGGGAGGTCATGATCACTGCTCCTTGTGCGGCCAGGAAGTCTTGCAATTTTTCCGTTAACAGTGCTATGCCTTGTGTATCTAGGGCGGTAAATGGCTCATCTAAGATCCATAGCCTTGCATGGTTATTTAACCAAAACCTTGCCAAGGCTACACGTCTTTGCTGACCTGCAGATAAGTTGCCAGCGGGGATATCTTCCAGCCCCACTAGATTCAATGTTTCTAAGGTGGTAAATATTTGTTGGCGGCACACCTTAACGTGATGTTGTTGACACCAATAACTGAGATTTTCTACCGCACTTAAGCTGTGATTGATCCCCAGCTTATGGCCAAAATACACTAACTGCTGGTTATATTCTTCGCGACAACTTTTAATGTGCTTTTGGGCAAATCGTACCTGCCCTGATTCTGGCTCAACTAAACCGGTTAACACCCTTAGCAAGCTGGTTTTACCTGCTCCATTGGGGCCTTTCACGTACAACAAATTACCTTTACATAGGTCAAAGCTTAGCCGCTCAAATAACAATCTATCGCGCTTGATAACAGACAAATCATGTGCAGAAATAACCGACAAACCAATCCTTATTAGACCTATAAAAAAGAGCCTTATAATATCATAGGCTTTATGGCTAGCCTAAAGATCCCTGTAAGTTTATGTGTATTGTGTCACGCCAGACTGCGGTGCTAGCCATTGTGGTAATCTTGGGTAATAACAGATAGGAGCAGCCCCTCTTTTTATGGAGCATGATTTATTTAGCTCAGCACGTCCAATATCCCCCATAAGACTAGCCCAGTCTAATGGCGTATTCAGTGGTGATCCCGCTTAGACCCGTGATGGGCCAATGCCGCTAATGGACAAAACTAAGGCCAGCCATAACAGCTCTTTGACTGAGCTAGACACACAACCATCAAAAGTTGATTTGGGTCCTCAGTCCAAACACGTTCACAGAGAAGTCATCGGGTGCACCTTTGACTATAAACTGGGTATCACTATAAGAGATGTGCCCGTAATTAAGTAACAAACGAACAAAATTAATGGGCGTCCAAATAAGGGATGCCATGTACGCATCCTGCTGGCCTCCTACAATACCCGCATCCACTAAATCAAGATGGTCAAATCGCACATTTAACTGCCATGCGCCTATCCCGCCATTACCAACAGGGTGATTGACTTTTATTGCTTTGAATGTCCCTGCTTTGTACTGACGTTTATCACTGGTTAAGAAATACCCCGCTTCGATAGCGCCGCCAAAAAATGTGGGATCCGGGGCCTCTAAACGATCCACTTGCATCCAATGGGTTTCTAGGGATGAATAGAAACGTCCATTTATCACCGCGGCCTCCAAGCCAAAATTGAACGCTTTTTGAGCACCCGATATTCTGTCCGTATTGATAAAACGGGTATCTACAGAGTTCACCATGGGCCGCTGACGATATCGCACGCTTGTTACCTCATCACCCAGATCGCGCAGATGTATAGAAGTACCCAGATGTAGCTGAGCAGCGCCCACTCGACTAGTGTATGCCACTCTACCGTCAACACTGACAGTGTTGTTGCCATCATTCAAATCGTCGATATTGTCAGTGAAAATACCCGCTTGGAGCATTACCTTGTCTAAGTTATAAGTGGCAGACAACCCCAATTTACGTTCAAAATCAAAGGCATCCGTAAAAGCCGAACGCTCCATGAAACTGGTGTTGTTACTGCTAGTTAACTCATCTAGACCTTGAAAGTTATTATGTTGACCCACTATTAATTTCAAAGGCCCCTCTTTGTAGCTAATATATGCATCGATTAACTCGCTGCCACCTACTGCGTAATCCACTTCAAATTGATAACCAAAACCACCCAACATAGACCCTTGTGCGCCTAAACGTACCCGTCTAGCCTCGTTTGAAAACCCTGCGCCTGGTATATCAACACTTGCCGGTACAGAGCAAAGATATGCAACATCATAGAGGGCACGGCCACGTACTTTGCCACTCCATCCAGCAACACCTTTTATCTCGGGTGCGCCTTTCCAGGCAATGCTCACTGGGCTATTTTGTTGTTTCCCGTGGCGATAAGAACTGCGTTACTTGGAACTTGTTGCTCTGCGACTATTAAACTCAACCTTTTGCGTAACAAGCTCACTTCTCGTTCTAGTTAAGTGAGCCTCTCAACTAGCACTGCTGCCTCTTTATCAGAGATGGTGGCTGCTATCCCGGTATTGGGTGTCGCAACCATAATGAACACAGATGCCAGTAGGATAGTTTTGCACTTCATAACTCAATGTATACCTATTGATTTTTTTGCTAACAGGGTCTCGAACGATTTTTGGACCAAGATTGGATGCCCTTTAACGGATATTATCAGAGTCTGCTGCAAAAACTGAAAAAACACGGCTTGAGTAGCGCCCATAAGTAAATGATATACCTAGTAATATCTGGCAATTTTATTTGGCTGACCCTAGGTTGGCCATTTAATCCTTAGATCCGACATTCCGCAGCACTTTAGGAATAAATTTGCTGATAGAGACTGCCCTTGTAATTAATGATCATACTGTTTCTGTCCTCTACATTTAGGACTAATTGTTGCTCCCCATTTACTGTTAATCCCCCCCCTGGAAACAAAAGAATACCCAACGAGCGGTTGGGTTTTGGCACGGTTTGTATTTTAAGTTAGGAAAATATGCAGACTGAGCTTTTAATTCTATTCTGATTTTATGCTCCAGCGCCGCGTAAACCATTAAGCAGCAAGTCATGACCATTAATAGTGCTTCAATGCTTTCAGGTTTTTCAAATAAAGTGATGACGTTAAAAGTCTAGGCTCTTTAAAAGTCTGAAACCCTTTTCTACACTTTGCTGCGATTGGTAGAGGCTAAGCATTTTTTCCATTGTGAGGGTTTCACTCAAGTCATTACTGGCTGACATAAACATGCCTTTTGCTTGTAACCGTTCATCTCGACCTTTTAGCGTCCAATACAGTTGCCCTGTTATTGAGTATTCGTCACTATCAGGTAGTTGATTGAGCTTCGGACGACCACTTTGTTTTAATACGGCTAACTTAAGTATTTCGCTGTCATTGATGGCAAGCTCTTTATGAGACTTTAGCCATACTGTTAGTGCCTTATCTGCATCTAATGAACAGGAAAAACGTTGACGACTCAGCTTTTTGAACGATGTAAGGGCTTCATTTGCTGCTTTTTCCATACGTTTATCTAGCGTATGTTGCTCTCGCTTGCTCGCTTTCTATTAATAACCAAGGCTGTTTTACATCTCCATCGTCAGAATCACACCATGCACCGCTGTAGCCATTATCAAGTGTTTTGAAATCTAGTGTGTCTTTCTCGGCGATGGCTTCTTTTACTTGCTGTCATTTTTGTGGGGCGCGAGAAATAAATAACTGTTTTTGCTCATCCCGTGATTGCATGGTTTGTGCAGTATAGAGGGCGGCATCGGCAATGAAATATTGGCTGTCTTGAGCCACTTTTAAGGGACTAATGTGGTGTTTAACAATATTTTTAAAGCTTTCATTGTCGTTAATATTGCCACTGGCTGCTTGCATGTGCACCGGGATACCGGCCTTGTTTTCAGTGATCAGGTTAAGGACACCTCGCTTCGACTCTGGACGATGGTCACGACTATATCCTCGCACTAGCTTAACCGCTTGGTTATCCTCATCATACTGACCATCAACATGAATGCTGGTCGAGTCTAAGTGAATGCCCTCGTTTGGCAGCCCTAAATGCTCGACAACATTCGCTGATAAAGTTTGATAGATGTGTAAGGTGCGCCCAACCCAAGCTAATCCATTTAGGATCATAGCCTCAACCAGTTGACCGAAAGAAATAAGCTTATCGTTATATGGCTCAGGGATTGCTCCATCAATTATCTGGGCAATATCAAGCTTTTTTAATGACATTTTTAGGTGCGAAAAGACAGATAGTTATGGACGTTTTGTCACTTAGCTGGCGTTGCTGTAATGCCTCAGAGCTTCAACTCTACGGCATTTACCAAACGCCATGGCCATAGCATGGGCTGAAAGCGCTACGAGCAAGATTTTAGATCCAAGGAACAACCAATCATGGGTAGATAAGAGTAGACTGTCTGTTCATTCATAATTATTGATTTGGGCCGATAACCTAAGATGACCGATATTTCTGCCCGCACCCTCTCTGCCATTACCCAAGCGCTGAGCCAATTAAAACCAAGCACAGGGAACTCAGACCTGACTGGACAAAGTGTGGCTGTCATTGTAAAACACGAGAGTAACCAGTTCGTTAGCCTCAGTCCGGCAAGTTCAGCTAACGCAGCAAAATATAAGCCAGTGCTGCTGCCAGCAGCTCAAGTGACAGGTAAGTTATTAGAGGGCCAGCCTCATCAGATCAGGATTGTTAATAGCCCGCAGCCCGCTCTTGAGTTCTTCCCAGTTGGGGATCCCAGCAGCAGTAAGACTATCCCCCTTAATGAACAACAAATTAGTAGTCTACTGACAATCGCGCCTAAACAACTAGTGGCCAATAGTCAGCTATCAAAGGTCGACCTGCTAAAAGTATTGGCTCAATTAAATGCCACCTTAGTCAATTTGCCCCAAGGGAGTCACGGCCTTGCTACCCCCCCTACCAGTCAGTCCAATATAGATTTGCTGAGTCTTACCCAAGGACAATTAACACCTCGGGTATCGAGTCAGCCCAAGCACAGCCAGATTGCATTAAAAATCACCGACTTGAGTCCGCCCATCAATATTTTGCTGCCAGTGAAACACGGGCAGTCAATGAGTATTGCCGATAAGATCAGCCTAGCCATAGTGCCTAAAGGGGTGAATTGGCAAGTTAATGTCACCATTCAACCACCAGCCAATGATCTAACTAAAGGCACAAACACAACACAGCCTGTAGGCAATAAGATACAAGATCCTCTAGTGATACCCCGGCCCAACACTTTGCCCTTAGCCGGCCAATCAGCGGCGAATAGATCCGCACATAGTCTGCAGAAGCTGATCAATCTAGTGATTAGCCCTGATATTGCCCTGCCCATCATCAAAGCCGTATTAATGGAACTGGCAAAATCACAGCCACTCGCACTGGAGTTGCCATTAAACCCCCTATTGACACACTTATCTAAGAGCTCTGTACCTCAAGATGTGGCGCTAGTTGCACAACTACAAAAGGGCATTGAGCAAAACCCCAAGCTGCTAGTAGCCAGCAGTGGTAAAATTGAACTACAGTTAGGCAGCGATCAACCCGCCGCGCAATTACTGCTCACCAAAGCGCTAGCCCAGAACTTGAGTGCTCTCAAGATACCTGGCCACCAAGCTGTCCTTAATCAGTTGCAGCAAGCCAATCAGCCCCTAGCCTTGGCGCAAGCCAGCAGCGGCCAGAATACGCCGCAGCCCATAGTCAATAACCAAGCGGGCGGTCAACCTACTGTGATCAGCGCGGCCGATCAAAAAGCCTTGCAAAAGCTGGCTAATCCCTTAGTCAACGCGATCCGTGAACACATCACTGCCACGGGTGACACAAAACTGCCACAGATCAACATTAAGCTTGAGCAGGCTAGCCTAGTACAAGGCTTAGCCGCGCTGGTGCAAACTAAAACCAGCCACCAATCTTCCCTGCAAGCTGTACAAAAAGACTTGTCTGAGTGGCTAAGCAATAACCGTCAGGCTGGTTTTCCAAGTCATATAAAACAAGCCGCAGCAGAGCTGTCCTTAGCATTGCAGCAAAATATCGACAAAATAGCCGGGGTTAATCCCCACCAATTAACCAGTAAAGCCGAACAATCTTCAGTGATCCAACAACTTATGCGTGTGGTGCAAGCCAAAGCAGAGACACCCGCTGGGCCTCTGCAAAATATTCAAAAAGCGCTGCTGGATCTGGATGCTTTTAAAGGGAGCCCAGAACTGCCCACAAAAGTATTGATTGAGCAGGTGGCACAACAAATCAGCCAAGCATTGCCCCAGGGCAAAGAGCAAGATGCGGCGCAATTAAGACAATTATTAAGCTTACCGGCTCTGGCGATTGGACCTTTGCAATTGACCGCGCCGAGCACCGGCCAAGGTTTACTCGGTGGTTTAGTGACTTTGTTGCAAGTGTCCCTTGCCGCTAGACTGGCCCGCAATCAAACTAGCCGAGCGGATCAGATCACGCAAGTCTTGTCCCGGGTTGTCGGCGGCTCAGGCAAGGTTAAACAAAGTGTCAGTCCCAAGGCCTTAAATGAGTTTTCACAGTTGGAACAAAAGCATCAGTTGATGCGCGAGATCGGCCGATTATTATCGGGTCATCAAAGCAGTAAGCTGGCCAATGCCGAGCAAATGCTTCAGGGCCAAGAAACGTTTCATTATAATATTCCCTGTGCATTGGGGGGCAGTATTCGAGATATTGAGATACTGATCAAACGCGAAAATGATCATCAACACCAGCAATCTAATGATGCAGGGGACACTAAGGCTTGGCAACTGACCATGAAACTCGCAGTGGGAGAGTTAGGGGAGTTGTTAACCAAAGCAAAATTAAGGCCTGATAATTTGGAAATAAACTTTTATGCCTCTAACCCAGGGGTTCAGCAACAAGTGATGAATTATTTGCCCTTATTAAAAAGAAAGCTGGAGAGTCTAGGGATCACCCTAGCTAAGAGCCAATGTCAGTTAGGCAAAATACCCGACAGTTTGCAAGACAGGCCCTACCAAGTATTTCAGGCAAAGGCATAGGAGACCGCTATGGCTAAAATCCCCCCCAACAAAGCTAAACATTCGAATCAGAGCAAACAAAACAAGCAGCCAAAACAAAAGAGTGCCGTTGGCATAAAGTATCAACAAGGTGTCAAAGGTGAGGCTCCTAAGGTCATAGCCAAAGGCTTTGGTGAACTGGCCGATGAAATCGTCGCCTTAGCCAAACAGAGCGGCATCTTAATTCATGAAGATCCCTATCTCAGCGACTTTCTGGCCACCTTAGACTTAGGCCAAGAGATCCCCGATCAGCTGTACCATGTGATAGCCGAACTCATTGCCTTTTCCTATGTGTTACAAGGAAAAATTCCCGATAGCTGGGCCAAAAGCCACGGTAAAATATCGAAAACGGTTTAAGGCTCGCTTAGTGAGACTAAACGCCAATTAATACTAGGCTAACCGATCAAAAAAAACACCCTATTGGGTGTTTTTTTGATCGGTCCAAGTCAGTTATGACTCATATGATAGCCGCTCTTAGATTAAGCTTTTTCTGATTTTTTCGGCTCTTCTTTAGGCGTCTCTTTTGATAGCAACAAAGCTCTTAAACGCTGATCAATGTCTTTGGCCATATCTGGATGTTCTTTGAGGTACACAATAGAATTAGCCTTGCCTTGACCGATACGCTCACCGTTGTAGCTATACCAAGCGCCAGCTTTTTCTACCATTTTATGGGTCACACCAAGATCAATCAATTCGCCGTGGCTATTGATACCTTCGCCGTACATGATTTGAAATTCAGCTTGCTTAAAGGGCGGCGCTATCTTGTTTTTCACCACTTTGACTCGGGTTTCGTTGCCCACTATCTCGTCACCGCTTTTCACCGCACCAATACGGCGAATATCCAAGCGTACCGAGGCATAGAATTTTAAGGCATTACCACCAGTAGTGGTTTCTGGACTACCAAACATTACGCCAATTTTCATCCGGATCTGGTTAATAAAAATCAACATGGTATTAGATTGTTTTAAATTACCGGTTAATTTACGCATGGCTTGGCTCATCATACGTGCCGCTAAGCCCATATGTGAGTCACCAATATCACCTTCAATTTCAGCTTTTGGTGTTAGCGCTGCCACCGAATCTACTACTATCACGTCAACCGCACCAGAGCGGGTCAACATGTCACAAATTTCGAGGGCCTGCTCACCGGTATCAGGTTGAGAAACCAATAACTCGTTAACATCCACTCCTAGCTTTTCTGCGTAGATAGGATCCAATGCATGCTCGGCATCAATAAAAGCGCAGACCTTGCCATTACGTTGGGCTTCGGCAATGACTTCTAAAGTTAAAGTCGTTTTACCACTAGACTCAGGACCATAGATTTCGACGATACGGCCCAAAGGCAAACCGCCGGCACCTAATGCTACATCCAAGCCAAGAGAACCAGTAGAGATGGTTTCAACATCCATAGACTTGTTATCGCCCAACTTCATGATAGAGCCTTTACCAAATTGTTTCTCAATTTGGCCTAAGGCGGCACTTAAGGCTTTGCTTTTATTATCGTCCATCAGGAATGTCCTTTGTGGTTATCATCTAGTACATAATTGATTCACTAGATTATTCTGTTCGGTAGTGGGCTAAAAGTATACTGTATGGTTATACAGTTACAAGCAGAATTTGAAATTTTTTGAAAATATCGCTGCCCCTCTTATTCAAACAATGAGATCTTTTGTGTGGGCCAAAGCAAAGGCAATGGCTTGTTGCCTTACGGCATCTCTATCACCACTGAACTGTTTTTGTAGACTTGAGCGGTGGCCGTGCAGGCTAAAACCAAAATACACTGTACCTACAGGTTTGCAGGCACTGCCACCCTCGGGTCCAGCGATGCCGCTTACGGCAATAGCCACTTGGGCATCGGCCTGGATTGCAGCGCCATGGGCCATTTCTTCTACTGTCTGGGCCGACACCGCCCCCCATTTTTCTAAGGTGCTTAGCTGCACCCCAAGTAGATCTTGCTTGGCTTCATTAGAATAGCTAACAAAGCCTTTTTTAAACCATGCGGAGCTTCCAGAAGTACTAGTTATGGCGTATGCTATCCCTCCTCCTGTGCAGGACTCAGCACAGGTGATTTGCCAGTGCTTGGAGGCTAATTGATGGCCTAATTGTTGGGCTAAATATTTTATGTCTGGTGTCATATTATTAACTTGGTTAAGGGCGTTAGCGATGAAGATGTCACGCTACCCCTTGGATAGAAAGAAAGAAACAACTATTTATTATGTCGTCGAATAATCTTTTAGGATCTGGCTCTATTAGCCCCCCCATACAATCACATACCCCTATGATGCAGCAATATCTTAAGATTAAAGCTGAGCATCCCGATATTTTATTGTTTTATCGTATGGGCGATTTTTACGAATTGTTCTTTGATGACGCAAAAAAGGCCTCAGAATTATTAAATATCTCCCTCACCGCTCGTGGTAAGTCCGGCGGCAATGCCATTCCTATGGCAGGGGTGCCTTATCATGCGGTGGAAAATTATTTAGCCCGATTGGTGAAGATGGGCCAATCTGTGGCGATTGTAGAACAAGTCGGGGACCCGGCCACCAGCAAGGGTCCAGTGGAACGCAAAGTGGCGCGTATTGTCACCCCAGGCACAGTCTCAGACGAAGCATTGCTGGAAGACAAACAAGATAATCTACTGGCGGCTGTGGTGAGCATTAAGAAAAACAGTCAGGTGTTTTTTGGCTATGCCACTTTGGATGTCACCACAGGGCATTTCACGCTTTGTGAACCGCAAGATGAAGAGGCCTTAGCTGCAGAAGTGCAGCGCACCAATCCAGCTGAGTTATTATACCCAGAGGATTTCAGTCACTTTTTTATTATCCAGCAGCGCAAAGGGTTAAGACGCCGGCCCCAATGGGAGTTTGATTTTGCCACGGCCAACAAACAGCTTAACGCCCAATTTGCCACCAAAGAGCTCACAGGTTTTGGGGTAGCCTCTTACAAAATTGGCTTGTGTGCCGCAGGCTGTGTGATGCAATACATCAAAGATACCCAGCGCAGCGCACTGCCCCATATCCGTAATATCAAGGTTGAAAGGCTAACAGATACGGTATTGATGGATGCCGCCACCAGACGCAATTTAGAACTCACCCAAAATTTGTCGGGAGGCAATGAACACACACTGATCAGTGTCTTAGACAAAACCTCTACCCCTATGGGCAGTCGTTTATTACAACGCTGGTTACATAGGCCACTGACAGATATCGAACAACTTAAGCACCGTCAGTTAAATATTAAGTCTTTGTTAAACAGTGATTATCCGCTATTACAAGACTGCCTTAAAAAAATGGGCGATATGCAAAGAGTCCTCGCTCGTTTAGCCTTGCGCTCAGCTCGGCCTAGAGATTTTGCCCGGCTGCGTGAGGCCTTCAAATTACTGCCAGATATCCAGAGCTTTGTCACCAATCTTAGTGCCGAGTCGGCCAACACCGGCTTGATGCAATTATCTCATAATATCAGCCAATTTCCGGATTTTGCCGATTTACTGGAGCGGGCTATCGAAGAAAACCCACCAGTGCTGATCCGCGATGGTGGCGTGATCAAAACCGCTTACGATCCTCAGCTCGACGAACTGCGCGCGTTGTCTAAAGGTGCCACCGACTACTTAGATGCACTTGAGCTACGAGAAAAACAGCGGACCGGGATCCCTAGTTTAAAAGTGGGCTATAACCGCGTACACGGTTACTTTATTGAAGTCAGTCGCAGTGCTGCCGAGCAAGTACCGGCCGACTATGTGCGCCGGCAAACCTTAAAAAACAATGAACGATATATTATTCCAGAATTAAAAGAGCACGAAGATAAAGTGCTCACCAGTCAAAGCAAATCATTAGCCTTGGAAAAGCGCTTATACGAGGATTTGTTTGACCAATTATTACCCCAGCTTGGTCAATTGATGCAAAGCGCCGAAGCCTTATCTGAGCTTGATGTTTTGACCAATTTAGCAGAACGGGCCGAAACCTTAAATTACACTTGTCCTGAGCTAAGCACACAAAGTGGTATTCATTTTTCCCAAGGTCGCCACCCTGTGGTTGAACATGTGATGCAAACGCCTTTTATTGCGAACCCAATTGCGATCACGCCAAGTAGACGAATGTTAGTGATCACTGGACCCAATATGGGCGGTAAATCCACTTATATGCGGCAAACGGCACTGCTGGTATTAATGACCTATATTGGCAGTTTTATTCCCGCAGAGAACGCCAAAATTGGCCCAATAGATCGTATTTTTACCCGTATAGGGGCCTCCGATGATTTAGCCTCTGGACGCTCTACCTTTATGGTGGAAATGACCGAAACCGCCAACATCCTCAACAATGCTAGCGCCAATAGCTTAGTGTTAATGGACGAAATAGGCAGAGGCACCAGCACTTATGATGGCCTATCTTTGGCTTGGGCTTGCGCAGAATATCTAGCTAAAAAGCTACAATCTTATACCTTGTTTGCCACCCACTATTTTGAGCTCACGCAACTGGCCGAAGACTTGCCAGAACTAGCCAATGTGCACTTAGATGCGGTAGAGCACGAAGAAAGCATTCGTTTTATGCATGCAGTACAAGAAGGTGCGGCTAGTAAGAGTTATGGATTACAAGTGGCGCAATTAGCAGGCGTGCCTAAGTCTGTCATCCTAAAAGCCAAACAAAAACTAGTCCAGCTTGAACAACAATCCCCTCCCCTTAGCGTATCGTCCCATAACAGTGAGCAACAACTGGATATGCTTGATGCGGTGGACGAATTACGCTTGAGCCTTAAACATATCAATCCTGATGATTTGACGCCCAAACAGGCCTTAGAGTACCTATATCAGCTGAAATTATTAGCCTCCACAAACTAAGTTAAACACTCAACTAAAGGGCGGATTGGTTGATGAAGGACAAACGATCAGATTAATTTCACTTGCAGAGCGGTTTTAAATTGTTTGCTTTAGCGGATCTGTTTATAATATGTGGCCGTCTGGTAGTGGTTTTATCCACAACCTTTAGCTGGTGTTATAAGCTAATGAGTCAAGCCAAACAGTACAACAACCTATTCATCTCAAACGCCTTAGGGTTCTCATGACAAATTATATTTTCGTCACAGGTGGTGTCGTATCATCACTTGGAAAAGGCATTGCAGCTGCCTCACTTGCGGCTATTCTAGAAACACGGGGCTTAAACGTCACCATGCTTAAACTAGACCCGTATATTAATGTAGACCCCGGAACGATGAGCCCTATCCAACACGGTGAAGTGTTTGTGACCGACGATGGGGCTGAAACCGATTTGGACTTAGGCCATTACGAACGTTTTATTCGTACTCGTATGACCAAAGGTAACAACTTCACTACCGGTCGAGTCTACGAAGAAGTGCTAAAGCGAGAGCGCCGAGGCGATTACTTAGGCGCCACTATTCAAGTTATCCCCCATATTACCAATGAGATAAAAGCACGAGTGATAGCAGGCGCTCAAGGGGTGGATGTGGCCATAGTAGAAATCGGCGGCACTGTAGGGGACATAGAGTCACAACCTTTTATTGAAGCCATACGGCAACTTGGTGTTGAAGTGGGTCGCAACCGCGCCATGTTTATGCATTTAACCTTAGTGCCTTATTTAGCCGCCTCAGGTGAGGTGAAAACTAAACCCACCCAGCACTCGGTTAAAGAATTGCGTTCTGTGGGTGTGCAGCCGGATATCTTGGTCTGTCGTTCTGAGGTGCCCTTGCCTTCAAATGAACGCTCTAAGATCGCCTTGTTTACCAACGTGATAGACAAAGCCGTTATTTCCCTAAGAGACGTGGACAGTATTTATAAAATACCGGCTATGTTAAAAGCCCAAGGTCTGGATAACCTAGTCGTTGAGCGTTTTGGTTTAGATTGCCCAGAGGCCGATTTAACGGAGTGGGAACAAGTACTTTATGCAGAGTCTAATCCTAGTGGCGAAGTCTCGATTGGCATGATTGGCAAATATGTGGAGCTGCCCGATGCCTACAAATCTGTTAACGAAGCCCTCAAACATGCAGGCTTAAAAAACCGTCTTACGGTAAACATCCGTTATATTGATTCTCAAGATGTGGAAACCAAAGGCGAGCAAGTACTTAAAAATTTGGACGCGATCTTGGTGCCAGGTGGTTTTGGTGAAAGAGGCATAGAAGGCAAAATAGCCGCAGCCAAATATGCCAGAGAAAACAAGGTACCCTATTTAGGTATTTGCCTAGGCATGCAAGTGGCCATCATCGAATATGCACGTAACGTTGCTGGCATGGAAAGCGCTAACAGCACAGAATTTGATAACGAAACCCCTTTCCCGGTGGTGGGTTTGATCACAGAATGGCTAGATGCAGCCGGTCTTACTGAATCACGGAGCGAAAGCTCAGATCTCGGTGGCACTATGCGTTTAGGTAGCCAACTATGTCATCTGATACCTGGTAGTAAAGTACATGAGCTATATGGCGCCAGTGAAATATATGAGCGTCACAGACATAGATATGAAGTCAACAACAACCTAAGAGATCAACTTGAACAAGCGGGTTTAAAAGTGACAGGTCTGTCTACCGATAAACGCTTAGTAGAAGTGATAGAAATAGAAGATCACCCTTGGTTTGTGGCTGGACAGTTTCACCCCGAATTTAACTCTACCCCTCGCGACGGCCATCCGCTTTTTGCTGGATTTGTAAAGGCTGCCGGGGACTACTATAAAAGCAATAATTAAAGGCAAACACTATGTCAAAGATCAGTAAAATAATTGGCCGTGAGATCATGGACTCACGGGGTAACCCTACAGTAGAAGCCGACGTCTATTTAGAGTCTGGTGCAATGGGAAGAGCCTGTGCACCATCTGGCGCATCAACTGGCTCCAGAGAAGCGCTAGAACTGAGAGATGGCGACAAGAGTCGTTATTTGGGCAAAGGCGTATTAAAAGCCGTCGCCGCCATTAACAATGAAATCCAAAGTGCTTTGTTAGGCAGTGATGCAGGCGATCAACAAAGTGTCGATAATATAATGATCGACCTTGATGGTACCGAAAATAAAGAAACCTTTGGTGCCAACGCTATATTGGCCGTGTCTTTGGCTGTGGCTAAGGCCGCTGCGATCCACAAAAACATTCCACTGTATCAACATATCTCGGAGCTTAACGGCACGCCAGGTCAATACTCAATGCCCGTGCCTATGATGAACATCATCAATGGTGGTGAGCATGCCGACAACAACGTGGATATCCAAGAATTTATGGTACAGCCTGTAGGGGCAAGTAGCTTCCGTGAAGCCTTGCGTATGGGCGCAGAAATATTTCATAGCCTGAAAAAAGTACTGAATGCTAAAGGCCTAAGTACCGCTGTAGGTGACGAGGGTGGTTTTGCGCCAAATTTAAGCTCAAACGAAGAAGCCTTAAAAGTGATCATTCAAGCCGTAGAAGCGGCGGGTTATCAAATGAATAAAGATGTGACCTTAGCCCTGGATTGCGCGGCATCTGAATTTTATGTGGATGGCAAGTATGATCTTAAAGGTGAAGGTTCGGTGTTTGATTCAAATGGTTTTAGTGATTATTTGGCCGACTTGGCAAACAAATACCCGATCATTTCCATCGAAGATGGATTAGACGAGAGTGATTGGGATGGCTGGGCCTATTTAACCAAAATAGCCGGTGATAAAGTGCAACTGGTTGGCGATGATTTGTTTGTGACTAACACTAAGATACTCAAACGGGGTATCGACAATGGCGTGGGCAATTCAATCTTGATCAAGTTCAATCAAATTGGCACCTTAACCGAGACCTTAGAAGCCATTCGTATGGCTAAAGATGCCGGTTTTACCGCGGTGATTTCACACCGTAGTGGCGAAACAGAAGATGCCACCATAGCGGATTTAGCCGTAGGCACAGCGGCAGGTCAAATCAAAACCGGCTCATTATGTCGTTCGGATCGTGTGGCTAAGTACAATCAATTATTACGTATTGAAGAAGCCCTAGCGGGCAGTGTTAGCTACGGCGGACGTAAAGAAATAAAAGGCCAATAAGCGCCACAAATCACAGTTAAAGAGCGCAGTTAATAATAAAGCTGCAAATTATCTGTTATAGGGTATAAAATGGTCAGCCTTGCTGGCCATTTTACATTTTATGCTGATCACTTCTAAACAACAGGTAGACATATTTTCTGAGGATCACCGTCAGCTGCATTTCGCAGAGCTATGCAATGCCTTATATGAAAGAGAGCTTGCCAGCTTATCCCAGCTGCCTATGGCTAACATTAGCTTATTACAAAGAAAGTTAGCCGGCCTTAGGCATCATGTGAAACGCACAGCTTATAGCCTGTTGCAACATAGCTCCCCCTTAACAGTAGACATACATAATGCCAGTTGGCAGGCCAAACAAGCAGCCAAATGTATGGCCCATCATTATGATCTCATTAAAACCCAGAATTGGTTTAGCCAAGATATTCAAATTGGCAGTGCTATTGCCATACATGTTCAAAGCCTAGGCTTTGAACATATTGAATTAGACTCAATAGACAAGCTAGCGCTGTCAGACCAGCGTTTACACGCCAATAAGTTTGGTTGGTTTAATATAACGGGTTGCCCTATACAAGAGGATCTTACTGATCCACAGGCAATAACGGTGCGCTTACTCAAACCCACTAAAGCTATTTTTAGCGCTGGCTGTTGTGGACACAGTTGGACCCACAAAGGCAAAGGCCATAATCGTGCCTTGTCATTACGAGAGTTACGCTTGTCTTTATCCATCGACTGGAAAACCTTTCGTTAGACTGTGATAACCCGCACTGTGCTCAATCATCCTTGATCGTGTTTAAAAGTCGATTGATTTTTAAGCACTGACACTAGGCGAAGGGTATTATTCCATAAGGTTATATCAATAAGTGTCAACAATTGTTGACCCAGTGTGGCTTTGGCGTTACAACTGTCATCAGCATTTTTTGCAATCAAAAAAGAACTAAATAAATGAATAACGCTTTTACCACTCAATTACTCCTGCTGGCAGCAAGACTGCACGGGTAGGTTGTAAGCAAGCGTTAAACCAGTTTACAAAAAACCCGTGCTCAGCACGGGTTTTTTTATATCTGTCAATCACCCAGCAATAACAGACAACAGTAATAAAGGAGAAGGTATGTCAAACCAAGTTAAAATATTCGACACCACCTTGCGGGATGGCGAACAAGCGCTACCTGCCAGCTTAGGCGTCAAGGAAAAACTGACTATTGCGCTAGCCTTAGAACGTCTGGGTGTTGACGTGATTGAAGCGGGATTTCCTGTGTCCTCTCCTGGCGATTTTCAATCGGTGCAAACCATTGCCCGAGAAGTGAAAAATGCCACTGTCTGTGGTCTGTCTCGGGCCCTAGCCAAAGATATTGATGCCTGCGGCGAATCATTGAGAGTGGCGGAGCGATTCCGTATTCATACCTTTATCGCCACCTCTGATATTCATGTGAATACCAAGCTGCGCATGTCTCAAGACAAAGTGGTAGAAATGGCAGTACAGGCGGTAAAACATGCTCGTCGCTATACCGACGACGTGGAATTTTCTTGTGAAGATGCCGGACGCACCCATATGGATTATTTGTGTCGTATGGTCGAGGCGGCTATTAACGCAGGAGCCACCACAGTCAATATACCTGATACTGTGGGTTACACTACCCCCACAGAATTTGGCGGCATTATTCAAGATCTATTTAATCGGGTGCCGAATATCGATAAAGCTATCATCTCTGTGCATTGCCACAATGATCTAGGCTTAGCGGTAGCCAATTCACTGGCCGCAGTCGAACAAGGTGCACGGCAGGTAGAAGCGACCATCAATGGCTTGGGTGAGCGTGCAGGTAACTGTTCATTGGAAGAGATCGCCATGATCTTGCAGACCCGCCAAGCTAAATTAGGTTTAGTGACCAATATTAAGAGTCAGGAAATATCTCGTACCTCTAAGTTAGTGAGTAATATTTGTAATATGCCGGTGCAAGCCAACAAAGCCATAGTGGGCGCGAATGCCTTTACTCACTCATCTGGGATCCATCAAGATGGCGTATTAAAAGGTGAAAACACCTACGAGATCATGACCCCAGAAAGTGTCGGTATCAACAAAAATAATTTAAACCTGACCTCTCGTTCTGGTCGCCATGTGATCAAACATAGATTGACGGAGTTGGGCTATAAAGAGACCGACTTTGATTTAGATACTGTCTATGCCTCTTTTGTAAAGCTGGCTGACAAAAAAGGCCAAGTCTATGATTACGATCTAGAAGCCTTACTGTTTTTTAGCCAACAAAAGCACGAGCAAGCCCATTATCAATTAACCTATTTACAAGCCAATTCGGGTAAAGAGATCATTCCTAGTGCCACAGTGAGCATGCGAGTGGGCGATAAAGAAATTACCGAATCGGCAACGGGCAATGGCCCAGTAGATGCCTCCTACAATGCTATTACCAAAGTATTAGGTCACAACAAGGTAGAGATCGTTGATTTTAAATTGGACTCTAAAGGCGAAGGGGCGAATGCCCTAGCCCAAGTGTCGGTGGTGGCAGAGTATAATGGTCGACGATTTAATGGCATTGGTTTAGCCACAGATATAGTGGAGTCTGGGGTAAAAGCGCTGATTTATGTGCTCAACAATACACATTTGGCCGATCAGATCGACCATCAGAAAAAACAAAATATTAAAATAGCAGGGGTATAAAGAACAATGTCAGAGTACAAGATAGCCGTATTGGCAGGTGATGGAATTGGCCCAGAAGTCATGCTCGAGGCCAAAAAAGTACTAGCTGCGGTGAGTAAAAAGTTCGATCTGAAATTTCAATTGAATGATTTTGATGTAGGTGGTTATGCCATTGACCAGCACGGTCAAGCCCTGCCAGCAGCGACCTTAACAGGTTGTGAGCAAGCTCAGGCTATTTTGTTTGGTTCTATTGGTGGTCCTAAGTGGGACAGTTTACCCTTAGAACAACGTCCAGAGCGCGCGGCTTTACTCGCCCTGCGTAGCCATTTTGATTTATTCAGTAACTTACGCCCCGCTAAAATCTATCCAGGGCTAGAACACTTGTCTCCTCTTAGAGCGGATATCGCCGCCAGTGGATTTGATGTGTTGGTGATACGCGAGCTAACCAGCGGCATTTACTTTGGTCAACCCAAGGGATTAGAAGGCGAAGGTGAGGAACAATTTGCCTACGACACTATGCGTTATTCTCGCAAAGAAATTAGACGTATTGCTATTAGTGCATTTGAGGCTGCGCGCAAACGTGGCAAAAAAGTCACATCCGTAGACAAAGCCAATGTATTAGTGTGCAGCCGTTTATGGCGGGAAGTCACAGAACAAGTAGCCAAGGACTATCCAGACGTGGCCCTTGAACATATCTATATCGATAATGCCACTATGCAATTACTCCGTTACCCCAATGGGTTTGATGTGATGCTTTGCTCTAACTTATTTGGTGATATTATCTCAGATGAATGCGCCATGATCACCGGCTCCATGGGTTTATTACCTTCGGCCAGTATCAATGGACAAGGGTTTGGATTGTATGAGCCGGCTGGCGGCTCTGCCCCTGATATCGCCGGTCAAGGCATTGCTAACCCTATTGCCCAGATCTTATCTGCGGCTATGTTATTACGTTTCACCTTAAATGAAACCGCAGCGGCTGACGCAATAGAAGCGGCGGTAGTGAAAACCTTAGGCGATGGTATATTAACCGGCGAGCTATTGGCACCACAGCAGCGACATCTCGCCAAGAGCACCAGTGAAGTGGGCGACTATATCGCGGCATTGATTGCCTAACACCCACATAATTTAAAAACAGATCACCTTAGAGGGTAAGTTTAATGGCCACCACTTTATATGAAAAAATATGGCAAGCCCATATTATCAATGCCCAACAGCCGACTGCTATTGGTCAAGAAGGCTTGATTTATATAGACACACATTTGATCCACGAAGTGACGACCCCCCAAGCCTTTGCTGGGTTAGAAGAAAAAGGTCGTAAAGTGCGCTGTCCCCAGCGCACCTTTGCGACTATGGATCACAGCATATCAACCCGTTCATTGGCCATAGATGCCTGTGGGCCCACCAATAAATTACAGCTACAAACCCTGGCGGATAATTGTCAGAAACATGGCATAGAGCTGTTTCCCGTCGGTCATCAAAAACAAGGTATAGTGCATGTGATTGGCCCAGAGCTGGGATTGATCCAACCGGGCATGACAGTGGTATGTGGTGACTCCCATACTGCAACACACGGTGCGTTTGGAGCCTTAGCTTTTGGCATAGGCACCTCGCAAGTGGAGCATGTGCTGGCCTCGCAAACACTTAAACAAAGCAAAGCTAAGAGCATGAAAGTGCAAGTGAATGGCAGCTTGCCAATAGGTATAACCGCCAAAGATATTATCTTAGCCATAATAGGCAAAATTGGCCATGCGGGTGCCACTGGCCATGTCATAGAATATTGTGGAGATGCAATATCTGCCTTGACCATGGAAGAGCGCATGACAGTGTGCAATATGAGTATCGAAGCTGGCGCTAAAGCCGGATTGATTGCACCAGATCAAACCACTTTTGATTATTTAACTGGCCTTGAATATGTGCCTAAAGGCCAAAACTGGGATCAGGCTATGGCTTATTGGTCTACCTTAGCCTCAGATACCGATGCACACTTTGATACTCTTGTGGTCTTAGATGCCGGGGATATTTCGCCACAAGTGACTTGGGGGACTAACCCGGGGCAAGTGATAGGCGTGGATCAAGTCATCCCCTCGCCTGCCGACTTTAGTGATCCCATAGATAAGGACTCTGCCATTAAAGCCCTTAAATATATGGATGTGACGCCAGGTCAAAGATTGGCTGATTTGAGTATCAACAATGTCTTTATTGGCTCTTGCACTAATGGCCGTATAGAAGATATGCGGGCGGCGGCAGCCATCGCTAAAACCGGCAAGGTCGCCCAAGGCGTCACCGCGATAGTGGTGCCTGGCTCGGTAGCGGTCAAACAGCAAGCAGAAGCCGAACAATTAGATAAAATATTCATTCAGGCTGGCTTTGAATGGCGCTTGCCAGGCTGCTCTATGTGCTTGGGTATGAACGATGATGTATTAGGCCAAGGCGATCGTTGCGCCTCTACCAGCAACCGTAATTTTGAAGGTCGTCAAGGCCGTGGTGCGCGCACCCATTTAGTCAGTCCCGCTATGGCAGCAGCAGCGGCCCTTGCCGGGCACTTTGCCGACGTACGTGACTTTCAATAATTAGTAGGGATCATTATTATGCAAACAACAACAAGCAAGACCGGGATCAACATTCACACGGGCTGTGTTATGCCCCTCAATCAGGCAAATGTGGATACTGACCAAATTATACCTAAACAATTTTTAACCTCAGTCACACGCACCGGCTATGGCAAACATCTGTTCCATGACTGGCGGTATCTGGATCAGCATGAACAAGTACCCAATCCTGACTTTGTGTTAAATGATCCCGCCTATCAAGGTGCCAGCATCTTGCTCACCCGGGAAAATTTTGGTTGTGGTTCAAGCCGCGAACATGCCCCTTGGTCATTGGGTGATTATGGTTTTAAGATTGTTATCGCCACCAGTTTTGCGGATATCTTTTATGGTAACTGCATCAATAATCAATTGCTGGCCGTGGCGCTCACTAGCTCGCAGATAGACCAATTATTTGCTCTGATAAAAAGTGACGCACAAGCCCAAGTTACAGTGAGCTTACAACAGCAAAGTGTCACTGTGGCGGATCTCAATTTTAGTTTTGAGATTGCCCCACAGCACAAAAACAACCTGCTCAAAGGCTTAGATGCGATAGGACAAACCTTAGAGATGGACGCTGAAATCACCGCCTTTGAAAACAATTTACCCCAGTGGCAGACCGCCTAATACTGTGGGCTTAATTCACAAGCAGCCTAGTGTCAAAACAGGCGGCTTGTGTGATATTTGCACCGTTCAGGCCATTGCTAAATTAGGCCTGCTCCATATCCCCTGATAACGCTTGTTGCTTAGCCTTAAGCAAAAACCCACTGACTTTACGTCGGGTTTTGGAGGTGATGCTGAGCTGACGTTTCACCGCTCTTCTGGTTCTGCGAGCACAGCTATTGATCCCTTCATATAAATCTGCTGAGGTTTCTTGTACCACTATTGAAGGTACATTATTGAGACGAACGACAATCTTGCAGCACTTATCTACGCCGCCCTTAGGGCCATTAATATCAAACAGGCTAACATCCACTCTGCTCACTTTTGTTTCATATCGGCCTAACATGAGTTTTATTTTTGCTTCGACGAACGCTTTTAATGGGGGAGTCAGGGAAAATTGTCTTGACTGGATATCGATAATCATCTTTAACACCTCGTTGATTTAAACACTCACAATCAAGATAGCAATATATTAAATGAAGAGAAAATCGTTTATTATTTACTGATTCATCGTTTAAACCAATGTTTTAGATTTTTAATGGGGTTCTAATGCAAGCGTCTTTTAACTACAAACACCTGCACTACTTTTGGGTTGTGGCACACGAAGGCAGTATCGCTAAAGCCAGCGAGAAGCTGCATATCACACCACAAACCATCAGTGGCCAGTTATCCATTTTAGAAGCCAGCGTCAGCAACCCGTTATTTATCAAGGAAGGCCGTGGCTTGCGCCTAACAGACACCGGGCGTTTGGTCTTGGGTTACGCCAACGATATTTTTGAGCTAGGGAATGAGCTCAGAGATGTCTTGAGAGGTAATCCACAAGTTGGGCCTTCGGAGTTTATCGTCAGTGCAGCCAGTGCCTTGCCTAAAACCATAGTGCAAAAAATACTACAGCCCAGTATGAATATGGATCAAGGCATACAACTCACCTGTCGCGAAGGGCCAGTAGAAAGTATTCTTGCTGAATTAGCCATACATAAAGTGGATATGGTGCTTAGCGATACCCCCATAACCGGTAGCCTGAGTATTAAGGCTTACAGTCACAAGTTGGGTGAGTCAGGTTTAACCTTTTTCGCCACCGCCAAGCTGGCCAAACAATATCGCCAGGGATTTCCCCATTCACTGAACCAGGCGCCGCTTTTAATGCCCACCAATCAATTTGCGATAAGGCAACTGGTTAATTATTGGTTAGACGAACAACAAATTTATCCCAATGTTAAAGGCCAATTTGATGACAGTGCCTTGATGAAGTCTTTTGGTCAGTCTGGACTGGGTATATTCTTTATGCCTAGCATTATCGCTGAGGAAGTGTGCCAAAACTTTAACGTAGAAGTCCTAGGGAGCACTGAGCAAGTCAAACAAAAGTTTTACGCTATCTCAGTGGAACGTAAGGTCAAACATCCCGCTGTGGCTGTGATCTGCGACACCGCCAGACACACCTTATTTAACTAAATCCAGCCGCAATTTTACGGCTCGGCACTGTATATCCTAATGGTTGTAATAGGTACGCCTATTATGGTTGCTGCAAAGAGCATGGACACGGGTGAAGACGGTCTTATGGGGGCTGCCAAGACAGGTTATTACATGGCTTTCAACCTTTTCTTAAGGCCCACTCTTATGATAGTAGGGTTGATCCTCGCCCAGTCCACATCCCGCGTACTCGCTTTGCGAGTACCACTTGCTATCATATTGTCAGCCAACAAGAGCTGGCGACCATAATCGTCAATAATGTATACACACCTTTGTCGGTTGCCAAAGAAGGTTACCTTCATTTCTCTACATTAAGTCTCCTTGAGTCTTAAGCAAATGAGCGGTTCCAGGACCAAGCATTCGAGGTGTTGTTTTTACTCAAAGTCACCTTTAGTGATCATGATCATAAACAGTCTAAAGGTGTTGCCAAATTAAGGGATAGGGGTCGCATCCCCCCTTTATTTTATTCTATTTTGTTTTTATCTTGAGCAAACAAAGTTTGTAGGGCGTGGCGTCCCTCTTGGGTGGCGACCTTTAGTTGTTTGATGTCCATCAATTCCACATTAGCCGTCTCTAGCAGCTTTTGGTCGTGTCTGGCAAAAATCTGCACCATCTTATCTGCTGCCGCTTCTGTGTGCCCATAAGCCTGCAATAATAAGTTAGCCGCTTGTAGGCCACCAGCAAACATTTCTCTTACATTTGTTCCTACCCCTAAACTGTTTAATTTAGCCGAGGTACTGCGGTTTCTGGCTCTTGCTATGATCTGGATATGGGGGAAAGTTTTACTGACCATCTCTGCCATTTTTAGCGCATCTTCTTCTACATCTATTGCTATTAGTAATATTCTTGCGTGCGCTATGCCAGCTATTTCTAATAAATCCATACGGCAAGCATCGCCGTAAAACACTTTACTGCCAAAAGCTTTAACAAATTCTATATGCTCGGCATCCTTATCCAAGGCGGTGAATCGTATGTCATTGGCCGCCAAGATCCGCGCTGATACTTGCCCAAATCGACCAAATCCGGCGATGATCACTTCCGGCTCAGATTGATCGCTGTTTGTTTCATATACTGGAGGACAGTTTCTACTGCTAAACCACATGCTATGTAAAATAACCAAGGGTGAGGTTAGGGCCATAGAGATCCCCACTATTAGGGTCACTTCACTGGCGATACTGCCTGCTATCACCCCATTATTTGCCGCCTGAGCCATGACCACAAAAGCAAATTCGCCCCCTTGGGATAACATTAAACCCACTCGTAACGCATCGGTATTGCTTTGTTTCACTAACTTGAGCATCACAAAGATAACGCCAGTTTTAATGACCACCAGCAACACACTGGCCGACAGAATAAAGATAGGCTCTGAAATCAAGATAGTCAGATCTAAGTTCATGCCAATGGCAATAAAGAATAAACCCAACAGTAGTCCTTTAAAGGGTTCGATTTCTGCTTCTAGTTGATGTCTGAAACTCGAGTTGGCTAACAATATGCCCGCCACAAAAGCCCCCATGCCCATAGATAATCCAGCTTCTTGCATGCCTATGGCGGTGGCCATCACTATTAGTAAGGCGGCAGCTGTCATCACTTCAGCACTGCCATACTTGGACATTAACCTTAGAAAAGGATTGGTCAGATAACGACCCACCACCAACACCCCGATTATGGCTAATATGCTCACCCACCACTGGGGAGCGGTGGCGTCCGGTTGGGTAGACAGGCTTTCCACTAATAACAAAATGGGTATGACCGCAAGATCTTGCATTAACAGCACAGAAAAACCTTGCTGGCCAGGTGCTGACTTTAAGATACGATGTTCATTCATCAGCTGAATAGCAAAAGCGGTGGATGATAAGGCTAAGGATAAACCTATAACCGCTGACGTGATCAGGCTAAAAGATAATATATAATGCACCGCAAAACCAATAATTAAGGCACTGAATAAAAACTGCCCACCGCCAGTCAATAATATTTGATGACGCATACGCCAGAGTTTTTCGGGCTGCAGCTCTAAACCAATCACAAAGAGCAGTAGTACTACGCCAAACTCCGCTAAATGCAATATGGTTTGAGGATCGTTAACCCAATTCATGACTTGCGGGCCAATAATGAGACCCGCCACCAAGTAACCCAATATTGCACCCAACTTGAGCTTTTTAAATATGGGAACGGCGATCACAGTGACGGCCAAAAAAATCAACGCTGAACCTAAAACACTCATTTAATTTATCCTAATAAACAGTAATTTTTCACTTATGCTAAGCAAGCAGCAAACACTTAAACAGTATTTTTGCCCATCCTTGTCTCACAAGACCATAGAATAATGTGAGCGGCCTTGCCAGTATAGTGTTCATTTTGTTGTTGACTCAAACCTGAGCTTGTTCAGAGCCATTTTATCTGTTGTCAGGGTCCATAGCAGATCTTGTCAATATACTGTGCTTGCCCCGTTACTCCTTGCTAGCAAAGCACCAAGTAAACTGGCAATAAGCTAAATTTCGACTAACTTTTAGGTAGGCTAGGCTATGGTCGGATTCTTAGCAAAAGAAGAAGGGAAACCCCATGAACGAAACCAGTAACAATGAAACTGAACCTGGATCACCAAAGTGGTTTTATGTGCTCAGCATACTATTGACCCTATGGAATGTTATTGGTGTCGCCACTTTTTTTAGTCATATGAGCACCACCACTGAGCAAATTGAAAGTATGCCTGCTGTAGAGCAACAACTCTACCTGGGCATTCCATTGTGGGCCAATATTACTTTTGCTATTGGGGTGTTCTCAGGCACATTAGGCTCACTGGCACTGGTCCTTAAAAACGCCCTAGCCTACTCCATTTTATTATTGTCTTTAGGCTGCGTACTCGTGCATAACATTCATACGCTATTGATAGCTAATACCTTGCAGGTTTTCGGTATGTGCGGGCTTATCATGCCAATGATCGTTAGCTTTATTTCGATGTTTTTAGTGTGGTTGGCCAATGACGCTAAACATAAAGGTTGGCTGAATTAATAGACGGATGATAGCGCCGTCAGCCAGCGCTCTGGTATTTTATCAACGCAACCCAAGCCAGGATTAACTTACTTCAGGGCCATTTACCAGTCTGTTAATGCTGCCATGGAAAATGCTTGCCCTGCGTAGGTTAAAATAACTTTCTGTGGTGCGATTTGAATGATCTGCACCTTATTGTCAATCAAGTCCCCTTCCACCATCCTAATACCGTTGACTCGCACCCATCGTTGTTCGTCATTCGAGGCATACATATGAGCTGAAAAAGACAGATTGGGTAACTCTGTCAGCACCCAAGCTGGCAACTGATCGACTCTTGGTACCACGCCATTGGTCGACGTATCCGCTAGAGGTTCTGATGCCGGGGTATCTGTGACCTCTGATAAGGCTTGGTTAAAACGCTTTAGCAAGTCCGCAGAAATCCTTGGGGGGGCGGATGTGGGTGCAGGCTCTGGTTCCGCCAAGGGTGTAAGGGCCGGTGGTGTTTTAGCCAGTCCTTGCTGGGCATTAGGCATAGCCGCGCCAGGACTATCTGCTCTGGAGGTATCAGCGACCAGTAAATCCACAGCTGAAATGTTATTAGTGCCCGAACCCACTATATCTGCCTCTAGAGTCAAAGATGTTGATGGCACTGTCACCGCTGTGGGTTGAGTCACCAAGCTAGGTTGTTGCCAGTCATGCACTAATGCTAATAAATAGGGATACTGGGACACAGTCCAACCACAGCCAGCTCCACCTAACACCATCAGGGCAACCAATAAATAGCGGGTGCTATAGATCTGCCAAGGGGAAGGCATATCTTGTACTGAGGGTAAAAATAAATTGCGATTAAATTGCTCAGAAAGACTATTCTCAATCGAGGCTTTACTGGCGTTATTACTGTGCAGCATTTTTTGCATAGTGGTTTTTTTTGTGTGCGTTTTCTTTACCTCTGGCTTTTCTATTTCAACTCTTTGTTGGGGGTCTACCTCTATGCTTTGCACCCCCATTTGAGCTAATCCTTGGGCCATTTGCACACTGGTCACTAAACCAGACTTTTTTATCTTAACCGAGCCGGTTTGTTCGATGATGCGCAAGATCACCATGCCCGGCTGTAAGCTCTCAATAGCAATGATATTAGGCATTTAGACGTCCGAAGGCAAAACCCAAAGTGGCACTCAAAGTAAAGATAAACAACAGGGTATAAGTCCACTGTTTACCTTGGCGCTGCTGCACCACATCACGGCCTAATATTTGCTGCGCTGCAGCAATAAATATATGTTGAGGTACCACAGGAATTTGTTTGGTGAAGGTTAAGGTTAATGCCCTATCACATAGCAAATTGATGACTCTGGGGATCCCACCGGTAAGCACAAAAGCCGTTTTTAAGCTGGACTTCGAGAACAGCCTAATATCACCATTGGCGACACCTAATCTGTGGCTAATATAAGCCCCCACCTCAGGCGCTGATAGGGGTAAAAGATGATAACGGGCCGTTACCCGTTGGGCCAATTGCCGTAATTCATTACGTTTTAATAACTGTTGTAGTTCTGGCTGACCAATCAACACCACTTTTAATAACTTTTCCCTATTGGTTTCCAGGTTAGTCAATAATCGTAACTGTTCTAATACTTCTGGCAACAAGTGTTGGGCTTCATCAATGATCAAAACAGTATTCATACCCTGCTCATGGTTATGGGCTAATTTGGCCAATAACTTATCGGTAAAGTACTTGAGGCTGGCGTGCTTATTTTTATACTCCAATCCCAGTTCGTCACAAAGGGTGGCTAATAATTCCAGTGCCGACAAGGTGGGATTAATGATCATAGCCACTTGCGTGTTGTCTGGTAGCTGTTGCAACAACTTTCTAGACACAGTGGTTTTCCCTGTGCCCACCTCGCCAGTTAACATCACAAAGCCCCCACTCTCGCGCAAGCCAAAGACTAAGTGCGCCAACGCCTCCTTATGCCTAGGACTCATAAATAAATAATCAGGGTTGGGGGCAATGGAAAAGGGGTTATCCGATAATCCAAAATAGCTAAGATACATAATTTGAGCTGAGCAATCCGTTATTAAGTAAGCGAGTTTAAATTTAACAGTTAACAGAGTTTTGTCAAAGGCTGACAACATTCTTTGCCATGGTTTTTTAAGATCCTGTGGCCCTGTTGATATTTAGCTGGGCACAAGTGCCACAATAGTGTTTTTTATGCCCTTGGTCTTCTGCATTGTCTAGCGGTAGGGCATAATAGAAAAAATGAAAAATGACCCTAACTTATGCAACAGTATTTAGTCGGTGGCGCCGTGCGCGACAAGCTATTAGGCCGTCCAGTGAAAGATCAAGACTGGGTGGTAGTGGGTAGCACACCAGAATATATGATATCCCAAGGCTATCAGCCAGTAGGCGCTGATTTCCCGGTTTTTTTACATCCTCAGACTAAACAAGAATATGCGCTGGCTCGCACCGAGCGAAAAATTGGCGCCGGGTATACTGGTTTTAGTTGTGATGCATCCCAGCAGGTTACCTTAGAGCAAGATCTGCAACGCAGAGATCTCACCATCAATGCCATGGCTATGGATCCCCAAGGTAATATCATCGACCCCTATAATGGCCAAGAAGATTTAAAAAACAGACAATTACGTCATGTATCGGCTGCATTTGTAGAAGATCCATTAAGAGTGTTTAGGGTGGCCAGATTCGCCAGTCGATTTTTTGACTTAGGCTTTGCCATTGCCCCGCAAACACAAAGCTTAATGCAACAAATGGTTAAAAGCGGTGAGCTGGACAGTTTAAGTGCAGAGCGGGTCTGGCAAGAAACCGCCCGCAGTTTGTTGCAAGAGGCTCCACAGGTCTATTTTGAGACCCTAAGAGATTGTGGGGCATTACAGGTTTGGTTCCCTGAATTAGACATTCTGTGGGGCATACCTAATCCGGCAAAATGGCATCCTGAGATCGATACGGGTATACATACCATGATGGTCTTGCAACAAGCGGCAGCCTTGTCTGACAAACTCACAGTGCGTTATGGGGCGCTGGTTCATGACTTAGGCAAAGGTTTAACGCCGCCAGAAAATTGGCCATCCCATAGAGGTCATGAAACACTGGGGCTAGATGCCATTAAGACCTTAAGTAACAGACTGAAAGTGCCCAATGATTGTCGGGATTTAGCTTTGATGATCAGTGAATTCCATACTCATATTCACCACGCATTGGCCCTTAAGCCAAGCACCATATTAGTGATGTTAAATCGCTGCGATGTGTGGCGTAAACCCCAACGTTTTGCTGACTTTTTACTCAGTTGTAAAGCGGATGCCCGAGGTCGTACTACCTTTGAAGAGAGCCCTTACCCCAATGCCGATTATATTTGGCAAACCTATCTCGGGGCGGTCAAAGTCGATGTGCAAGCTATCATCGCGCAAGGTTATGAAGGACCCGGGATCAAACAACAATTAGATACACAACGAATTCACGCCATAGCTGAAATTAAGCAGGCTTACGACCATTAACCCCGGAATTTAAAGAGAAAGCTTATGTTATCACCCCTACAACTGCGCACTATGTTGTCACTTCAAGATAAAATGAACAAAAAAGTGGATCCAGACTGGTTGCATGCAGGTTATGCCTATTTACGGGCCGCTATGATTGAGTCTGTGGAAGGGATCGAGCATCACGGTTGGAAATGGTGGAAGGCCCAACAAAAAGACTTACCACAATTACAAATGGAATTAGTGGATGTGTGGCATTTTGCATTATCGGCTATCATTATCGATTTTAACGGCAATATAGATGACTCGGCACAAACCCTGGCACAGCAGTTGGCCTCTAACCACAGCTCTGTTACTTTTGACGGTACTGCCTATCATTTCAAAGCGTTAGGGGTCTTAGACAACCTCGAACTGATGGCGGGCTTATGCGCGGCTAAACGTTTTGATGTGCCACTTTTTATTCATATTGTTGAGCAAGCACAAATGGACTCCAACGAGCTATATCGACAATATGTGGGTAAAAATGTGTTGAATTTTTTCCGTCAAGATAATGGATATAAATCTGGTGCTTACATTAAAATATGGGACGGCCGTGAAGACAATGAACACTTGGTAGAGATCCTCAGTGGTTTAGATATTCAGCTAAACGATTACAGCGATAAAATCTATGGCGCTTTGCAGCAACGTTATCCAGACTAACAGCGGCCCTCTTGACACTTGTGGAAACTAGCGTCCTGCTGCCACAAGTGCATTACCTCATAACCCTAGCCAGTATGTTCGGTGATACGGACCAGCTCTAGTGTCCCTTGGGCCTGCTCAAGGGCTGATACCTTGATACAAGACCGCATATGATGTGATTTTTTCACCATGGTTTGCATAGGTTTGACAGATTTCACCCTTAACTGTTTGGTCGCCCTGTGCCATGCTTTGAGCAATTCTGACAATCTCAGATATGGCTGTACTGATGTTTCTCGCTAGCCACATACCCCTTGACACCCCAGTGAGCACCCTCAACACTAGGGCAAAATGACCCGCTAGGAAATATGAAGAACAGTGCTTTTTCTAACCTAAAAGCGCCAGAAAAAGCGCAGTACCAACATTATTGTTTATAGATCACGCCGCCCTTCATAACAAAGCTCACCTGCTCTAGCACAGTTATATCAGACAATGGATCAGCGCTGACGGCCACCATATCGGCGTAATAGCCAGGGGCTATCTGACCTAGATTATTTTCAACCTTAAGTAACTTAGCAGCATTGATAGTGGCGGCTTGGATCGCTTGTAATGGGGTCATGCCAAAGGTCACCATTCGAGCAAATTGTTGACCATTATCGCCGTGGGGATAGACCCCGGCATCTGAGCCAAATACCATGTTAGCACCGGCCTTAACCGCCATGGAAAAACTCTCTCTTTGTTTGGTGCCCACCTGACGCTCTTTAGCGATGTTTTCTTGGGGCACGCCGTTTGCCTCCCCCATAGACAAAGTGTATTCGGTATTATAAATATCCATAGAAAAGTAGGTGCCCATTTTCTTGGCGAGTTTTATGGTTTTTTTATCTAAGAAGCTCGCGTGTTCGATGGAGTCCACGCCTGCCTTAATAGCATACTCAATGCCCTCTGTACCATGGGCGTGGGCCGCCACTGTTTTGCCGTGAGTATGTGCCTCATCCACTATGGCTTGCATTTCTTCTAGGGTATATTGACGCATACCCACTTTAGTACCTTTTGAAAACACCCCACCTGTGGCGCAAAACTTAATCACATCCACGCCATATTTCACATTTTTACGGACCATTTCTCGCACGGCCCAAGGACCATCAGCGACCCCGTCTGATTTTTGTTCGAAGCTAGGGTTAAGGCTATTGTTATCACAATGCCCGCCGGTGATCCCTAGGGCTGAGCCTGCGGCAAAGATCCTAGGACCCGGCACTTCACCATCATTGATAGCATTACGTAGGGCCACGTCCATATAGTCTGAAGAACCTACATTTCGTACTGAAGTAAAGCCTGCCAGCAAGGTTTTTTGCGCATTCACTACCCCACCAATCACGGCTCGATGAGGAGACTGAAATAAGCCTGCAAAAAAGTTATTGGCTAGGTGTTCCATCAAATGGGTATGCATGTCCATAAAACCCGGTAATAAATATTGAGCACTTAGATCAATCACCCTTGATCCCTCTGGTATAGCCTGATCAGCTGAAACTATGTCACTGATCTGGTCATCCTCGATGATCACCAATTGATCTTTTTGCCATTTACCGGTGGTGATATCTAGCAGATAACCTGCCTTGATTACCGTGGTTGCGGCGTTTGACGCCACGGTGAATAATAATGTCATGACGAGTAGAGAAGTACCAAGCATAATAGGGTTCCATATTTAGGTTGAGTTGAGTGTGCCTAGCGGGTCAGCTTAAGGCAAGTTATGACACACAGACGAAAAGATAGCACAATAGTCACTTTATTAAGCAATCCAAGTGCCGGTGCACTGCGGTCCAGCATAGAGACATAAAATAACTGCGGCCTGTGAGCATTAAAGCTGCCTTTGTGAGGGTTACTGCTTTATAATTGCGGCAATTTTAGGATAGCCCTATTTATGGGCCTAGGCAGTGTAGATGTTTGAAGAATTAGAGTTAGATGATGACTTGATCCGTGCCGTAGTGGATATGGGTTATACCACCCCCACCAGCATTCAACAGTTAGTGATCCCCGAGGCCATGAATGGCAAAGATATCTTGGCCTCTGCGCCAACAGGGACAGGTAAAACAGCGGCATTTTTATTGCCAGCCTGCCAGTTTCTATTAGATTTCCCACGACGCCAACCCGGCTCTACTCGTATATTAATTTTGACGCCAACCCGTGAGTTAGCCCTACAAATTTTTGAACAAGCGCAGCTCATCAGTAAGTACTTGCCACAAATAGATTGTGGGGTAATAACGGGCGGCATTAATTATGGAACCGATCGTGATCTACTAGAAAACAATTTAGATATTTTAGTGGCCACACCCGGGCGGTTATTTGAACATATCGAAACAGAAAGTTTTGATTGCCGAGATATAGAGTGCCTGATCTTAGATGAAGCCGATCGTATGTTAGATATGGGCTTTTCTGGGGTAGTGAACCAAATTGCCACAGAGGCTCGTTGGCGTAAACAAAGCATGTTGTTTTCTGCCACATTAGAAGGCACGGGGATCCAACGTTTTTCCGGTGATCTGCTCAATGAACCGGTAGAATTGACCGCTGAGTCAAGCCGCAAAGAACAAGGCAAGATCCACCAGTGGATCCATTTAGCCGATAACGCTAAACACAAATTGGCCTTGCTCACGCATATCTTAAAAGAGCAAGTCGAGTCTGCTATCGTTTTTGTTAAAACCCGCGACCGCCTGAGCACCTTAGTAGGACAGCTTAACTCGGCCGATATCACCTGTTGTTGGTTACAAGGTGATATGCCACAAGATAAACGTAATACGGCCATGCAACGGTTCAGATCCGGTGAGGTGAAAATATTAATAGCAACCGATGTGGCAGCTCGCGGCATAGACGTAGACAACATTAGCCACGTGATCAACTATGATATGCCCAGAACGGCTGATATCTATGTGCATCGCATAGGCCGTACCGGTCGTGCTGGCAACAAAGGTACCGCGATTTCTTTAGTCGAGGCCCATGACATTGGGATAGTACCTAAGATAGAAAGGTACACAGAGCAAGTGATTAAAAGGCGTTTTATTAGTGAACTAAGGCCCGAAAATAAAGAAGCCCGTGCACCCAGTAAGAAGAAGATTAGCAATAAAACCAAAAAAGCCACCATCAAAGCCAAGAAGACCGCCTCCGCCAAAAAGCGTAAGAAGAAAGGTAGAGGAAAAAAGGCCTAAATGATTAAGCCGCAGAAGATCAATAAACTGGTATTAGCCACCGGTAATGAAGGCAAGGTAACAGAGCTAAGTGCGATGCTCTGTGGCCTGGATATTGAAGTGCTGCCACAAGGTGAGTTTATCACCCAAGAGGCTGAGGAAAGCGGTGGTACCTTTGTGGAAAATGCCATTATCAAAGCCCGCCATGCAGCAAAAATGAGTGGTTTACCGGCTATCGCCGATGACTCTGGTTTAGTCGTAGACTCACTAGAGGGTGCCCCTGGCATTTATTCCGCACGTTTCGCCGGCCCCCAAGCCAGCGATCAAGATAACATCACTAAGTTGTTGGCTGATATGCAAGATATTCCCACACACCTTCGTCAGGCCAAGTTTGTTTGTGTATTGGTGTTTATGCGCCATGAACATGATCCTACGCCTTTGATCTGTCAAGGAGTTTGGCAAGGCCAGATCAGTCAAGCATGCCATGGCGAGAATGGCTTTGGTTATGATCCGGTGTTTTGGTTAGCTGATCTAGATTGCAGTTCAGCGCAGCTCACCAAGCAACAGAAAAACACCTTGAGTCACAGAGGGCAGGCCTTGCAACAGTTATTGAGCCAATTAGTAGGATAGTGTTTTGTCATTGTTATTAAAAAAGCCTCCTCTTTCTTTATACATTCATATTCCTTGGTGTGTGCAAAAGTGCCCCTATTGTGATTTCAATTCACATGGACAAAAGCAGCAGGTGTTACCCGAGTCCGAATATGTCAGTCACTTGCTGGATGATTTAACCGAAGATGCCACCTTGGTGGGTGACAGGCCAATACATAGCATTTTTATAGGTGGTGGTACCCCTAGCCTATTTTCTGCCAACGCCATTGGCCGTATATTATCTGGAGTGCGAGCTAGAGTGAACCTCGCCCCAGATGCCGAAATCACTATGGAAGCCAACCCTGGCACAGTGGAAAGTCAACGATTTCAGGACTACGTGAAAGCGGGCATTAATCGAATTTCTATCGGCATACAGAGCTTTCAAGCAGACAAACTTTTAGCTTTGGGTCGTATCCATGATCATACCCAAGCCCTCAAAGCCACCAGCATTGCTAAAGCAGTCGGCTTAAACAGTTTTAATTTAGACCTGATGCATGGCTTGCCGAAACAGAGTCTACAGGACGCCTTATTTGACTTAGATACGGCTATTAAGCAACACCCCAAACACTTATCTTGGTATCAACTCACCATAGAGCCCAATACTCAGTTTCACTCGAAACCGCCCACCTTGCCTGATGAAGATATACTATGGGATATTCAACAACAGGGTGAACAGCTGCTGAAAAAAGCGGGATTAGCCCAATACGAAATTTCCGCTTATAGCCAGCCAGGGCAAGAGTGTCAGCACAATTTGAATTATTGGCGCTTTGGCGACTATCTAGGCATTGGTTGTGGGGCTCATGGTAAAATCACCCAAGAGCACAATATAGTGCGTACCGTCAAAGTGAAACATCCTAAGGGGTATATGGACTTAACGCAGGCCTATACTAGAGAACAAAAAGTCGTAGAGAGCATAGAGTTACCCTTCGAATTTTTTATGAATCGATTTCGGCTATTAGAGCCTTGCCCAAAAAGTGACTATCAAGACTTTACAGGCCTAAGTTTGCAAGAAGGAACGACCCAGCAAAATTTGGCGAAAGCCATCAACCAAGGTCTATTAGAAGAAACGCCTAGCCATTGGCAAGTGACGGTTTTAGGTAGACGCTACTTAAACACATTGTTAGAGATAATGGTGTAGCCCGCCCCCATAGCAATACAATGAGAGTCTGAGCCATAGAAATATAAAGGTTGGCATTAAGCAAAGTAAGGATGAATGTTAACTGGTCGCTATTTTCAGGCCAAATTATAGGGGGCGATTTTCACTTATTAGCTCAGCAATGCACCAGTAGACTATTGCTCATTAGGTGCCTCTGTACTTAATACGTTATACGGAGATAATGGCAGGATACTTGCTCTGAGCTGCTCTTCAATTTTATCTAACTCATTAAATTGATTACAAAACCAGCGGGCTTTCTGTTTCAATGATTGTGCTCTAGGGCCCACATTTTCTTGTATATCTTCACCCAAACCTTCTAAATGTCTCACTATGGCCTCCATCTTACCTTCTGTGCTTTGTTCTTTTGCCACTAAGCCACCAATGGCCGACAATATACCGCCAACAGAGGTGCTCATGGCTTCGTCAATTTCCTGCTCCAACTCCCTGTCCACAAAGTCATCCACTTGCTCTAAACTACCTGGCCCCATATAAAAATTGTCGTTCGCTCTTATGAATTTTTCCTGCACACTGGTCTTCACCCTATCTAGGGATTTTTGTAATTTTTTCTGGCTTGTATCATCCTTAACGAGACCGGAGTAAACTTGTTCTATGGTTTCTATCGCCAACACCACCCCTTCATTTGCCAGTAAAATCATTTGTGGCACTACCCCATGCACACCTTCTGCTAATAGGGTTAATTCCTGGGTTTGTTGTGAGGTCAAATCAAGCCATTGGCCTTCTACAAAAAGTTGAGATCCGTCATTAATTTGATATACGGTGCGGCCACCTTCATCTAAGACTCTAATTTGCTTATCTGTCACCACCATCCCGTAATTAAGGGACACCTGGCAGTCAACCTCGGCCTGAGCCATAGAGGTGTGTAACAATAATATGAGGAGAAGGGCGCGCATCAAAATTTACTCTTTATATATCAGTACGCAGTGTGCCTTTAATCACCAGAAAAGCAATATAAGATCAGACAGGAACAACAAAATCCACGTTAATCTGCAGTTCTGACGAATAGTGTGAAGTCGAACAGGTGCTTGTCTTTAAGGGAATTGCTACTGTTAAAAAATACCATCACCCAGGCCCTATTCGGATCCATAACCGAGGCGCTAAATGTCCAAACATCATCTGAGGGGTTTGCGGGAAAAACAGCTCATTAGTAGCGAGTCGCACACAGTTGCGTTCAGTCAAACTGGCTCAGCAAATTCATAGCCGTGAGCGAACTGCAGGGCTTGTTGCCCGCTTAATTCATCGGCGTCACAGATACAGCTGTGGGTAACCAAGGTTTGTCCTAGACTGCAAGACATCCAGATCAAGCCTAAGTCTGGATCAGTCACAGTGCCATTATTGTTGTCCACAAAAGTCTCGGTGGCAGTGGTGGCGTCAAAGTCTGACAAACACTGTTGTGCCAAGGCATGAAAAGATAACCACAAACAGCTCAGTAAAATAATGTAGATGGTATCGCCCTGCCCTTACCAGGCGTATTTTGGCGCCAGTAGATTTAATCAAAAAATTATCATTGCTAGAGTTAACCGCTAACGGCCACGCATTTTGTGCACCGAAATCAGATAGACCATCAGCACTGGCATCTAATGTGCTCGTTTCACCCGCTGGAAATGGATTTGTGGCGAGTCCAGCAAACTGTACGAGCACCACTACTGGACTTGGCAGCAGATTAACTGGGTTGATCACCACTAACGCGACTGACTAGCACAAAGAAAAACAAAGAATGGAAGCAGAGTATAAGAATAGCTAATCGTCTTTAGGCTTAGGATAATTCATAACCTAACATCAAAAGGCTGCATACCCGCTATTAGGCTTTGCTGAACATGCTACACCAAAAGCAAAAATACCACGGGCAACACAACAGCGGTCACTATGCCATTTACACATAGAGCCATAGTGGCGAACGCGCCCGCCTTTTGACTCGTTTGCATCGCCTCAGCGGTACCAATGGCATGGGCAATGGTGCCTAATGTCAGGCCCTGAGCCACTTCACAGTGGCATTGAGTTAGCCTAAATATCCACCGACTGAACAGCACCGCAGTGATCCCGGTAATACTGACTAAGGCGGCCGCCAGAGCCGGGATCCCGCCTATGCTATCACTAGTCTCCATAGCCAAAGGCGTAGTAATAGATTTGGTTAAGGCTGATATTTGTATCTCGTGAGAAAAGCCAAACACATATAACAGTGCGATGGCAGTGAGTGGTCCGACACTGCCACCTAAAATCACCACCAGCAAACCTTTACCCCGTATTTGTAGCACTGAGCGTAATTGTCCGTAAAGAGGCACGGCAAGGGCCACAGTAGCCGGACCTAATAGCCAAGTTAGCAGCCCTTGATGATCTTGATATTCACTAATAGGGTTAAGGGTAATAGCACACCACAGGCCGACTAACAGGGATCCTAACAATATGGGATGAAAAATAACCCTTCGACCTAGGAGCCTAAACAGCAGCAAAGCTAAACAATAGGCGCCGATAGTGACCGCTAACCAATAGAAACTTTGACTACTAAAAATCTGAGCAATGTTTTGGCCAAACATACTACTCATGATGATCTGGCTTATCTGCTGAACCCGAGTCTTGTCCTAGCAAAGCTTGGGTTAGCCAGGCACTGATCACAAAGCTGATAAAGGTACTCAGTACTATGCAAAAGATAAAGAGTGGCAGACGCTCAGCCAATTGTTCAGCAAAGAGCCAAGCGCTGAGCAAGGGAGCAATAAAAAAGACCGACAAGTGACGCAATAAAAACTGACTGAGATGATGTAAAGCCTTTGGCACCCGTCCTAATAGCACTAAGGCAAAAAATAAGATCAGTAAGCCCAACAGTGAACTAGGCAAGGGTATCAATTCACTCAGCATAGCGCCCAGCTGCCATACCAACAGCAAGGCAAAAAAGCTAATGAGGGTCGCGGACAAGGTTTTCATAACTGATTCAATTCAGGGCCATAGCCTTAGGTGTTTGTCTTTAAATCTTCAAGGTGATACTTGTGGATCAAGGCATAGAGTGTGGGTCGTGTGACGCCTAACAACTCGGCAGTTTTAGATATATTACACTCAGAAATCTGGTAGGCCTTACGGATAACTTTGCTTTCAGCTTGTTCCCTAATCTCTCTTAAGTTGAGTACCTCGATACTTGGCTTACCTTCTTTGAGAGTCAAACTCAGATCATCCACTTGTATATAACTGCCCTCGGCCATGATCACCGCTGACTTAAGTTTATTTTGCAGCTCTCGTACATTACCAGGCCAAGTATGCTCTTTTAAGGCTTGAATAGCCGGATCACTAAAACCTTTAATATTGGTCTTAAAATCCAGATTATATTGGGTCAGGAATGTCTTGGCCAGCAACACCACATCATTGCCTCGGTCTTTAAGCGCGGGGATCATTATGCTGATCTCACCCACCCGATAAAATAAATCCTCTCTAAAGGTTTGTTCAGACACCATAGTTTGTAGATTTCTGTGGGTCGCACAAATCACCCGGATATCTACGGGGATCTCGACTCTGCCACCTAAACGTTCAATTACACGCTCTTGCAAGAAACGTAATATTTTCGCCTGCAAACCGATAGGCATGTCACCAATTTCATCTAAAAATAAGGTGCCGTTTTGGGCAGACTCTATCTTGCCTAGAGTGGTTTTATTGGCACCTGTAAAGGCCCCTTTTTCGTAACCAAAGAGTTCACTTTCTAATAGATTTTCCGGAATAGAAGCACAATTAATAGCCACAAAAGGTTTGTTTTTTCTAAGGCTATGTTGATGAATACTGCGAGCAAACACTTCTTTTCCTGTGCCACTATCACCCAATAGTAAGGTACTAATATCGGTTTGTGCTATACGTTGTGCTTTGCGACTGGCGGCCAAAATCTCATCACTTTGACCTATAATCAATTGCATGGATGGGGCGGCAGCCGAAAGGTGACGATTTTGTTGTTCCAAATCAAACATGCTAATGGCACGGCTCACTAAAATTTGGATGGTATCTGAATCTATCGGTTTTTGATAAAAGTCATAAGCGCCCAAACTCACGGCTTTAAGGGCGTTAACTTTATCGTTATTACCCGTCACTACTATCACTTTGGTTTGTGGTGCTAAGGCAATAATTTCCGTCAAGGTAGCTAAACCTTCACTGGCATTGGTGGGGTCTGGGGGTAGCCCCAAATCAAGGGTGATCACTTTAGGTTCGAAACGCCTGAGCTGAGCGATAGCAGAGTAGCGATCCTTAGCAAAAATCACCTCATAATTGGAAAAACTCCACTTAAGCTGTTTTTGAATGCCAAGATCATCATCCACCACTAAAATTTTATCCATCAACCACTGCCCTCAAATCAATATATTGGGATTACTAAGGTAAAAGTGGTGCCCACTTGTTCAGTGCTTTGCACTAACAAGTGACCACCAATTTTCTCCAGAAACGCTTTTGCATCAAACACCCCTATGCCCATTCCAGCATTGCCTTTGGTGGTATCAAAAGGCTTAAATAGACGCTGTTGAATAAATGCTTCACTCATACCACAGCCATTATCCGCGATCTTAAGTAATAACACCTTTTCCCCAGGCGCATATTCTAGAGACAGCTCAATTCGGCCGTCATCTGGGGTGGCCTGCTGCGCATTGCTGATCAAATGAAACAGCACATGACTAAACTTATCTTTATCTAATACTGTCTCTTTTTCACTATGTATTTTAACCTTTGGCACAGGTAAGGAGGAAGCACAATGTTGTTCCACCACTTGATTTATGCAGGCTGATACCTTGACCCGTCCTTTATCACCCTCGTGCTGAGCATGTTTTTCAGTCAATTGATACAGCATCTTATCCATGCGCGCCTTAGTATGCTCTAAGGTCTCGAAGGTGTCTTCAATAAACTCCGGGTTAGTTTTGTGTAGCTTGGCATTGCACAAGATCAAATCGATTTGTGCCAATACGTTCTTTAGATCATGGACCACGAAAGACGACATACGGTTAAAAGCCGAAAATTGTGCATTTTCGGCTAGCTCTTGGGCACCTTGTTGATGAAATAGAAAGGTCGACACTTGGGCATTGACTGCACTTAGATAGTCCCTTAGCTCCCAATTTAGCTTCTTGCAGGTATTTTCTTCACCATACATAGTGACCAGCCCCCAAAACACTTCATCTCGATAAATAGGCACGACCAGCTGAAAGGACACGCTATTTAACAATCCATGATTCACCTTCAAGCCTTCGTACATATAAGGTCGCGTTCTGAGTTCATCTACCGCAACTATCCAGTTTTTACCTTTAAAAAACGCACAAAAAGCCAGCAACACTGTGTTCTCATCTTCGCTCATAGATGAAGAGCTGATCTGCGCCAAAGTATCAAATTTACCGGCACGGACCTGAATTAAACTGCCACTGGCATAATTAAGGGCCTGAATAAATCCTTGCAAACCAGTAAGATACGGACTATCTGCTGGGTTTCTATTATCTAAACAGTGGGTTAACTTTAGCCATTCGTGGCGATAATCAAATTGATTGGCAAAAAAATGTTTGGTAATGAAGACTCGTATCTTGGTACGAAAACCTAAAGACAAAAATAAGGTAACCAGTAACCCTAAGGACAGAATAAAGAATACCAACTGAATAGTATTGCCCCATTGCCCCCCCCAATATCTGACCCAATAACCTATTAGCGCCATAACAAACAAATAACAACCTGCCACCATCAACAAAGTACTGTGCATCACCACTTCACGAGACACGTAAATATCGACCCCCCAATGTTTGACCCGTCTGATGGCTAAAATCAAAAAAGGCAGAACGCTAACATAAATATAGCCCTTGGCGGCAATATAGACAGCGGGGATTTGCTCGATCATCAAGGCATTAGCATAAGTCACAAATTCAAACACACTGATGATCGCTAAATACAGGACCAGCGGCTTTAGGGCCCAGCGGATCTCTGTTGCCTGCCGGTAGATCAATTCCAATAACAGCAATACTTCCAGTGCGATCATAGTCTGTAATAAGTATTGCCATGCTGGATAATGATGAAAACTAGCCGCAAACCCCAAGGCAATCAGAGGCAACAGGATAATGATCCCTGTTTGCTTTCTTAACAGCAGATCACCCAAGGTACTAAAATTATCTTTTAGGCAGGCCGCTAGAAATAATAACCAGAATAAATTCTTAGTATTTTCTAGCATTAATAGCTGTTGCACCGGCAAAGGTGTAAAGACTAAAGAGGCAAAGGACCAAAAACCTGTGGCCGCGACCGCCAACAATAATAAGTGTTTGGCTACCCCCCTTTTACGCACGGTAAGCAACAGCAAGAACAAGAAAGCATAACCGATTGTACTGAGCAAATATCCTATACTAGCCAGCATCTGGAGTCACTATCCTTATTTTTTTTGCAACACTAAACTACCAATAGAGTAACCCGCGCCAAAAGAACATAACAGACCATAGTCCCCAGCTTGCATGTCTTGGTGGTGTAAACTGAAGGCAATAATCGAGCCTGCAGAGGCAGTATTGGCATAGGTATCTAATACTATTGGCGCTTCTTGCGCCGATGGTTGACGACCTAGAATTTTACGGATGATGAGTGTATTCATATTAATATTTGCCTGATGTAACCACCAGCGGCCAATATCATCCGAGCTAAGCTGATGACGGGCCAAGTGTTCAGCTATATGTTGCATCGCCATGGGACAGACTTCTTTAAATACCTTGCGGCCTTCTTGATGGAACAACTTATCTGCGGCAAATGGGTCAGCATCATTGGCTCGACTTACATAACCAAAATTAGAACGAATATTATTCGAATAAACAGTGACCGCCTTAGTACTCAAGATTTCAAATATATGGGCCGATTTAGCGGTTTCTGCACTTTCTATTATCATAGCGGTGGCCACATCACCAAAAATGAAATGACTATCACGGTCTTTGTAATTAACTTGCGGCGAGGTCAATTCTGGGTTGATCACCAGTACGGTTTTTGCGGTGCCCGCAGCGATCATTTCATAGGCACGGTGCAAGGCAAAAGTCGCGGCTGAACAAGCCACCAGCATATCAAAAGCGAAGCCTTGTATACCTAAGGCGCCTTGCACTTCAATAGCCAATGCAGGATAAGAGCGCTGAGTATAAGCACAAGCGACTATCACCACGTCCACATCTGCAGCGCTTTTATTGGCGGCGGCTAAGGCGTCTTTGGCGGCATATATAGCCATTTCCGCTTGATCAGAAAGCGCATCTTCTGGACGCTCTGGGATAGCCGGGCGCATTCTATTTATGTCTAAAACGCCGTCTTTCACATAAATATAACGGCTACAAATACCCGAAGCCTTTTCAATAAACTGGGCACTGGAGAAAGGTTTGGCTTGGGTTTCGCCCTTTTCGATTGCGACTTGATTTTGTTCATTGAATTGTTCTGCGTAACCATTGTACGACTCAACCAACTCTTCATTTGAAATACTGTGTTCGGGTGTCCACAATCCTGAACCACTTATCACTACCGAAGTTGTCATCTCACATCCTAGCTAATAATTACTCACGGCTGTCGCCAGCTTGCTGATAATCTCTAGCTTATCGGTTTGTACGGTAAATGTCATTTGGTAAAGGCTTAAGAATACTGGCCCTGAACATTAATGTTCAGGGAATACAAAAAAAGCCCGTAACAGACTGACTTTTTTAGCTGCTCCCCTTTAAAATAAATAAGTGGTAGCGGCGATCAATAACTTATCTTTATTGGATTTACCCGTCACACAGGCTTTGACATCTTTGTGTTTAAACACATAGACCTTATCATGGCTATCCATTACGTCATCAGAGTCGGCCTCAACAAATTCCGATAATACAAAGGTGATATTTTCATCTTCTGGTAAGGAACGAATACCGGCACCATAACGACACAACATCTCACCTATGGTCTCTTCAAACAGGGCTAAAGATTGGCTGTAAAGCTGCTTTTTGGCCGCTGCACGAATGGCCATTTTTTTATCTTGCTCGGCTTTTAATTCATCTTTATAGACATCTAATGATTGGCGCTTAGCTTCTAGCGTCTCAATATCGAGGTTAAGCTTCTGTACGCGCTTTTCAATCTCTTTACGCCTGTCACCTTCGGCATTACGTTTTGCAAAGTCGAGATCCCTACGGCTGCGCTCATGCTCCCTTTTCTCCCAAGCTAACTCTCGCTGTTGCTCACTTAAGTCCCGCATCTTATCTCTAGCATCATCCTCAAAGTCATCGCCATGCTCAAATATACCTTCAATGACGCGCTGAATGCCAGGCTCGTTGATATTGATCTCAAAATTAGTCTTGCCCGCAGAGGACGATGCGGGAGCATTTGGGGCCACCGGCAAACTCTTCATTAAACCTTGTAAATCAAAGCCAAAAAAGTCTCTATTGCGTCTGCCACTATCAATTTCGAAAACCACACCTTGGGTCGCTAAGTAAGACACAGAATCGGCACGAAACTTGATATTTTCTTGGGCATTTTGCTTTAACGATGTTTTCAGAATGTTTAACATAATGCCAGCTTCATTACGGATCTCCTTCAAGTGACTCGTTGAGGGTTTTGCTTGTAATGGTGCTATCACGACACTGCTTAAGGCCAGTGCCAAAATACTATTCTTTACATAAAGGCGCATAATTATATCCTTACTGATTAGTTGGGCTAAGACCGCCTTCAAAGGGGTTAGCAAAAATATCTTGTTGTAGTTTACTCACCTGGCGAGCATAAAAAAGTTGGTCATCGGTGCGTTGTTCATTCACATGTTTAATCAATTCGGCAAAATCTTCCCGTCTTTCTTTGCGACTTGCACCCAGCAGATATTCTGTTAAGCGCCCGCTAGCATCAATCTGCTGCTGTTGGATCCCTTGGCTGTAGTTATTCATCGCCAGCTGTTGCGCTAATTTAAATTCACTGAGCTTGACGGCCACTAATCTTTCTACCTCTTGGCTGGAATGTTGATCGGAAAAGCTAATAGTTAAGGCCCCATCACGGGTCTGTATCTGTAGGCCTGTGAGCAACATAACGATGGCCAAAAATGAAGTGGCCAAGGACAAAGCCGGCAAACCTTGCCACGTCCACCAAGGGCTTTTCTGTGGTCCTAAAAAGGTTTTTTCAGCATCCCAACTAGGCACCTCTTCGCCTTGAAAAAGCTCTGCACCCGCGGCAAAAAAATTAGCCGTTTCAACTTGGCTGGCAAAAGAGTCATCTTCCAGACACCTCTTTTCAAACTGCAAACCTGTGCCTTTATCTAAGGTGCCTTCTAACCACCCAGCTAAGAGTTGCTCATTATTTAACCCATTGGCTGTGTGTTGTGATTCATGCTTGGGCATAATCAACCTCCATTAAGGTTTTTAATTTTTCTAAGGCGACATATAATCGCGACTTTGCTGTATTGCTGGATATACCCGTTTGTTCGGCTATTTCAGCAAAGGTAAATTGGCCAAAAAACTTCAACTCTACTACCGTTTTTTGCGATAACGGTAGCTGTTGCATAGCCTGCACTAATTGTTGATTTTCTTGGGTGATATAGAGATTTTCATCCATGCTTTTATCTTGGCTTGAGAGCTCCGGAATGTCATCCAATGCCTGCATCGGCTTTTTACGACGGTAAAACTCGATACAGCGAAAATGGGCGATGCTAAATAACCAGCTTTTGAAACTTCCTTCACCGCGAAAACGCCCTAAGTTTCTAAACACCGAAATAAACACCTCTTGCATCAAGTCCAGTGCGTCTTCATTTTTACCGGTCATACGTATTCCGTAATTGTAAATGGACTTCTCATGCCGCTTAAGTAAGTTTAACCAGGCTTGCATATTGCCCTGCAATGCTTTCGCTATAAGCTGCTCATCGCTCTTCTCAAACACTGGTTGCGGTTCCTTGATGTTTAGTGGGTATGCTTAAAGTCGAGGACTGTGGTAAAAAAGTTTAAAAATTAATATCTTTTTACCCACCTTGATAAAAATAATATAGTCGTTGGGGATCAAAGGACCAACACCGACGCCCAACAGTCTCTTGCTGAAGGAAGAATTTATGATTTTTCTAGCTTAGGCACAGGGGTTAGTGGCGCAATCAATTCCGCCAAATAACGAAACAGCCTAACCCGGGTTGTGCCATTGCGCCATACCATACCAATCTCTCTATAAGCGTGATCTTCGGCCGGCATAGAAAGTAGAGGTGTAGTCTGCAAGATGTGATTCTGGATGGCCAATTGTGGCATAAAAGTGAAACCTAACTTGCTGTTGGCCAACTGCACTAGAGTATGTAGACTGCTGGCCGCCAAAGAACTGACTTGTTCTTGATGCTGCAAGCCGCAGGCACTCACTGCATGGCCTGTCATACAATGCTCTTGTTTCAATAAAAACACACTTCGTTTTGGCAAGTCAGCCATGGTGATGGGCGCGGGAAGCGAACAGACCAGATCCTTATGGGCGATGAGATGAAAGGGATCATGCCCTAGCACTAGCTGTTTACAGCCAGGCGTATCCATAGGCAAGGCTAAGATCAACAGATCTAATGCTCCTTCATTTAACTGGGTCAACAAGTTAGCGGTGGTGTCTTCTTGTAGCTGCAAGGTGATATCCGGTAGAAATTGTTGCACCTTGGAGATCAAACCTTCAAAAATAAAAGGGGCGATAGTCGGGATCACCCCAAGTGTGAGTATACCCCCTTGCCAGTTACCCGCACTTTGGGCAAATTTTACTAATTCTTGGGTTTGCGATAACAGCGCTTTACTGCGCTGCACGAGTTCTAACCCTAAGGGGGTGAACACAAAGGTTTTATGATCTCGCTCCAACAGCTGAGCACCAAACTGCTCTTCGAGATTTTGAATAGCGGTACTAAGAGTCGATTGGCTCACATGGCAAAACACCGCCGCTCGGTTGAAATGCTGCTCTTGATGTAAGATCACCAAATAATGAAGATGTTTAAGGTTAGGCCATTTCATCGGTTACTCATCTGTAAAATAGATTAATAGGTTGATTTTAAATCAATTTTACAGATAATTGAAACTCAATTTTATGGGTTTGAGCCTATAACATTCGTCTCAAAGGATTCTGACGTCAGCCCAATGGTATGTATAACAATATTCGGGAGACTTATTTCTGGTTAAGGCCATACGCAAAGGGCAGGAAAAGGGTATAAAACCGGCTGACAATTCAACCGGAGAGCTTGTAACATCAGACCAACTGACTCGGCGACTGTAGCTGTGAGGGCCCCATTGATTGGGTTGTACCAGCTGATGTACTCTTGTCCCTATGGTTAAGGCCTGCTCATTTTGGTTGGGCGTGACCCCATAGCGACGTAGTGGCTTATCATCAAATAATGCGTGCCTATATGCGGCTGACACTTCATCAGGGTGTTTGAAAGAAAGCTCTCTTGCGACGGTTTTTTGGTACATCTTGCGTATCTCTTCGGTAATCTCGCCGCCAGCGGCTTCAATATTAGCAAAGACGGTTGCACTGTACTACGACGTATGTGAGATGGGTAATTGCCGGGCTGAATAACACTAACCTGTACATCCAATGCTTTCATTTCATCGGCAAGGCCATCGGTGAACGCTTCGAGCCACTGTTTACTGCCACTGTAAGCATTGAGTCTACTGTTGGTGATAGTGCCTGCAATTGAGCCTGTGGTGCTGATACAGCCTTTAGATTCACTCACCAGTGGCGCAAAGGCTTGGGTCACGCGGTAAACCCCTTCAACATTGACTCGGTACCGTGAGCTTTGATCTTCGATTGAGGTGTCCAATACCGGACCGCCGCCTATGCCTGCATTATTGACTAAGGCATACAGGCCAGTGCCTGGTTTACGGACCATGGCCACTGCGGCGTCGACCTCATCCTGCTTAGTCACATCTAGTTTTACCGCGGTAATATTTTTAATGGCATTGAGTGCAGCAATGCCTTTGTCTTTTCTGGCGACGACAATAAACATGATCACGGCACTATTCAACAAAGACCCAAGCAGGGACTAAAAAATGGGGTAATTAAAGGTACTTAGCTTTTCTATCATTGTTTTGAGGTAGCCATTATGCACGCCAGACTTTAGGATGACAGTCCAAGGGATCGTGAAATAGTCTGGTCTATGATCGCACAGCGAGCAGCCAGGGGACTCGGCTCTTTGTAAGCCCATGCCAATGCCATGACTCAACTTGAAGTCGGCAATATCCATAAGGACTGGACCCACAAGGGTTGGATGTCAAGGGAACCTAAATAGTTGATTTGCGAGCAACACCTAGATCTCCGTTAACCAGGTTATGGCACCTCTTATATCACCGTCAAATACCGGCTTTAGCGCACTATGGCCGACTATGGCCGACTATGCAAAAATCCAAGAACAGCAAGAGCTGCCATTCATCCTAAGAGACTTTATGGATGAACTTTAGGCCATTGCTGGCATTGCCCGGTCTTTAGTGAGGTGGCAGATGACGGGCCTTGATGATGAGGCGAGAAAGAGGCTCATAGTCCTAACTAAGGGTATTATCCCCAGCGCAGTCCATTGACGAATGACGATTAAGATCGAGTGTAACCTGCGGTAGGCCAGCAAGTAGACTGAGTAATTGAGGGGGGCTTATAGGCCTGACTATTCTTGAATAAATTACTAAAGGTGTTTTTAACTTTTACTCTAAGCCGAATATTTATCTCTTACTCAGGATTAAATCGCCTAAATTTAATTGATCCCCACTGAGATTAAAGGGTTTGCTTTTTTGTGAACTGTCGAGCCTTTTATTGTTTGCATAAGGGAAATTATTGAATGCGATCTTGCTTTGAGTATAATAAATAATCTGGTTCTTACAGTCACATTTCCAATTAAAATAAGTGGTTAAGGTACCAGAAACACCGTTAACAGACTTTCGACTATGCTGCCCCGTTTTATTTGAGTTAAACTTCCAGACTGAGCTTTGTGAACCCCATCGACCAATAAGCCTCGCTTCTCTAGCTTCTAGCAAAATCATCTGTGCTCTTGCCCTGTCCTCATTTGCTTTTTGATGCAGCTGTTGCTCTCTCTGCTCATGTTCTCTGATGGACGCCCTGCCACTTTTATATATGGCACTTTTAGCGTTACCGCCTATGATCTTAATATCGGATAAAATTCCTTTCGCATCACTTGCCGAGCCATTTTTTAAAGCGTCATGCAATAACTCTAGATAGTTATTTTGCAGATCAATAGGCTCATATTCTTGCCTATCCCAGGCTAGTTTGTTTAGGTTCATCGCCGCTATATCACTGTCAGCCAATAATAGCGTTTGATTTAAATCCGGCCCTTGGAAATGCAGCTCAATTGATCTGGGCCGTGTATTAAATTGACGCAATACTTGTTTTATATCAAAGGTATAAATACCATTTTCCGTCCCAGTTAATGACAAGGACTGAGTCTCTAGATCCGCCCCATTATTAACCAAGACGGTTATGTCATGGGTAAATGCCCGTTCTTGATTGTGCAATTCTTCAATACGGCTATTCAAGATATTGCCGGTCTCTATGGCACTTAGTTTATGCAAAATATCATCACTCCCGGCACAGACATCTGGCCTGACAACCACGGGCACAGTTAGCAGTAGAGCTAGCCTGGTGTTAGACACACCTAGCGGCTGCTGGGTGCAGGCTAGATAGCTCTGGGTATGCTGGTTGACTAGAATTTCTTTATTGTACTTTCTAAGCTTGACCGATTGTAGGGATAGGATTTTTGCTCTTACCCGTGTTCCATCCAGTTGTAGATCCTGCACAAAGACCTTATGAATTTTTGTGGAATTTTCTATCAGCTCGATCATTTCTGGCCCGGCCGCAGTGGCCACTTTTTTGCTAGTAGAACATGCGCTGAGTAAAAGCCAAGAAAAAAACAGAATGATTGAGATTGAATAATGAGTAGTTCTTAACATTTACGTCGCTATAATTGTAAATCACATTTATATATTAAAATTAGGATGTTGATTAATATTTGTCAAACATTAATTGGCAAATCAATAAAATTAATATATACATTTTTTAAAAAACTAGGGGTATTTAATTATCCTTAGCTCTAATGATTACTCTTGTTTTACGGGATATAAATAAAGACCATTAAAAACAAGCTAATTAAAGATGTCGATTTAAAATCAGGCATTAACTATGCCCTTTAATATTTTGGCTTTGGTCTTGATTTCTATAGGCTATTTATACTCACAAGAAAAAGGAAGCGCCATACAGCTTAATGAACAGATACTGGCGAAAGAACGTGCAAATCGATAGTCGAGAAGGCACTTTGACCATAGCCTGTTTTATGATTGTTCACTTTGCTAAAAATCACGGCTACAACAGGTCTACCAAAGTAAAATAAGGGGTATGCACATCATCAACCGCCAGCTTGTAGCGGCTGATGATGTGGCCAATTTGCCAGTGCCCGAATACAGAGTAATCTAAGGCGCTCCCGAAGCATAGATCACGACCATTTGGGCACTCAGGTATTGAGGTACTGCGTTTACCCGTCACGATAGCCAAGCTTCACTTCTAGCCCTGTGGCTAGGCTAAGCGCAATCTCAGCTAGGGCTGCTTGATATTGTTATCACTCAAGGGGATCGCGGTAATGGACGCCGAATCTTTGCCTAGCTCAATATCATTCATCCCCATAATTAACCCCTCATGCCACTCCTAAGCAGGCCGAATGAGCCGCCCGTATCATTGTCATAGAACTGACCAATAGCAGCAGGGGGTAGCACTGAACTTAAGGCCTCTAGATCTTCGGCTTCGGCTCTAGCGTCGCCAGGACTGGCCTTTCATTGCCCGTTATATCCTTGGATATGCCATAGCAGCATCTAATTCCTTGCTTCCAAGTGATTTTATTAGCCACAGGGGGTGATTAACGGGGCAGATACAAGAGGACAGCTTGGCGGCAATGATTACCGCCCGGCCTATGCTCTTGACCTGTAAAAAAAGCGCCTTATCGGCGCTTTTTTTTACGTGGGACAGCTGGGGCTATTTGCCAACCGAGGCGTAAATAGACACTTGTTTCATTTCACCTTCAACAAACTTAGACCATTGTTGGGCCATACCGCGACTGCCGTCGTATTCTTGTGCCTTGGCTAACTGATTCAGGGCTTCGTGGTATTGACCGGTATTAAATTGCGCCATACCTAACACTAGATAAGCCGTGCCTTCGTTGCGCAGGCCCCCTTTTTCTATAGCTTGCTGGGAACTGTTGATGGCTTTTTGCCATTGATCCATATTTAAATACATTTGCCCCAATTGCGCATACAACTCACCTGTATCAGACAGCTTGGCGGCGGCTAACATGACGGGTATGGCTTTTTCTGTTTCTTTAGAAAAATTCCAAGCCTGAGCTAAAAACGTTAAGTTACGTTCATCTGCAGCCAGTGCCTTAGTGGCCATGGCTTTTTCCATTAGTGCCGCAGCTTTATAAGGCATTTCATGGTAATAATAAAGCTGAGCCAAGTTAAATATGTCTGAGCTGGAGGTGACATAACCTTTCTGGTAGGCAGACTCCATTATGGCCAATTGCGCACTTTCTTGTTCTAACTCACCATACATACCGGCCAGTTGGATCCAGTATTTAGGCTGTTCGAATTTTTTAAGCAATTTAAGTAACACATTTTTCACTTGCTCTGGCTGTTTAAGTTCAAAGTACAGGGCCCTTTGCAATACGTACCAGTTTTCATCGACTTGGAATCCTAAATCATTGGTTTCTATCTGCTCTACCGCGGCGTTGATATAATTGGATGCCGCTGCATAGTCTTGCTTTTGATACATGGCTTGGGCTTTGAGTACTAAATTTTTAGCCGGTATTGCCTTGCCAGGGAAACGGGCCTTTTGAATCACTTCCCACTTTTCGATAAAGGCAATGGTTTTATCATAATGGCTTTGCATCATATTTAACTGCGCTAGGCTCATCAAGGTCGCTTGCTCAAACGCTTCTGGTATGGGCTGTTGGGCCACAACCATTTCAAACCGGGAGATGGCTTGCTCAAACTGCTCTTCGTTGTAATGCACAAAGGCATAAAAATTATGCATCATGGCCAACTCGTAGCTGTTCATATAGCTAGATTTACCTTGTACCACATCCAATACGGCAAAGGCTTGCTTGGCATCACCGGCATCAGCAAAGTTTTGAGCTCGAGATAGCTGATCAAATACGTTAGAGCGCAGAGTCGGTACGCGTTTAGTCTTACGTTCGACACTCTGGTACTCATCCGTACCTGTAGCCGCAACAGCGCTAACGGGCGCGATTGAAAGGAGTAAGCTGGCGGCCACCACACAACTAGCCAATTTTTTAAAATTCATTTTTGAAACCCTATTAGTTTGCATTTATCTTCAGCCCCCAATTTCAAATGTGACACGGACTTCAACGCCAGATACTTCCATGGCTTGGCCATTGACGACCCGCGCTTTATATTTATATTTTAATGTGGCATCCATTGCCGCTTGCTCAAAAATACCCGCCGGTGACGATTGTATAACCTTAGGGTCTCTCACCCCACCTAGCTTGGTCACGGTAAATTCAACATCAACAAAACCTTCTATGCCTCGCTGTAAGGCTCGTCTTGGATAGACGGCCGCCACACGGACAATGGGTAAATACTCACCATCTCCAGACGAAAGAGCCAGACCACCATCAAGTGAAATATCGGCCGCTACATCCGCACCAAAGTCCAAACCACTTGCTGCATTGTCAGGACTAGGTGCGTCCATCTGTGGCTGTGGCATCTGTGGTGGTGGGGCTTCAGGTTTAGGTGGCTTCTTAGGTTTACGATCTTTTTTCTGCGCCGCTTCTTCTTTTTTAACCCGCACAAAATCCAACACACTACCTTTGGGTGCATCAGTCAAAGCGCTACCGCCACTTTGAATTAAAGACTGCATCAAAAAAAACAAACCTAAGGTGACAAATGCCGCCAATAGTATTGCTATGATTAGTCTGGATAGTGTTTGTGGCATAAGAGACTAAGGCTCCTGCGCTGCGATTGACACATCTGATATGCCCGCCGCCCGTGCAGCATCCATTACCTTGATCAAGACTTCTGTGGTAGATTTCTTATCGGCTTGAATGACCACTGTGCCTTGGGGATTCTCTGCATATAGTCGTTCAATATTGGCTTGCACCGCACGCACATCTATCTTACGTTTATTGATCCAAATGTCACCCTTGTCGCTGATGGCCACTAGAATATTGGCTCGGTCTTTTTTCACCGCTGTGGCCGCTTCAGGACGGTTTACATCAATGCCCGCTTCTTTCACAAAAGAGGCAGTCACAATAAAGAATATCAACATGATAAATACCACATCCAACATAGGTGTCATGTCGATTGTTGCTTCTTCTTCGTCCATCATATTTTGAAAATGTTGTTTCATAAATTTCTCTTGTTATGCCGCTAAGGCAAAGTCCTAATGAGTTCGGCGTTGCATCATCATGGCGTCTTCTATATGGGTGCGTTCATGCTTAGTGGTTCTGCTTAACCAAGTTGAAGCGAACACCCCAGACAATGCACCTACCATACCTGCCATAGTGGGGATCGTTGCCTTGGACACACCCGATGCCATAGAACGAGCATTGCCCGACCCTGAGATAGCCATAACATCAAATACTTCAATCATGCCTGTCACAGTGCCCATTAGACCCAGCAGTGGACAAAGGGCGACTAAGGCTTGAATTACAGGGATCCCCTGTCCAAGTTTTAATGACACTCTGGATATCATGCCTTGACGAATTTGCTCGGCATTCCATGAAGAGCGATCTTGTCTTGCTTGCCACTGAGCGATCATTTGTTTTTTGTATGCTTTGTGGGTAATAAACACATACAAGGCACGCTCAATGATCAGCAGCCACATGACAAAAATCAAAGCACCGATGATCAGTAGGACTTGTCCACCTGTCTCAGTAAAATCGCGAATGCTTTCTAAGATCTCCAACATGATTAGGCTTTTGTTACGCGGTTTTGTTTTTCGGCGCGCTCAGCTATCACCCCTGCTGCTTGCTCTTGTAATATAAAGACAATGTTCTTACTACGGGTATTTAATATGGAGTAAAGCAAAGTCATAGGGATGGCCACTACTAAGCCCAGTACTGTGGTCACAAGGGCGGTAGAAATACCACCGGCCATTAGTTTAGGGTCGCCTGTACCAAATAAGGTGATCGCTTGGAAGGTATTGATCATACCAGACACCGTCCCGAGCAAGCCCATGAGCGGCGCCACTACTGAAATCACTTTGATGATGGTTAAGTTACGTCCCAGCTTGGGAATTTCGCCTAATATGGCTTCGGTTAAATGTAATTCCAAGGATTCGGTGTCAGCCTCTGGGTAATCATCACGGGCCTTCATAACACGACCCAGAGGGTTGGTATCTTTAAAGGTGGTGGATTTAAGTTGCTTGTCGACCTTGGTTTTGATGATGGTCAAGCTGATCAGTCTTTCTAGCGCTAACAGCAGGCCGATAGCACCCACGACCAAAATAATGTAGCCCACTAAGCCACCCTGTTCCACACGCTCTTTGAGGCTAGGAGCTTGCACTAACAACTTTAATATGGAGCCACCAGTGGGGTCTAAACCAAATGGCACTAACTCACCCGACGACTGTTGTAATTCATCGATACTATTGCCGTAACGTCCAGCGGGTTGACGGATCAATTCAGCCACTGAGCCAGTTGTACCGTTATAATCCAAATATTTACCGTCTGCCACCAACGCAAAAGGACCAACACGCAATATTTCTTTATTCACCTTATGACCACCGGCTTCGATGATATCGGTAGTAAACTTTGTCACTTTGCCTGATTCGGTCATCTCACGTTGCATTTCAAACCAAACACGTTCGATTTCTTCAATAGAGGCCAGCTTCGAGGTAGAGCCCATGGACTGAGCCAAATCATCTAAAAATTCAGCACGACCTGGAATTTGTGCTGAGATCACAGAATTTTGAAATTTACTTTTGGTATCGCCAGCCACTTGCTGTAACACACCGAACAACTCTTTAAGTGAACCTAAACGTTTGTTCATGGCGTCATTTAAGTCGGCCAGTTTAAATTCATTTTCTTCGAACTGGGTTTCCATCTTTTCAGAAAGACTCAAAGCGGCATCACGAGTAACCATGGCCTGCTTCAGCATCTGATCTTGTTCTGAATGCATTTGTGAGAAATCTCTCTCACGTTGTATATTCTGTTTATTCTGCTGGAACTGTCCTTGCTCTAGTTGCTTTAATAGTGCGTCTAAGTCTAAGGCTTTATCTTCTTGTGCTGCGGCGAACATGCTAAAAAAACAAAGGCTCACTGCCAGTAAGTTAGCTTTAATTAGTGGTTTCATTTTCTTAGCCTTAATCCGTGATCGCAACAGGTAACATCAATAAGTCTGGGGCAAGTTGCTTCTTAGCCATACGTAAGCCTTTAGTCACTTGGGTACGATAACTTGAAGGCAACGCTTGCCATTCCCCCTTCTTTTTGTTCCAGCTGCCTTGCAAACTCGCATCACGAGTCTGATAAATCAAAGCAGTGCGGCCTAAGCGTAAAAACTCCACATCACGCTCCTGCCCTTCAATCATATGCAAACCGCTATAGGCCTCTAACGTGCGTCCGTAATCCATTTCTACTTGATAGGCTTCCATTACCCTGCGAAATTTTTCAGATGGCGCGATATCGGCTCTGTCCATCATGCTTTGCAGATCGCTAATACGTTTGTTTCTTTCTAAGGGTAAAAAAGGTACGTCCAATTCAACAAATTGTTGGAGGCCGGTGATCATACGGAGCATTAATGGGGTGATTTGACGTTCGATAATGCTTACATCATCAATGGCTGCATTTATATCGGCCATTTCTTGTAATTGATTGTCGATTTGTTTGGCTAATTGGCCGTTGTAGACATCGAGTCCAGTGGTCTCTTTATTGACTGTCTTAAAGGCTTGTAGTTTATTTTCAATCTGGTCGGTGATGCTATTTATCTTAACTTGTGAATTAGCGGCTGAATCATTGATTTCATTGGCTTTTTTGACGGCTGACTGCAAAAAGTCTTGGTCCTGAGCGACGCTGTGTGCAGCCACAAGTAAGCTGGCTAATAAAGCGACTGAGAATGTAGTCAGTGATGTCATAGGTCAAACCCTAAATAGTTTCATCAGCGGTATACTGATGCTTCGAATCTAAGCAGAGGATAATGGCTATATGTGACAGGAATATTACAGAGAAATTACAAAAATATGATACTAGCGGTGGCTAAAAAAGGGTGTCTGACGAGCAAGCCTTATGACGACTCACTTAGGGCTAATAAAGTAGGCTAACTTAGGTGAAAATAAAGTTGCATAGATCTAGGTTAGGAGCAATAACAGGGCCAATAATTTGGCCCTGTCTAAGTCAACTATTGTTCTAAAAGTCATATTTCAAGGCAACACTGATTTGGCTGCCTTTGGTTTCAGAACGTAACAACACATCTTCGAACAGCAATTCTTTCTTTTCATCTAATAGGTTTTGTAACTTAAAGGTAATAGTGGTGTTGAAGTTGGGGTAATACTTATAAACCGTATCCAAAGAATGGAAAGGTTGTTCATAACTATCATCAAAGCCATCAATACCCGGGATCAAGATCCGTTCGCCAAACACATTGTATATAATAGATAACGAGTGTTCACCATTGTCAGAGTCGTAACCTCCTTGCAAATTCGCCACGTATTGGGAGTGCCCCGTTAAACGGCGGGTTAGATTGGTCACCGCGGCCGACACCCCAGTTTGGTCTACTATACTTTGACGATCGAGTTCTATCTCAGAATCACTGACCGTTAAATTCCCTGATAAAAATATGTTATCCCAGATACCATTGCCGACAAAGGCTAAGTCTTGAAGGAATTCCAATTCTATACCATACAGCTCTCCAGTTTCAGCGTTAGCAATACGGATCAAAGGAGGACCATCTTGAGCCGGTGATTGTACCGATTCTATGGGGGCATCCATATCTTTGTAAAACACACCGACTGATAGATTGTTGCCAGCTTCGCGATACCACTCCCAACGTAAGTCGTAGTTGATAATAGAGGTGGTTTTAATGCCCGGTGTGCCGGCAATAGGGAAGTCTGTTAAGGGATCAATAAAGGTCGACGCAGAGACTTCACGCAAATCGGGGCGCACCACTGTCTGGCCTATATTAAATCTAAATTGCATGGCGTCATCTTTAATATAAGTGACCGCTAGCGCTGGATAAAAGTCATCTTCTTGAAAGGCCAACTGTGAACGGTCGGCTTCATCCAAGATATCAATTTGGTTGGTACGTGGATCAAAAGGTGCCACCACTTGGCGGAAATCTTCAAAACGTGCGCCACCACTAAAACGCCATTTACCCTGATAAAACAAATCAGCTTCTAGGTAATAGGCATCGACTTTTTGCCCAGCCATATAGTCATCTCCAGCAATAGTGGTATCACGAATAACCGCCAAACCATTAAAATTGTTGGGATCGGCCAATACTTGATCACTAAAGATACTAAAAAATGAGCCACCGCGCAGATCATCACTATTATTAAAAGCCCGAGTATTAACATCAAATCGCCGAGCTTCTGCGGAACGAGTTTTAGTCACAAAGTCAGCACCAAACTTAAATTCCATCTCCCAGTTTTTGATGGACAGCGGATAGGTCACGTTGTAGCCGTAATTTTCTAACCTATCATGCAAGTTCTGAAAAGAATAACGGCCAGCGGTTGTGGAGTTATTTAAGGAGATGACGTCTTGATCATCAAACAAGCCGTCTTGGTTAGTATCACTGATAATAAAACGTGTTTGCACATTGCCAGGGGCATTACGCACAGAGCGGCCCAAGGAGTACTTCCAATCGACTCCCGCAAAGTTAAATTGTGGGAAGGTGTGCATGCCCCGTAGTTGATTAGTGAACATCTTACGTTCTTCATATTCCACTTGGATATCACGAATGCGTAAGCCTTCTGCTTGATTTAAATTTTCAGTGTTACCAAATCGCTCAAGGATCTCATCTCGGGTATCATTCAATAAGATCAGGCTATAGTCCACTTTGTGGTTACGATTATAATCTACCCCTAGATTTAACATATTCGACCATTTCACTGTCTTTTCTGTGACACTGATATCGTCAAAAAATCGTTCTGGGTTAATGGCATCACCCACCCGGTCAGCCTGTTGTAACTCATACTCTTGGGACACAGCGGTTTCATTGTCATAACTGCTGGTCAGTAAGAAACCTACGCGTACTTTGTTATTGACATCATACCTATCTCCTAATGAAAAGCTAAGACCAGTATCTGGCCCCACACTTTCCAAAAAGGCGTCATAATTACGGTTTACGTCGCTGAATAAAGATAAGGCGACATCTTGATCTAGGTTATCCAAGAACTGCTTGTCTTGCCAACGTTGAGCAATAGAAGCGGGCACCGCTCTGGTGTCATCATCTCGGCCTAGCCAATCATTACCCCCTCCCTCATAGGCGAGGGCATCGCCAGAATTTTCGGTGTTGTAGCCCAAACTAGCTGACATATTAAAAACAAAGTATTCAGGTATGGTTTTTAAGCGAATATCTACGTTACCGCCGCCAAAAGAGGCAGGCATTGAAGGGGAGTAAGATTTTTGTACCGATAGGCTTTCGATAATATCTGAGGGAAACAAATCCAAGGGGATCACGTTTCGTGTCGGATCAGGACTAGGCACAGCGGCGCCGTTTAGTTGAGTACTAGAGTAGCGCTCACCTAAACCTCTTACATAAATAAACTTGCCATCAACTAAGGTTAAACCTGTCACTCTGCGCAGTGCCGAGGCGGCGTCACTATCGCCGGTTCTTGAAATCTGTTCCGCCCCTAAAATATCAGCCACAAAAGCCTGATTCTTGCGTTCTTCTATGACAGCCGTAGCGGTGCCTTTTAATCGACTTCCAGTGGTGACGACCTCATCAAGCACATCCTCTTCAGATGTATTTTGAGCCATCACCACCTGTGATACGGCTATTGAAACCAGCACAGCCAAGCTTAGTTTTCTAATTGCAAACCTACTATCAGGTCTATTCATTTTAACCTCATTAACTGCTTATATTTATGCAGCTCTATCACTGAATATTTGAAACAAAAGTGCGCTACCTTAAGCAACGCACTTGTATTGTTGAACACCTAAGATGCTAAACCTGTGCTTGCAAATTAAAGGCCTACCGTCCAAGTTGCCGTCCAGTCATTGTCGGCATTTTTCACCGCACCGATGAAATCAACACTAGAGAAAAAGGTGCCTAGTGTGGTGACATCAGTAGGTATGGTCCCATCAATGGTGTAGATGCCACTCAATACTGCACTTTGACCTGCGGCTATAGTATTGCCGGTTTGACTATTGAACCAAGAGCTTTGCTCGAAAGTACCAGAGTCTTTTATATTTTCAGCGCATGCCAATACCGAACTAACAAAAGTAAGTTGCGGGCTATTAGTGCCATCCATATTTTGCTCCAGTGTCGTATCACCGTCTGATAAGTCAGCTTCGAAACATTCGCCCATGCCAGCCGGACCTGTTACCACAAAGTTATATAACTGCGCATTGGTTTGGTCACGAAGTAACACCCCTTCTGAGTCAGAATCAGCCGTATCAAAGTTATTACCTATGATTGTCATGTTAGCCACAACAGGATTAGAGAAGACCATGCCTGCACCACCGTCGCCATCACCTTCAATACCGCGGTTTGCATCAGAGTCATCAGCAGCATGCTTCACTAGTACAAATTGCATTTGTCCTTTAAAGCCGTTGTCCCAATCAACCGAATCATCTTGAATGCCTGTTAACACTAAGTACTTAGCGTTCACTGCACCGCCAAAGAATTCAACTCCGTCATCCGCATTCTTATGGACTTGTACATACTCAACTGTCGTGCCAGAGCCAACACCACCAAAGGTAATGCCATTTAATTCATTATCTGGAGCCACTTCGAAACCACCGTGCATAACACGCACATAACGCAAAGTCCCTGAGTTATCTGTATCATCTGTTCCGCCAAACACCGCACCTTCTTGCACACCTTCAACTTGCAAAGAACAAGCCGTACCGTCTTGTGGGCATTTAGTAGAATTACCCTTACCTAGAATAACCAAACCACCCCATTGACCTGCTATACCATTAGCTAAACCCGCATCTATGCCAGCAGAAATATGCTGACTGGAGGTAAAGGTAATAGGTGCGGCAGCGGTGCCGTTGGCTTCAATCTTCGAGCCACGGCTGACCACTAAATAATCGTTACCTGAACTGCCGTAAACCACCACGCCGGCATCCACTGTCAAGGTGGCACTGTCGCTGTTATCACCACCCACAATCACCGCACCAGACAAGGCATAATGGTTACCTGAAGTCAGGCGCAAGTCGCCTGTGATACGACCGGATACTTGACAGGTATTAGTTGAGCCATCAACGGCACCAATAGTAGTAGTGCCTGCTGGGCAGCCTGAGGCCGAAGTGATTACCCCGACTTCGCCGCCACCAAATCCAAAGGCCCAACCTTGTCGCCAATCTGTTGTACCTACAGCACCAATGAAGCTATTAGTGTCGAAGAAATCATCCAAGTCAGCGGGGTTGCTGCCCGCTGTTAATAAGCTACTTTGTGAGGTTAAGGTGCCATCGATGTTTAAACCTAGGTTGGCACGATCTGCAAAGGCGATTAATTGGTTTGCTGTCTGCTCGGCAGTAAACCAGGGGGCAAGATCCACATCTGTGTCGGCAAACTTAAAGGCTTCAGCACAGGCGATAACAGAGTGACTGATAGTAATATCACCGTCGGCAAGATTGCCTTGCACAGTCGCATCTTCATCCATCTCTAAACATTCCCCCGTCCCGGCACTGCCCGTTATCAGCATGTTAGTAATAGCTGCGCCTGTTTGGTCACGTAATAATACCCCTTCGGAGTCACTTTCTTCAGAGTCAAAATCATTACCAATAATGGTGATGTTAGCAATTTTAGGGAATGAGAAAGGGCTGCCGTCACCACCATCGCCATCGCCTTCTATGCCCCGGTTTGCATCAGAGTTATCTGCAGCATGGGCAATGTACACGTATTGCAGTTTGCCGTTGTAACCGTTATCCCAATCCACTGAATCGTCTTGAATAGCCGTTAACACTAGATGTTTGGCATTGACTGAGCCACCAAAGAATTCGACACCGTCATCGGCATTAGCATGAACCTGCAAATAGTCTACTGTTGTACCCGAACCCACACCACCAAAGGTAATGCCGTTAAGTTCATTGTCAGGGGCTATTTCGAACCCTGCATATTTCACTACCACATAATTAAGTGTGCCTGAATCATCAGAATCGTTAGCACCGCCAAACACGGCGCCCGTTTGCACACCTTCAACTTGTAATGAACAGTCTGTGCCATCTTGGGGACACTTAGTTGAAGGGGCATTGCCTAGTAGGATCATGCCGCCCCATTGACCGGCACCCACTTGCTCGCCGATCACATCATTGTAAGAGGTCATGATCACCGGCTGCGCGGCTGTGCCGATTGCTTGGATCTGAGAGCCACGACTCACGACTAAATAATCGTTGCCGCTGCGTCCAAACACTATTGTCCCTGGCTCTATTTCTAAACTGACTGAGTCCGCATTATCGTTGCCCACAAAAACCGGACCTTCTAAGGCCCACACTACGTCTTTGGTTAGAGTAACAGTGGCCGATGCGCTATCTGTGGCATCTGCTACCAAACGACCTGACAGCACTCGCACTTCGACTGTTTGACCTAGGGCAGTAGAGACGGCAGTAGATAAGAATGAACTGGTTTCACCAGGAAGAGCAACACCAGGTGTAATAGGCGTTGTAGGGGCAGTCGGGGTGCTAGGGTTATTGACTACGCTATTATCAATAGCGCCCTCGGTAATATTGATATCGCCACCACAACCCGCTAACACTAATGCAGTTGCAACAGCGCTAGCCTTAAAAATATTTTTGAATTCCATGAAGCTCTCCAAATGCCCGTAAAGTAATTAATAAGAATTGAAATCGATGAAAGGGTACCTAAGCTAGATGACATTTTTGTTACATCATTTTTGTGTCACAAAACTTTAATATTTTACAGGCACTGCAACTAAAGGGTGACTAACAAGATTGCAGCCCATTAGGGGCGAATTATTGAGGGGTAAAGAAAGGAAAGATATAAGACAATACCAGTGGTGACGGCCATCGGCATTGTCTTATTAATTGTTTAAGGGGCAAATACGCCTTTAATCATATAAAAGAACATTATACTCAACCCAGCACCCGCGGGCAGGGTGATCACCCAAGAGACCACAATATTTCGTACCACTGCTAGATTAATGGCCGCAATGCCTCTGGCCATACCCACTCCAAGTACTGCACCCACTAAGGTTTGTGTCGTGGAGATAGGTAGGCCTGTGCCGGACGCAAGCACCACAGTACTGGCAGCCGAAAGCTCTGCCGCAAAGCCTCTACTGGGAGTTAAATGGGTAATGCCATTGCCTATGGTTTTAATGACTCGGTGTCCAAATAAGGCCAAACCCGCCACTATACCAATGCCACCCAAAGGCAGTATCCACCAAACTAAAGCAGCACTGGCGCCAATTTCGCCACCACTGTTGACTATGCTAACCACCGCAGCCAAAGGACCAATAGCATTTGCCACATCATTTGAGCCATGAGCGAAGGCCATACAACATGCCGTCACGACCATTAACATAGCAAAGACTTTTTCTACATTGGCAAATTGTGCTTCTTTTTGAGTTTGCGGATCGATCTTTATCCGTTGAATAAATATCTTACCCACCCCAGCGAGTAATAAAGCGATAGCTATTGCCCACAAATAGTCTTGGCCGTTGGGGATCTGTAAACCCACGTGTTTTAGGCCTTTTTTGATGGTCACTAATGCCATCACAAAACCAGCAAACCCCATATAAATAGGCACATAACGTTTGGCACTTTCAAAAGGGTTGTCTGTATCAAAAATGAGTTTTTGTGCAGATTGGAATATCAGATAAGCAATAAAACCAGAAATAGCCGGTGTCACCACCCAACTTCCCACTATGGCTCCTACTGCCCCCCACTGCACTGCATCTGAACTGACACCTACAGCGGTAAAGCCAACAATGGCGCCTATGATGGAATGGGTAGTGGAGACCGGCCATCCTAAATAAGAAGCAAAAGCTAGCCAAATACCTGCGGCTAAGAGCGACGATATCATGCCAAACACTAGAAGTTCTGGGATGTCCACAAAATAAGCGGACTCGATGATCCCTTTACGAATAGTCGAGGTGACTTCGCCACCCGCCAAATAAGCCCCAGCAAATTCAAACACCATAGCGATTAATATCGCTTGTTTGATGGTTAAGGCTTTTGAGCCCACAGAGGTGCCCATGGCATTAGCCACATCATTTGCACCTATGCCCCATGCCATAAGAAAACCCACCGCTGCAGCGACGACGATCAGTATAAAACCGTAACTGTTAATGATATCCATTATGTATCTCTTAGTTGGCCAACATTAATTCGAGGCGAGAACCGACTCGTTCAGAAATATCGGCAAGTTCACCGACCCATTCAATAATGCTGTATAAGAACATTATATCCACAGGATTAAGATTTTTTTCAAGGGCAAGTAATCCTCTACGCAGACCCACTTGCAATCTATCTGTATCATCTTCAATCGCATCTAAACGCTCAATCATATCTTCAACTAAGCGCAATTCACGCCCCTTAAAACCCGTCTCTAACAAGTCATCTAATTCATTGATCACTTTTTTAGCTTGATTGGTAGCATCGAGACAACGCTTCAAATATTCTAAAAAGGGCGCTTGAATTTCAACAGGTATCGTTAGCTGACGTCCTAATATGCGACCAGAAATATCTTTTGCCTTATTGGCAATCTTGTCTTGCTGAGTTAGCAGATCCAATACGTCTTGACGTTGGATGGGCATAAAAATACCCCCGGGCAAACTGGTGCGTAACTCACGTTTTATTACATCGGCTTGTTTTTCCAACATAGAAATGTTGTGTTGCTGCTCTTGTGCTGTTTTCCAATCGTTTGCATACACTGCCTCAAAGAAGGGCAATAAACCCTGACTGCAGTCATGTACCAGATTGATATGGTCTTCCAACGGCTTTAGGGGTGATTTTGCAAACACACCCAAGAAGGAGTTTATCGGCATAATATTTCTCTTAGATAGTTTAATATCAAAAATAATAGACTATTAGTATAGCTACGTAATCTGCGGTTATTATGGAGTATTAAATACTCCTTACAATATGCTTACTTGCATTCGAAATAGGATAACTGCATTTTATTACAGTTTTATTACGGTTCTTTAGCCCCTAAATCGCTTACAAGTCAGACATAATGGTTTAGGCTACAAGTATATTGTGAGAATTTGCTTTGGGAATTGAGACAACTTGATGAAACCAATAATATTTACTTTAGTAGGACAAGATCAGCCAGGTATAATGAATGACTTGGCTAAAACCGTCTTTGATATGGGTGGCAACTGGCTGGGCAGTAATTTATCTCATATGGCCGGGCACTTTGCCGGCTTTGTGCAAATCGATTTACCTCAAGACCTGCACCCGGAGTTAATCAAACGCTTTGCTGCTCACCCCCACTTAAAAATCCATGTATTGAGCGGTAATATCCTGCCCACCAAAACCGGCAGCACAGTGCAGATCGATATTATGGGCAATGACCAAAGTGGGATCGTTCAGGAACTCACCCATATACTCAGTCAATTTAACCTAAACATTAGTAAATTTGATTCAAGTTGTGAAAGCGCGCCGAATTGGGGAAGTCCTTTGTTTAAGGCGCAGATCACCATAACCATAGCCGATGATTTTGATTTGCATGCTTTAAGAGAGCGTTTGGAGTCTGTCGCCAATGATTTAATGGTTGATATTGAAATACAATAAAGACTTTTAGTCTATTGTCATTAATTTGTCATACTTTACCTAGACGATCGACTCCTTTGAATTAGCAATATTGCTTAAGGACGGCTAAATGCCACAATTACCCAACATTTATTATCCACGTGAACTGAGCTGGTTGTCCTTTAATCAGCGGGTATTGCAAGAGGCCGCAGATAAAACCAATCCTATTGTCGAACGCATAAGATTTTTAGGGATCTATTCCAATAATATGGACGAGTTCTATCGGGTCAGGGTGGCTGATGTAAAACGCAAAATAGTGATACATTTAAATGAAGGGCAGCTAGAAGAAGCCGAACAAACCAAGCTACTCATGGAACAGATCCATGAAAAAATATTAGGTATGACCCATGACTTTGATCGGGTTCACAAAGATGTAGTGAGAGGACTGGCTCGCTACAATATTTTTCTGTTAAGTGAAGAAGGGTTAAGTGTTTACCATACTCAATGGCTTACCCATTACTTTAAGAATAAAATTTTACGGCACATAGCACCCGTATTACTGAATAAGAAAGTCAGCCTAGTATCACGCTTAAATGACTCTGCTACCTATTTGTATGTCCGCATCCAAAAAGATGAAAGAGCCATTGCCTACGCTGTGATAGAAGTGCCTAGCCGCAACATGCCAAGATTTGTGGTGATCCCACCGGAAAAAAGCCGTAAGAAAAAATACATTATTTTATTAGATGACATAGTCCGACTAAATCTAGAGAGTATATTTAAGGGGTTTATTGAATTCGATCAATTACAGGCCTACTCCTTTAAGATGACCAGAGACTCAGAATACTCAATCAACGATGAAATTGACGAAAGTTATCTGGAAAAGATGTCAGAAAGCATGAAACAGCGTTTAATCGCTGAGCCGGTCCGCGTGGTGCACGATAGCCGCATGCCCGAAGACATGCTGAAGGATCTTAAAAAGCGACTACGTATTAGTTCAAACGATAGTCTAATGGCCAGTGGCATCTATCGCAATTTCAAAGACTTTATAGGCTTCCCTAATGTGGGACGAGAATATTTAGAAAACCCTAAATTGCCGGCTATAACCTGCCGAGAGTTTTCAGAACATGACACTGTCTTTGATGCCATTACCGCTAAAGACATTCTACTGTATTATCCTTATCACCGTTTCCTCCATGTGACTGAGTTTATTCGTCAGGCGGCCTTTGATCCTAGCGTCAAACATATTCGCTTAAACATCTATCGTGTTGCGAGTAAATCTAGGGTCATTAATTCTCTGATCGATGCGGTAGACAATGGCAAAAAAGTCACAGTGGTAGTAGAGCTTAGAGCCAGATTTGACGAAGAAGCCAATATTACATGGGCTAAAAAACTCACTGACTCTGGAGTGAAAGTGGTATTTGGCATGCCGACCTTAAAAATCCATAGCAAATTATGTGTAGTGACCCGGGAAGAAAAAGGTCAACTGATCAACTATGCCCACTTGGGTACGGGCAATTTCAATGAAAAAACCGCAAAAATATACACGGACTTTAGTCTCTTTACCCGTAATCAGGAAATAGCCGAAGAAGCGAAAAATGTGTTCACCTTTATTCAGCAGCCCTACCGTCGGCAGAAATTTCAGCATTTACAGGTATCTCCTATTAATGCCCGCACCAAAATTCAATTATTGGTGCGTCAGGAAATTCAAAATGCAAAAGAGGGTTTAGCCTCAGGTATTATATTAAAGATGAATAATCTAGATGATAAATCCTTGATTGATGATTTGTACAAAGCCAGTCAAGCGGGCGTCAGGATAAAAGCCATTATTCGGGGTATGTGTTCACTGGTGCCAGGCGTGGCTGGACTCAGCGAAAATATCAGCATCATTAGTGTAGTAGACAGATTTCTAGAGCATCCGCGGATCATGGTGTTTGAGAATGGCGGAGACAAAAAGATGTTTATCTCCTCAGCAGATTGGATGACCCGCAATATGGATTTTCGCATAGAAGTAGGCTGTCCTATTTATGATATTGATTTAAAGAATAAGATTTTAGACATCTTGGATTTACAGTTCAAAGATACCCTTAAGTCGAGGATCATAGATAAAGAACAGACCAATAAGTATGTACCTAGGGGTAACAGGAAGAAATGGCGCTCACAGCTAGAGACCTATCATTACCTAAAAGCCATAGAGAAGAAAACAGATGCTTAGTGTAAATTCAGCTTTTAAGCATGTTGAGGTAAGAGATAATACTAAGGTAGCCGCGTTAGATATCGGCTCCAATAGTTTTCACTTAGTGGTGGCCCGCATAGTCGCAGGTTCAGTACAGATCTTGCACAGGGTTAAGCAAAAAGTCCGCTTGGCTGATGGCCTAGACAAAGATGGCCTATTGTCTGATGAAGCGATGGAAAGAGGTTTACAAACCTTAGAACTGATAGCTGAGAGCTTACAAGGATTCGACCCTCAGTATGTGCGGGTTGTGGCCACCCATACGTTACGCAAAGCAAGCAATGCTAAAACCTTTCTAAAAGCGGCCAAAAAGGTCTTTCCTTTTCCCATAGAGATTATTTCAGGACCAGAGGAAGCCCGCTTAATTTATCAAGGTGTGGCCCATACCAATCATCAACAGGGTCAGCGTTTGGTGATTGATATTGGTGGCGGCTCCACCGAATTTATTATCGGCGAAGATTTCGAGACTCAGATACTGCGCAGTTTACAAATGGGCTGTGTCAGTTACACCAACCGTTTCTTTAAACATGGCGAGATTAAACTTAAGGCCTTTCATAAAGCTATCACCTGCGCGCAGCAAGAGCTTGAAATGATCGATAAACAATTCAAGTGTTTAGGTTGGAATAGCTGTATTGGCACCTCCGGTACTATCAAAGCCATAGTCGAACTGGCGTCACAGTTAGACAGCACCAATAGAGACAATTGTGTGTCTTTATCCGATCTCTATATCTTGATGGAATTATGCTGTGCTGCGGGTAATAGTGAGGATTTAAAACTACAAGGGCTCTCAGAAGACAGAAAACCAGTCTTTGCTGGCGGTTTAGCCATACTTATTGCCATTTTTAAGAGCTTAGGTGTGAATGAAATGCGCCTATCAACCGCCGCCCTGCGAGAAGGGGTGTTGTATGAAATGGAAGGTCACCTGACCCATCCAGACATAAGACAACGCAGTGCCGAAAGTTTGGCCACCCGTTACGATGTAGACGTTGAACACGCCAAACGGGTATTAGCCACCACAATGAACTTATTTCAACAGTGTAAAATCTCTTGGCAGCTCGACAATCAAGAATTACAAAATTTATTGGGCTGGTCATCCCTATTACATGAGGTGGGTCTGCAGATTAATACCCGTGGGATCCAGCGTCACTCTGCCTATATCTTGCAAAACGTTGAAATGCCCGGATTTAGCCAAGAACAACAAAGCCTAGTGGCCACACTGATCGGTGCCCATCGAAAAAAGGTCAGGCTGCTAGAGATCCCCGAGTTCACCGGTTTACCAAGCAGTCAGGTGTACAAGCTGATGGCCTTGTTACGTTTAGGGGTGATGTTAAACATAAAACGCCAAGATGACATTCTGCCGACTATGATTTTTAAGACCAAATACTTGAAGTTAAACATCACTTTTCCTGAGCTGTGGTTAAATCAAAAACCCGTGCTCGGTGCCGATCTAGCGCGAGAAAAGTTGTACATCAAAGAATTGGGCTTAGATTTCACCTATGAATAGGGCTGGGACTGCGGATCAGTCAAAGATCTCTAGCTTGTAGCCCACTCCGTACACCGATTGGATCCAATTTTCGTTGCCCACAGAGGCAATTTTTTTTCTTAATTTTTTAATATGACTATCGATAGTGCGATCACTGACGATCCTATGATCGTTATAACAGGCATTCATCAGATGATCTCGCGAAAAAATTCTGCCCGGTTCACTGGTCAGTAAAAACAACATCTTGAATTCTACCGCGGTAAGCACAATAGTCTGCTCTTGCACTACCATCAATAAACGATCCCCGTCTAACACAAAAGGTAAGGGGCTTTGGCCCTGAGGCTGGGTTCTGCGCAATACCGCCTTCACTCTAGCTACCACTTCTTTAGGGCTAAAAGGTTTACAAATATAGTCGTCTGCACCTGAATCTAACCCTAGAAGTCGATCCACTTCTTCTACCCTAGCGGTTAAAATTAAAATTGGCACTTGGCTGGTTTCACGGATAGCGGCGCATATTGCCATGCCATCCTTGCCGGGTAACATCAGGTCGAGCAAAATCACATCGGGCTGATGGTCTAACAACCAAGGCTCTACCGCCAATCCATCATATAGACAACTGCTGTGAAAATCGGCCATAGTAAAATAATCAACTAACAAGTCCGCCAGTTTCTTTTCATCTTCTACTATCAACACATGAGGCTGTTTAAGCATATTAATTTCTCCAAAACATTACTCAGTAACCTTTACTAAACTGCTATTTTACCCTTGCTCTGCTTTTCACTATTGCTCCAAGGGCAAGCTAAATACAATGCCTAAACCGCCGCTTTTACCTTTGAAGGCGCGAATACTGCCATGATGGGCTTCCACTATTTTTTTACAGATAGATAATCCTAAACCACTGCCACCTGTGTCTCGATTTCGAGAGTCTTCGACCCTAAACAAATGCTCGAACAAATGGTCTAAATCTTGCTCTGGCACACCTAGGCCATTGTCTTCAAATGTCACTTCTATCCGCTGTAAATCGTCTTTAGAGACAACAGACAGACTAATGATCAGGCTGTCACCGTCTTTGGCATATTTAGCGGTATTGCTAAATAGGTTAGCCAACAGTTGCCTTAAACGTTTGTCATCGGCAAAGACCATACACTTATCAAGCGGCCCGACAAAAAACACAGACAAACCTTGATCCGCCAAGAGGCTTTCGTGATGCCTTGCTTCTTCTCGCAACAAGGCCAACAGATCTAGCGCTACTTTTCGATAATGCATGGTGCCTAAATCGCTACGTATTAATTCATGTAAATCATCCAATAATTTTTCCAACTGGATTATCTCTTGATGAGCCGAATAGATGCGCGACATATTTAAGGAACGCACACCATCTAACATGGCTTCCATCTCGCCTTTTAATACGGCCACAGGCGTACGTAACTCATGAGAAACATCCGCTAACCATCGTTTTCTAGCCTGTTCATTTTGCTCCAAAGTAGTGGCCAACTCATTAAAATCACGACTCAAATGAGAAAATTCGTCTGTTCTTTTTAAGGTAATTCGTTGTTGATATTGCCCAGCACTTAACTGACTCATCGCTAGTGCTAGTTGCTTAATGGGGCGAACAAAATGCCGAGCAAGGGGCATGGCGACCAGCAAGGCTATCAACAGCAAACCCAAGGCGATAAACAAGATATATTGTTGCTGTTGTTCAATAAAATTTAGTTCATAACCTTGGGTCAGATGCCCTCGTTTGGACACCGCCAGATAACCAATGAGTTGTTGCTCAAGCATAATGGATAAATAACTATAAGGTCGGTTAGGAAAATAGACACCTGCGACTAAGACTTTGTCACTGTCTAATAGTGCGTATTCAGTCATAGGGGGTGGCCCATGCCGAGGGCGCGGAGGATTGCCATGATCAGAACTATTGGCTACCAAGGGTTGGGCAACATCTATTGGTGGGGGGCGATGCTTTCTGTTGTTGGGGCTTTGGCCCGCCGGTGCCCTCAATGCTGAGCTGGCCAGTTGCTGATGGAGCAGCTCCATAAACTGTCGATGGTTTTTACGAATACCTTGCCAGGAGCCTTGCTGCTGATAAATATCAGCTAGGGGAGCGGTGACTGGGACTAGGGCTGCCAGTTCCCGCTGGTTGACATAATCTATCATGCCCTTGCCTATGCTCCACTGCATAAACAATACTTGTGCTACCACCAGCAAGGTACTGATAATAAAAAGTATGCCAATGAATTTATGTTGAATTCGCATAGTCGCAGACACTATCCTTAGGGTGCAAAAGGCTGTGAGGGAAATCGACAAACATCAAAGCGTTACCCATATACAGCGATGAATTCACCTAATCTAAACCTCGATAGCCACTTTGTCATTAAGCTCTGGGCATATCCTTATTAGTTGCACATTGTTATGATCAGTTGACCGCTGAAGATCAACACCTTGAACGGTATTATCAAGCTTAGCGACCTAAGTATTCATCGATAAGTATCGATAAGGTATCTTGGAAATGTTCTTCAAAATTATTGAGCTCTTTATTAAAAACCCGTAAATATTTTTCGGCTTTAGCATGATCCAACAATTTATTATTGATGTTGTATTCGGTTTCAGCCAGGGACTTATCATATCTAGGGGTGATCACCCAACGCACAAAATCTGCGTCTAAGTCTGTCACTTTCTTTTTGGCGAATTTACAAAATCCTTCAATATGATCTATGCCATCTGGACCCAAACAACCGGGCTCAACTCTAAAGATCACTGTCAGTTTTTTGTACAGCGGTAGCGGCAAATTGTGAGCCATAGGTAAGAAGGACTCCTGACTTAGGGTTAACGTTTTATTAATAGATGACTTAATTATGCTAAAAACATATTAAAATCAATAGTTTTCTTATAATAATGATAGTTATTATTGAGGTAAAGCTTGATTTAATCTCAATAATAACCGATCGAGTTTAACTCATAGACGCTTGGTAAATGCTTTCAATAGAGGCATTCATAATACTATCAAACTGCACATCTGTCTGTTGGGCACTGAGCCCTTCAGATAAAGCACGAGAAAAGCTGGCAACCATACCTTGATTGGCCAATAGCCGGCTATTGGCCTCCTGGCGAGAGTAACCACCAGACAAGGCCAGCACTTTTAATACCTTAGGGTGAGACAACAAGTCCTGATAGAAATTAGCCTGCTCTGGCAAGGTCAATTTGAGCATCACTGGTTGATCGGCAGCCAACATCTCTAATTCGGCCAATATAGCCTGCTTGAGCAGACTCTCTGCTTGGGCTTTGCCTGGACTGTGAATATCCACTTCAGGTTCAATTATCGGCATCAATCCCGTGGCTATGATTTGCTTAGCCACGGTAAATTGCTGGGCCACTAGTGCTTGAATACCGGTTTGATCTGGGTGTTTAACCACGGAGCGCATTTTTGTGCCAAAGACTTGCTGGGCATTGGCTTTGGCTAGCAAGTCATCTAAGTTATCTATAACCTTCAATAACTGGGTGCCATTGACCTCGCTTTGTAGACCTTTATCGACTTTTAGGAAGGGGACAACTTGTTTGACATGCCATAGGTAACTGGCGGTGCTTTGTCCCGCTATCTGTCGATCTAGGGTATTCTCGAACAAGATTGCCCCAATCACACGCTCACCATTAAACACACTAGAGGTCATAATCCGGGTTCGCATTTCATGCACTTTGTCGAACATCTGTGCATCCGTTTTAAACTCACAAGCCTCAACGCCATATGCAGCTAGGGCTTTGGGCGTACTGCCACCACTTTGGTCTAATGCTGCGATAAATCCGTTTTGATTGGCTATTTTGTTAAGCATATCCAACTGTACTTGTGATGCCATGTGCAAATCTCCTCATTGGCTCTGTAAAGCCTATAAATATCCAAAACTCTTAAGCTCTCAATAATTATCGAGTTAGGTTAAGGCACGCTTTGCTCTACTTTCTAACATTGCCACGGCAGGCAGTGTTTTACCTTCAAGAAATTCGAGAAAGGCGCCGCCGCCTGTTGATATATATGATAATTTATCAGCTATATCATACTTATCTACCGCGGCCAATGTATCACCGCCTCCGGCAATGGAGAAGGCCTGACTCTCAGCAATCGCCATGGCAATAGTTTCGGTACCTTGGCTAAATTGCTCAAATTCAAACACCCCCACCGGCCCATTCCACACAATAGTGCCAGCATTTTTAATTAACTCAACCAGTTCTGCCGCACTTTGTGGGCCGATATCAAAAATCATATCGGTATCTTGTACTTGTTCAACTGTCTTTAAACTGGCCACAGCCTTTTCAGAAAATTGCTCGGCGGTGACCACATCACTAGGAACAGGGATATAGCCTCCTGCAACTTTAGCGGCGGCTAATAAACGTTTTGCTTCAGGCAACAGATCAGGCTCATACAAAGATTTACCTACCTTAAAACCTTGGGCTGCAATAAAGGTATTAGCTATGCCACCGCCCACTATAAGTTGATCCACTTTTTGCGATAATGATTCTAAAACTGTTAATTTGCTGGAGACCTTTGAGCCCCCCACTATGGCTAAAAATGGCCGCGCTGGCGCATCCAATGCCTGCCCCAAAGCAGCCAACTCTTTGCTTAATAAAGGTCCTGCGCAAGCCACTGGTGCATACTGTGCTACGCCGTGGGTCGAGGCTTGTGCTCTATGTGCGGTGCCAAATGCGTCCATCACATAGATGTCACACAAAGCCGCATATTGCTTAGCTAACTGTTGATCATCTTGTTTTTCACCCAGATTAAATCGTACATTTTCTAATATCACCAGCTCACCAGGGCTGTGCTTAAAACCATCAAGGTAATCTTTTTCTAACCTGACAGGGCAATGCAGCACTTCGCTGAGGTAGTTAACAACCGGCAATAATGAATACTGTGGGTCGAACTGTCCTTCTTCAGGCCGGCCTAAATGAGACATCACCATCACACTAGCTCCGGCATCTAGAGCCTGTTGAATACTAGGCAAGGCCGCTTTAATACGTGCATCTGAACTGACCTTGGCATCTTTTATTGGTACATTGAGATCTTGACGTATTAATACTCTTTTACCGGCTAGATCAAGTGAAGCCATTGTTAATATAGACATAATCTACCTTATTAAAACTGTTATTAGGTTTTGTATCGTTTATCGGCTCAATCAAGTGAAGCCGCCGTGAATATCCTCATCATTTTGCCGATGACAACTATGACTCGGTTTTGTCTTGTTCAGCGGCTCAATCAAGTGAAGCCGCCGTGAATATTCTTATCATTTTGCTAACCCAGAAAAATAAGGTTATTTGGCTATCAAAGGGTTAAACATAGCGATAGCCGTGTCTAACATCCTGTTGGCAAAGCCCCACTCGTTATCGCACCACACTAAGGTTTTAACTAATTGTTTGTGGCTGACCCGAGTTTGACTGCCATCGACTATACAAGAATGAGGGTCGTGGTTAAAATCCACCGAGACTAGCGGCTCCTCAGTATAATCCAAAATACCGGCTAACCTGCCTAACCTGGCTTGTTTGAGCACCTGATTCACTTGTTCAATACACACGTGTTTTTCTAGGGTCACACTTAAATCCATGGCTGTGACATTAATAGTTGGCACGCGCACAGCTATGGCTTCAAACTTACCGGCAAACTTCGGTAAAATCCTTTCTATGCCCACCGCCAGTTTAGTATCAACCGGTATAATAGACTGACTCGCAGCACGAGTCCGACGTAGATCAGGGTGATAGGCATCGATCACTTGTTGATCATGCATAGAAGAGTGAATAGTGGTAATGGTGCCGCTAAGCACATTAAATGCGTCATCTAGTACTTGGATCACCGGCACAATACAGTTAGTAGTACAGGAGCCGTTGGACACTATGCAGTCTTGATCGGTCAGCTGCTGATCATTAATGCCATATATGACAGTGGCATCCATATCTGAATTACATGGCTGAGAAAACAGTACTTTTTTAGCGCCTTGGCGCAGATGCGCTTCACCGGCTGAACGATCATTGTGTACGCCTGAACATTCGAGCACCAGATCTATGTCTAATTGCCGCCAAGGTAAGCCTTGGATCTTGGCTTGTTGCAGTAATTGGATTTCATCGGTGCCTACCTTTAAACCTTGGCAGGTTAATGCCACGTCAAAAGCAAAGCGGCCATGAGCAGTATCGTATTTTAATAAATGTGCGATGCCTTCAGGCTCAGCCAATTCATTGATCGCCACCACTTGCACCTGCTGATTGCGCCCGGTTTCATACAAGGCCCTGAGCACATTGCGTCCGATACGTCCGAAACCATTTATAGCAATACGTAACATGAGACTCTTTTTAAATTATCCACAGGCTACCTAAGCAGCCTGACGGGATTAGCCAATCTAAGGCGCGAACCGCACCTTAGGGACAAACAAGTCGATCTTTAGGCCAACAAGTTTTCGCTGGCAACCACAACAGCATCAGCCGTTATGCCAAAGTGCTCAAGTAGCGCGGCACCTGGGGCAGACTCGCCGAAAGTTGACATGCCTACCACTGAGCCGTCTAAGCCCACATACTTATGCCAAAAGTCCACATGGGCAGCTTCCACCGCCACTCGTTTAGTCACAGCACTGGGTAAAACCTCTTGGCGATATGCCAGCTCTTGTTGATCAAACACACTGGTGCTTGGCATAGAGACCACACGCACCGCTTTACCGGCGTCTTCAAGGCGCTGGGCAGCGTCCATAGTGATCCCCACCTCGGAGCCTGTGGCTATCAAGATAATGTCTGGCTGGCCTGGGCTGTCTTTTAACACATAGCCCCCTTTAGCGATATTGGCGAGCTGCTGTGCGTCACGTCTTTGGGCAGGTAAACCCTGACGACTAAAGACTAAAGCAGATGGGCCTTGTTTACGCTCTAAGGCAGACTTCCATGCCACTGCAGTTTCAGCCGCATCACAGGGACGCCAAGTATCAAGATTAGGGGTCAGGCGCAAATTTGCCACCTGTTCTATGGGTTGATGAGTAGGTCCATCCTCGCCTTGGCCAATAGAGTCATGCGTGTAGACAAATATATTGGGGATCCCCATTAATGAGGCCATACGCACAGCATTACGGGCATATTCCATAAACATTAGGAAGGTGGCACCAAAGGTGCGGAATCCACCATGTAAACCTATGCCATTCATAATGCCACACATACCGAATTCACGAACACCGTAATAGATATAGTTGCCACTGGGATCTTCGGCAGAAATGCCTTGGGTGCCAGACCAAATAGTTAAGTTTGACCCAGCCAAATCTGCTGAGCCACCAATGATTTCTGGTAATAATGTGGCAAACTCTTCGATAGAGTTTTGCGAGGCTTTACGACTGGCAAGATTTTCTGCTTTATCTTGGGATGCTTGAATAAAAGCCTCTGCTTTAGTGGCAAAATCCGCAGGTAAATCACCCGCCAAGCGACGCTTCAATTCTGCAGCTTTGTGCGGATAAGCTTGTGCATAGGCAGCAAACTGTTTATTCCAAGCTTGCTCCTTTTCTGCGCCGGATTGTTTGGCATCCCATCCTCGGTAGATATCTGCCGGGATCTCAAAAGGTCCATGAGGCCAGTTTAAAAATTCTCGGGTCGCGGCAATTTCGTCATCACCCAAAGGCGCGCCATGGCAATGATGGGTGCCTGATTTGTTCGGTGAGCCAAAGCCAATTACGGTTTTACAACAAATTAAGCTAGGTTTGTCAGTACAGGCCTTAGCAGCAGCAATAGCCTCACTAATAGCCTGTGGATCGTGTCCATCTACATCAGCAATCACATGCCAGCCGTATGCGGCAAAACGGGCGGGCGTATCATCGGTAAACCAGCCCTCAACATGACCGTCGATAGAAATGCCATTGTCATCCCAAAATGCCACTAATTTTCCTAACCCTAGGGTACCGGCTAAAGAGCAGACCTCATGGGAAATACCTTCCATTAGGCAGCCATCGCCTAAGAAGCAATAGGTGAAATGATCAACCAGATCAAAATCTGCCTGATTAAATTGTGCCCCTAATGTTTTTTCGGCAATAGCCATGCCCACGGCATTACTCATACCTTGGCCTAAAGGCCCAGTAGTAGTTTCCACGCCCGGCGCATAACCATACTCTGGATGGCCTGGTGTTTTCGAATGTAATTGCCGAAAATTTTTCAACTCTTCGATAGGCAAAGCATAACCCGTTAAGTGTAATAACGAATAGATCAGCATAGAACCGTGTCCATTGGACAACACAAAACGATCACGGTTAGCCCAGCCAGGATTATTAGGATTGTGCTGTAAAAAATCTGTCCACAAAACTTGTGCTATATCGGCCATGCCCATGGGGGCACCTGGATGTCCTGATTTAGCTTGTTGAACAGCATCCATACTAAGTGCACGAATAGCGTTAGCGAGGTCTTGACGTGAAGGCATGTTGGCTCCTGACTTATTTATAACCGATTAATACAGGTCTAAGAGTCATATTAGCCTGAGTCGAAATTGAATTACATTTTGTATTAGCTGGCCCTTAACTGCAATCTTAAATGACCTAGCTTGATTGATTTATCTATGACTTTTGAGTACAAGTTAGCAGAATAAAGTCATAGCCGTTTGGACGTCTAGAAGTAAAGACTGGCATTTTAGATTTGAATGGGTAAAATAATGGCAGTTATCGATACTCGATATGCATAATTCCAACCCAAGGCCCTAGTATGACATCACATCTTTTTACTTCTGAGTCCGTCTCTGAAGGTCACCCGGACAAAATCGCCGATCAAATATCAGACGCAGTGTTAGATGCAATATTAACCCAGGATCCCAAGGCCAGAGTCGCCTGTGAGACTTTTGTTAAGACAGGCATGGTATTAGTGGGGGGTGAGGTCACTACCTCTGCATGGGTCGATATAGAAGAAATCACTCGCAAAACCGTCAGAGAGATAGGTTATGTGCATTCGGATATGGGCTTTGATGCAGATTCTTGCGCCATACTTAATGCCATAGGCAAGCAATCTCCAGATATCAATCAAGGTGTCGATCGTCAATCACCAGAAGAACAAGGTGCAGGAGATCAAGGTTTGATGTTTGGTTATGCCAGCAATGAAACTGAGGTATTGATGCCCGCCCCTATTACTTACGCCCATCGTTTGGTGAAACGCCAGGCCCAGGTGCGTAAGGAGGGTATTTTGAGTTGGTTACGCCCTGATGCCAAGAGTCAGGTCACCTTCGTATATGAAGATAATCAACCTGTTGGGATCGATGCGGTGGTCTTGTCCACCCAGCATGACGACGCCATTAGTACCGCGGATCTGCGCGAAGCGGTGATGGAAGAAATCATCAAGCCTGTATTGCCACAAAAATGGTTGAATAAAGATACGAAGTATTTTATTAATCCCACTGGACGCTTTGTAATAGGCGGGCCTATGGGGGACTGTGGGTTAACAGGACGTAAAATCATAGTGGACACTTATGGCGGCATGGCTAGACATGGTGGTGGTGCCTTTTCCGGTAAAGATCCATCAAAAGTCGATCGTTCGGCAGCTTATGCAGGACGTTATGTGGCAAAAAACATAGTGGCAGCAGGCTTGGCAGATAGATGTGAGATCCAAGTTTCCTACGCAATAGGTGTGGCTGAACCCACTTCTATTAATGTGGAAACCTTTGGAACCGGTAAAGTATCCAATGCCAAATTGGTAGATTTGATCCGTGCCACCTTTGAATTAAGGCCTTATGGTTTGATCAAAATGTTAGATTTAGAGCGCCCTATTTATCAAAATACCGCGGCTTATGGACATTTTGGTAGAGATGAATTCCCTTGGGAAAAAACCGACTTAGCAGAGCAGCTTAAAGCCTCGCTATAGTATGAGTGCTTAACCGCACTGGAATATTACGGATATTGCAGTGCGGCCTGTTCACATAGCACCATAGGTTGTGCAAAATCTGCACATTACCCGCCACTCTGACCCGCACACACTGGCCTTTATCTGCCGCTTTATGTTCAACTATTACATTCACCAGATCACCATCAATTGCCGCTAACTGGTATTCATAACACTCGGTAACCAATTGATTTTTAGCTTGCTGATCAATATGTGAAGAAGTGGTACAAGAGGTCAATAAACCTAGGGATAAGATGGCAAATAAAGGCCTGTTTACTTTCGTCATGGCGATCACTCAAACAAGGGTTGATGGCAATATAGTGGCTAAGCTAACGCAGAGTGGCTGAACATAGGTTTACTCAACAATAGACAAAATGGTAATGCCTATTTTAAGTCTCAGCCAATGCAATATTTTGAGCGAGTTTGAGTATAATAGTCAGATCAAACACATTGAGTATAGGAGCATCATTTATGTCATCACCTAAAGTTTTAGGCTTGTGTATTATCAGTCTCTTTTTGTTAAGCGCTTGTGCTACCTCTCCTTTAGGCCGAAGCCAATTCAAACTTTACTCTAGCGGGCAACTTGCCGGTATGGGACAGCAAGCCTTTGACAGTATGAAGAGCCAGCAAAAAGTCTCTACCACAGCCATGGCTAATGACTATGTAAATTGTGTGGCCCAGGCTATTACTCGCCATGTCCCCAGATCAGTCTTTGCGGGAGAATGGGAACTGGTGGTATTTGATGATCCACAAGTCAATGCCTTTGCCTTACCTGGTGGTAAAATTGGTGTTTATACGGGTTTGTTAGGCATAGCACAGAACCAGCATCAATTGGCGACTGTGATTGGCCATGAAGTGGGCCACGTGATCGCCGAGCACGGCAACGAAAGAATGTCGAGTAATGCCCTGATATCTATGGGCATGGACGTCACCAATCAATTATTGCAGAGCAATCAAATTGCCAGCAGTGATCTGGTCATGGCAGGGCTAGGTTTAGGGGTGCAAGTGGGGGTGACATTGCCTTTTGGACGGACTCATGAAACAGAAGCCGATTTAATTGGCTTAGAGCTGATGGCTAAGGCAGGTTTTGATCCCCGGCAATCAACTAAATTATGGGAAAATATGGCCAAAGCTAGCAACCAGCAGAGACAACCAGAATTATTATCCACTCACCCTCTGCCTAGCACTCGTATTGATAACTTAACGGCTCATATGCCCAAGGCCATAAAAACCTTTAATCGTGCCCACAGCAAGGCCAACTGCCGGGGCTAAGTGGTAAACGCTAGGCATAAAGAATGTCGCTCACCTTGGGTGAACGGCATTCTTTAACACAGACTATCTAGTCTTTTTTATGTAAATGTACTTCCATTTGTGGAAACGGAATAGAAATACCTTCAGCATCAAAACGCAACTTCACCGCTTCAGTGAAATCAAATTTAACCGCCCAAAAATCGGCAGATTTGACCCATGGGCGAACAACCAAGTTAACACTGCTATCCGCGAGTTCTGCTACCGCCACTGTCGGCGCAGGATCGTGCAAAATACGCGTGTCAGCAGCAATCATTTCAATTAACAATTCTTTGGCTTTTTTCAAATCACTGTCATAACCAATGCCCACTACCATATCCACTCTTCGTGTGGCCTTAGCAGAATAGTTAATGATATTGCCACCGTAGATACCACCATTAGGCACTATCACTTCTTTGTTATCGGGGGTGGTCAGAATAGTAGTAAAGATACTGATACTTTTTACAACACCAGAAGCACCACCAGCCTCGATAAAGTCACCGGCTTTGAAAGGTCTAAATATCAATAACATCACACCTGCGGCAAAGTTTTGTAATGAACCTTGCAAGGACAAACCAATAGCCAAACCTGCGGCACCTAGAATAGCAACCAGAGAGGTGGTATTGACACCTAATTGATCTAAGGAGGCCACTATTACAAACAGCATCAGCAAGGCGCTGATAATCGCCTTAACAAAATCAATTAACATCTCGTCATATTTTGAACGGGCCATCACTTTGCCAAACAAGCTGACTAAAATGCCGACTACCATTTTACCGATAACATATATGACCAGCGCCATAACAATGTTGATACCCCATGGGATAACGTAAGCATCTACCATTTGGGACATTTTATCCCCATCCAATTCAAACATCTTGCTCTCCATTATTGATAAATTGCTCGGCGAGCCCAAACCGACTCTCGAGATACGTTAATATGACATGGGCTTGAGAATAAATGCTTAAAAAATATAAGCCAGCTTTTCACTGAAATTATTCGATCTCAGTACCTAAATCGGGGTTTCTTAGGTAAAAGCATGGGATCTACAGCCTCGTTTATCCATGCTTTGCTATTATTCTCAAAGGCTAAATTTTGTTCAATATCTGAGGATAAAAAGCGGTTAGTGGTGCACTTGTTAATAGGGCCCCTGCTTGTATTATTATTTGCTCCGTGAACAGAGGCGGGCAAACATACAAAATTTGCCCGAAAAGTCATTTCTCAGCCTGTTTTTGTCAAAAACATAGCCGCAGTAAGATCTCAACCACCTAAAGGTGAATAACCGCCCAAGTCCTTAATATTTAGTCTACGCAGGTAGTAAAATATGTCTTTCATTGGCCTTTTTTCTTCTTAAAAGACCACAGTGTTGCTAAACTTTCAGCAAAGTGACTTGAGTTAACAATATGCGTATCAGTAGAATTTATTGTCCGGTGGATTTAATAGTCGACAGCCAAGTGATATTAACTGATGACGCAGCTCATCATCTGGTTAATGTACTTAGAGCCAAGGAAGGACATGCCATAGTGATGTTTAACGGCGATGGCAATGAATATAGCGCCCATTTGATTGAGCTCAGTAAACGTAAGGTAGTGGCACTGGTAGATTCACAATTGTCCATCAGCATAGAGTCGCCTTTAGCCATCCATCTGGGCCAAGGTATTTCCCGAGGCGATCGCATGGACTGGGTGATCCAAAAATCAGTGGAGTTGGGGGTGTCAGACATTACGCCGCTGATCACTCAACGCTGCGGTGTCAAATTGACCGAGTCACGGTGGCTAAAAAAGCATGAGCAATGGCAAAAATTACTGATCTCCGCCTGTGAGCAATGTGGCCGCAATGTGCTGCCCACTTTGCATCAAGCGACCCATCTAAAAGATTGGTTAAATATCTCGACTAATCAATTGCGTTTAACTTTACATCCACGTGCCGAAAAAGCCTTTAGGCATGTCAGTATGCATCCTCAAGGTGTCAGGTTATTGATAGGACCAGAAGGGGGCTTGTCAGACCAAGAGGTCTATCAAACCGAACAAACGGGATTTCAAAGTATTCAGCTGGGTCCAAGAGTATTACGGACTGAAACTGCGGCGGTCGCGGCTATTACGGCTTTACAGGCCATTCACGGCGATTTATAAAGTAAGAGACCACAGCAAAGGCAATCTTTGCTGTGGTGGTTCTACAGGAAATACACTGAGATTTCAGCAAAACAGAAACAGCCTAGTGTCGCCCCATCTGCTTTGTCCTTAAGCCTCAGGCTTAATGTAAGATACGTGTCTTGATGGTCCCTTCAATTTTTTGCAACTGTGCAAACGCCTGATCGGCATGATCGGTTTCCACATCGATCACCACATAACCAATATTTTCATTGGTTTGCAAATATTGTGCGGCTATGTTCAAACCTTTTTCCGCAAAGGCTCGGTTGATCTCAGTTAACACGCCAGGGGCATTTCTATGAATATGTAATAAGCGTGAACGCACTGTGTGTTCGGGCAGCGAAACCTCGGGGAAGTTAACCGCAGATAAGGTTGAACCATTGTCGCTATATTTGGCTAATTTCCCTGCCACTTCGATACCAATATTTTGTTGGGCTTCTTGGGTACTGCCGCCTACATGAGGCGTGAGTATCACATTATCAAATTGGGTTAATGGCGACACAAATAATTCGTCATTGGATTTAGGCTCAATGGGGAAGACATCTACCGCCGCCCCTGATAATTTGCCGGATGTGAGTGCCGCTACTAAGGCATCGATCTCAATAATAGTGCCCCTAGCTGCATTCATTAAAATCGCCCCGTCTTTCATCATGGCTAATTCTTTGGCGCCTATCATATTGCGCGTTTCAGCCGTCTCTGGCACATGTAAACTGACCACATCAGAGGTATTTAACAATTGTTTTAAGTTATTAACTTGGGTCGAGTTACCTAATACCAATTTACTCTCGATATCAAAAAACTGTACACGCATGCCTAGATGTTCAGCCAAAATACTTAACTGGGTACCAATATGACCATAACCTATGATCCCTAATGTTTTGCCTCGGGCTTCATATGAGCCCACTGCACTTTTGTCCCACTGGCCCCTATGGACCTTGGCGTTTTTGGCGGGCACTCCTCTTAATAACAAGATAAGTTGTCCTAAAGCCAGTTCCGCAACAGAACGGGTGTTAGAAAAAGGCGCATTAAATACCGGTATACCCCTTTTTTGAGTCGCCAGCAGATCCACCTGATTAGTGCCAATACAAAAACAACCCACAGCCACCAGTTTGTTAGCCGCAGCTATGACTTTTTCAGTGAGTTGGGTTCGCGACCGAATACCAATAAAATGCACATCTTGGATCTTCTTGATCAATTCATCTTCAGGCAAAGAGGTTTTAATCAATTCTATATTTTCATAACCACTGGCATGCAGCGTATCTAAACAACTCTGATGTAAGCCTTCTAACAGTAATATTTTGATTTTTTCTTTTGGCAAGGACACTTTGCTCATGAGGTTTTCCTTGTGACAGTTTACACTGATAAAATTTGAGACTTCTGGACGTCTATTTATCGAGTGAAAATAGCAGAATTAGTCCCATTTAGAAAGCGAATGTCCGAATTTAACCATAAAAATTGCTATTCGTTATTTCAGTATTTGTTGAATGACTTTTTCTAAAGGAGGATCACCAGGATCGGATATTCTGGTGCAGACGACCACTCGTTGCTGGCGATCAATAAAAAAGGTAGTGGGGGTGCCTTTTACGGCAAAAGTGCACAGGCCACCTGCTCTGAGTCTAGCAAAGTGCGAAAGCTGATCCCTCATGCTCATCACTCCTCTTGGGGTCTGGCACCTACATATTCCCAAAAACTCATAGCGATTATTGCTAAGCCTTGAGCCTGATATGTTTGCTATCCCCCCTCTAACCTAGGGGTGATTTCTGACAATAAGGACACCAGATCGCCCAAAAATAAATGACCAAGGGTTGACCCTCATAACCTTTGGAGGATACCGCCTGGCCATTTGCGTCTAGCAGTTGCCATTGTGGTGCTGGGAGTAATGGTTCAGGCTTGGCTTGAGTCTTTCCATAAAAACTGACGAATACTAAGCTTAAAAAACAGGTATTTTGACATAATAAAGATCCTCCCGTTAAGAGCTGACTTGATACCAAAAAGAGTAAAGCGGCTTGTGCTTTCATGCTTTGGGTGTTTTATGGCTAAGCCACCACAACATCTGCACAATAGGCTGGCCTTTATTAAGGTTGATCCCCTATGACTAAACTTCTGTTGTCAATATGATCAAGAACTGCCAGGTTGGCGAGTGCCAACTGACAACCTGCCGTTCGGTTATCTTGGGTCGAGGAACAATCCACTTGCCATTGACGCAACACATAAGCGGCTATGGCGGCTCTTAAGTGCAGTACCACCTTGCCCTCTTGCATAGCGTAATCCATCTCTATGGCTTGTGGCTGAGATATACTAGGGTGCACGACTAGCACCATTTCGACAATTTTTTGCCATTGTTGATCGTAATGGCTAGCCTCATGCACATGTACCGCTGCGGGCATAGGTTGCACAAAGCTAAAGCGAGTACAGACAAAGTCACGAAACTCATTGTGCTGGCGATCATAGGCCCGAACATGCCACCTATGACCGTTGTTAACAATGGAATGAGGGACTAAAGCACGTTCAGTTTCACCAGAAGAAACCGATACATAACCACATTTAATGGCTTGTTTATTGTGGATAGCCCTCATCAAACCCGAAATAACGCTAGATGTGGGATGTATGAGTCGCACCGCATCAAAACATTGCTCAGATGGCTGCACCCCAGTAGAGATACCATTGCCAAAACCCCGACTCAGCGACGCTAAAATTACCTCAGGATCATGTTCAAACAAAGGTTGAAACGCCTCAGTACGGTGATAATTTTTAGTCTGATGCAACAAGATAAGATTATTAGGCGCTAATGTTTTATAGGTACTGAAGTCTCGAGTACTGGCGGCTAAACCTGTGGCAAACCTCTGGATCAGATCACTGCGGGTCACATGGCCAAAATATTGCAAATTAAAATCGATAAAAGCCAAACGTTCTTTTTGACCATGAGCTAAGGCTGACAGCGCACCATGGCTATTATTTAACGGACTATCTTGAGGCATTTAGATATCATCATAAAGATTACATCTTGGCAGTCTAATTAAACCTTATGAAGAATGCAATCATCTTGAGTGTGTCTGAGTCAAAGCTTGACTCAGACCAAATGACCAGCATACATTAAGCCTAGATCTGATTAATTGCCGATCCATACTGTTTTGCCAAAGTAATGGCTATTATTACCCTCACCGTAATTAGGAACCTTAATGAAAGCTATCGCCTATGAGCATTCACACCCAATCGACCATGCCCAAGCATTACTCGATGTGGAGTTAAATAAACCTCAAGCCACAGGCACTGATATGTTAGTTAAAGTGAAGGCAGTATCGGTTAATCCTGTTGACTATAAAATACGCTTAAATGTGGATCCCCAAGGCCAGAAAAAAGTATTAGGTTGGGATGCCGCAGGCATAGTCGAGCAAGTGGGAAAAGATTGCTCTTTATTTAAGGTGGGGGATCACGTCTATTACGCGGGCGATCTAACGCGCTCAGGTAGCAATGCACAATATCAGTTGGTGGATGAAAGAATAGTCGGCAGAAAACCGAGTTCAATCAGCCATGCACAAGCCGCCGCATTGCCCCTCACCGCAATCACGGCATGGGAGTTGCTGTTCGACCGACTGGGCATTCAGGCAGTCAACCCAAGGCCGGTGGTATTACTAATAGTGGGAGCGTCAGGTGGCGTAGGCTCTATATTAACCCAACTCGCCGCGGTGTTAACCGATGTCACTATAATAGGCACGGCGTCCCGTGCCGATAGCCAAAAATGGGCAAGATCCTTAGGCGCCCATCATGTGATAGATCACCATCAACCCCTGCAAGCACAAGTGAAGGCTTTAAATATCGGTGAGGTGAGCCACGTCGCTTGTTTAACTCATTCTGAGCAGCACTTCGGTGCCTTAGTGGAAATATTGAAACCTCAAGGCAAATTAGCCATCATCGAATACACCGGGCAAAGCATGGATATATCTCAGCTCAAAAACAAAAGCCTCTCCCTCCATTGGGAGTTTATGTTTACCCGCGCCATGTTCCAGACAGAGGATATGCTTGAACAACACAACGTGCTGAACCAAGTGGCCGATTTAGTGGATAAGGGCGCAATAAAATCTACCTTAGGTAAGCATATGGGTACTATCAACGCACAAAATCTGCGTGCCGCACATAAGGTTATCCAGAGTAATCAAACCATGGGTAAAATGGTGTTGGAAGGTTTCTAAGGGAATACTATTGATCAGCCCAAGGTTGATTAGATGACTAAAAAAAGAACAAAGGAGCACCGATGGCACTAAGCCAATATGAAGAGTAGAACACTATCGAACCGCGCTAGCTCATATCAAAGTGGTTAAATAAGTCCTTTTATTAAATGATATGGCCCCGATTACGTTTGCGCCGAAGTGGGACCAGAAAACAAGCTGAATTCGAGTTATTAATCATCTTTGAAAAGGATCAAACATTGATTAGACAGGGCACAAAAACTTTATCAGTGAGGATTTTCGTTCAGAAAGCCATAGTATAGTTGTGATAATGTCAACGGTGGAAACCGTCATTACATATCTTGAGGATTATGCTTATTTGTTTGATAACAAAATATTCGATAATAATATATGGCTAAGCTATTGGTTGTTTTTTGCATATCTTATTGTGCGCAAGTTATCGCTTTTTTATGAGACGGCGAACCTAATGCACCAGAAGTGTTTATTGCGTTTTCTTGTACGCTTATTACGCTAACAATTGTCTCCCATCTTTTTTACAATATGGATCTAGTCCCGGTGATCAGAAAAACCTGTCAGTCGCTAGCAGCCTGATTAACTTAAATCCAACTCTCAACAGGGCGTTTTAGACAGGTTTAGCCTGCCAGCAGTTAACACACCCCTGCCGCTCGGTATAATTGTAAATGTACCGCCACCAACGCCGCTATATCTCGTTGATAGCCGCCACCAATGACAGCGGCAACAGGTAACCCTTTTTGCTCACAACAGTTAAACACCAATTGATCTCTTTGGTAGATACCTTCAGTGCTAATATTTAAGTGACCTAAGTCGTCTGCTACATGTATGTCTACACCGGCATCGTATATCACAGCATCTGGACCAAAGGTATTAATAGCCAGATGTAAGGCGCTATCCACAGTCTGCAAATATTCATCATCTTGGGTACCTTTAGCTAGATTAAAATCCAGATCTGATACCTGTTTACGATGGGGGAAGTTTTTCTCACCGTGAATTGATACTGTGTAGATCTGCTGATTGTTTTCGGCTAATTTAGCGGTTCCATCACCTTGATGTACATCACAGTCAAAAATCAACACCTTATCAATGTCTGGATGTTGCAGCATCTTCAGCGCCGCTAGGTACAGATCATTAAACAAGCAGAAGCCCGAACCATAGTTAGCAAAAGCATGGTGATAACCGCCTGTCAAATTAAGGGCTTTACCATGAGCCAAGGCCAAGTCCGCCGTTAAAATTGTGCCTCCTACCGCCGTTAGCGTCCGTTGAATAAGTTGTTCAGACCATGGAAAACCAATACGCCTCATGGCTTTTGGATCTAGGCTACCTTGGATTAAATCTTTGACATAAGCGGGGCTATAGACCCTTTGTAGCTCTTCTGCAGACACCGCATTAGGTTTCAAAAACCAAGTGTTTGGCACCCCTTTATCGGCTAAGGCATCTCTAATACCTTGATATTTTTGCACCGGGAAACGGTGTCGAACAGCCAAATCAAGTTGGCTATAAATAGGATGGAAGACAAGAGGGATCATGATGGGCTCATACAACACTTTAGTCTGACAATATTACAACAGCGCATCTTTTTATAATCTCTGAATATGAACTTAGGTTATGCTGCAACGATCGACTACTAGTGTAGAGAAGAGCAATGTATTGTCACTCTTTTAAATCATTTATCGTTAGTCTTGGCGGTGTTTTGGTGTCAAGCACCATGGCCGTTGCACCCACATTAGCCAGCTCCCCACAAGTTGAATATCAAGACCAAGCTAAATTACAGCCGATAAACAAAACTATAACGGCGCGTAATATTGAGCTAGACATTCGTTCCTTAGTGGGTTTTGGCACCCGTCATACCCGATCCGAAACCGCTTCGGATACACGCGGGATAGGCGCAGCAAGGAGTGGGATCAAACAAGAATTTAGCACTATATCCGCTGCATGTGGTGGGGGTTTAAAAGTGTATTATCACTCTGGAGTGGCCCAAGGTGAGAAACGTATCCCCGACCCCGCTGAGGTCATCAGTGTTATTGCTATTGAGCAAGATCAGACCGGCCCTAGCCGCTATGTTTTGATGTCTGGTGATATCGACTCGCGGGTATTTGATCCCATGGACTTTACCTCAGACTCCCCTGGTGCCAATGACAATACATCTGGGGGAGCGGGCACCTTAGAAAATGTGGTGATAGATAACTATATTTTTGGCGCTGCCGGCGTCAGTGAAGACGGTTTTGAAAGCCCAGTGCTGTTTCCCGTAGCCGCAGGCGCGTTTGGAGAGTAGGGTTTTACGGCAAGCATAGACTCAGATCATTTTATCCCTGCGCAGCCAAGCCCAGCATTCACCGGTAGAAATGATCTTTTGCCTAACAAAATACGTTTTCTGCATAATCACTCAATCATTCCACACGGGCTTTATCTGGAGTTGGCTATTCAGGAATAAGACCGAATAACCTGCAGGTATTCACTATGCAAAAACCATCCGATCGTTCCACTGCATCCATACCCACGGGACGTTTATCACGTTTGAGCAAACTAGGCTCTTTGGCCGGACGCGTGGCGGGCAATATGTTAGTGCAAGGTATGAGCGAATTAGCCCAAGGCAACCGCCCTAAAATAAAGGATTTATTGCTCACCCCTAGCAACGCTAAACGGGTGGCAGACCAACTAGCCAATATGCGCGGCGCCGCCATGAAAGTCGGTCAATTATTGTCGATGGATGCCGGTGACATGTTACCCAAAGAGCTATCTGAGCTGTTAGCTAGACTACGCAATGATGCTAAGTCTATGCCCGAAGCTGAACTCACTGCTTTATTAGCCACACAGTGGGGGAACCATTGGCAACAAAAATTTTTACAATTTCCCATGCAGCCTATAGCCGCAGCTTCTATTGGTCAGGTACACAAAGCCATTACCCAAGACTTACAACGTCTTGCCATAAAAATTCAATATCCGGGCATAAAAGCCAGCATCAACAGCGATGTGGATAACGTGGCCACGCTGATTAAGATGACAGGCTTGTTGCCAAAAGGGCTAGATCTTACGCCGCTGTTAACCGAGGCTAAAAAGCAGTTGCACGATGAGGCTGATTATCTATTAGAAGGTCAGTATATGCAGCGTTACCGAGCCGTCATAGCCGATGATCCCGTTTTTAATATGCCTAGGCTTATCCCCGAGCTAAGTGGCCAGCATATCTTGGCCATGAGCTTTTTAGATGGCCAGCCCATCGAGAGCTTAGTGGATGCACCACAAGCCACCCGTGATCATGTGATGAGTGAGTTGATGCGGTTGTTTTTTAAGGAATTATTTGATTATCAGTTAGTACAAACTGATCCTAATTTTGCCAATTACCAATATGATGCCCAGACCCAACAGATTATACTGTTTGATTTTGGCGCGACCCGCAGTTATTCAGCACAGATGGCCGAAGGTTATCGCCAATTAATGCAAGGGGCTTGTAAGCATGATCAACAGCAGATCTTAACGGCCATATTAAATATTGGTTTGATCACCCCCTCCTTGCCCGATCAAGTCAAAAAAGCGGTAAGCGAATTAGGTTACTTAGCTTGTGAGCCTCTGTACGCTGAGCAACCTTATGACTTTGCACAATCAGACTTATCACAGCGTCTGCAACAAAAAGGGCAACAATTGGGGGCCGAAAAATCCTATGCTCACACCCCATCTGCTGATGCCATTTTTTTACACCGTAAACTCGGCGGGTTATTTTTATTGGCCATAAAGTTAAAAGCAAAAATCAATATGCAGGCATTATTTAGCCCCTATAATGACCAGTAGTCTTGGCCCAATTCAACACCTTCGAGGAACCGACTATGTTAGTGCAACTGACGCCAAATCAAGCCAGAGTCATAGCAGTATTGCTTGAAAAAGAACAAACCACACCTGACCAATATCCGCTGACACTAAATAGTCTCACCTTAGGGGTGAATCAAAAAAGCAATAGGGAACCGGTGCTGTGCTTAACTGAGTCTGAGGTGCAGGACATATTAGATGAGCTAGATCACAAGAAGCTAATCTTTAAGCATCAGGGTCACGGCAGCCGTGTACTGAAGTTTAAACATCGATTTTGTAATACTGAATTTAGTGACTTGAAATTTAATCCACAACAGTTGGCCTTGATCTGTGTATTGATGCTGCGAGGTGCACAAACCCCAGGAGAACTAAAGACTCGCTGTGCTCGATTAGCCGACTTTAATAATGTTGAAGAAGTAGAACAGGCCTTATTGATCTTGGGGGATCTAAATCACCAACAGCTTGTGGTCAAGTTACCAAGGCAGCCAAACCGAAGAGATGCACAATATATGCATCTATTATCTGGCACAGCTCAAATGACAGATAACCCACAGACAGAGCCGATTTTGAGCCTTGCACAAAGCCCTGACAGTGTGGCCACAGACCAAGATAGCCTGCAACGTATTGCTCAATTAGAGCAACAAATCGTTATGCTTGCCGGCCAACTAACCCTGTTAACCCAGCGAATCGATGGATTAAGCAACTGACTATATAGCGGTAACACCGCCATCCACTGGTAAGGTAATGCCGGTGGTGAAGCTCGACGTATCCGAACATAAATACAATACGGCTGAAACCAGTTCTTCGGCCCGCCCTATTCTGCCCATGGGATGCATGCCATTGATAAGGGGTTCTTTTTGTGGATTTTTAGCCAAAGAGCGACGATACATATTAGTATCAATAACAGCCGGACATATGGCATTAATACGAATGCTTTTTTTAGCGTATTCAATAGCCGCAGATTTAGTTAACCCCACCACTGCATGTTTACTGGCACCGTAAATGCTCATACTAGGAGCAGCCACCAGACCGGCAATAGAGGCGGTATTGACAATAGCTCCACCACCGCTGATAAGCATACTTTGTATTTCACGCTGCATACACAACCATACACCCTTAACGTTGACGTCCATTATTTTGTCAAAGGTGGCCTCATCTCCTTCCGCCATTTTAGTCATCTCAATATCAATACCCGCGTTATTAAACGCAATGTCTAAACGGCCATAAGTGTCTTCGATAAAATCAAACAAGCCAGCTACGGATTGAGCAGAGCTGACATCACATTGATGAAATACTGCATCACCTTGTTCAGCCCTTATTTTTTCTGCAACCTTCTCACCTTGCTTATCAATATCCGCAACAATCACCTTGGCGCCATGCTCCGCAAAGGCCTGCACTACATCTAGCCCTATACCTGCAGCTGCGCCTGTCACTAACACTATTTTGTCTTTAAAATGTTGTAGTTGAACCATATTGGTCTTCCCGAAAGGTTAATATATTCAAGGTTAGCAGGGCATCACCAAAATCGATAATAGAGGATCAAGATAACCTTGCATCATTCAAATCAAACTGCCCTTGGAAATCCTTGAATTTCCTTTATTGCAAGCTCAGTCTGCTGATGCCAAACCTGCTACTGTGCCAGGTCCTTCAAGCAAACTGTAATTTATTGTTCACCCTTACCACTGGCATTCTAATCTTTTGTTGTAAGGGCACAAAACCATGCACTTGCCTGAGAAATGCGTCTAGTTCGGTTTTATTATCACCTGTAATTTGTTGGTAACAGTCTAGGAGGCGTTGCATTTTCCATTGATGAAAAGGGGCCACCACACGGTTTTCTGTGCACTGCCCTATAGTAAATTGATGCTCACCTATCATTCTAGGGATAGGCTGTTGTGGATGCTGAAGAGCCCACTGTTCTAACAACTGCACAGTGCTGGTCAATACCGGCCATTGCTGTTTAAACATATTTTGTAGCAGCTCATGGAGGCTGGCGGGGATCTGATCATTGGCTAACCATTGCCCTTCCTCAAGCTGTGCTTGGTTCATGCGCTCAATCCACCTAACCAGATTGGGGGCTAACTTGGCCATTATTGCACCGGGCGCCGGATCACGATAAAGGTGGGCGTACAAAGGACCCATTAGGCCAAAGTCTCCTACACAGGGTTTACCGCCGAGCAAATAATCATATTGGGCAAAGTGTGCATCAAGCAATCTCAGTACATGCCCTTCATACCAGTCTTCGATGGCCGGAATACTCTTAGGGGTAATGCCTAACACAGGTACAAACCCTTTAAATTTGGCACCTATTCTCTTGCCAATAAAAGCCCGAATAAAACCCGGCATATTCGGTGCGATCACTTTGCCAAACTCCTGATAGATAAAGGGAAAGTTCGCCTTATTCCAACGATAATGCATAGCAGGAATGAGTAACCATTCGTCGGCCCATGTCTCGAATAACATGGAGACTAATTTTTGTTTGGCAGCTGGAGGTACCACAGACCGTTCTGTATGGACAGCTTCCATATGTTCAATGATGTGAGTCGTATCTTGTAAGTACTCACCCTGTGGGGTTTTCACAACCGGAATAAAGCGCACACCTGTATTGGGAATAATCACTTCCTTATAGATTTTCATGGAACAGAAGACTTCTTCAAAAGGCTGGTTTTTGAATTTAAGATAGGCTCTAGCTTTACCTGTGTATAAGGAAAGCGGTGCACCATAAAGGGTATATTGGGCGGTCATTTTTCACTCCATAGGGGGTTAAGGATAAACCGTGACAAAGCCAAAATAATTTTACTGTTTATTAAAAACATCTAAGACAATGTATAAGGCCCATTAGCAACCTATTAGTCCTTAACGTCAGTTAAGCATATCCCAGCAGATCTTCCTCCACCACTATTTTTTGAAGGAGCAACACATGTGATTTTTGGGCTCTTGTTCGGCCCCTGCAGAAGGGTTGTTGGCTGCAATACATCCGGCTAAAACCAAAACACTGCTGTACCTTATGCACAATCAGTTGTGACAAGCCTGTGGCGTCAGCTACCTCATGAGAAAATGACAAACTGCCACTTTGAATATCACTGCTGATGTTTTGGCAATGGATCTTCTTTAATATCTGACAAAGGGCTTTCATAGTCAGTATGTTATTGCCCCGTCTAGTAATGCCTCTAAATAATGCCAGCCACTTAATCATTAGTATTGTGCTGAGAACCTAAGTAAAGCCTCGAGCATTTGTGCATGTTGTGAATTGGCCTTTGGAATAGAGCAAGGTGCAACATCTGTCTGTCCTGAACTATCATATTGCATATGGATCAGTTGCTGGGCACTGATCACCCGATCCCCATGACAAACCTCCATCGCTACAGGAATTTAAAACAAGTGACTGGCACCCTGCTTAAGGGCTATTAGGTTTTTACCCAAGGCATACTCAGTGGCTAAGGTGCCACCAGTAGCAAACCCGCCAATACTCAGTTGATTGCCTAATGGCTCAGAGAACGCCATCACTTGTGCCACATGGGCACGCTAATGATCTGCCAATAAGGGATCTTGCATATCCAGATCTGCTGGTCTTTTTCCATGTGCTGGTAATAATGCCACCATCACATTATGCCCTTGTTCATATCGTATTTGGGAGATAGAGCTTAGGAAAATGAGGGTCATTGAGGCCATGAAATAACACAGATAATAAGAGTCACTTCATGGATTGATTTTTCCGCAACGTAGATGCCAATACGATATCCAGTGACAGTCCTGTTAGCTATTTAATGGGCAAAAAAAATGACGCAATTAAGCGTCATTTTTAATAGATTAAGGCAACTTAAGCAAAGTAAGCCGCTAAGTCATCAGCACCGCCGATCAACTTGCCGCCAATAAATACTTGTGGCCAAGTTTCATTGCCAGAAAGGGCCTTAAGGGTAGTGAATGAAGCTTCTTTACCCATCACTAGCTCTTGGTATTCAAAACCTTTCTCAGTTAATAACGCTTTGGCTTTAGCACAGAAAGGGCAACCAGGCTTAGTCAAAATAGCGGTAGCTGCAGTTTGCTTAGCTTTAGGTGCAACATATGCCAGCATAGTATCGGCATCAGACACTTCAAAGGGGTCCCCTGGTAGATCAGGTTCGATGAACATTTTAGTCACCACACCGTCTTTTACCAACATAGAATAGCGCCAGCTGCGATCGCCAAAACCAATCTCAGACTTGTCTACTAGCAAACCCATACCTTTAGTAAATTCGCCGTTGCCATCAGGAATTAGGGTTACATTGTCTGATTCTTGTGCTTCTGCCCACGAATTCATAACAAAGGTATCGTTAACCGACATACAAATGATTTCATTCACACCATTGGCTTTAAACGTTTTAGCCAACTCGTTATAACGAGGTAAATGGGGAGAAGAACAAGTCGGGGTAAAAGCCCCTGGCAAAGAGAAAACCACTACGGTTTTGCCTTTAAACAATTCATCTGTGGTGCGAGCGACCCATTCATCATTTGCTCTTGTGGCAAAAGTGACTTGTGGGACGGCTTGCCCTTCTCTGTTCTCAAAATTCGGGTTAGACATGGTTTCTCCAAAAGGTTGGTTAGATAAAATTAATTCACGCATAATAATATAGTTAAGCACTGTCTTTATACAAAGTTTATTCGCTATTGGCCTAATCTATTTTAACGATTAACAACTTATTATTGTTTGAAAAAGTCGGTGGGTTGGGCGCTTAGCAAGGCTTCTATATCTTCGATATCTGGCAAGTCCAGCAAACTTTCCTGCAGATTGTCAGTGCCAGCAATAGATTTCTGTTCGTCCACCCACTCACCCAAATCAATTAACTGGCAAGTTTTACTGCAAAATGGTCGCAACCTGTTGTTTAGCAGCCACTGTACCTGTTTTTTACAATTTGGACAGTTAACCACAATGCTCATTAACAAGAGCCTAATTTAAAGGCCACGGCAGCTTCGACCCCTGAGCCACCTTGAATATTCGGTGTGAAGAGTGTGAAACGGATCGCATAGCGATATTTATTCCCTGACAACACAGGATAATATCCATCATCTGTTGGGCTTAGCACCCTGATTAATTCGTTTTTGTCTTCAGCTACGCCCTGATAGAAACCTTTTTCAGCCACTTTATCGACAAAGCGTCCTCTTTCTCGAAGGAAAGACAAGGTGATCTCCATGGCTTGTTGGATAGGAGCTAGCTCCAGCAACCAGTTGATCACAGCACTTTGTGTGTTTGCTGCTGGCTGTTGCAACCAATAATGCAGATTAGGTAAATCGAAACCACAGGTACCACCGGGAATAGCAAAGCGTGGTCTAATAGAAGCCAAAAACCGATCTTCTTTTAATTCGGCGCCGATCTTTTTATTACTTTTCAAAGATTCACGTAAACGCAGTATTTGCTGCAGCGCTAGCTGCAAAGCATCATTATCAATATTAGGATGTTGAGACCATATCACTAAGTTTTTTTCATGTAATTCGATATCTTTGAGCACATCGTTACGTAAATCTATGCGTTCTAATAGGTCTAATAAGGTAAAAAGCGATCCTAAGAAATTAATATACTGCCAGTCTTGTTGCGCCGTTTTACCCTGCTCGAGTTGCTTAAATAACTGCTCAAGCCTAAGGTAAGTGCGGACCTTCTCATTGAGCGGAAATTCGTAAATGGCTTCGGACATAAAGGACAAGTACTCTGATTAATTATTGCACTTGTTTCTACAAGGGCCTAGGTGAACTGTGACTAGTGTAATGAATTTTTCTTCAGATCAATAGATGAAAATCAATTTGTGCCGATATTAAGGCTTAAATCCTGCAGAACCTGCCCTTCATCGCACTATTTTGCCCACTCTTGATAAGAACGATGCAGATGATCCACTTGCACAAGCAAAGACTCGGGTGCACCGTTATTGTCTATTACATCATCTGCCACCGCTAATCGTTGTTCTCTGCTGGCTTGAGATCCCATTATGGCGCGAATTTGTTGTGCTTGGGATTGATCTCTAAGTAGGGTGCGATCTAATTGATTCTGCTCTGTGACATCCACTATTAATACTCGATTGACGGTTTTTTGTAGCTGATTTTCTACTAATAAAGGCACACTCAATAGGCAATAATCTGACTTGGCGTTTTGGGTTTGAATTAACATTTGTTCGCGGATAGCCGGATGTAACAAGCTATTTACCCAGTCTTTAGCCTTATTATCGGTAAAGATTAAGCGACGCAACGCGGCGCGTTTTAACTGGCCGTGCTCATCCAATAACGCCTCACCAAATTTCTCAACTATTGAGACCAGAGCGGGCATGCCGGGTTGAACCACTTGTCTGGCAATAATATCGGCATCAATCACCTCTATGCCTTTTTTATGAAATAAGTCTGTTACTGTGGTTTTGCCACTGCCGATCCCCCCACTTACCCCCACAACAAATTGACTCATATTCCTAACCACCGCCAGTACTGGCTGATCATTGCGTCTGCGTATAGCAGTGTCAACCAGCCTGATGCTGCCAAAAAAGGACCAAATGGGATAGGCTGACTTTTGTCTTTACCTTGTATTTTCAATAGAGCCAGACCAACAATAGCCCCTACTAATGATGACAAAAGCACTACCACTGGCAGATGTTGCCAACCTACCCAGGCGCCAATAGCCGCTAATAATTTAAAATCACCATAGCCCATACCTTCTTTACCGGTGAGCAGTTTAAAGGCCCAATATAAGGTCCATAAGCTTGCATATCCGGCCACAGCGCCAATTAACGCATCTTGGCTGGAGACAAATGGGTTAGCCACACTGACCAGTAAACCGATCCATAATAGCGACAAAGTCAATTGATCGGGCAGCAACATTTTATCCAAATCAATGAAGGCCATAGCAATCAATAACCAGGTTGCCAACACTGCCGCACAGGCAGCCAAGCCAAAGCCAAAGTGCCAAGCCACTATGGAGGATAACAATCCGCTCAACAGCTCTACTACAGGGTAACGAATTGAGATGGGGTTATGGCACTGACTACATTGACCTTTTAACCATAACCAACTGAGCAGCGGTATATTTTCCCATGCTCGGATCTTATGCTGACACTGAGGGCAAGTGGAGTCGGGTTTGACTAGATTAAAAGGGGCAGGATCCTCAACGGTAGATATCTGCTGGGCAGATTGATTGGCCAGATATTGAGCACACTCATCTTGCCATTCTTTTTCCATCATAATGGGTAATCGATAGATCACTACATTTAGAAAACTACCCACCAACAAACTGACCACCAATACCGTGCTAATAAATAAGATTGGCGAGTCCGACATTAACTGTAAAAAAGCATACATAAACTGAGGTGAACCCCATTATATTAATGAACCCTAGCTTGCCAAATTATGCCATCGCAGCTGATGCATATTCACCTAGTCTAGGCACTAATCAATTGACTTTAATGATGTATAGCTTGCCAGAAAATTCCCTTGCAAGCTATGAGTAGTGATATTGACCAAGCCGTAAATTGCTTATATTACGTTGCCCATTTCAAATATTGGTAAATACATGGCAACAATTAAGCCACCGATCACCACACCTAAGACCGCCATAATGATAGGCTCCAATAAGCTTGTTAACCCGTCCACCATATCATCGACTTCAGCTTCATATATATTGGCTATCTTACTGAGCATTTCGTCTACTGCTCCTGCCTCTTCACCAATAGCGATCATCTGTACCACCATTTCCGGGAACACAGCAGTGGCGCGCATGGCCGCGTTCATTTGAATGCCGGCCGACACTTCTTTTTTTACGAATAAGATGGCATCACGGAAGATCGCATTACCTGCTGCTCCTGCGGCTGAATCTAAGGCACCAATTAAAGGGACACCTGCGGCAAAAGTGGTGGCTAAGGTTCGAGTAAATCGCGCCACCGATGCTTTTTTCAATATTTCACCGATCACCGGTATTTTTAAGGTTTTTGCATCAACCGCATCCCTCAGAGCTAGTGACTTTTTATGAGCTCGGCCAAATAAATAGCTACATAATATAATGCCAGCCCCCACATATAGACCGTAATTTTGCATAAATCGGGATATCACCAAAACAAACTGGGTAAAAGCCGGTAACTCAGCACCAAAACTAGCAAAAATCTCTTCAAACTGTGGTACCACAAAGATAAGTAAAATAGTGGTAACTATGAAGGCCACAGCCACCACTGCAATGGGATAAAACATTGCCTTTTTAATTTTAGATTTTAGCGCTTCAGCTTTTTCCTTATAGATCGCTATACGGTCATAAATGGTTTCAAGGGCACCAGACTGTTCGCCCGTTTCAACCAAATCACAATATAAGTCATCGAACTGATCCGGGTGTTTGCGTAATGCAGAAGATAAAGGGTTACCCGCTTTTACATCCGTTGCTATTTCGCCCAACAACTTACGTAAGTTAAGGTTTGAATGACCCGAAGCGATCATTTCGATGGTTTGCACTATTGTCACACCCGCACCTAGCATGGTGGCAATTTGTCTGGATAATACCGCAATGTCCACAGCCTTAATTTTTTCGCCGCCTCTGCCAAATAGTGGACGGGCAAGTTTTTTAACGCGTTTGGCTGAGATACCTCTTCTGCGTAATAGGTTTTTTGCCTCCAAGACTGTGAATGCAGAGATCTCTCCCTTAACGGCTTGTCCTCGCTTATTCGAACCATTGTAAACAAATACCGTTGGTGACCTTGCCATAGTTAACTATCCACATGATGAGAAGAACAAACAAAAAAGCCCAGACGACTCTGGGCTTCACAATTTTAATGCATTAGGAAGACCTAAGGATTAACAGATATTTTCAGCAGTACAACCACCGGTTACAGCCCATGTCACTGCGCCGTTCAACACTGTGCCTGTCAATATATAAGTTTCACTAGAACTAATACCACCACGTATATCATCATTAGGTGTCACTGTGACTGTGTAACCTGCAGCGGCCGAACCGGCTAAGGCGACAGTATCAACCAATGGGCTTGCGGCCCAACCTGCTAAGTCGTCTAAACTTGTACAGTCAACTGGAATGCCCGTTTGCACACACACTTCTACCGCAGTTTTAGCTGAGCCGGCAGCTGATACCACTTCACTAAAGCCCGCTTTTGCCGTATACGTTTGATAGGCAGGCAATGCAATAAGGGCCAAAATACCAATAATTGCTACCACTATCATTAGCTCGATTAAGGTGAAACCATTCTGGTTTTGTAGATTCTTGATTTGAGTGATTCTCATGTTTCTATCTCCAACACTTAGTGTGTCAATTAAAGTTATTTAGGTTTGCCAGTTGCCTTTTAAGGCGGGTGTTTTTTGAATTCCTTTTCAGTATAGGAGTTGTAAATCTTCTGGCAAGTATGCACGAACATACCTAAGTCTGAGGGATAGAGACTAACCTAAAGGTAATTTTAATGACCTTTAGGTTAGTTATTGTTTTTATTATTTAATTATTCTCATGGATAAATCTATAGCTTTTACATCTTTAGTTAAAGCACCAGAAGAAATGAAATCCACTCCGGTAGCCGCTAATATTTTTAGCCGTTCATGGGTAATATTGCCCGAAACTTCGAGCTTGCATTGTCCTTGATTGATAGCCACAGCTTGCTCCACCTGTGCCAAAGAAAAATTATCTAACATTACTATATCGGCCTTAGCGGCTATGGCCTGTTGTAACTCTTGTAAGCTTTCCACTTCGACTTCTACAGGTAAATTGGCATTGTGCTGACGTGCTTTGCTAACCGCCGCCGCAATAGAGCCACAGGCCAGTATATGGTTTTCTTTGATCAGATACGCATCGAACAACCCCATGCGATGGTTTTTACCGCCGCCACAGGTGACCGCATATTTTTGAGCTAAGCGCATACCTGGCAAAGTTTTGCGGGTATCGAGCAACACAGTTGAACTGCCCGCCAATTGTTGCACATATTGAGCCACTAAGGTGGCCGTGCCACTTAGGGTTTGTAAAAAGTTGAGGGCGGTGCGTTCACCCGTTAATATCACCCGGGCATTACCCTTCAAGGTGACTATCCGTTGACCGGCTTGAAGTTTTTGTCCGTCTTGTGCCGACCAGTTTAATTGAACGTTCTTATCCAACTGAGCAAAGGTCTGAGTCACCCAAGCAGCACCGGCTAACACACAATCTTCTCTGGTAATGATTTGCGCACAAATTTGCTGATGTTCTGGGATCAGGTTGGCGGTAATGTCACCCACATTGGTTGTTTCACTGGCTAGATCTTCTGCAAGTGCTCTTTGTACTGCGCTAAAGATATCTTTTTCTAACATAAGGTCTCGGTATTATTTATCATTGTAAAGGCTAAAGACTGCGCAATGTGAGCCATTGGCCAGACTGGGTAAATTCTAATTGTTTCAAGGCACTCATGCCTAATAGTATTTCATTGCTTTTCACGGCTGGGTTTAAGTTGGCCGCCACATCAATTAACTGAATATCACCAATAGCCAATCTTTGTATTGTGGTTTGCATCACTTGAATACGGCCATTAGCGGTTTGCACCCATGACGCTCGGCCTTTTTGTAACCCCAAGGCTGTGGCGAGATGCATGGGAATAGAGACCTGGGTGGCGCCAGTATCAAGCAAAAACACCACCTCGAGTCCATTTATCACACCCGCTGTGACGTAGTGTCCAGCCCGATTCTGTTTCAGTCTGACTTCACTGATCCCTGAGGATGTGGATGAAATAGGCTGAGCATTCGGGTTAAATTGTCTGGCTAGTTGCTCATCAAACACTAAGGTTAGCAGGCCTAGTCCCACTATCCATGCACAGATCAACATGCCTTTACCTAATTTTTTTTGTTGCATGCCCCATCCTTTTTGTCGATTATGTGTAAGACATATTAAACTAACGTTCCTAACACTTTGATAAAAAATGCCATTTTAACCCAAGCCGAATTTTACCCCAGCACACATTGGGACGAACGTCCGGTGCACAGCAAGATATCATTATTGGTTATTCATAATATATCATTACCACCCAATCAATTTGGCGGGGATTACATTAAATACTTTTTTACTGGGCAGTTAGATCCCAGTCTACATCCCTACTTTGAGAGTATTTATCAGATGCGTGTCTCGGCGCACTGCTTGATCAAACGTAATGGCCAGATAATACAATTTGTGCCTTTTGATAAACGGGCATGGCACGCAGGTTTGTCAAGCTTTCAAGGCCTGAGTAACTGCAATGATTATTCTATTGGAATTGAGCTGGAGGGTACAGATCATATAGTTTACACTGCAGACCAATATCGCAGTCTTAACCTGGTTTCACAACAGTTATTAGCACAATATCCTGCCTTAAATTTGGCACGAATTGTCGGACACAATGATATCGCTCCCGGCAGAAAAACCGATCCTGGGGTGGCGTTTAACTGGCCCTTATATCGACAAGGGTTAATTAAACCATTGGCAATGATATGATCAGCTTGCCCTAGGCTACAATAATGAATAAAGAGAATTATTATGACACTGATTAGTTTACTGCTGGTATTGCTAGTGGAGCGGGTGACCACTAAGTCCCGTTACTGGCAAGCCGAATTTTATATTGGCAAATATTTGCACTTCATTGAATCAAAGTATGGATTAACTATTTTCTCTACAGCACGGACTCTAGCGTTGCTGATACTGGTGCCTATCTTGGTATTGTATTTATTGATCCATAATGTCACTGGCGGCTTAGTGGAATTCCTGCTCAGCACCACTATTTTAATGGTCTGTGTGGGCTGCCCCGCTATTCGAGCCACCTATAAATGTTTTTTACAAGCTGCCAACTTAGGTGATCAGCAAGCCTGTAGCATCTATCAAGAGCAAATAAGTGGCAACAACGAAGAGCAGTTATCCTTTGGCTTAAACCTTGTTTGGCAAAACTATCGACACTACACAGCGGTTATTTTGTGGTTTGCAATCTTGGGCGCACCTGGCGCAGTATTGTATGTATTGGTCCGAGAACTTGAGTGTCGATTAGATCCACAAGGGGCAAAACACGGCAAAACCTTATTAACTATTCTAGATTGGGTCCCGGTGCGTATTACCGCGCTAGGCTTTTTATTGGTAGGACACTTTTCTCGAGCCTTTCCCACTTGGCTCAGCTACTTTGCTGATCCTAATGTTTCGGCCAAAACATTGCTCTTAGATGTCTCTAAAAAAGCCGAGGAAATTGAGCCAGACGAAAATGACTGTACCGAAGAACCTTGTACCTTAGTACGTTTAGCCAAACGAAATGTTATGTTTTTATTGGTTATTATCGCTATTTTAACCTTATCCGGCTGGGTTAACTAGAAGGTCAGACCACGAAACACCCACACTGCAGCCCTTTATAATTAAGGATGTTATGGCATTGTCTTTTTTTCAGGTCGACGAGGTTGAAAATTAACATTTACCCAAAGGGTAATGTCTAATAAGCTATCGCCAATCATGGTCTTACCAATTGACCAAAATAGTTTTTTTCAATCCTAATGCCGAGAAATATTGAATGCGCCGAGTACAATCTAGGAAGCTATCTGACGATATCATGGAACAATTAGAGTCCATGATGTTAGACGGTAGATTGTTAGCTGGGCAAAAGCTTCCCCCCGAAAGAACACTGGCAGAACAATTTGCAGTATCACGGCCATCGGTGAGAGAAGCGATCCAAAAATTAGAAGCAAAAGATCTCGTCGAACGGAAACAGGGTGGCGGCACCTTTGTTAAACCTCCCTTGGATAAGTTGATCACCGATCCTCTGCTACTAATGTTATCCGATAGACCTGAAATGCAATTTGATTTGCTTGAGTTTCGTCACTCGCTAGAGGGAATGGCCGCCTATTATGCTGCGCTAAGAGGCCAACCCAAAGATTATCTGGCCCTAGAAAAAGCATTAGATGCTTTGCCTGAAAATGCCCTAGACAAACGTCAAGAGGCCAAAGCCTTAGTCAACTTTTATATGATCATGGCTAATGCAGCACACAATATGGTGTTACAACATGTCATGCAGAGCTTACATGATTTGTTACAGGACAATATTCAACGTAACTTAGAAGTATTAAGTCAAGAGGTCAATGCCCAACAAACCATCAATCAGCAAAGAAGAATTATTGTGCAAGCTATATTGGCCGGTGATCCGGAGCAAGCTAGACAAGCCAGTAATGAGCATTTGGTTTACATTGAGGAAACATTGCTCAATATAAACCGCCAAGACATGCGTATGCAGCGAGCATTACGTAAAGTTGATAGTCATTGAACCCATTTCATGGGATTTGCCATAGCAGGTCCTAGTTTGAAATTTTAACGCCTTATTGATATTGACTAGAGAGTGGGTGTTTTACCCCCTCTTTAACACTAAACAATAAGTGGCAACAATAACAACCTATAAAAAAAGGAAAGCAGCATGACAGATATGATGCATCCGGATGTAGATCCACAAGAAACAAAAGAGTGGCTCGACTCACTGGAAACAGTTTTAGAAGAAGGAGGGGTAGAACGTGCGCATTTTCTATTAGAAACCCTAATCGACAAAGCCCGTCGTAGTGGAGCCCACTTGCCATATGACGCCACCACTGCCTATATCAATACCATACCGGTAAGCCAAGAGCCGACTATGCCTGGTGATCAAACCATTGAGGCGCGCATACGTGCAGCGATCCGTTGGAATGCTTTGATGATTGTATTACGCGCCTCAAAGAAAGACTTAGAGCTAGGTGGCCACATTGGCAGCTTTGCATCCTCGGCCATGCTTTATGATGTGGGCTTTAACCACTTCTTCCGTGCCCCGAACGAAAAAGACAGTGGCGACTTTATTTTTTCTCAGGGCCATATTTCTCCTGGCATTTACGCCCGATCATTTGTTGAAGGTAATTTATCCGAAGAACAATTGAATAATTTCCGTCAAGAGTGTGATGGTCATGGCTTGTCTTCTTACCCTCATCCTCATTTGATGAAAGATTATTGGCAGTTTCCTACTGTTTCCATGGGCCTAGGTCCATTGCAAGCTATTTATACTGCCCGTTTCCTCAAATACCTCACTAATAGAGGTATCAAAGACTGCGCTGCCCAAAGAGTATATTGTTACTTAGGTGACGGAGAATGTGACGAGCCAGAATCTTTGGGCGCCATTGGTTTAGCTTCTCGAGAAGGCTTAGACAACTTAACATTTGTGATCAACTGTAACTTACAGCGTCTTGATGGGCCTGTGCGTGGTAATGGCAAAATCATCCAAGAACTCGAAGGCACATTCCGCGGTGCTGGATGGGAAGTCGTTAAAGTGATTTGGGGGAGTTATTGGGATGCACTGATCGCTCGTGACAAGTCTGGTAAATTACTGCAGCTTATGAGTGAAACAGTGGACGGGGAATACCAAAACTGTAAAGCCAAAGGCGGCAAATATACCCGTGAAAACTTCTTCAACAAATATCCAGAAACAGCGGCATTGGTTGCTAATATGTCTGACGCAGACATCTATCGGTTAAACCGTGGTGGCCATGATCCCGTTAAAGTCTTTGCTGCGTATCAAAAAGCCGTAGACACCAAAGGCCGTCCCACTGTTATCTTGGCAAAAACCGTTAAAGGCTTTGGTTTAGGGGCTTCGGGTGAAGCCTTGAACATTGCTCACAACGTGAAAAAGATGGACGTGGATTCTCTTAAGCAGTTCCGCGACCGTTTCAATATTCCTGTGGCTGACGAAGCTATTGCTGATTTACCTTACTTTAAATTCGCACAAGACAGCGAAGAATATCAGTATATGAAGGCCCGTCGTGAAGCCTTAGGTGGCTTTCTACCACAAAGGCGTATGCAGGCAGAAGAGCAGCTTGAAATGCCAGAGCTATCCATCTTCGATGCCATTTTAAAAGGCTCAGGCGAGCGTGAAGTGTCTTCTACTATGACCTTTGTGCGAGTGTTAAATGCTTTATTAAAAGACAAAAAAATAGGTAAACGTGTCGTACCTATTATCCCGGATGAAGCCCGAACTTTTGGTATGGAAGGTTTATTCCGTCAAGTGGGTATTTATGCCAACGAAGGGCAAAAATATATTCCACAAGATGCCGACCAAGTGGCTTATTATCGTGAAGATAAAAAAGGTCAGGTTTTACAAGAAGGCATCAACGAACTAGGCGCCATGGCCTCATGGGTTGCTGCTGGCACCTCTTATTCGACCTGCAACGCTACCACTATCCCATTCTACATTTATTACTCTATGTTTGGGTTTCAACGAGTAGGCGATTTAGCTTGGGCTGCTGGTGATAGCCAAGCAAGAGGCTTCTTATTAGGTGCGACTGCCGGGCGTACCACATTAAACGGTGAAGGTTTGCAACACCAAGATGGTCATTCCCATGTGCAAGCCAACCTTATTCCCAACTGTGTGACTTACGACCCAACCTTTGGATACGAAGTGGCAGTGGTAGTGCAAGATGGCCTACGCCGTATGTATGGCGAGAATGAAAGTGTGTTCTACTACATCACGCTCATGAATGAAAACTATCAGCACCCTGCCATGCCAGAAGGCGATGATATTGCCGAGCAGATCATCAAAGGAATTTATAAATTAGAACGTGTTGAAGCCAAAAAAGCCGCAGTTAATGTTCAATTGATGGGCTCTGGTACTATATTGAATGAAGTACGTAAAGCGGCACAAATTCTAAGTGCCGACTATAACGTGTCTTCTGATGTCTATTCAGTGACCTCGTTCAACGAACTGGCCCGTGAAGGTCAAGACGTTGCACGGTGGAATATGTTGAACCCAGAAGCCACAGAACAAACCGCTTATATAGGCCAAATCATCACTAAAGATGCAGGCCCTGCAATAGCTGCCACAGATTACATTAAGGGTTATTCAGACCAAGTCCGTGCATTTATTGATACTGACTACCGTTGTCTAGGTACTGATGGCTTTGGTCGCAGTGATAGCCGTGCTAATTTACGTACTCACTTTGAAGTCAATGCGGCATACGTGGTGGTGGCATCACTATATGAATTAGCTAAACGCGGTGAAGTGAAGAAAAGTGTGGTGACCCAAGCGATTGAACGCTTTGATATCGATACCGAAAAACTTAACCCACTGTACGCTTAATCTTGACTAGATAAAGGATCTTAATATGTCTAATATTCAAAAAATTCTAGTCCCTGATGTAGGCGGCGAAGAAGTTGAAATCATTGAAATTATTGTTGCAGTTGGCGACGCATTAGAAGCCGATGATGGCATCATTACTGTTGAGACTGACAAAGCCTCAATGGATATCCCCGCCCCTTTTGCCGGTGAATTGGCTAGCCTATCTGTTGCCGTTGGCGACAAGATTAAAGAAGGCGATGTGATAGGTGAAATTAAAGCAGCTGACGCAGCACAAGCGGTCCCTGCTGCTGAAGAAGCACCCGTTGCAGAAGCACCCATTGTAGAAGCAGCACCAGAGCCATTATCTGCACAACCACAAACTCCTCCAGTGGCTTCGCCTGTAGTACCTGCTGTTAGTGAAATCATTGATGTTGCAGTGCCAGATATCGGAGAAGACGGTGAAGTAGACGTGATAGACGTACTGGTTGCTGTGGGCGATATAATTGAACAAGAAGAGGGGTTAATCACCCTAGAAACAGATAAAGCCACTATGGATGTACCTTCTACCCATGCAGGTACAGTGAAAGAAATTTATATCTCTACAGGTGACAAAGTTAAGCAAGGTACACTTGTGATTAAACTTGAAACGACTGGAGACACTATAGCTGAAGTAGCACCACCCGCCGTTGCAGCTGCAGCTGCAGCTGCCCAGATTGCACCAGCGCCAGCGCCAGCAAAACCGTTATCGGCTCCGGTAGTTAATGCCCCTGCTGCTGGCGAAAGCAATAACGAAGGTAAAGCCCATGCTTCACCTTCTGTGCGCAGAGTAGCCCGTGAGTTTGGTGTTAACCTTACGTTAGTTACAGGTACAGGACCCAAAAAGCGTATTCTTAAAGACGATGTTCAAGCCTATGTGAAATCGGCATTGGCTGCACCTCGCTCAGCCGGCAACCAGGCAGGAGTGGCTGACAATGTCTTACAAATAGCCACTGTTAAACCTATTGATCATAGTAAATTTGGTGAAGTTGAAACCCTTATTTTATCCCGCATCCAGAAAATCTCTGGACCTTTCTTACACCGTAACTGGGCAACTATCCCACATGTTACGCAGTTTGATGAAGCGGATATCACAGAGGTTGAAAACTTCCGAAAAGAGCAAAATGCTTATCACGCCAAAGTAAAGTCTGGGCTAAAAATCACGCCCTTAGTCTTTGTAATGAAAGCCGTGGCTAAAGCACTAGAGAAGTACCCTACTTTTAACTCTTCTTTATCCGATGATGGTGAAAGCTTAATTGTTAAGAAGTTTATCAATATAGGTATCGCCGTGGAAACGCCTGGCGGTTTAGTGGTTCCGGTGATTAAAGACGTTAACAAAAAGGGCATTGAGCAACTTTCTCAAGAGCTAATCGAAACCTCAAAGAAAGCCCGAGATGGCAAGCTCAAAGCCACTGATATGCAAGGCGGCACATTTACCATATCGAGTTTAGGTGGTATAGGTGGCACGGCGTTTACGCCTATTGTTAATGCCCCTGAAGTTGCTATATTAGGGGTGTCCAAATCAGAAATGAAACCAAAGTGGGACGGTACTGAATTCAAACCACGATTAATGGTGCCATTAAGTCTGTCTTACGACCACAGAGTAATTGACGGTGCAGTCGGTGCACGTTTCTCAACTGAAGTAGCTGCAAACTTAACAGACTTGCGTAGAATAATACTTTAGCGAACAATAGGTGGCAGTAGACTGCGACCTATTATTAAATAGCCAAATGGCAAAAATTCATATACAAATTGTTATGTGATTCATTCACAAACAGCTTGCTTTAAAAATAGGATTTGAGGTTGATATGAGCGAAATTAAAACTCAGCTAGTGGTACTAGGTGCAGGCCCAGGTGGTTATTCAGCAGCTTTTCGTGCGGCTGACTTAGGTGTTGAAGCGGTCATAGTCGACGCCCGTGAAACGTTAGGTGGCGTATGTCTAAATGTGGGTTGTATCCCATCTAAAGCATTATTACATGTTGCCAAGGTGATAGATGATGCTAAAGATATGGCCGCTCATGGCGTATCATTTGGCGAGCCTAAGATAGATTTAGATAAAGTACGTGGCTGGAAAGACAGTGTGGTTAGCCAGCTGACCAAAGGCCTATCTGGCATGTCCAAAATGCGTAAGGTTAAACATATTCAAGGCTACGGAAAATTCACCAGCGCCAATACCTTAGAAGTAGAAGGCAAAGACGGCAAAACCGTGATCACTTTCGACAATGCGATCATTGCTGCTGGCTCTGAGCCTATTAGCCTACCTTTTATCCCTCAGGGAGATCCACGGGTCATCGATTCTACCGGTGCCTTGGAATTAGCCGATATTCCTGAAAAGATGTTGGTCTTAGGTGGCGGAATTATTGGTTTAGAAATGGGCACAGTCTATCGCTCATTAGGTTCTCAAATTGATGTAGTTGAATTTTTAGACCAATTGGTGCCTGCGGCTGACAAAGACGTGGTTAAAGTTTACCAAAAATATGTGAAAGACAAATTTAATGTCATGCTACAAACTAAGGTCACAGCTGTAGAAGCTAAAGATGATGGCTTGTACGTCACATTTGAAGGTAAACAAGCACCCGCAGAGCCGGTTCGTTATGACAAGGTGCTAGTGGCAGTTGGACGTCGACCTAATGGTAGCTTACTGGACGCAGAAAAAGCCGGTGTAGTGGTAGATGAGCGTGGTTTTATTAACGTCGATAAACAACTTCGCACTAACGTGTCTAATATTTTTGCCATAGGTGATCTAGTAGGCCAACCTATGTTAGCCCATAAGGCTGTCCATGAGGGACATGTGGCCGGCGAAGTAATAGCCGGTATGAAACATTACTTCGATCCTAAATGTATTCCGTCTGTGGCTTACACCGATCCTGAAATGGCTTGGGTAGGTGTCACCGAAAAAGAAGCCAAAGAGCAAGGTCTCAATTACGAGTCTGCGACTTTCCCTTGGGCGGCATCTGGCCGTGCTATTGCCTCGAGTCGTACCGAAGGCATGACCAAATTGATTTTTGACAAAGAGTCACACCGCGTTATAGGTGGAGCCATTGTGGGTATTAATGCTGGAGAGATGTTAGGTGAAATAGGTTTGGCTATTGAGATGGGAGCTGATGCTGAAGATATCGCATTGACTATCCATGCACATCCAACCCTAAATGAATCCATTGGTTTGGCGGCAGAAATGTACGAAGGTAGTATTACCGACTTACCTAACCCCAAAGCCAAGAAAAAATAGTGTTGAGTTAAGCTCAAAAAAGGCCCTTTCAGGGCCTTTTTTATGGGCCTCAGAAAACAGGGCTCATAGCAATCAGTCTCGCACTATGCCAACCAATACCTAGCCGCCTTAGTCTTTTTCTTAACTTCGATGGATCTTAGGTAAAAGGCAAGATAACCAGTTTAGTCAATTGACCTATACGTCTGGATCCCTTAAACATTCAGTAGTGAAAAAGATGTGAAGTATTGGCGACTGTTACATAAAGGGCTAGGGATGATTGTGGTAATACAACTATTATTATGGATAAGTGGTGGTGTAGTCATGAGTGTCATCCCCATAGAGTACGTAAGGGGTAAACACCTTGTCATTGTGCCTGTTTTGGCAAAGAACCGGTTAAACCACCCATTAAGCAGATAGCAAACCAGCACTTTGCCTACTCGGCCAGCATAAAAAGCGTGGTACTCAAAGAGACGGCGCCTTTTGAAGTAAACTGTTTAAACGGCCCTATCTATCCAGTCATTGTTGATGATGGGATCAGCAGTACCATTGTCATTGCACCCCGATCAGGAAAAATAACCTCAGTCTGGGTGATATTTGGCGACTCTACCATTTCTTTTGGATGTTACACATTATGGATTACGAGGACCGCTCTGACTTTAACCATCGGCTGCGGATCATAGCCTCATTCGTGTCCTTGCTATTTACGGCCAGTGGATCAGCCTTACTATATTTTTCGATCCTTAAACCTTGGTATGCTAGGCTTAGGGATAGTCGATCAACTGAGAGCAGTGAGACGTGAAACAGATCGAGATTTTCCAAATCAATAGCCCTTGTATTGGTGTCTGCCAGTCTGGGACCAAAGGGTTTTGTATGGGCTGTTTCCGATCCAGAGAAGAGCGTTTACATTGGACAAAATTAGATCAAGATATACAAAGCCAGATCATTAAAGCCTGCGGCATTCGTAAGAAACGTGCGGAACGAGGAAAATGGGCGAAGAAAGCAGTGAGCGGTGACGATGCTCAAATAGATCTACTCGCGCAGCACAAGCCATAAAATAGATATTATTATAAATAGAGGGTTGTCATGTCTACACTCAAAACAGCATTAATCACGGGCTCTTCCGAGGGCATTGGTCGAAGTTTCGCAGAAGTCTACGCCAAGCAAGGTCATGACTTGGTATTGGTCGCCAGAAATGCTGCCAAACTAGAAGAGTTTGCAACCCAACTCAGCGATAAATATGCGGTGCAGGTCCACGTCTTTGCCGCAGATCTAATACCAGTAGAGGCTCCGAAAAAGCTGTTTGCAGCCATTGCTGAGCAAAACATTGAGATTGATATATTAGTCAATAATGCCGGCATGATGCAGGTCGAGAAGTTATCTGAAAGCGACAGCCAGCAACTTAACAACCTGCTGCAACTCAATATCCAAAGTTTAGTCAATATGACCCAAGAGTTTATGCAACCCATGTTAGCCCGAGGCCAAGGAAAGATAGTCAATATTGGCTCGATTGCCAGCTTTATGCCGACCCCAAATTTTGCTGCATATGGCGCCAGTAAGGCATTTGTCTTGTCATTTTCAGAAGGCATAGCCGAAGAACTCAGAGCAACAGGGGTAACAGTGACTTGTGTCTGTCCTGGTATGACCGAAACTAAGATGCTCAGTCACGCTGACGGCGCTGAGAAGTTTATCCCTAAGTTTCTTAAAGCGGATCCTATGGAATTAGCAGCCCAAGCTTATAAAGCCAGTATGCAAGGAGAAGTGGTATTTTTAGATAAACTCGCTAACAAATTGTTGGTGCAATGGGCGACTCACTATCCAAGATGGTTAGTGCGAGGGGTAAATGGCTTATTCAGTCGCTTCAAATAAGCCGACTAAGTTGGGTGCGCCTCGCTGCGCTCAACACTGGCAACCAGCTCCAGTATATCTTCACTGATGGCTGGATATAATTCACTGGGAAAAGTGTGCCCCATTCCTACATAGACTTTAAGTTTAGCTTCAGGAATTGCCGCTGCCGTTGCCTGTCCGCAGGCTAGTGGCACTAATGGATCGCTGTCTCCATGGATCACTAAACTGGGCACCCTCAAGCTTTGTAAATCCAAGGTCCTGTCTGGGCTGTTGAGTATGGCCACTAGCTGCCGAGTACTACCCGATAGATTAATGCCTCGTTGTTGCGACAATTCTAATAAAGCTTGCACTTTTTCACCTTGAAACTGAAAGTGAGTACCATGCAAAATTCGCCATAATTTCAATGCATGAGGCACATAACCTGATAGATCTTTGAGCGGTATAGACAGTAATTTCAAACTAAACTTAAGACTTGGCTTAGGTAAAGAGCGATTACCGGTAGTGGACATGATAGAGGTCAGACTACCGACTCTTTGTGGTGCACGAATAGCCATTAATTGCGCGATCATGCCGCCCATAGATGCCCCTACTAAATGCGCCCGTTTAATGCCTAGCCCATCCATTAATCCCAGTGTGTCGTCTGCCATATCAGACAAACTATAAGCTGGGGGTATAGGCTTTTTAAACAAAGCATAGGCGATTAAGGCCCAACGAGTTGGAGTGACAGCTGTGGCTAACCCACTACTCTTACCACTATCACGATTATCCATACGGATAACCCAGTATCCTTGGGCTGCCAGTGATTGACAAAAGCCGGGGTCCCAAAACACCATTTGTGTGGCTAATCCCATGATCAGTAATATGACTGGATTATGGGGATCACCAAAGCTATCAAAATTTATCTGTATACTATTACTATCGAGCAACCTCTCGGGGTGGTGAGTTATCATGTCCAATATATTCTCAAAGTTAAAGTCTTAATCTAAACCAGATATTAATTTAAACAAGATATTAATCTACTTGGCTAGGCGTCGACTGTGCAACGCAATGCGCGTTGCACCTAAGCGACTTCGAGCTTAACGGAGGCAGCTGTTTTCTTTTGACTGTTAGATTGGTAAGGCTGCCATGCGTTTTCACCTTGAGCTAATCTATCGGCTATTATAGAGACCACTTGCGGATTATGACCCAATCCCAAATGGCTACCAGATATTTGAATATTTTCCGCTTGATCGGCTTCAGTAACAAAATGGTTAATACAGGCATGCCAGTGAGCCACACCATCACTTTTTGAATAGAGTGCGGAACTTGGCACAGGTGGAGGTAGAAACATTTTCTGTATTACTTCTGGATTACTCTTTGAGACGTTACCGTTGATCAGTTCGAATAAGCCTTCTACGGCCTGAGATGAGCCACTAGGGCCGTTAAATGGGCTACCCAAGGTGATCACTTGGCGTACACAATCTGGGATAATACGGGCAATCTCTCGAGACAAGATCCCACCTAGGCTCCAACCTATCAAACTGACTTTAGCATCATGGATCACCGACAATTCGATAACACGATTTAATAATGCATCGCTCAGCACCTGTTCTCCACCCACTATATGGGTGCCTAAATTACGACCCAAGCCCCAACCATAAGACGCGTAACCTCTGCGGTTTAAAAATGAACGTAAGGGTTTGGTTGACACATCGCTGGCCAAAAACCCTGGTAATACCATCACTGGATGACCGTCGCCTTTTGGTCCTTGCATAAGGAAAGGCAATGACGCACCAAATGCCCCCAATTCAAACAAGGCACGCCCTTCACCTACCAAGTGCAATAATGAGGGGCGAGGAAGACTAGTTAAAACTTTATTCATAAAACATCCTATGGTTTATCATCTTGCATTAAAGCATCGAGAGCAGCTTTGCCCGCTATTTTCTGTTGCACTGCTAATTCAAACTCATTGGCACTCTCGCGAAGATAGCGGGTGAAGTGATCTAAATCAGGCATTAAATTGACCGAGCTGGTGGGGCTCAAAGAAAGGGTACCGTTGTAACTACAGATAGGAATAATTAAGCCCATGCCATCAAAGATAGGCGCGGTACCCATACTCACAATCAGCTTGTGTCCAGCCAAGTAAATGGGGACCTGGGGGCCGGGTACATTAGTGATCACTACATTGAATAGAGGACTGTGGTGCTTAGCAATAGCCGCTCTTGAATAAAAGCGAGCCGCCACCCCGGCTAAGCCAAAAGGGATCAACTCGGCGTAGCCCATCAAGCTCTTAGCATCCACTGCATCTTGATACAGTTTGCCCACAGTAGTATTAATGTGAATTTTTTCTAGTCGTAAAATAGGATCTTCAACATCGGTCGCCAACTGCACATACATGGCAGACACTTGGTTACCCATAGCATTTTTCTCTTCAGCGGTACGCGTAGATACAGGCACCATTGCCACCAGAGGTTTATCAGGTAACTCATTTTTCTCTAATAGGTAACGTCTAAGGGCGCCGGCACAAATGGCCAAAATCACGTCATTTAAGGTGGCACCGCTAACAATTTTCCTGAGGGCTTTGACTCTATGAATATCCAAGATAGTGGAATTCCAGATCCTTTCCATTTCCACTACGTTATTAAAACGTGTTTTAGGCGCCCTAAAGGGCATGGTAGGCATCTTAATTCCTTGGGCTCGGGTCATGTAACCAGCCTTCAAGGTGGCCTTGCCTGTATCCCATAACAAGCCGGGTAACTTAGTAGGGCGAGATACAAAGTTAAAGGCACTTTTTGCCATTAAGCCTAATGCCCCTGGCAGTTCTTTTCGTTCTTTATGGATAGCAGCAGGAACAGGACGGGGGGTCGGTGACACATCGTATAGCATGGTCATTAAATCAGCCCCTGACTTGCCATCAAAGCCGGCATGGTGCATTTTACTGATAAGGGCTACAGAGCCTTTAGGGACTTGTGGGATGGAGTCTATTCCCTCAACAAAAATAAACTCCCACAAAGGTCGTTCGCGATTTAATTGTTGTGAAAATAAGCGAGAAGCCAGATAACGTAATTCTTGCCAGCCACCGGGTCTAGGTAAAGCGGTGCGATGCAAATGCATATTGATATCGAAGTCAGGATCTTCCACCCAATAGGGCCTGTCTAGGCTAAAGGGTACAGTCACCAGTTTTTGGGTCAGTTTGTCAACAGTATGTACACGATCACTCACATACTGGCGGAAATCTTCAAATTTCAACGAGCCTTCTAAAATCGAGACTCCACCTATGTGCATAGGTACCTTAGACGTTTCCAAATATAAAAATGATGCGTCTAAACCTGATAGTTCTTCCATACGCTTCTCACTTCGAAGGTGCAAAATGTAAATTCAGTGTTAAAACACACTAGCTTTTTTTACCGCTATAAATCAACCTTTTATTAGTCGGGTTGTATATTTACCAACCAGCATAAAAGAGGTTCAATTTGTCATAACAGACGTTTATAATGGTATTACTCCACCTTGTTTTACAAAGAACCATGTCGTTATTACAGCCATTAGATATTGCTAGAGTTGCCAGTCAGTCTTTCGCTTTACCAGAGATATGCCTTCGTATTCGCACTATGTTGGATGATCAATACTCTGATCTTCAGGACATTGGTGATTATGTAGCAATGGATCCGTCCTTGTCGTCAAAATTACTAAAATTGGCCAACAGCCCACTCTTTCGATTTGAATCACAAGTGGACTCTATTGCCAAAGCAATTAACATCATCGGTGGCGAGGCCTTGTACAATCTAGTGATGGCGGAAACAGCGCGCTCGGCATTTGAACATTTCAGTAGTGATGTTATCGATCTTGATCGTTTTTGGAAGCAGAGTATTTATGCGGCATTAGTGGCCAAACATTTAGCAAAAATTGCCCAAATAAGAGGCAGTGACAGATTTTTCTTACTTGGATTGTTACATAACCTCGGTGAATTATTAGTGGCGGTGCAAGCCCCAGACTTAGCGAAAAAGTGCTGTGAATATGATGAGAAAATCTCACCATGGAAATTGCAGCAACAAATTTTGGGTTTTAATTACGCTAATTGTAGTGCTAGTTTGCTTGAATTTTGGAGTCTTCCATCACAACTATACTTACCAGTGATGAACTTGCATAATGAAAATAAAGCCTTAGAAAATAAAGAAGTGGCGATAATTTACACCGCAGCACGAGCAGCAGTCGCTATGTCTCAAGACGATTTGTATACCTTGAGTCAAATGATCAACCCTCTGGTCATGAGTTATTTAAAATTAGACGAAGAAGATTTACAAGATGCGGTTAAATTTTCACAGATGGAGGCAGAAGCCGTGCTTCGGATAATGCGCGCTAAGTCTCGGTAAGTTCTTTAATCTCTGCCTATGCACAAGCATATAAAGAGGTTAAGGGAACACCTTTATATCAAGCTGTTATAATACCCGGGGATATTTTAGCCATTATGGCGTTTTGTGTATGAAGAAAATACTGTGGATCCTAATCGGACTAACCCCCTCCTGTTATGCAGCAAAAGATATTATGGGTTCTTTGTATATGGCCGAAAGGCTCACATCCAAGCCCCTGAAAAGACTATCCATGATCGGTGAATTTGGTTTTCTGCTGGCCGATGGCAACACTAACACCAGCACTGTCACCGCCAAGCTCAATGCCGATCAAGAACTGGAACGTTGGAGTTATCAAATAATAGGTGATGGTTTATATAAACAGAGCGAAGGCTTAGTTGAAGGTCTCGAAGCCAAAGTTACTTCTGCACAAAAACTCTTTGTATCTGGTCAGCTTAGCTACAAACTGGCCAATCCCAATGATCGATTATTTATCTACAGTGAATATGAAAATAGACGTTTTAGCGGCTTTAAATATCAAAGTGCTGTGGCCATGGGTTGGAGTTCACCTTTATGGAAAAGTCACAGCAGCGAATTAAGATATAGTTTGGGCCCAGGCTACGCAAAGTCAAGAAGCAATGAAGATAGCAATAATACTGAACAAAATGGCTTGATTGTTAGGGTCGCAATAGAGTATAAACGCGGTTTTTCTGAGCAAGCGGCTTTCAGGCAGTTTTTTAGTGCTGAGGTGGATCGAGATTTTAGTAAAACAAAATCGGAAACTTCATTATCAACTAAGCTCAACGGTGCCTTGTCTATGAAGCTAAGCTTTGTGGTTAATCATGATACTAGTGTTGATCGGACCCGAGAAAGACTCGACACAGAAACGGCCATAACCTTAATTTATCAATTTTTTTAATGTGCCAATAACTCAATTCACTCGCGCTATTTATTTTGTTTATTGACACCACATACGGAGATGTACATGAAACAATCGTTGCTCATTCTGGGACTAGTCGCTAGCACCAATCTTTATGCCACTGATGAAGTAAAACCTTTTACCATGGACGGCGAATTCGGTTTTATTGCGACTTCAGGCAATACAGAAACCACGTCAGTTAAGGGTACATTATCTGCTCACCAAGAGCTTGAGATGTGGAGTAATGATTACACCTTAGAAGCCCTTTACAAGAAAGATGAAGTCAATGAAATATCACAAACCACAGCACAGAAATATTTCTTATCTGCTCAGGGCAATTATAAACTAGAGAACCCCGATCATCGTTTATTTGGTTTTACATCATATGAAGATGACAGATTTAGTAGTTTTGATTATCAAGGCACACTGGCTGCAGGTTGGTCACAAAAGCTGTGGGAAGATGATACTAGCGCCTTTAATTATAGTGTGGGTCCTGGTTATGCCTTTGCCAAACGTGACGATGGCACCAATGAAAATGGGTTAATCGTCAGAACGGCCCTTGATTACCAATGGAAAATATCTGACACCGCCACCTTCAAACAACTTCTGAGTGCTGAATTCGGTCATGACAACACTAAATCTAAATCAGAGACCTCGGTATCCGCTCAAATCAATGATTCGTTATCACTTAAACTGTCCTTATTACTGGATCACAATACCGATGTAGCACAAGACAGTGAAAAACTCGATACACAAACTGCAGCGACCCTAGTTTACACTTTCTTTTAATCAGACGGGTTAATGGCCAACAAAAAAGTCGACAGATTGCATCTTGTCGACTTTTTTGTTGCACATCTTCTTTTGGCTACTTCCATCTATATTGCAATACTAAAAGGCTTTGCTGCTGATTGATTTCCGCATCTTGGTTAAATTGTAATCTATTGTCGGCACTATTTTTATTAAAATGCTGTTCTATACCCACTTGCCAATTTTTATCTAAATCATAACGCCAAGCTATAGTGTAGCCGCGGCCAGCACTATTATTGGGATCAAAGGTTAATTGGTCATCTTCGCGTACCTTGAATTCATCAACACGTAGACTGAATCGATGGGCCTTGTGTTTATGACTCAACATCAGATACCAAGCGTCAAAATCAACATAAACAAAGCGATAACCCATTACTGTACTGCCAGACATCCACTGCCCTATTAGACGAGTGTTGGGGGTAACCTTATGTTGTAAGGCTAAAGAATGAAATTTAGTGCGCCATCCATATAGACGCTCAGCGTTGACCGCCATTGGGTCGGCCTGATTATCATAATAATAATAACGTAAATTTGATTGTGTATAATAATCGACATGAGCGCCTACATAGAATCCAACATGGCCATCGAACTCATGAAAAGGTTCGACATAATTGGGAGCCCAAATAGCATCCCTATCAACCACGCTTGGATAAGGTGCAAATGGCACTCGATCATTGTTTAAACTTTGACGATCATGCATGGCAAAACCACGCCAACTGATTAACGTACCTAAAGGTTCATTGGCCTTAAACGCCGCCCCATGCACAGACCAAGAAAAGGCACTGTTTCTAGCTCGCCCTGGACTATACAAAGTCAACTCCAGTCCTGGGGTACGCAATTCTTCGCCAATCCAGCTGTTAATGGCTGACTGTGTATAAGTAAAGGGAGACAACCAACCTGTATCAACATTCTCTAGGGACATTTTAGGGTAGAAAAAACCTGCTCTGGCTCGCCACTTAATCCCTTTATTACTGAGGGGTTTATAACTTATTTGTGCTTGGGAGAAGCCCAGGTTTTGCTCACCCAATTGATAATAATTGGCCACCACATTATAACTAACACCGGATGCAAAAGAATCAGATACCTCGATCAAGGCTTGTTGCACATTCACGCCACTGTCGGAGTAAGCCAGTATGCCTGTGCCTTGGTCAAACCAAGACGCCTGCTGATCGGCTTTCACATAATTGACTTGCACTAAGCCTTTGACTTGGACTGACAGTGCGTTAAAACTGCTGAAGCACAAGCCTAAAAGAAAGCAGTTCACACCAAAGGTTTTCAAGGGCCACTCAGCGCTTTATTATAATGATGATACCAGCTAGTAAACTGCTCTGCAGGCAGGGCTTTGCTTAAGTAAAAGCCTTGGGCTTTAGTACATCCAGCTTGTTGTAAAAAGGCCAGTGTTGCTTGATCTTCGACCCCTTCGGCCACAGTGCTTAAACTTAGATTGTGCGCCAGGGAAATTAAGGTTTTAACCATGATTTGATCTTCTTTATTTGAGGCCAAATCTAGTACAAAGGCCTTATCAATTTTTAATTCATCTACCGGCATTTTCTTTAATTGCGCCATAGAAGAGTATCCCGTACCAAAATCATCGATTGATAAGGTTACCCCCATTTGCCTAAGAGTATTCAGTGCTCTTAGGGCATTTTCCGGATCATTCATCACCGCACTTTCTGTGACTTCTAAGGTGATAGCTCCAGGCGCGATGTTATAGCGTGATAGCAGCTCATTTAGATAAGCAGGCAACCCCATGTCCACTAAATCCATAGCCGAGATATTCACCGCCACACCTATAGTGATCCCTTCAGTGCGCCATGTCTGTAATTGCTGACAGGCTACGTTTAACGCCCAATGAGTGACATGTCGTATGGCACCTGTTTGCTCAGCCAGTGGAATAAACTCGTCTGGCGACACAAAGCCGTGTTCCGGATGAAACCATCGAATTAAACACTCTGCTGTTTCGATCTTATTTGCCTGAATGGATAACTTAGGTTGATAAAACAACTGCAACTGCCCTGCCACTAAAGCATGTTTCAATTCTGACATTAAACTCAAACGCATCACCGAATTCTGGTTCATTTTTGACTGGTACACGGCACAGCGATAATGTTTAGACTTGCAGCTATACATGGCGATATCAGCACATTGCAACACTTCTTGATGGGTACTAGCATGTTCTGGATAAACGGCGATACCGATACTACAGTCGATATCTAGTACTAATTCATCGATGGTAAACACTTGCTCGAATATGCAAATTAAGGCGGCTCCAATACTTTTGGTCGCGGCTTCATCCATCTGATTACAGGCTATACCAAATTCATCGCCACCCATACGGGCTAACATGGGATGCTCACCTAAAAATGACGACAGACGCTGGGCAATCAAAATCAATAACCTGTCGCCAATTTCATGGGACACCGCATCATTAATTTCCTTAAAACGGTCAATATCTAAGGTCACTACTGTCAGTCGTTGTAGGGGGTGTTGACGAATATTCCGTTCAACATACTGGGAGAATTGTAAGCGATTCGGCAAAGCTGTGAGTTCATCAAAAAACGCCAGATGATTGATCTCTTTTTCTCTGGCGAAAATACCACTTTGCATATCGCTGATCGCAGTTGAAAGGGTTTCTACCTCTCTGGTATTGGATTTAGGAAAGCTATCACTATATTTACCATTACTAATATCTTGAGCCACTTTGATCAGCTCTTCAAGAGGGCGGGTGATACTGCGGGATAATAACACCGCGCCGAGTAAAGCTAACACCCCAGCCAAGATCAGTACTTTAATTAATTGTTCGATTAGGATCTGATTAGACAAGTAGGCTTTGTCCTCATTTTTTGCCAATACCGCGTAAACAGGACTATTCGACCAGTCACCTAGACTAGAAACCGAGTAAATATAACTTTCATTATTTAATGTGAATTTATGTAAACCTTGCTGCACATTAATATCGATCATGCTTAGGGAATTATTTTTAATGGATTCATAGGTGGAAGATAGCAAGATATTATTTTCGAGATTAAAGATACTGATATTCATATCAGTCAACTTAACTAGGTCTTGATTGATCACCCGGTCTGCTTTAATGCCCATTACTATCCAGGCATTAATACGGGTGGAAAGCTCGACAAATTTTACCGGTACTGCCTGCATCAGGTAAAACACACCTTGATGTTGATACCAATGAACACTGCTGTCCCTCAATACATTAGTCGCATTTACATCAATTTCACCCTCGGTAGTTGAGCTGACTAAGATTTGAAGTTTGTCATCCAGCACCCAATAAATATCGGTATTGAGTCTTTGGGTTTGGAAGTTACTCATAGCCGAGCGCAGAGAGTCTTTATCTTCGCCTGCTGTGGCAATCAATGTTTTGGTGGCAAAGTCTTTAGACAAAGCGGTAAGTCCGGCCCGCAGTACTGTGACGCTATTATTTACCTTGTCTTGCACAACGCTGGCGGATGTTTCAAGCTGTGAGCGCAATTGCATAGTGGAGTGTTCATAGGTGGAACTGCGAACAATCAATAAAGTGACGATAACGATAATGATCAGCAGTAATAGAAAAAACAAGGCCATCCTTGCTTGTAAAGAGCCTTGACTACTCACACTATCACTCATAGTCAGAAAACTCATCGGCACCTTGCTGGTATTGACTTAACTCTGGCAGCATGGGCTGGTTTAGCACTATCTTGATTGAAGCCTTGTTAGGCATGGTGATTTGTCTTGAAAGGCTTGCTAGATCATCTTGGATCCTGGGGCTCCAGATATCAAGCTGATAGTCTCCATCAGGTAATACCATGGCTAAATTACCCTGACTGTCTGTCATACCAAAAAAGGGCGTATCCACCACATAAATGTAACCTAACATCCAATCATGTACATTACAGCCCAGCTCAACCAAACCAGTTTTAGCAAACAGCATGGGGTCTGATTGCAGATCTTTGTACAACTGCAATTCAAACACTTTTGCTGCTGAGAAGGAATAAACGTGATGTTTGATAGAATCAGAATTAGGAAAATGGACACGGGTGTCTTTCTGTACAGGTAATATATGGGGCAAAAATTGGGTGTTTATTTGATCCATTATAGCCATATCTGTTACCGCTGACTCATAGGTTGCTTGATTAGCGGTGAGATACACCACTAAATTAGGCACAGCTTTACCAACATTATTAGTCACATTTATCACTATTTGCTGCCCAGAATAGGCAAATAAACTTATCGATAATAGTAAAAACACTAAACAAGATTTAAACATAAACTCCCAAATTATAGTCATGTATTTACATCGCTTGCACAGTATAGATGGCTCAATAGATAGGTAAAGTATTTTATTCTTAGATCAGCAATAAGTCACTGACTAAACTCGATAAAGTGCGCCGCTAATAAAGCTAAGTGTGTAGGGTGATCTCGTCATAAAAAGGCCCTTAGAGGAGTTTGTTAAGTATCTCTTTGGCTTCGCTGATTTGCTTTTCATTACCTTTTTCAAGGACAGACTCCAACAATTCACGAGCGGAGTTCTGTTCACCCATTTCTACATAAGCTTGGGCCAGATCTAATTTGGCTCCCAGCCCATCATCGGCGTCAACATCGATCATGTCTAAGCTGGTGCCATCATTAACAAAGGGCTCTAATGCTAGATTTAAATCTAGCGCCTTCTCGTCTGATTCTGCGTCCATACTTTCATCTAATAAGGTCGCCACTTCTAAGAAATCATCCTCAGATGCTGCTTGTTCTAGATCTGGTTGCTGATGACTGAGTTCTGGGCTTTCATTCAACAGAGCCGCAATATCTAAAGCGCCTTCCTCAGAGGAAGATTGCGTTAGTTCTTGTTGTTGATTGCTAAGTACAGGACTTTCATCTAATAAAGCCGCGATATCCATACCACTAAAGTCTTGATCTGCTGGATCGGTATCCGGTAAATCTAGAGATTCGAGCATTTCATCAAAACTGGAATCTTCTAACTCGTTTAATAGTTCAAGATCATTGTCGGCATTTTCAACCAATGGAGAGGGACTATCTGTATCGGTTAACCAATCACCCAGTCCCGGCATATCAAGGGGTGCATCTTTGTTATCAGGTTCAGGCTGACTGGGGTTTTGTGTGTCCAGTGGCGCTTCGACTAAATCCTCTGATAACTCGCCTAATGCCTGCTCTAGGGCCGCGTCATCAAAATCATCTATTGAGTCACTATCATCAACACTGGGAGGATCTGCCGGGGCAGTGTCCCCTTGGCTGTTTGTTAGGCCAAAGTTGTCTTTGGAAGCTCCAAGCTCTAGATCGTCTGAGTCGCTTATTGATGCTGTCTGACCACTACTCTGAGATCCTGCAAGTGGCCCCAAAGGCTCATTTTCAAAATCTTCGAGGGCTTGTTCAAGGGGATCAACCTCAGTGGATTGATCTTCAGCAGGCATTTCGTCTGTGGATAATTCAGATGGTTCTTGCAATTCAGCAAGTTCAGGGTCAATTGATTGTAGATCTGTTGCTGCTTCAGCGGCGGCCCCTATATCCTCAACAATCGGTGTGTGTTGCGCAGAAAATTCAGGTTTGTCATGCAATGCTTCACTAACATCTGTAGTTTCATCAAGGGCAGGCTCGGTCTGCGGGGCGTGCGCTGCACCTAACTCGGGGATATCATCCAGATCGACTGCGTCATCACTCACCTGTGCGTTTTCATCAAGGGCAGGCTCTGCACCTAACTCGGGGATATCATCCAGATCGACTACGTCATCACTCACCTTTGTTGTTTCATCAGGTTGAGCTGACTGTGTTGGAACCTCATTTTCTGCGGTTTCTGTCTCGGTATTTGTCTCTATGTTTTTGAGTTCAGGGGCCTGCTCTACTTCCTCTATGTCAGTGGCTAAATTCTCAGAAATGGGCGGCTCTTGTTGGAAATCATTAACACTATCTAGCAACTGATCAATATCAGTTGTGCCATCCGCGGCTAAGTCTGCCAGTTCATCTGTGTCTGTTAGTGCTTCATCCTCATCTAGCTCAGTGAAATCCTCAGCCAATAAATCTGGCTCAATATCCTCAGCTAATTCATCAAGCTTCTGAATGCCTATCTGAGTATCAGCACTTTGACGCTGCTGCGTGCCCTCTATATTATCGTCTGGTGGCATGTTGCGCATCTGCTCAACCTGCTCCAACTCTTCAATAAGGCTACTGGTTACATTATCTAATTGTTCGTTTTTTGCGGCTATCTCCTTATCTAGATCCTGCAAGAGCTCTTCATTGATTTCTTGTGAATCCCCTAACAAAGTATTTTCCAGAGGCTGCTCTAGAGTCTGTTCTAACAGATCGTCTATATCGACTTCTGTCGGCTCTTCTGCAGTAGCTGCGGCTTGCGCCAATATCTCATCAATAGGATCAATTTCTAATGGGGCTTGTGTAGCGGTTGCGGCTTGCGCCAATATCTCATCAATGGGATCAATTTCTAATGGAGCTTGTGCAGCGGCTTCGTTGTCATCTGGCAGATCTTCACTAACAGGAGCATGTTCTGCCAATAAGTCATCTAGCTCATCATTATCGCTGTCAATTAACAGATCGTTGTCTGGTGCCGGCTCTTCCATGCTTGCCAGTAAAGACTCATCATGGACTTCCGCTAGTAATTCATCGTCCTCAGCAAAAAGGTTATCTAAATCATCTTGCTCTACAACTTCCGAGCCTTCTTCAAACTCATCATCCAAGGCGTCTTCTAAGCTGTCTTCATCCAAGTTATCAAAAATTTCTGGCCCTTGGTCCGCTGGCTCATCAAAATCATCACCCAGCTCATCTCCCAAGGATTCGTCTTCGCCAAATAAGTTGTCATCGTCCAACTCGTCTAACGCATCTAACGCATCAACGTCAGCGTCAGCGTCTTCACCTGATAACTCAGCACTTAATGCATCTGACAAATCATCCATTTCAGAAGCATGTTTATCTAGAGGTACGTCTTCGTCGAGCATGATGTCCACAGCATCAAGAGTATTAGTGCCTTTGCGCCTAATTAACCAAATAGCCACCCCAGCTAACAACAGTAAGACCGGCAACATTGAAAGTAAAATAATGCTAATGGGATCATCTAACCAAGAAGCTTCCGATTGTTCTTTTAACGCCTCTTCTAGGGCCCTTTCTTTTCTTGATTGCGCTAACAACTCTTCGACACTTAAGCCAATTTGATTAATTTCCACACTGCTTTGTTCGCCCTGACTGCGCATGTTATTAAGTTCTTGGTTGACCTTATCCGCCCAATCAAGCAGTTTTTTATTTTCATCCAAAAACATTTGCTGACTGGAGATAGATTCAGCGAACTGCCTTCTTATAGCGGTAAACTGTTTATTTTGAGCTTCATCAATGGCCCCCAGTTTTGCTTCTAATATTTCTTTAGCCTGATCCAGATCGGTTTTCTTTTTAGGCTTGCCAGCTCGACTCGAACCATCGGCTGGCTGCCAGTCTTGCACATCTTGTTCGGCTTGACTTTTGGCTTGCTGGGGGTCGACACCGTTAATATAACGATCCGTGGGTATTTGAAGTATTGCGCCATTCTTCAAGGAATTAATATTATCTTTTTCGAAGGCTTGAGAATTTGCTTGGTATATAGCCGTCATGGTCTGATAGACAGAAAACGGCTTGTTTTGTGAATAGCGTAAGGATATCTGCCACAAAGTATCAGCTTTGGTGGTCGGCCCATAGACATTGCTTAGAGTCGATTCACGGCTTCGAGTCGCTTCAGGGCTTCGAGTAAATTCAGGGCTTCGAGTAGATACAGGGCTTTTTTTAGCGCCTTTGGGCCCTCTAACTTGGGCGTCGACAACGTGGATAACAATAAAACTCAAGAACAAACAAAATGTGACTACCATCTTTGAAAAATTCATATGGCTCCTGTTTGTCCCAATATATTGCTTTTCATTATGACCCTTTCTAACATCGGCTGTGATCAGTATTCTATTTAACAGTTGCCTATTCTAAAGCGTATTCAAATAGCGAGTAGTCATTGTGATACATTTTCAAGTAATTGTTTATCAAAAATTGCTATTGTATTGATAATACGAAAAAATCACCCTTTTTTAGGACTAATTTGGCTGCTGAACCACAGATCCTTAATCACTATAAACTAGTAGGTCACTTTGATCTAGAATCTCAGTAGGCAAAACCAAAATAACCCCAGATAGTGGTTACCTTAGGGTTATCGGCCGTACCGGGGAATTCGTGACACACAGACTGACATGCCGCCGCCTTAGCTGACGGCTTGCCCTTTACATATAGTCGCGGATCAATACTTCGGCAATCTGCACACTATTAGTAGCGGCTCCTTTACGTACATTATCCGACACCACCCAAAGGTTTATGCCGTTGGGGTGAGTAATATCATTCCTCACTCTACCCACAAACACTTGGTCTTTGCCACTGGCATCACCAACAGGCGTAGGAAAGCTTTCTCTATCAGCCATCAAGGTAATGCCTGGGGCATCGGCCAATAGCGCTTTTACAGTTTCAGCATCTATGGGCGCACGAGTTTCAAGGTGAATAGCCTCGCCATGTCCAAAAAACACGGGTACCCGCACGGCAGTGGCATTCACCAAAATACTCTCATCACCCATTATTTTTTGGGTTTCCCAAACCATTTTCATTTCTTCTTTGGTGTAGTCATTGTCGGTAAATACATCTATCTGTGGGATCACGTTAAAGGCTATTTGCCGACTAAATGCTTCGGTCTTAATTTCTTTTCCGCTCAGTAGTGCAGCTGTTTGATGGGCTAGTTCATCCATCGCTGACTTACCGGCACCTGACACAGATTGATAGGTCGATACATTGATCCTATCTATGCCTACCGCATCTTGGATAGGTTTTAATGCCACCATCATTTGGATAGTCGAACAGTTCGGATTAGCTATGATATTTTTATTTCTAAAATCGGCTAAGGCCCCGGGATTCACTTCTGGCACCACCAAAGGGATCTCTGGGTCATAACGATAATGGGAGGTATTGTCGATCACCACGCAGCCTGCTTCGGCGGCTAAAGGCGCATACTTAGCGGAAATATCACCACCGGCAGAGAAAAAGCCAATTTGAGCCACGCTCCAATCAAACTCATCGGCATCTAGTACTGTTACCTCTTTTCCCTTGAAAGTCACTTTACCGCCAGCCGAGCGTGAACTCGCCAATGGATAGAGTTTATTAACCGGAAAATCTCTTTCTTCAAGAATTTCGATCATATGTTGCCCTACTAGACCAGTAGCACCCAACACAACGACATCAAAGGCCCGAGACATGTTTCTTTTACTCCTAAAGGTTGATTAAATAATATAAATCTTTGATTTTTATGCCTAATTCAATGGCAGAAACCCAAGGCGGTAGATTGCCTCTGAATGAACAGAATTTCCAGCATTTACCCGTATAGCAGAAAACTCTCTTCTTATAGGATAGTGTTTTCGGATATATCGAAAGCTATCCACACCCGCTATGGTATTTTTAAAATGCCGATCATCTTCGGCAACATTATAAACACTTAAGATTAAATCTGTTAAAAATCTATCGGATATTTTAGCTGAGGTATCCGGCAAGCTAATAGGCGCAGCGGCCGGAAGATAATCACTTAACTGTTTAGACACCTTGACCCCCAGTTGTTTGCACAGGGCCAGATACAACATTTCCGTGCCTCTGGCTTTGCCTTCTATCGTGTGCCCTGCAATATGGGCAGTCGCTAAAGCCACATAGGGCACCAGTTCAAGATCAATATTGGGTTCGTTTTCCCATACATCTAATACCAAGTTCAGACTCGAACCTTGTTGAAATAAGGTCAGTGCCGCTTTATTGTCTATCACCTCACCACGACAAGCATTGATCAATAATTGTTGATCATTGAGTTGCTGCAGTCGCTTTTGATCAAATAAATGTTGGGTTTTATACCGGCCTTGGTCAACAAATGGCACATGCAAACTTATCACATCGCATGCCATGATCTCTTCCATGGCCACTAAGGCTCTAGGATCTTGTTGATCAGCTAAGGGCGGATCACATAATTTATAGGTTATGCCCAAGGCTGTGAGTGTGTTAGCCAAGGCCGTACCTACATGCCCTGCTCCGACAATACCCACTGTTATCTGTGATAATTGCCAATCAAATTTTGTGGCCTGGACTGTGATAGCACTTAACACATATTCAGCCACCGCAATGGCATTACAACCACCAGCAGAAACAAAAGGTAGTTGGCGCTGGTGTAAATACCCTTGGTCTACGTGATCGGTGCCCGCGGTGGCGGTTCCAACAAATATTAACTGATTGTTGTCAGCTAATAATGCTGCGTTGACCTTAGTGGTAGAGCGCACTAGCAACACATCGGCGTCGGCAAGTTGCTGTGCTGTCACAGTTTTGTGAGAAAACATCACACATTCTGCCATCTCCGCAAAAAACTCTAAGGCATAGGGCATGCTGTCTTCGTAATAGATTTTCATGGTTGCAGGTCAGTAAAGTCAATCTGCGTCTATTATGCCATGTCTCTAAAGAATATGGATCAGCAAAAGCCTCGGTGTTATTGGCGGTTATCACGTAAAAACTGCGAATACAGCGCCAATACCCGATCAGGGCTCTCTAACTGAGGATAATGCCCCACACTCGACGCAGCGCGGCAAACAAACCACCATTGAGCCAGCACAAAGACAATATTGTACCGCTAACATCTGGCTCTGGCTCTTGCTGTCTACGCAATAACTCTTGAGCCACAGCATTACCATAATCATGTGCTATCAGATGACCAGCACTCACGCCTTGCTGGGCCAACAATGCTTGAATAATATTGGCCTGTTGCAACAAGCTATAAAGATTTCTTTGTGGCTTGTCAGACAAATCTTAGCCCAGCATATCTAAAGCAATCAAAGGATAGTTGGCTGCCATATTTTGCCATTGATCATGCCAGTCCCAGCTGGCACTCGGGAAACCATGAGTCAACAGAATAGTGACACTGTGAGTATTTTCCGTAAAACCTAGACTTTGTCTAGTAGGCGATCTGGTGTCCCAACAACTGACTAAAGTTAGCCTGCTGTTGATATTGTGCAAAACTAGCAAAGTTCATTGGTTATTGCTCATAACCTGGATTAGTTCGGTTAAGCTTACGCAAAATGCCCGGCCAAGCCAAACTGCCACCCGCAGAGCGAGTCACTTGTTCGGCTTGGGCCTGAATACCCGCTAATATTGCACCGGGAATAGGGATTAATTCTTGACCACTAGACTGGGCTTTAAGCTGGATCTGGCAAGAGCATTCTAATAAGTACATATACAAAAACGCATCGGCAATACTCTCAGCGCAGGTCAGTAAGCCATGATTGCGCAGTATCATAAACTTAGTATCTCCTAAGTCTGCGACTAATCTGCATTTCTCCTCTGGGTTTAAAGCGACCCCTTCATAGTCGTGATAGGACAGTGAGGACAGGGCAAATAACGACTGCTGACTGTAAGGCAACAAACCTTGTTTACTAGCAGATACTGCTATGCCCGCGGCGGTATGAAGATGCATCACACAGAGCGCATCTTCCCGGGCATCATGTACTGCACTATGAATAGTAAAACCAGCTGGATTGATGTCATAGTCTGAGTCCATCACTTTATTACCTTGCAAGTCGACTTTGACCAAGCTTGAGGCGGTGACTTCTTCGAACATCATACCGTAGGGATTAATTAAAAAATGATGCTCAGGACCAGGTGTACGGGCAGATATATGAGTGAAAACCAAATCATCCCAGCCAAACATTGCCACGGCTCGATAACAGGCCGCTAGATCCACTCGGGTTTGCCATTCTTGTTCGCTGACCCAATCTTTTACGGAAACACTCATATTGTTTTATCCCCCTTGTTTATTGATGCCCGTACGATAAGCTAAGCATTAGTGTATAAACTGTCGTCTATATGACATTTGAGTTATTTTATGCAACAACAACCGATGTTAGAGATCCTCGCACATAGCCCTTGGTTCTCGTCCCTTCCCGAGACCTTAGCCGCAGAGCTGGTGAGTTTATGCAAACTTAAAACCTTGGCCGATCAACAAGTACTTCATAAAAAAAATGATCTGGCCGATGGCTTTGTTTGTGTATTGAGCGGACGAATTCGCATCAGTAATTATACTTTGCAGGGTAAAGAACTGATATTAACTTGGATGCAACCTGGTAACTGGTTTGGTGAGATATCTCTATTGGATGGTCAGCCTAGGACCCATGATGCTCATACTGAAGGTAAAACGGTGATCCTTAAATTATCGGCCGGGGCCTTTCATACTATGTTGAGAAATAATAATCAGTGGTATGCCCATTTCTCGCGACTGCTTTGCCAGCGAGTAAGAGCCAGCTTTTCACAGATTGATGAAACCGGGTGCCTGTCTCTTACCGGTCAATTATGTAAAAGATTGTTGTTATTGCAACAAGGGCTAGAATCTGAGCATTGTGTTAATTCGCAAAATAAACTCAGGATCTCTCAAGATGCCCTTGCACAGTTGATCCACAGTTCGAGACAAACCGTGAATAAAATCCTACAAGATTTACGTGTTAAGGGACTGATCGATCTGAAATACCGCAAGATACAATTATTGGACAGGGATAAATTGGCGGAGCTGAGTCGCATTTAACCCAGGTCATCTAAGGGCTTAGCTAAAGCACGATTTGCACCAGTAGCACTAATAACCCTATCAGTCCAAGTACAAATATCACACCGACTATAATAAAAGGCACCACTGAGTTTTGTTCAAAATCATTTTTGTAATTGGCATCGCTTTGCACGCCTAATACACTGGCTGCAACGCTTTTAACCACTTGCCACAAGTTTACTTTAGCCATTATGCTTCCATCAACTGCTAATTAAAAATAACAAAGCCAGATAATGCTGGCTTTGTTTTACTAGGATAAATAAATATCAGCCTTGATATTTTTGCATCACAAGAGTGGCATTGGTGCCACCAAAACCAAAGCTATTCGACATAACAGTGGTTAATTTCGCCTCTCGGGTGCTAGTCACCACATCCATTCCTTGGGCGGCTTCATCTAATGTTTCAATGTTGATAGAAGGCGCAATAAAATCGTTTTCCATCATCAATATGCTGTAAATGGCTTCATTCACCCCAGCTGCACCTAACGCATGACCTGTCATGGCTTTAGTTGCACTTAAGGCTGGCGTTTTATCACCAAAGACTTCCCGTATCGCCCACAACTCTTTGACATCACCCACTGGTGTTGATGTACCATGGGTATTGATATAATCAATAGGTTTGTCTAAGCCCTGCATCGCTTGTTGCATGCAACGCACTGCGCCTTCGCCTGATGGTGCCACCATATCGGCTCCATCAGATGTGGCACCGTAGCCCACTATCTCTGCGTAGATTTTTGCACCACGAGCCAAAGCATGCTCTAGCTCTTCAACGACTACCATGCCGCCGCCGCCAGCGCCGACAAATCCGTCACGATCGGCATCATAGGTACGTGATGCTTTGGTAGGATCATCGTTATATTTAGTGGACATGGCACCCATAGCGTCAAACTCGGCACTCAATGTCCAATGCAACTCTTCACCGCCACCGGCAAATATCACATCTTGTTTGTTTAGCTGAATTTGCTCCAACGCATTACCAATACAATGGGCACTGGTAGAACAAGCCGAACTAATAGAATAATTCACCCCTTTAATCTTAAAGGGTGTGGCTAGGCAAGCAGAAACTGTACTGCCCATGCAACGGGTAACCATATATGGACCAATACGTTTTACGCCTTTGGCCCGCAAAATATCCACTGCTTCCACTTGGTTTTGTGAAGATGCACCACCTGAGCCTGCAATGATCCCTGTTCTAACATCAGACACCATCTCATCTGTTAGCCCAGAATCTTCAATAGCTTGCTGCATGGCGATATAAGCGTAACCGGCAGCATCACCCATAAAACGTAATACTTTACGATCAATATGATCTTTGATATCAAGATCAACTTTGCCCCAGATTTTGCTGCGTAAACCCGCTTCTTCGAACTGCTCAGAATAGGTAATGCCCGAACGACCTTCTCTAAGAGACTGTGTTACCGCATCTTTATCGTTACCAATACTAGAAACTATACCTAAGCCAGTAATTACTGCTCTTCTCATGACGAACCCTTCAAGAAAATATTGATGCACATATTAATTGTTTTACAGATGCAACTGGTCTGCTCTTTGGTCATAATCCACAGATATTACTCGTTAAAGTCCAGTAAGACCTATAACTTGTGGCAACTAAGATTGTTGCCTGACAGTTGATACTTTAAACTATAGAGGTTTTTAAGACCAGCAGATGATAGTTGTAAATCTATAAATAGGATCTAAAACTTTGACCATTACCAACGCAGATTTACGCTTTAACGAGAACGGCACACCTTATGCGACCCAGTTTGAGGATCTCTATTTTTCTGATTCTAAAGGGTTTGATGAAAGCCAACATGTATTCTTAGCCAATAATCTTCTACCCCAGCGTTGGAAAGATTTTCACCCGGCACAATTTGTGATAGCCGAAACTGGCTTTGGCACAGGCTTAAATTTCCTGGTGACTCTAGCCAATTTTGTGCTGTTCAAAGAGCAACACCCCAGCTCTCGCTTACAACTGCATTTTATTTCTATTGAGAAATACCCTATCGGCGCCGCCGATCTGCGCAGGGCGCTAACCCTGTATCCGCAATTACAAGCATACAGCCAAGTGTTACTCAATCAATATCCCCCTGCTTTAGCGGGTTGCCATAGGCTGTTTTTTTTAGATAATAGTGTCATCTTAGATCTATGGTTAGGTGACGTGCATCAGGTGCTGCCAAAAATTGAAAATACTAATACTGGGCGGGTCGATTGTTGGTTTTTAGATGGCTTTGCCCCCAGTAAAAACCCCGAAATGTGGACTCAAACCTTATTCGACAAGATGGCGTTTTTAGCCAAAGATCAATGCACTTTTGCCACCTTTACCGCAGCGGGTCATGTAAAGCGAGGCTTAAGGCAGGCCGGCTTTGAAGTGTTTAAACGTCCAGCTCATGGGCGAAAAAGAGACATGTTAGCCGGCTCAATCACTAAGACCCAAAACAATGCCACGCGCTTACCCTATTTTGCTCGACAGGGTGCCCAATGCTCTTTAAAGAAAACCCATAGCCCTCCTACAGTGGCGATAATAGGTGGCGGCCTAGCAGGCGCTAATTGTGCTTATGCACTGAGCAAAAGAGGTATGGCAGCCACTGTATATTGTAAAGAGTCCAGCTTGGCCCAAGGAGCCTCAGGCAATGCCCAAGGCGGCTTTTATCCACAATTAAATGCAGTAGCAGGGGTGTCCAGTCAAATTCATGCCACTGCCTTTACCTATGCAAAACGCCTCTATGAAGAGTTACTGGTCAATGGCCAAGACTTTGCCCATCAATGGTGCGGCACATTACAAATTGCCTTCAATGACAAGGTAACCGCTCGCCAACAAAAAATGATGAATAACAATACTTGGCCTCCTTCATTTATTCATCAACTCGATGCACAGCAAGCCAGCGCTGTGGCCAAGGTTAGCCTACCCTACTCGGGATTATTCATTCCCAGCGCGGGGTGGATAAACTTGCCGCAATTAGTACAAGCTTTATGCCAGGCAGCAAAGAGTCAGATCGCCTGCGACAAACGACTGACACAATTGAACCCTCAGGGTGAAGGCTGGCAGATAGATTGGCATGACGGCAGTCACACCCAAGCGGATATTGTTATTTTAGCTATGGGCAGCGATAGTCTCGCTTGCCAGCAGCTAGCTGACGTACCTTTTAGGTTAGTAAGAGGACAAGTAGAAAGCATTGCTAGCCAAGGGGAATTAACCCAGCTAGACACTGTATTGTGCCATAAGGGTTATATGACACCGGCGTGGCAAGGTCAACATGCCTTAGGCTCAACTTATATCAAACAGGATAAAAGCTGCGAATACCGCTTATCAGAACAGCAACTTAATCTAGGTATGCATCAACAGGCCCTAATACACTGTGATTGGGCTCAACAGATGCAAACCCAATCAACAGGTAGAGCGGCTATCCGCTGCAGTACCCCTGACCATTTACCTATTGTGGGCGCGGTTGCCGATTTTGCTAAACAAAAGAGTCAATACCAAGATCTATACAAAGCCCTACCCGCGGCCCATTATCCCGCACCTAGCGATCACCCCAATCTATTTGTGCTTTCTGGCTTAGGCTCCAGAGGGTTATCCACTGCCCCACTTTGTGCAGAGATATTGATCAGTCAAATACTTGGTCAGCCGGTACCTTTGGCCAACGATTTACTGGACGCCCTTAGTCCCAACAGATTTTTAATTAAAGGCCTAATTCGCCGTACTCTCTAAAAGAATAGGCAATACGCTTTACACTATAACTGGGTTAAAGACTGCCACAATTTCATAACTTGCTCTTGGTCACTGGGCACTAATTCGTTGTTGGCAAATGCACCCGTCAAACTGTCCTGCATGATAGTGTCTAATTCACTTATTTGAGTCATCTGCAGGATTTGGCTTTGTCCCACTGCCACGGCAAAATGGCCTTGTAAATAACTGGCAATAAACAGCTGCTGATCACTGCCCGCCACCACCACTTGATCGAGATAGCCCTCAATTTTTGCGGTTAGCGCCGGTAAATTTTCATTTTGATTCAATGATGGTTTCAAACTAAAGGCTCATCTGTCAGATTAAAATTCGCTATAGGATAGAGTACCTGATCATGGTAACCGGTGATCACTTTGATTAAACCCGATAGAGTTTGGTCCACTGCAATATCACCTGAGTCCACAATAAGTGGTCGGCCCGACAGGCCAGCCAATTTATTTTTTGTCGCCACCAGCAAAATATTTTCTTTGCCCAAAGATTGCAAAAAATCTGGGCTTAATTGTTGATTGCCCCGCCCAAATATATGACCTTGACCACCTATTAAGGTAACCACCAATTTACAGGCTTGGTTGCGCGTTAAGGCTAACAGTTCATGGCTGGTTAGATCACGGCCGATGCTTTGCTGGTTTTTCACCAGATCCACACCCAGCAAGGTATTATCAATATTGATCTCGTCCATTACATATTGCACAGTAGAACCGGACCCCATTACAAATAAGTGTTCTGGGTGATCTTCCATCACCTCTCGAATATGTGCAGCGATGTCGGCCAGCACTAATTCATCGGACTCTTTGCCACCCATTTTTACCGCCTGCATATACTGTAATTCCGTGGGGACCTGCATTTCACCAAATTGACGAGCCTTCACTCGTCCTTGCCTAAATAACCTCTCATCTATATCCATCACGTCAGCATCACTGACACTGACAATCTCTCCCTGCACCACTTGGGTTAATACACGTCCCGCGGCTTGTGGGGTGATAGCATACACTCCAGAGTGGATCTTGCAGCCAGCGGGCACCCCTAGAACGGGCACCGAATTGCCCACCACCTCACAAATATTGCGCGCCGTGCCATCACCACCCGCAAATAAAATAAGATCGACTGCGTGTTCCATTAAAGCTTCAGCTGTGGCTTTAGAGTCTGCACTCTCGGTTTGTAGTTGCTGTGGCTGATAAACGATGCTGTAGGAGAATCCCAGTTGTTTGGCTAAGTCCTCACCCATTTCGCCTCCAGCAAGGTATAAATGTACCTGTGCGGCAAAGGGCACTAATTGGGCTAATGCCAACTTGGTCTTATTTTGAGCCTGTTTTTCTGCGCCCATGGCTAATGCTTGTTGACGAATATCAATACCATCGCTGCCCTTTAAGGCCAATGCACCGCCAATACCCGCAAAGGTATTGATGATCAGCCCCAGTTTAAAGGGTCGGTGAGTCTCACTTTGTACTTCATTACTCATTAAACAAGACCTTATGCAATTGTGATGTTTGATATTGGCCGTGTAATACCTGAATAAAACTTGCCGCCCGCTCAGGAAAACCTGAGTCGAGGTAATACAACACTTGTTGTCTGACTAATGCCACAAACTGCTGCTCATCCACCGGCGCACCATTTAAGTTATCGGTACTCACTCTGAACGGCTTGTTTGATGCTTGGCAAAATGCCCATTCGATAGCTTGGGGTTTTACTTCCACTCTTTGAAATTCCGCTTGCTGCTGTGCATTACGCCCATCCTCACAATACCAATAACCATAATCGTCTAACATGCGCCTTGTCTTGCCTGCTATACACCAATGGGCAATTTCGTGTAATGCACTGGCAAAGTAGCCATGAGCAAAGAGGATTTGATTGGGTTGCAATGGATCTTTTGTGGCTAAATACACTGGCTCATCCGCGCCCTTCACCAACACAGTATTTTCACTATGGGCAAAGGCGCAATTAAACAATCTAATGAGATCTTGATAATGATGTGTCATGCTTTTGCCAGCCACATAGAAGGAAGTTTGCCATTCAAAATAAAATAATAAGGAATGAATGATGAATTAAAGACGCTATTTTATACTCAAACTGACTTAATATGCAGCACAAATACTATTGTTTTTGCTGAGTGTTTGCGCCAAGCTAGCGCATCAATGGTAATAGTTGTGTAATTGGGTGGGATAACCTTGCTACAAAAAATATTGTTAATCAGTCTACTAATCTGTTGCCAGCTCCAGGCCACAGAAATCAAACATACTGCCACGCCTATACAGATAGACGGCATTGCCGAGTCTGCTTGGCAACCAGCTAACTGGCAACCTATGCCCTATTTAATGGCGGGCAGCCTGCCTGATAAAGAAGACTTTTCAGGACGATATCGTTTGTTATGGGATCAGAATTATTTATATCTACAAGCGGAAATCACCGATGACCAGTTATTTGATAAGAGTGCGGACCCAACCGAACTGTATTGGGATGATGACGCCCTAGAGATATTTGTGGACAGTGACGGCTCGGGTGGCAACCATCAATATAACCACACTGCCCTTGCCTATCATATAGGCTTGGATAACCAAGCGGCAGATATCGGTGACGATAAAAAGGCACGGCTGTATAATCATCATCTAAACAGTCAATGGCGCAGAGCCACTGATGCGCCCCATAAGATAATCTGGGAAGTCGCTATCAGGCTTTATGCGGATCACTATAGGGATGCGGATCCCCTGCCTGCCATGGCCCTTAAGGCCGAGCAACAACTAGGCTTTATGTTGGCCTACTGTGACAATGATGGCAGTGCGGTGCGGGAGCATTTTATGGGCTCCCATGATATTGCCCCTGTAAATGGCGACAAAAATAGAGGTTGGATCGACGCCAGTGTCTTTGGACAACTCACCTTAGTCAAGTAGAGCCGAATAATATGAGCAGCTGTATCAAACAAATAGTCAGGCATCTGCATGGGGTCAGCACCATGCAGGACATTGCTGAAGAAGCGGGCTTGATAAGCACCATTAGAGATATACAGGCTTGGCAATGCAAGCGCTTGATAGTTAGCCATCAGGACATGTATCAGCAGAAACGTTTTAAACCCGCACTAGAATTTTTTGTGGACGAGTTGTATGGGCCCAAAGATTTTCGTCAGCGGGATCAAGACATCGCCAGAATAGTCCCTAAGATGTCAAAGTTTTTACCGGAAAAGGCCTTACAATCTCTGGCCTCTGCCTTACACCTCAATGCCCTGTCTTTTGAATTAGACTTTAACCTTGCCAAAAAGATGTCGGGTAAAACACTCAATAAAGACAGTTACGCTGAGGCTTATCAGGCCTGTGATAATCATGGAAACCGGCAGCAACAAATCGACTACATAAGCACCCTAGGCCAAGATTTAGCTGACGTGGTGTCTATGCGAGGCATCTCAAGTTTGTTATTTATATCCCGTAAACCGGCCAAAATAGCCGGGGTATTGGCCTTACATGAGTTTTTGGACAGTGGTTTTAAGGCCTTTAAACACTTAGGCAATGTGCAAGACTTTATTCAACCTATAGTGGCTAAAGAACAGCAGATCATGACGCAGTTATATGACTCATCCGCGACCAATCCACTACCAGAAGTCTAAACTAGACGCCTGCAACCAAGACCTGTGTTTAATGCAAAATAGTCAAGTATTTCACACCAACAAAAAACATAATATATAGGATTAAACATATGAGCACGCTAGGATATATAACATGAGTTGGCGCTTTACCCAGCCTTTCTTAGATACCTGGCAGATCCAGCCGCAACAAATAGATCATTATCAACATGCCAATAATGTGGCTTATGTGAGTCAATTAGAAAAAACGGCCTGGGCACACTCCAATCATCTAGGGCTGACCATTGAACAATATCAGGGCCTGGATCGTGGCATGGCCATCAGTCGCCATGAAATCAATTACTTAGCCCCTGCACACTTAGGTGATCTCATTGATTGTGCCACTTGGATAGTGGACTGTGATTCAAGATTAAAGTTAGCCAGAGAATTTCAATTTATTCGTCGTGCCGATGGATTAACGTTATTAACGGCACGCACTGAATTTGTATGTATTGCCTTATCAACGGGCAAACCCAAACGTATGCCAAAAGAATTTGCCACTGCCTATGGCCAAGCCCAAATAACCCAAAGTGTGACCCCTTCATCCTAATGAAGATCAATCACCCAATACTCGTCACTCTGTTGTTGATATCAGTGGGCTTAAACCTTTATCTACTTACACCGTTTATGGGCGCCACACCTTTGGCTGTTGCCCCAATCAAAGACTTGCATAAGTCCCCACCTACAGGTTTTCCCCCCCCAGCAAAGGACGCAGCAAGATCTCACCTAAGCCCAGATCTTGACGGCAAAAAACCGCGCCAAGCAAAGTCCAGAAACGAGCTTTTTCGCCAAGCAAACCAATGGTTTACAAATAAACATTTTAAGATCCTGGGGCGGTTTTTACAGGATTATTTAAAGCAGCATCCGCAGGATATAGACTTTCTAATATTAGAAGCAAAAATGAAGGTTGAAACCAGCCTGTTAAGCGACGCCATAGAACATTATTACAGCCTCCTCAGATTTGCCCTCACTGGCGCTCAACAACAGGCCATAGACATGCAAATTCAACAGCTCACCAGCCGCACTATTTCCCAACTCACTCGCACCTATTCATGGGAAGTATTAGCGGTATTTGTTGAACCTCTGCTGCAACTTGCCCCCACTAACCGACTCTATATATTGTCCTTAGCGACCGCCTATGCCCAGCAATATCAAGGTATCTTGATGGAGAATATATTAGGCTCCTTGCCTTTTGATGATCCAGATGCACAAAAAATAAGACAAATCATCGCCAGTCAACAGATTGCTAAACAGGAACCCGTAGAGGCCCTGCCTGATCACCATCAACAAGACGCGGCTTACTCAATTCCCCTGAGTCAATACAGGGATCAATTTGTATTACAAGGCAAGTTAAGCGGCAACGATATTCGCTTATTGATCGACACAGGCGCCTCCATTACCGCCATATCAAAGCAATATTTTGCTGCGTTAAGTCACACAGATAAAATCAATTATGTAGGCAGATTTAAAGTCGGTACCGCGGCTGGCACCATAATGGCACCCATGTATCAATTTGCAGACTTGTCGATTAACCAGATCCAAGTGCAAAACATATCGGTAATGGTATTGCCCATGAGCAATCTCGAGCACAGTGATGGCTTATTAGGCATGAATTTTCTGCGGGAATTTGATTTTAAGATTGACCAAGACCGATCGGTGATGTTAATTAAACAGTGAGATAGCAACAAAGCTAGACACTGCTCAGCCCTGACCAAAGGGCTTTATTTAAGCATTAATAGTGCGCTTTCTCACTCACCTTTAGAAGTGTCAAAGTTATTTGTATGGGGCTAATAGCATTCAGCCACAACAAAACAAATAGTTTCAAAACAAATAGTTAAATAAGGTGGCCTTATTATTGCTATAGTATTCTCGTTAAAGATATTGCCCTATAAATAGAAGTGTATTAACCGCTTTTTAGATAAACCAACAGGTAGTTAAATGAATTTTTCCAAATCTATTGCTGTGACATTCTCGATCCTCTGTTTAACCTTTGCGGGCAATGCTTCAGCGACCCTGATCGAGGTGGACTATAGCGTTTTTTCAGCATCCGGCTGGGACATAAATGTGACAGTCGGTGCCGACACTATTAACGTGCAAGGATGGGTTTGGGATCCGACTGCCAACAGTAATACCGGTGGATTCGTGCGAGCTGCGGTCATAAGCAATAAAAACGGCTTGGGCATAAAAGGCGGTGACGATAAAAATAGAATTGGCAACGATGATAATATTAGCTTGGGTCATGGGGATTATTTAGTCTTCACCACCAACTTTGCTTTTAATGCACTAGATTTAGTGTTTGCCGATTCAAACAAAAAAGTAGCCTTATCAGCCAATGAAACCGCTGGTGTCGACATCGGCTTTTTAGGCAGCTTTATTGCAGATGCGTCCGTAACGGGTGGGGTCTTAGATTTTGCTCTAACCGATATTTACGGCAGCACTTTTGCGATAAAAGCTACCGGTGGCGGCAATGGCTTTAAATTAGACTCTGTGGTTTTCAGTGTGCCTGAACCCACAACCCTTAGTATATTCGCCTTTATGCTCATTGGTTTGATCACAAGACGGACTTAAGCAAAAGACTCATTTCCAGCCAGTCGCTAGAGACTAGCTGTATTGCCTAGGCAGTGGCATCATGCCGATCTATAGAGGTTCGTTTGCCTCTTTAACCCTTTCAATTCTTTCTTGTTCTTCCGCAAAGGCGGCTTTGATTTCTTCTAACACAGAGTCAACATCCGGATCATCATCTGGCGCGTCGAAGTGTCCTGTAAGCTGACTTTCAGGGGTTAACTCACCGGCCTCAAACAGCGCCCACATTTCTTCTGCGTAATGGGTTGTGGCAAGCTGCGGGGCAAATTGTGCATAATATTCACTCATATTACGCACATCGCGCTGCAACATGCTAAAGGCATTATTATTGGCAGCTGCATCCACCACCTGAGGCAAATCAATGATCACAGGACCATAGTCATCTACCAATACGTTGAACTCAGATAAATCACCATGTATTAAGCCCACACATAACATACGCATCACATAGACCATCACCAGAGCATGATCTTCAATGGCTTGTTCAGCTGACATAGACACATCGTTTAACCTAGGTGCCACATCGCCAGAGTCGTCTGTGACTAACTCCATCAGTAACACGCCATCATAACATCCATAAGGCTGTGGGACTCTGACCCCAGCCTTGTCTAACTTAAACAGGGCATCAACCTCTGTATTTTGCCAAGCGTCTTCTTGCTGCTTACGGCCAAAGCTTGAGCCTTTCTCCATAGCACGGGCACGGCGCGTATTGCGGACTTTGCGGCCTTCTTGATACTGGGCGGCTTTTTTAAAGCTGCGTTTCATTGCCTCTTTGTAGACCTTAGCGCAACGTATTTCACCTGCGCAAAGTACCGCATAAACCGTGGCTTCTTTGCCGCTCATTAACTGATACAACACTTCGTCTACTAGGCCATCATCGACCAAAGGTTGGAGCCTTTTGGGAATTTTCATTAAAGCAAAGGACCCTCTTGTATCATCCTAATATTGACTAGTTTGCTATTCACGCTATAAACCTTTGCACTGTGTAATCTACTGTTGGTTAGGATATCAATTTTCTGGCACAGATTAACATACTGTTATGAGTTTTTGACTTTATCTGCACAAACTCTTCAGCCTTAGTTGGCTATGAGTACAGTCACTTGTTTTAACATCTTAGGCTCATCGGCTCGCCCGTAGTGCAAAACAAAGTCTGCCTTGCCATCACCGTTGAGATCATAATCCACTATTTTTGATGAGTTAGCAGGCATCACCACTTTTTGTTTTAAGGCTCGTCTGGCGTAAGGTTTTTTACCTTGAGGAGTGGCTAACAGTACTCTTATCTTATCTTTACCGTCTGAATAAACGATATCTTTAACCTGGTCTCCGTTAACATCTGTGACTTTAGTTAAAGGCTGGCCACTGGCGCCCGAAGAAAGGCTAAAGGTCATTTCTACTTCTTGGGTCACTAAGGGCTTTTCTGCAAAAATACCGTCCTTACCCATGGCAAAAATCAATACGTCTCTGTCGATACTGCCGGATAATAAAGCCCCTACAATCTGTGATATGCCTATATCAAAAGACGATACCATGACCTCTTTTTTAGTATCAGATTCAATATCTAAAAAGGTCAGATCAGAGAGGGTATCTTCGGAGGTGACGCTGGCGTTAGCTTGCTGCGAATAGGTCAATTGGCCTTGCTTGGCGACCCCATAAAAAAATTCAAAATCAATGATTTTATCCAACACACCTGAGCTTTTCGTAAACTCTATGGCTAAGTCGGGGATCTTATCACCATTTAAATCCTCAAGACCCACCACCTTACGATGGGCAATATCACTTTGAACCAGTTCTTGGCCATTAGGTTTTCTGGTATACCACCAGCTCACGGCATGAATTGAATCATCTATCTGGATACTCTCGGCTTGTGCAGAAAATTGTTTGTTTTCATTTTGTAAAAACACCTGTAGCTGGCCGCGCTGCACCCAGACTATGTCAGTATTTGTATCTTGATCCATATCCTCGAAATATAGCTGTTGCTGGTGATACGTTACGCCACTATCATTCACTTCTAAGCGCGCCGCTATCGGCAAACTTTGTGCATGGCGCAGACCACAGCAATCACTTAGCCACAGGTTTAGCTGTGCAAAGTCGGCTAACACTAGATCGTCAACTTGATCATTATTAATATCGTGTACAAAATCTTTGTGACTAAACAAATCTGACTGATCCCCTGCATACATAGAAGATACCTTTTGTTCTTCAAACAAAGCCGCCGGGCGTGACAGATGGGCGGGGACATATCGTTTAACCGAATTTTTGCTCAATAAATACAAATGTTGTAAGCCATCACCGTTCACCTCACCCACATCAAAGGCAAAAATATTATTGGCAATGTTAATGCTGTCGCGCTGCACAAAGTCATTAGTTTGTGGATCAAATCCATAAATGCCTAGGGTTCTTTGTTGCTTATCATCCACCCCCACTATTAATAGCTCAGTGCCTTTATCCGCTAATATATTAGCCGCCATAACAGGTTGGTTAACGCTAAAATGCAGGGGGATATTATATTCAGTAAAGATCGAGGCATCTTGTGCCATACTGGGCAGCACAAAGCCTAAATAACTACAGCTACACAAGATGAGAAGTTTAGGCCAGAGACGAGATTGAAGCCGGGAGAAAAAAGGTAACATTGAGTAAAGTGACTCCAAAGAAAAAACAGTATAATAAGTGCGTAGCTTAGCAAATACCGGCCTGCAACATACAATAAACTTGTAAGAGGTTAATTCACCTGACTATGCTAATAATATACTAATCCATATTCAAGATTCAGACGTAAACTCTAGAATACAATCAACACCTTGTATCACGCTTTACAACAGCCTAGCCCAATTGGGTGTACAGGCCTTCTAAAATAAAAGGAACAACGCAGTGATAAAAATCAATATGGGCTTGGGTCTCTTGTTAGCTAGTAGCATGCTGTTTAGTTGTTTTGCGCAAGCGACACCCCATGACTTTGAACATTTATCTGGGTTAAAACGCTTTGATAAAACATCCTTATTTATACATCCCAACAGAAGTGAGTCAGACGGTGACAGCGGATTCAATATAAAAGAAGTAAAGATTGCAGATAATGTGCTCAAGCAAGCGATACAACTTGCAGAGCAAGGTGGGGTGTTAGGTCGCATAAGAGGTGGTGCGGCTAGCGACAAGATCAAAGTGAGTTTTTTCCAACCCTATATAAATTCTCGACTAGAGCAAAGACTCGAACTGTATTTTAATAAAGATAACGGTTTTATTAATCAGCTCAGTGCCACCTATTTTTTACAAGATAGTTACGCGGATATGAGTGTGTTGCGTGAGCAGACTTTTAGCGCCGCTGTGGGCAAATATGGCCCCCCCATCAGTATGCAGCAGGTCCTCAAGATAAGTGGTCAAACAAAAAATGAAGTGAAACTAAAAACATTTATCAAAGGCCTGAGCGCACAAGACAAGCCCAACTTGCATGCCATAGCGTATTTTGAACAACGTAATATCTCTAAAAGCACAGAATTTATCGCCGACCCTGATCAATACGCTTTATTGTTCACAGGCTTTGACCGCTGTTATTTCTGGGAGGTTGCCCAGTTCACAGAAATATTGAGCTTTTGTTATTTTGACCAAACAGGCGCCAATGCAGGCAGTCGAGGCATCGAGTTACAGTTATCAAACTTAGGATTAAGTGGTCTTATCGAACAAGGCGCAGTGCAATCAAAAGCCTCATCAGTGATAAAACTCTAAGTCATAACAGCAAGAATAGATTTTGATATAACCTATGCCCAAAAAATGGCTGCCAAACATAAGCTGGCAAGCCATAATTCTTAACAATAATCATCTATTAGGACAACAAATGAAAATAACGCGCAATGGTCACCGATATATTGATAGTCAAAGTGGTAAAACATTAGATGTGTGGTTTGCCCGTAGCAATAAACAAATCCAACGCACTTGTTTAGCCAGCAAAGTGGGACTTATCAAAGGTGACTTTATCCAAGTCAGTGTGGAGCTTGAGGGCGCGCCGCAGTCTGCAGAAGATGCTTATCTGCGTTTACACTTATTGTCTGAAACCGCAGTTAAACCTAATGCTATTAATCTAGATGGGGTGTTTGGGTTATTAACCAACGTGGCTTGGACCTCTGCAGGTCCAGTTCTGCCCGCCAAGGTAGAAGAGTTGAGAGAGTTGATTGCCACCGAAGATCATCATCTAGCGGTTACCTCAATCGATAAATTTCCACGCATGACCGACTATGTTATCCCCGAAGGCGTGCGTATTGGCGACGGCGATCGGGTGCGTATGGGCGCTCACCTTGCGTCTGGCAGCACAGTGATGCACGAGGGGTTTGTAAACTTCAATGCCGGTACTTTGGGCAGCTCTATGGTTGAAGGTCGTATTTCCCAAGGGGTAGTAGTAGGAGATGGCTCTGACATAGGAGGTGGAGCCTCCACTATGGGCACCCTATCAGGGGGGGGGAAGTCTATTAATGCTATTGGTAAAAACTCAATGGTGGGGGCCAATGCAGGTATTGGCATTTCCTTGGGCGACGACTGTATTGTTGAAGCAGGTTTGTATGTGACAGCCGGCACTAAAGTCTGCACTCCTGATGGCGAAGTGGTTGCCGCCCGTCAACTATCAGGTATGTCTGGTTTATTGTTTAGACGTAATAGTCAATCAGGCGTGGTAGAGGCCATAGCGGCAGATCCCAGCAAGTGGGGTGGACTCAACGCTAGCTTGCACAGCAACGACTAAGCAAGCCACTAGCCTTTTTAAGGCAACTCACCCTTGAGTTGCCTTAGTATGGTTATTCCAATGATTTCGAAATACTGCCAATACCGACAATCACGTTTTGTTTCTTAGCCTTTTTGCAAAGCTAAAACCTCTAGTGCCAAGACTTCACCGAGATCAAGGCTAAAGGTGAGATCCGAAAGTGCCGCCCCCTGGGTCATCAATCAACTCGAGAGAAATATTCAACGCCAAGGAAGTGCAAAATGGTCATTTTTAAAGGTGGTGAATGAAGATCAAAATTAGCGGTTAAAAACTGCCCTTGTTGATAAAAATGCCCCTGGGTACTGGCAAGTAATCGATGTTCTTTTCCGGCCATTTGCAGAGTCAATTGCCCCTCTTCAACCCATACATCCACTAGGGCCTTGGAATGATTGTTCCTATACTGCCCAACAAACTGTAAGAGTTGTTCGTTGCTTAGGGTTAATGTGGGTTTTGAAAAAACATGATGTAATCCCCAGGTATTAGCTGCCGCTTTGACACTCGCATGCCCTAACCCTGCTAGGCGCTCGAACTTGTAAGATATGCCTGGAAAATCACGCTTTTCAAAAAAGGCTGACAGATGCTCAAAGGCAGGCATTAAATCATCAAATTCACCTATGGCGGAATACAACCTGATGGATTTAGTCAGTTTCTTCTGGGCGAAACCTTTGGCGTAAGAATAAAGAAAGTTGTTATCCCACCCTGACGCTGAAGCGGTAGGGATATAACCGTCAAATAAATTTGGCTCATTAAAAAGCGCAAACAAGGTAAACAAACCGCCATAAGAACTGCCCATCAAAACACGATCTTCGTTAGTACGATATTCCTTTGCCATGAAAGGAATTAACTCTTGTTTGATAAATTGTAGAAAGTTAGCTGCGCCCCCTGAGTGGGAAATATTAGGCAGTTTGCTTGGGGTGAAGTCTCGCTCTCTCAGTCGGTTAGGATCTGGGTTATCACCGCCCCACTGAATACCAACTAAAATGGCTTCTGGGATAAAACCGTCGTAATAGGATTGCCCATAGGTTGAGATCATCAATGGGAAGTCCCATTGCGCATCAAGAAAATAGATAACGGGATAAGGTTTATTTGATTGCCCATATCCAGCAGGCGTCTTGATCAGAAGCTGATATTCTTGGTTAACAAGAGTTGATTGCAGAGTCCGCACCTGTGAGCCTGCTATCGTCATTGCAAGCCAATTTTCTTTGGCTTGCACAGGCCCATGCAAACACAATAAAACAAAACCTAAGCACAGTATTCTCATCAGTATTTCCAAGTAAGCACAGTGACTTTTGAGTCTACCTTTGTAGACTGCCCTTTGTCAGGTATTTATAAGGTGAACTTTTTTGTCATGACGTTTTACCGGCCACATCTTTAATGCTCATTGTTAACCGCTTCCCTACTAGTTCAATAGCGCCATAGTTTGCCTTGGCATAACGGTCTCCTACTCTATGTTGATCCGGGCTGAGGTTTTTCCATTCTTCAGTTAAGCCTGATGTAGTCATTTCCCATCATGGTTTTCCATTTTTTTGTGTTATTTGGCTCAGCTCACTCCAATGGTTATCACCACTGACAATCACTAAGTTATTAACCTGATATTTATCCCATAGATCCAAAAAACTTTGTCTTTCGTGGGGGAGATTTGCCCATGACTCGCAACCACTAAACTCAGGTAAAAACTGTCAACTGGAGGCCAATATGCGAACCGCCGCGGGTTGTTGTAATTTTTATTTTAACCACTGTTGCTCACCCAGCATAGTAGTGGACAAAACGGTACGGGGCACATAAGGGCCTAGGTGTTTCGAGGCTTTATTGAGTCAATAGTTAAGCCTACCCCCGGATTGAAGCGGGCTGCTATCCCAGTGCAGATCTGGCAAGATAATTGGTCACCATCTCCGAATATATAACGGCTATAGATCCCATGGTCTCGGGTGCGCCTTAGGCGGTCTTTGGGCGCCTAAAATAGTCGAGTATGATCTGTCTTAAAGCCTATTTTTGCAGGTCATCCCGGCCTGCATCATTCTCACCAAAGTCATGAGCATCCCAGATCCCTATAATAGGTGTATGGGTTAAGAAGGTTCGCATGCCAAGTCTCGGCTCCTCACCACTATTGTGATCCACTGTAAGGGCTGCCATTTTTCTTCTCATTTTTCAGCCAGTACTGGGCATATAGTGGCCTAAAGCCACAGATACAGATACAGCCAAGGCGAATTTTGCATCTTCTTTAACGTGTTTGGGTGCTGCTCATTATTGTTGTTTCCAGTAGGTTATGCTGGCAATAGTGTGCCGCTTAAATATGAAAGATAGATGGACGTTTACGGACACTTTACTGACAAATTCATGACAGTTTCAAGTCACTTTTTGGTGACTCTATACTTTGCAAGAACAGCATACTGGTAACCGTGTTTAACCGTTTTGACCTGGCCGCACCGGCAAGCTAAGTGGCTTAAGAGATGATTAAATTGATTACTCAGCGCCTTTATTGCTCGATAAAATAGGTACCCCAGCCGTCATAGTGCACCTTATGTTTGCTGGCAATAGCACTCAAGGTCTCGGTATCTTGATTAATAAGCTGCGCATCTAACATACGCTCAACCACTGCATCAAAACAGAACACCTCACCGCCATCATCGAGTTCTAGTTCTTCAGCATCACCCACCTCAAATCCCGCCTTGAAGGCATCCACAGCCGCTTTCTCAAGGGCCTCAAAATCGGTACTGGCAAAATGATATTCGATAGTGTGGGCTTGTGTCTTATCACTGCCGTCTTCGATCAATGCCTCCACTGTTTCTTCATTAAACTCGTACCACTGTGCCAGTTCTGATGCTGTTTGTGCGCTCATATAATTACCTTTAAATTTTGTCTATGTCTTTGTCGTTATTGGCGGTCTGCCACTTCTGCATCTAGCTTAGTGATCAGGTTTTGCATTTTATTCCGAAAGTACTCAACATTCTCCTTCATGCTTTTATCGTCCTGCATAAACTCCGGATCACTGATCTCTATCAACAAGGTGCCGTTGTCCCAGCGGTTAAGTCTAATTTTATGATGTAAACTACTTGCGGCAACGGTAACTATAGCCTCATTGGTCTCTTTGGCAATTCGAAAAGCGCCCGTTTTAAAGGCCAATAAGCCACGTCCGTAACTGCGGGTCCCTTCCGGAAAAAACCATACTGATAAGCGTCTTTTAAGTATTTTTTGCACAGTAGTTTGTAATGTATCTTGGGCTCGACCTGAATTTTTGCGGTCGATTAATATATTCCCAGAAAGCCAATAAACCTGACCAAATATAGGGATCCAGATCAAGCTCTTCTTACCTACTGTCACTGTGCCTTTTTGGGCAGCAATACAAATGGTTAATAAGTCGTAACTGTTTTGATGATTCGCAATAAATACATAAGGTCCGCCATTTTTAGCCTGCTGAGAGACACGCACTTCTAATTTCAAACCTAACAAGGTCGAAATAGAGCTATAGAATTTGCCGGCAATGTTCACATTATCTCTATGAAAAGGGCGAATTAAACAGATCAAGATCAAAACAAAATTCATAACGATAAAGTAAATAAATATCGCGACTATACGTATCAGTGCTAACACAGGGTTACCCGTAAATAAAGATGATGGGCGAGTATACGCCTATTTCGCCACGACCCAAACCACAATAATGAAGATATAGATAAACAAAAGGCTTTCATTTATATTCAAATTATTCATCGGAATTAAATGCATAAACCCATTAATTAGCCGATACTGATTTGATAAATAAAGAAAACATCTGATATTTACCATAAGGGCGGATAACACAATGCAAATGTTCAAACATGAAGATCTAGATGAAGATATTCTCGCCGACTTGCTAGAAGAGATTAATGAACTGTATGAAGCCAGTGAAAAAACCCTTATCGAATTAGAATTAAAACCAGAAGATAATGAGTTGCAGCGCTCATTATTTCGCTCAATTCATACCATTAAGGGCGACTTAGGATTAGTGAATTTTTCACCTCTTATTCCTCTTTTGCAACACGTTGAAGATTTACTAGATTATCTGCGCAAAGGTCAGATTAAATACACCAGCAATATGAGTGATTTAGTTCTCTTAACTATGGATACAGTGAAGGTTTTTGTGCAAGCTTCTATTCAAAATGGTCAAGTTTCCTATGATGATGAGTTGTTCGAGAAATTAGTGATACAGATCCACCGTATTACCCCTGAAAATAGTCAACAACATGAGATGTTATTAGCTCAAGCTGTGATGTTACTCAACCCTGCTCTAGATTTAGGTGCAGACGCCGATGGCGAAATCACAGGTGATAAAGCTGATGCTCCTGTTAGTTTAGCCACCACTGGTATTCCTAAATCGCTCAGTGGTCAAAACCGTGAAGACTTAGTGTTTTTTAGGGAGCTGATGAAACCTATTGAAAAACGCTCTATGTACTGGGAAGGAAGAGGCGACAGAATAGCTAAGCTAGCGGCTTATATTAACAAAACCGCGGGCTCACCTATAGATGAAGACCAGTTAGCTGTAGCCTGTTATATGCACGATTTTGGTATGGCATTTATGCCTGTTGAAGTGTTGCACAAACAAGGAGAATTAGTCGAGGGCGAATTTAATTTAATGCGCTCTCATGTATACAAAAGTGCACGCTTGCTAGAAAATCTTAATCAATGGAACGAGGCCCGGAAAATAGTGATGCAGCATCACGAACGAGAAGATGGCAATGGATATCCCTTGGGCCTAAAAGGCGAAGATACTTGTGATGGTGCTAAATTGCTGGCGATCCTAGACACCTTTGATGCCATTACCCATACTAGAGCCCACCAAAGACATTCGCCACATCCTAAGAAAAAAGCCGTGATAGAAATTAATCGTCAGGCAAAGGGGCAATTTAACCCTAAATGGATGCAAGCCTTTAATTTGGGCATGGCGGCTCTGTTGACCAAATAACCCTTCATATAGAGGGTATCTTCCACCTTTAGAGGCCATAAAGGTGGCAAGCGTCTAGCCTTGCCCTTAATAAACACCACTGAGTTACATATTAAACTCTTTGAGCTTTCTGGTCAGGGTATTTCTTCCCCAACCTAAACGTTTTGATGCTTCCTGTTTGTGCCCATGGGTATGATGCAGAGCACGCTCTAACAAGATCCGTTCAAAACTCATGATGGCATCATCTAGGATATTATTTTGCCCTGATTGCAATTGTTGATCTGCCCAGCTTGCCAATAGGCTTTGCCAGTCGCCGCTTTGGGCATTTTGTTGCTCCACAGATACCGGTTGTTGATGAATTTCTGGTGGCAGATCATGAGGCAATACTTCTTGGCCACTGGCCATAACCGTTACCCAGCGACACATATTCTCTAACTGTCGAACATTGCCCCGCCAGGTTAATTGAGACAATATTTTTTGGGTTTCTTTACTCAAAGACTTAACGTCTACGCCTAATTCAGAGGCCGCTTTTTGCAAGAAGTGAGCGGCCAACAAAGGTATATCCTCACGTCTTTCATTGAGTTGTGGAATATGAATGCGGATTACATTGAGCCTATGATACAGATCTTCTCGAAATTTACCTTCAGAGACCCGTTGCTCGAGATTTTGATGGGTAGCGGCAATAATACGCACATCGACAGTCACTGGGTTGTGGCCACCCACTCGGTAAAATTGTCCATCGGCTAACACCCTTAATAGGCGGGTTTGCACATCTAAGGGCATATCGCCAATTTCATCGAGAAAAAGCGTGCCGCCGTTAGCCTGCTCAAAGCGGCCTGAGCGCGATGATTGGGCCCCAGTAAAGGCCCCTTTTTCATGGCCAAATAATTCAGACTCAATCAGATCAGCCGGAATGGCTGCCAGGTTTAAGGCAATAAAAGTGTTTTTGGCTCTAGGGCTGTGTCGATGCAATGCTTGAGCAACTAACTCCTTACCCGTTCCTGACTGTCCATTGATTAACACGCTAATACTAGAGCGAGATAAGCGTCCTACTGCCCTAAACACCTCTTGCATAGCTGGTGCTTCGCCAATAATTTCTGTTTCTTTTAGCAGTTCTGGTACCTGCTGCTGAGGCGATCTTTCACGGCTATGGGTCAAAGCCCTTTGTACTAAGTTAACGGCATCGTCTATATCAAATGGTTTAGGTAAGTATTCAAATGCGCCGCTTTGATAGGCGTTAACGGCACTATCAAGATCCGAATGGGCGGTCATAATAATAACCGGCAGATCCGCAAATTTTTTGTGTATTTCGGCCAGTAAAGTAATGCCATCCATTTGGGGCATACGAATATCAGACACTATCACCTCTGGTGGCTGTTCAGTTTGTAACTGAAGCAACAGATCTTCGGGATTTTCGAAACTAAAACAGGGAATGTTGGCCGCCTGTAAGGCTTTTTGTAATACCCAACGAATTGAGCTATCGTCATCTACTATCCATACTGGCTCTGCACTCATTTTTGTGTATCCTTTCTATCAATGGGTAAATATAACGTAAATTCGGTTTGACCACTCCAGCTGTTGAGTTCAATCTTACCTCTATGGTGGTCGACCAGAGTTTGTGAGATAGACAAGCCCAAACCACTGCCTTCTTTTTTACTGGTGACCATGGGATAAAACAAGGTATCTCTTAACTCCGGGGGAATGCCCGGGCCATTATCAATAATTTTAATTTTCACACAGAGTGGAAAACACACCCCATGAATAATCACTTGCCGCTCGACTCGTGTGACTATGCTGATCAGCCCATCTATCTCTGGGTGTTGGCTGAGTACTTGCGTGCTATTTCGCACAATATTCAATAAGGCTTGCTGCATCATATCTTGGTCCAGATACACATCGGGAATACTCGGGTCGTAATCCCGGGAAATAGTGATATTGTGACTGGGATCTAAGTTCACCAAGGTACAGATTTTTTCTAAGACTTGGTGCACATTATGGGCGGCAAAATTTGGCAGTACATTAGGTCCCAGCAATCTATCCACTAAGTTGGTTAATCTATCCGACTGCTCGATGATCATGGTAGTAAATTCTTGCAATTCATCGCTATTAAGCTGCTTAGCCAAAAGTTGCGCAGCACCTCGAATGCCGCCTAAGGGATTCTTTATTTCGTGAGCTAAACCTCTGACTAGCTCTCTGGCCGCTTGTTGTTGTGCCCATTGGTGGCTTTCTTGGGTAATGCGTTTTTGTTGTTCGACCAACCTGATTTCTACCAACCAACCCTTATCACTATTTTCAATAATACGGGTGATGGACACGTCTGCTTGGGTATGACGACCATCCACAAATCGAAAGTTAACTTCGCTATCTGAATAAGCTTCGCCATGTTGCATCGACGGCTCAAATCGAGTGAAATCCAGATCAGAAGACAGAATAAATTGCTTGACAGAACAACCTAATAATAAGCTTAAGCTGCGTTCAAAGAGTGCTTGACCGGCATGATTGGCATAGCAAATAGCCAAATTATCGTCCAGCCATAGCAACGCTGTAGAAAGATTATCCAGAATATTTTCTGGAATATAGTAATTAGACATAAACCCAACATTTTTCTTCGCACCAACTCAGTGCAAAGTATTTAATAGCGACTTTAAAATTGATACTAATTTTGTATGAAATGTTTAATTAGTATGAATAAGAGCAGAGGCTTGATGCATAAATAGGCTCTGTGGCTTGGACGATGCAAGGATCTTGCCTGAGTTGTCGAAAAAGTGAACTTCTATGCTGTGGGCGCCCCGCGCCACGTTTTCTAATACAAATTTGCCTTTGGATTGAGTTTTAACTATCTGATTATTAATGACTAATTGAAATTTACCGGTTTTCTTAGGGATCACCTCAACTAAAATATCGAGTCGCCCCAAATTGTCTCTAATGGTGGCTTCTGGCAAAGGTGAAAGGACCGCCACCCTATATTCAATAACAGGGGCTAAAGTATTACTGGCTTGGGTAGCCACAGGCTGAGCCGTGGCAGGTGATGACATTATTACGCTGGTGCCTAAAAGGCTAACGGAGGTAGAGCCAGAGACAGCCCTGTCACTGTAAATCACAGTGCCATCATCTTGCACGGTTTTATAGATGGGCGACTCAGAGGGCGACACCGAATGTTGCGCCCAAACGATCACAGGTAACAAAAACAATATAAATAAGGCCTTGGCTTGCATAACACTCTCTTGATGCTCTGCGTTCAATATACGAGCGCACACACTAGTGATGATGGAATTACTATCAGTTTAGCCAGATCCTGCACAAAAAAAAGCCCGCATATGCGGGCTTGTTATTAAATTATATATCTATCTCACTTAAAGCACTTAAACGCTGTAATACATATCAAACTCAACGGGGTGAGTTGTCATATTAAGGGTCTGTACATCGTCATTTTTAAGAGCGATATAAGCATCGATCATATCGTCTGTCATAACACCACCGACAGTTAAAAACTCACGGTCGTTGTTAAGGGCGTCTAAGGCTTGCTCAAATGAACTACAAACCTGGGGGATCTCTGCGGCTTCTTCAGCAGGTAGATCATACAAGTCTTTATCCATAGCATCGCCAGGGTGGATTTTGTTTTTGATCCCATCAAGGCCAGCCATCAACATAGCAGTAAAGGCTAAGTAAGGGTTACCTGTTGGGTCAGGGAAACGCACCTCGATACGACGAGCTCTGTCAGTGGTCACAAAAGGAATACGAATAGAGGCAGAACGGTTACGGGCTGAATAAGCCAACATAACAGGAGCTTCAAAACCCGGTACTAAACGTTTGTAGGAATTAGTAGAGGCATTAGTAAAGGCATTGATTGCCCGTGCATGTTTGATTATGCCACCTATGTAATATAAGGCTTCTTCAGACATACCCGCGTATTTGTCACCGGCGAAGATGTTCTTACCGTCTTTAGAAATAGATTGGTGAACATGCATACCCGAACCATTGTCACCGACTAGAGGCTTAGGCATAAAGGTGGCGGTTTGACCATAGGCATGAGCGACGTTGTGTACCACATACTTATAGATCTGCACCTCATCGGCTTTTTTCACTAAAGTATTAAACAAGCAAGCAATCTCATTTTGACCGGCTGTGGCGACTTCATGGTGATGGGCTTCAACAGTTAAACCCATCTCTTCCATTACCATACACATGGCTGCTCGAGTATCATGTGATGAGTCGACCGGAGGTACTGGGAAATACCCGCCTTTCACGCCTGGACGATGGCCCATGTTGCCTTCTTCAAATTCGGCACCAGAGTTCCATTTAGCTTCATTAGAATCAATTTTGTAGAAAGAACCAGACATATCCGTATGGAAACGTACGTCATCGAACAAGAAAAACTCTGGCTCAGGACCAAATAAGGCCGTATCGCCTATGCCTGTAGACTTCAGATATTCTTCTGCACGACGAGCAACAGAGCGCGGATCGCGCTCATAACCTTGCATAGTAGTAGGTTCTAATATGTCACAGCGGATGTTGATTTGTGTCTCTTCGGCAAAAGGGTCAAGCACAGCAGTGTCGCCATCTGGCATTAAAATCATGTCTGATTCATTAATACCCTTCCATCCTAGGATCGAAGAACCATCAAACATTTTGCCTTCTTCAAAGAAATCTTCATCCACTTGATGAGTAGGGATTGAAACGTGTTGCTCTTTACCCTTGGTATCGGTAAAGCGCAAATCGACAAATTTTGCTTCGGTTTCTTTAATAAGCTCTAAAGCCTTTAGTGCTGACATGTAAGTTCTCCAGATTAAAAGTGTAAAATAGTCACTGGGTCCCAAGGGACCAAAAAACAAGTTGTGAGTCTGCCATAGCGATAATCATGCCACAGTGATAACTTGTTGCCATGCCTATGATTTCGCTTGACTGAGGCGCTTGTATAAACACTCAAAATGACTTCTCGCACCAAGTCAAAGCATTTAAGCACCAAAATGATCCATATGCACCGAATTGCTTCAATAGCTGGGTTGATTAATAACAGATAAGTAACAGAATTTGCCCTTTGTAGATTATTTGCACTGAATAGCCATTTGTCGTTCGCATAACGTTAGATAAAACTGTACAATCCGCGCCCATAAAAATTCAGTTAATTTGCCGATGTATTTACACCGTCAGGTCAACCCAAGAAAACAACGCATTGTTCCTTCAGCGCGTACCCTAGAGATAGTAGAGAAATTATGACAGACGAAAAGAATATTGGTATCAACAACTTACGCAACATAGCAATCATTGCTCACGTTGACCACGGTAAAACCACCTTAGTTGATAAATTATTACAGCAGTCTGGCACCCTAGAAAGCCGCGGCGAAGCCGAAGAACGTGTAATGGATTCAAACGATATTGAAAAAGAGCGTGGTATTACAATTCTTGCGAAAAATACCGCAATTAAATGGAATGATTACCGTATTAATATTGTAGACACTCCAGGTCATGCGGATTTTGGTGGTGAAGTTGAACGAGTGATGTCTATGGCAGATTCCGTTCTACTGTTAGTAGACGCACAAGAAGGCCCTATGCCACAAACACGTTTTGTGACGCAAAAAGCTTTCGCCCAAGGTTTGAAACCCATTGTTGTTATTAATAAAATAGATAAGCCTGGTTCTCGCCCTAGTTGGGTAATGGATCAAGTATTTGATTTGTTTGATAACTTGGGCGCTACTGACGATCAACTAGATTTTGAAGTGGTCTATGCATCGGCCTTAAATGGCTGGGCGACTAACGATATCGATGTACCTAGCGAAGATATGACTCCCTTGTTTGAAACTATTATCAAACACGTTAAGCCACCTGTTGCCGATATTGAAGGCCCATTGCAGATGCAGATATCACAGCTGGATTATAACTCCTACGTAGGTGTAATCGGTATCGGTCGTATTACCCGTGGGTCGGTTAAACCCAACCAACAAGTGACTATTATTGGTGCCGACGGTAAGAAAAGAAACGGTAAAGTAGGCCAAGTACAAGGCTATTTAGGCCTGCAGCGCCACGAAGTAGAGTCTGCTGACGCTGGCGACATCATAGCAGTAACAGGTTTAGGTGAACTGAAGATATCAGATACTATTTGTGATCCTAACAACTTAGATGTCATGGTGCCCCTTTCAGTTGACGAACCTACTGTCACCATGACGTTCCAAGTGAACAATTCACCTTTTGCTGGTAAAGAAGGTAAATATGTGACCTCACGTAATATCCTTGAGCGTTTACAACATGAATTGATCCATAACGTGGCGTTAAAAGTCGAAGAAATGCCAGATCCTGATAAGTTCAGAGTATCGGGACGTGGTGAGCTTCACTTAGGCATACTCATTGAAAACATGAGACGTGAAGGTTTTGAGTTAGCGGTAAGTCGTCCAGAAGTTATATTGCGTGATGTAGATGGCACAGTTCACGAACCTTTCGAAACTGTGACTATCGATGTAGAAGAGCAGCATCAAGGGTCTGTTATGGAACAGATAGGCACACGTAAAGGTGAGTTAACCGATATGTCTCCAGATGGTAAAGGCCGTATTCGTATGGACTTTATTATACCAAGCCGTGGCTTAATTGGTTTCCAAACTGATTTCATGACTATGACCTCTGGGTCTGGTTTGATGTACCACACCTTTGATCACTACGCCCCGCATAAAGGTGGTGTTATCGGTCAGCGTAAAAACGGTGTATTGATTGCCAACGCAACAGGTAAAGCACTAACCAATGCCTTGTTTAACTTACAAGAGCGTGGCCGCCTATTTATTGGTCATGGTAAAGAAGTGTATGAAGGTATGGTGATTGGTATTCATGCTCGGGAAAATGATCTGACTGTTAATGCCCTTAAAGGTAAGCAGTTAACTAACGTACGTGCATCTGGTACCGATGAAGCACAACGCGTGGGCACACCCATCAGTATGTCTTTGGAACAAGCCCTAGAATTTATCGACAACGATGAATTAGTAGAAGTGACGCCACAAAGCATACGTATACGTAAAAAGTTATTGACTGAAAACTTACGTAAGCAAGCAGGACGTCCAGCAAAGTCTTAATAACAGCCAAGCGGTAAAGAGATAATAAAGAAACCGGCCTAAGCCGGTTTTTTTATGCCTGTCACGCCTCACAATAAATCATCAAGCATGCTAATGTTAGGCCAGCTTGCCCCCATAAAAACAAGGACATTAGGCATGATAGCTAGCCGTTTTTTAGTCGCTCTGAGTCTGTTATTGTATTCACTCAGCCCCCAAGCAGCCTTGACAAAAGTGACAGTCACCAGTGAACAAGCCATCACAAAAGCAGGTCGTTTGTTGGTGATTTTCTCACGAAAGGCGCAACCCGAACCACGATCCTATAGTGCTTGGCCCATGCCCGATATCGAACCACTTTTTGCAATGGATCTACCCAGCATAAGCAAGCCCCAAACGGTTGTTTTTGATGCGAGCAGTCAAGGCTTTCCTTTTGCCTCAATACAAGCCCTGCCGGAAGGAGAGTGGTTTGTACAAGCCATATACGATACTGACTTTTTAGATGCGCGCATTAATTCCCCCCATAATCATTATTCAGATGTCACCGCCCTGACAATTGAAGATAAACAGCCCATTCAATTGCAACTGCGGTTAAACCAACAAATTACCGCGGAAACTTTGCCTTTGGAACAGCCATTGCTGAAATTTGTAAAAATGAAAAGCCCGAAATTGTCAGCCTTTTGGGATGCCGATATGTACTTACGGGCAGGGGTGATCCTGCCCCGTACCTATTACGATGATCCCCTAGCAGAATTTCCAGTTATTTTTGATATAGGCGGCTATCATGCCAGATATACTAGGGCTCAGAGCAAATTTGACGATGAGGCTTTCCAGGATTATTGGCTAGATAAAGACACACCACAAATGGTGCTGGTGTTCTTAGATGGTGAGGCACCACTAGGAGACTCTTATCAAATTGACTCTGCCAATAACGGCCCCTATGGGCAGGCGACTTGGCAAGAGTTTCTACCTTTTCTAAACGACCAGTTCAATCTGCGAGATAAGGCAAAATCACGCTTCGTCACGGGTTGTTCAACCGGTGGTTGGGTCAGCCTCGCTTTGCAAACCTATTACCCCGATACTTTTAACGGCGCTTGGTCATTTAGTGCCGATGGTGTCGATTTCAAATATTTTCAGTTGGTTAATATTTACCAAGACAAGAATGCATTGATTAACGAACATGGCATTGAACGTCCTTCATATCGAGCAAAAGACGGCGAAGTTATTTTCAGTATCAAACGTGAAATCATGATGGAAAACCAAATGGGCCGTAATGATTCATATGTTTACAGCGGCGGACAATGGGGGGGCTGGAATGCCGTGTTTGGCCCTAAACTCGCCAATGGCCAACCTTCGGCGATTTGGGATCCCAATACGGGTGAGATTGATCGTACCGTTGCCCAACAATGGCAAAAATACGACTTACGTCAATACACAGAAGATAACTGGGCAGACTTAGGGCCAAAATTAGCGGGCAAGCTACATATTTGGATGGGCGATATGGATAACTTCTACTTAAATAACGCCATGCACTTGTATGAAGATATGCTGACCAGTCAATCCCAGCCTAGCTCAAATGCAAAATTCACATGGCAAAGAGGCACAGGCCATTGCGACTATAAGCCCGTGCCCATGCTAAAAAAGATCATGCAAGAAATGCAATCTCGCAGTGATAACTAGGCTAGTTTAAAATAGCTCACTGTGTCTTTTAGGGGCAATGACAGTGAACTGAGTGAGTGAGTCAGTCACCTGCTGGTTTTTTGTAATAGAGCCAGCCGACATCTGGCTGATAAGTTCCATGGCCTTGGTTTTCGATCTTGACTAACAAGTCAGTGATTGCTGAGGCAAGGGGATGGGGTTTCTTCATGGCTAACACCGAAGCGACGGTTTGATGGATTAAGGTTGTGTGGTTTTGTGCCGCCACAAAACTTGCTCAGAGCCAGCCACCATTACTGGCGTTTATTGGGCCAATTGTTGTCGGGCATCAACAATGCCTGACACTGTGCGGCTTAATTTGTCAGCCTTAGTGACCAAAGAGCACATCAAACTATTCCCATGCTCAGAAGGCAAGGTGGCATTAACCCTTTGTTGCATACCGCCCTTTGAACTGCGATAAAACCCGGCTAATTTTTGGATAGTGCTCTGAATAGCCGATAACTCAGCCGCACTAGTGGATAACGCTAGATCACAAATGTCGATAACCCTAGCATGCACGCGCCCTATACCGTGAATAGCGTCACGTTGTTTGACTGTATTGATAAGCGCTTAAGACCCAAGCACAGCATGTAACATTTCACGGCAACATCATCACCCTGCTTTATGGGACGAAACCTTGAATGATAGCCACCAGTGCAGCTGGGCCTCAGCTATTGCTCTTTGACCTCAGGCTCTTGGGTTGAGGCAAACAATAAAAAAAACACCCCTAACATGATCGCCATATCGGCTACATTAAATATCCCTGTCCTTAGGGAGCCAAACCCTAGATTCAGAAAATCCACCACTGCGCCGTTGTTCATCAGCCTGTCATAGAAATTACTGATCCCACCAGAAAAAACCAAGCACAGGGCCATTAAGGAAAGGGGAGTTTGGGTTTGTGATCTTAAAATATAAGCCACCAAGCCGGTTAAAATAAGCCCTACTGCACAGACAAAAATCCAAAACTTCATTGCATCAGATAAACCACTGCCTAAACCAAGGAAAGCACCGGTGTTTTCCGCATAGCCTATACGTAAGGTATCAAACCAATGGCTAGTCATGCCACCTCGAGGAAGATTTGCGGCGGCGTACCATTTTGTTGCTTGGTCGATACCGGCACTGATGAGGGTGATCACACTGAGCATCATTAGGCGTTTTGTTAGGGTCATATTATTTGTGGATCCGTTATTAATTGGCAGAATATCTGCTTTGCTTGGGCTATTATTTCACGTTGTATCGCCCAACGTCTATCTCGCTAGGTGCCAAACTGAAGATTGTCTGACAAATCTAGGTTAACGCCCCTATGCTAGGCAGGTTCAAACCTTTAATAGAAGTGAACAATCATGTCGACATTGAGTTGTTGGAAATGCGCAAAGCACTTAGGTAAAGTGCCATGCCAATGTCTCGCCGGGAAGAGTGTGCCAGCTGTAGCGCCGACCAACATCTGTGTAAGATGTGTACCTGGTGGAGCGCCAGAATAGGCTGCGATGAAGAGCAAGTAGAAGATGTGAGCGATACCGAGCGGGCCAATTTTTGTGATTATTTTAAGTTACTCACCAGCAATGCAGCCTCTGTAGACATACAAAAATCCCAAGGCGCAAAAGCCCAGCTGGCCGAGCATTTTGGCGATCCTGTGGAGCAAGAGCAGGTCAGTGATCCACAGCTTAGTGCCCAACAGTTAGCGGAGAAAAAATTGCGAGACATGCTTCAAAACATATAAGGGCGAGCCCTATTTTAGCCCCTCGCAGCCATCCATATTACTTTGGATCTTTGGGATATCGAGAGTTAAGATCTAGACCTTGTTCATAGAGTTTATTCATCTTTTTATCTGAGCCATTGAAATAATAGACCCACTTCAAATATTGATTCTTAAGGGCCTGTCGGTAGATCCCATTGGTTTGAAAGCGCACCGCCGATGTCAGGCTAATAAAAGGCAAGCGTCTGCCACTGGTCCCTTTGCTTAACAAAGCACAGAGGGCAGTGTCTTCAAAAATATCCAGTTCAGGCACCAGGCCCACTTGCTCTAACAATGATTTTTTAACAAATAGACAATGATCAAGGTAATACAGATCACGGCAATCGCCCCGAATATAATTGGAATACCAAGAGGTGAAATTTAACAAAGCATGTTTCACATCAAACTGCTGGGTAAAAGCCCCCCACAGCAGTTGCTGTGATTGTTCAATTAAGGCCTCAATGCCCTTAATGTCTACCAAGCTGCGAGGGTGATGTAATAACAACATGTCAAATTTTGCTAAGCTCACTCCCGCATTAAATCGCCCTGCCCTAGAGACAATATTGGTCTCTAACAAAGATGCGCTAGATTGTCGAATAATCTCTAGGGTATTGTCGGTGCTGCCACCATCCACACAGATGATCTGGCAATGCGCTAATCCTTGATAGGCATTGAGTATCTGCCACAGGTAGCCTGTTTTAGACTCGTTTAAGGTGGGAACAATAATACTTAACAAAAAGCGTTTACTCGTGATCTAGGCTAAAAAGGTCAACAGTCATAAACTGTCTGCTATGGGCCAGTCTACCAAAATTAATTCAGGGGGTGAGTAATAGTGGTAACCAATAGGCACAAACACTTTGGAATAAATATCCCTATTGGTTGATGCTTTATTACAAAACGAACACTGGCAACGGCACTTAAGCTTAAGTGAGAGTCAGCAAGCCACTGATCCCATTAGGAGCAAGGTATGCAAGAGCTGATGGCACAGATGAACGCACAACTGGCTGAATTACCCCAGTGGGTGCAATATTGGATAGACTGGATGTCTGTGATCTTTATTCTGCCTGTGCTCTTTGTATGGAAAAACAACGCTGCCCGTTATGTGTTGGCAACCTTTGTATTGACTCTATCCCTGGCCATGTTCGTTTTTTATCTCACCCGCGATGTACATCTGCTAGGTATCACCCATGTTATTTTCTGGACTCCCTTGTTCTATGGCCTGTATCGATATGAGCTAAAGGATCGCGGCCTTAATTTTAGACCTATCTAGGATATTGGGTTGCTGTGATTAATGGCGACCATTGTGATTTCTCTGGCCTTCGATATTTTAGCTCTAGGGGCCATCGCCTTAGGTTTAAAATAGCGGGCATAAAATAGCCACTTGATGCTAAAGCCCTACAAGTTAGGGCGTTGCAACACCCCCACTAACAACTCTCTAAACCAAGTCAAAGCCTCATCTTGTTGGGTGTTTTTATGCCAATACAAGTGGGTAGCAATATTACTGATAGGAAAAGGCATATCTACCAACACAAGATTATCAAGAGCCAGTTGTTGGGCCAATTGCCGAGGCAAGGTGAGCAAGTAGTCGCAGCCCGAGACTATGCTGGTTGCGGCATAATAGTTTTGACAACGTAAACCAATTTGTCTGGCTAAACCTTGCTGTTGAAAAAGAATGTCTTCTACTGCCGCGCCACTCGATCGATTAGACACCCCTATATGCCGAGCAGAAAAATAGTGACGCTGGTCAAGCTGGCCCTGCAATGGGTGCCCTTTGCGCATTAAGATACAAAACTCATCATCGAGTAATTGTTTATGTAGCACGGGGGGTTTGATGGGCAAGGCCACATCAAAAGCCATATCCATATGGCCTGTGCCTAACTCACGGGTCAAGTTTTCTCGATCGACCTTGACGCTGGCAAAAGTGGTATTAGGTGCCTGGCGTGCCAGACGTTCTGCTAATAAGGGCAAAATTGCCGGTTCCAGAGCATAGTGCATGCCTAAACGAAAATGATGTTGGCTGGTTAGAGGTTGAAACTCTCCCCAGTGTTGCAAAATCTGCCGTAGCCGACTCAGATTATCGATGATCAAAGGTGCCATACGTTGGCAGGCAGGTGTGGGTAACATCTTATTGTTGCTGCGCAAAAACAGCGGGTCCCCTAAACACTCACGTAACCGTTTTAGGGCATGACTGACCGCAGAAGGAGTAATGAACAACAGCTCGGCGCTACGAGACATATTTTGCTCTTGATAGATGCTTTCGAACACTTTAAGTAGATTAAGATCCAACTTCTGAATTGCATTAACATCTGCCATCTTGCGCCTCTGACTATGCCTTGTAGTTAAATGAATTTAATTCATAGTAACCATATAGTATTTTTCATTTTATTCAACTCACCAAAAAAGGTAAGCTGCCCGCATATTAAGTGCGTTAACAGATCGACCTATTGGAGTCACCCGATGCAATTTGCCCACACTAAAAAAACCCAAGATTACATAGAGCGTGTAAGCGCTTTTATGGTGGAACATATTAATCCTGTAGAAGATCAAATCTATGCAGAAACCCACGCCCTAAACCCAGGCGGTGATTGGCAAAATTGGCAGAGCCATCCTCTGATAGAGACATTAAAACAAAAAGCCAAGGCAGCAGGCTTATGGAATCTATTCTTACCCGATGCCGAACTAGGCCAAGGTTTAACCACCTTAGAATATGCGCCTTTAGCGGAAGCAATGGGTCGTATTCCTTTCTCTCCAGAAATATTTAATTGCAACGCCCCCGACACCGGCAATATGGAAGTCTTGTATCACTTTGGCAACAAGCAGCAGCAAGACCAGTGGCTTAAACCCTTATTAGCAGGTGAAATACGTTCGGTGTTTGCCATGACCGAGCCCGATGTCGCCTCATCAGACGCCACCAACATGCAAGCCACAGTTGAGCTAGATGGCGATGAGTTGGTGCTCAATGGTAAAAAATGGTGGACCACAGGCCTAGGTCATCCTAATGCAAAACTGGCCATCTTTATGGCCTTGTCTAATCCAGAAAACGACAAACACAGCCAACATTCTATGGTATTAGTGCCCCTTGATTCACCGGGCATAGACGTCAAACGCATGTTACAAGCCTTCGGTGATTACGACGCACCTTTTGGTCATGGTGAAATGCACTTTACTAATGTACGGGTGCCAAAAGAAAACCTATTAGTGGGCATGGGCAAAGGTTTTGCTATTGCTCAAGGTCGTTTAGGACCGGGCCGTATACACCATTGTATGCGTGCTATTGGCATGGCAGAAAAAGCCCTAGAGTTAGCCATGTTAAGAGGCGCATCACGCACCGCTTTTGGCAAACCCCTGATCCGCTTAGGTGGCAATCTAGAACGTATCGCCGATGCCCGTATTGCCATAGAGCAGTCACGTTTGTTGACCCTACAAGCCGCATGGAAGATAGACAACCTGGGTGTGAAAAACGCTATGGTAGATATCTCAGCCATTAAAGTGGCCGTACCTAAGATGCTTGAAGAAGTGGTAGACATGGCTATTCAAATTCATGGCGGTGGCGGTATGTGTAACGACTTCCCATTAGCTCGATTTGCCGCAGGTGCTCGTGCATTGCGCCTAGCCGATGGCCCAGATGAAGTCCATAAAGGCATGGTTAGTCGTTTAGAAATGGCCAAATATAAATGAGCCAGAATGTACTGATAACAGGCGGTGCCTCGGGACTAGGTGAAGCACTGGCCTTACATTATGCCGCACAAAACCATCAGGTGTGTATTGCCGATCTCAATGCACAGCGTGGTGCCAGTGTGGTAGAAGCCATCACCGAGTCTGGCGGCAACGCATTTTTTGTATCATGTGATATTACCCAAGAAACCAGTATTGAAGCCCTCAAAACCCAGTTACAACAAAAATGGCAAAGGCTAGATGTGTTAGTCAACAATGCTGGGGTCGCCACAGGCGGCGCCCTTGAGTTTGAAGACATAGAACAATGGCAATGGGTGCTAGATATTAATCTGCTAGGTATGGTGCGTATGTGCCGCGCTTTTGTGCCACTGATGAAAGCACAAGGCAGTGGCAACATTGTTAATATTGCCTCACAAGCGGGCATTACCCCTGCGCCTATGATGGGCAGCTACAATGTGAGCAAAGCGGCTGTGGTCAGTTTCTCTGAAACCATGCACCTAGAATTGGCCGACTCTGGCATTCATGTGAGTGTGGCCTGCCCCGGCTTTTTTGCCACTAACCTGAATGAATCCTTACGGAGTAAACAGCCAGGTGTGGCCAAAATGGTCAGCAAGATGTTACAACGCTCTGAAGTGGTAGCCAAAGAGGTAGCGGCCTACATATACCAAGGCAGTCAGAGTAAACAGTTTATGCATATCACCCATAAACAAGGACGAGGGGCCTATCGTTTAAAACGCTGGTTAGCCCCTATGACTTACCTCAATATGATGGGTAAAAAATTGAAGAACTTTAAGCCTAGAGCCGATGCTTAACACCCAGTCACAACAACAGCAGCAGCTTGGGTTAGATCAAGCAGGCACAGTGAGACAAGGAGAAGAGCTTGACTTAGTTAAGCTTACGCCTTGGATACAAAACAATATTCCAGCATTAACCGGCCAACCTAGCGTCCAGCAATATGCCGGTGGTGCGTCGAACTGGACCGACTGTTTAAGCTACACCTTAGATGACGGTAATGTGCGTGAAGTGATATTACGCACAGGCCCTGCCGGCACCAAAGCCAAAGGGGCCCATGATATGGGCCGTGAATATAGACTACAACAAGCCCTAAAGCCTGTGTATCCCTATGTGCCTGAGATGTTGGGCCATTGCCAAGATGAAGGCATTGTAGGTGCCGAATTTTATGTGATGGAAAAACTCAATGGCCTGATCGCCTTGCTGGCACAGCAGTTATTAGGGGTGCCCGCCCCACAATTAATGCAGCTCAACTGGAGCTTAGTTAACTGTGGGCTAAGTAAAATCATCACTAGTAAACAAGGACTTATCTTGTCATCATTGAACGAGCATAGTTGCTTTGAAGGCCAAGATCGCCACAAACTCACCTACAAATAACAAAAACACCAACCGACCTACATCAGGCATTCACAGATAAACAAGGGCTAACATGACTCGACAAAATATACTGATCACCGGCGCCAGCTCAGGCTTAGGTAAAGGCATGGCAATAGAATTTGCCAAGATGGGCCGTAACCTTGGCTTGTGTGCACGTAGAGTAGAAAACCTCGAAGCATTAAAGGTAGAACTGTTAGCCATCAACCCCGATATCAAGGTCTTTATTCGTGCCTTAGACGTAAACGATCACGACCAAGTATTTGCCGTGACCAAGGCCTTTGCCGAAGACATGGGCAGTTTAGATCGGGTGATAGTCAACGCAGGTATGGGCAAAGGAGCGTCCATAGGCACAGGGTATTTTAAAGCCAACAAACAAACGGCCATCACCAACTTTGTATCGGCATTAGCCCAATGTGAAGCCGCCATGGAAATCTTCCGCGAGCAAAACGCCGGGCATCTAGTGACCATCTCATCGGTTAGCGCCGTGCGGGGTGCCAGAAGAGCCATGACAGTCTATGCTGCCAGTAAAGCGGCCCTTAGCTCGATGACAGAAGGTATTAGGATAGATGTGATGAACAAACCTATCCAAGTGACCACAGTGCACCCGGGCTTTATTCGCACAGAGATAAACGAAAAGGTAAAAACAGTACCCTTTATTGTAGACTTAGAAACCGGCTGTAAAGCCATAGTCAAAGATATTGAAAAAGAAGTGGCCAATAGCTTTGTACCCACTTGGCCTTGGGCATTATTTAGATATATCGCCCGTATTGCGCCCCTTAGCTTATTAGCCAAACTGAGTTAATCTAAGCACCAATGGCGACTTAATCTTAAGTCGCACTGCCCTACCCTAAGCTGTGGATACACAATGAGCACGAGCTAACTGATCAGGCAAGTATTGACAGTCATTTAGAACGCTTTGAACTGGATGAAATCGAAAAAATAACAAGGGGGCTTTTTGTGGATCCCTTACAATTTTTAGGGGCCAATGATGTCTATTTAAATGGGTACGTTTGGCAGGGATTTAGTGCTGCATCAATAGCTAAACATAGGCCTGGCGTTATATTCCCGAATTCGGTGGGCCGTATGTTCATGAAAGAGTCTTATAAGCACACTATCGATGGTGACACTGTGATTGGCTGGTATTTTGCAGTGAACTTACGCTAACCTTTTAGTTATAAAGACTATCCCATTGATCATTAGACAGTATGGGTAAAACTGATGCCACAAGACTTTAACAGTAACGTGATTTTAATCCCTTCTTTAAAGTCTTACGATAGTACAACACAAGGTTCAGTATTTGGTGTTGCCAATGATATAGTGCTGGCAGGCTGGGATATCAACGACACTTTCTTTGATTATATGCCTCTAAGCGTAGATACTGATTTTGGCTTACATGACAATCATCCTAGAATAAATGTACCAGAGCTAACATTGAATATTATCATTGAGCGAGACTTTATCAGTGCGTTTATGATCAATATTACCTTATTGCTAGTCAGCATGGGCTTGCTCTATGGCTTAATGATGATGCTGACATCAAACGAAAAGCTTAAAACTAAATATAACTCTAATGTCTCCTGTGCGGTTGATAGCTGCGCGGGTATTTTATTTGTGATATTGGTCGCCCATATCAATGTTAGAGAAAAACTCACAAGCTCAGGCATTGTCTACATCGAGTATTTTTAGATTTAAGCTATTTGTTCATATTGGCCACAATCGTTGCTATATATTCATTCAACACCGTTAACAATCCAGAAACCAAAAAGGTTTTCACCCAAGAAGCGGCTTTACTTAATATGGGCTTTGGGCCACTGTATTCAATTTGTATCTGTTTAATTACTTGGTTCCATTTCTAGAAAAAACCATAAATAAAAGTACAAAAACACCCATGATAATTTGACTGTTTGTCGAAGCAGATTGCCAAGGTGCAAGGTCTGCACCTTGGCAGAATGACCTTGAGTGCCTTGTTAATGCATATAGGCTCAAACTATTCTAGGATAAGAACAGGATCAGTATAGGCCGTGTCTATTTCTATACCTTGCTCACGTAACATAGCCTCAGTTTCATCTCGATAACCATGCAGTTTTTGTAATGTTTTTGGCCAAAGCTCTATGGCATTGGGACGGTCTTTATACTCGACACTGTTTGCTGCAAGGTTGTACGTGTCGATCAAATCATATGAAAAGAAGTAAGAGCTTTTTTCGTTTATATCCATTGTTTCCCCATCACGCATAAATGTAATACTCAGAAACACACCATTTGCATGGAGTTGCCAGCTTTGGTCGGTCCGCCTCATCCACTGCTCTAGTGACAAGGGGGAGTTAGCGGGCAGAATATACCCAGTATCGGTTTCAAAGGCGTAACGCACTGCGTCTTTGGGTAGTAGCCGAGGATCAGAAAAATAAATATAGGATCGCCAGCCAATGTCTAAAAGATGTTGTAAAAAGTTCATAAACAACAAGTGCACCTGCTCGTGAGACTCTTCATTATGAGGCGTCATGCCCCCCCCCACATAGAAAGATGATAAGCCCTTCTCAGGGTAAGTTACATCGTAGGTACCCATAACAGTAAGTGCATGGGGGATAGTGAAACTATGTTTTCCATGGTCAACCCGGACACTACCATATTGTTTAACAGACCAATGCTTCGTATAAAAATTTAAACCCGCAGGTTGCTTGTTAATATTGCTTTTCTTCGTTAATCCATTAAGTTGAGCGTATTCATCGGGCTGAATGTTAAGCCTGATAGTCATTTTATCATCAGTCACTTTATTACTTCCCTGTGTGTTGGCTGGTGTTAAATTGTCGCAGGCACTGGTTGCCAGCAAACATATCAGTAACAGTGATTTCATATTAGTACACATCATGTGCATCTGGGGTGTCGACCCAGCCGGCAATAGTGGATAATTCCTGCAACATATAGTGTCCTTTAGTTATCATTAATTTATGGAATACCTTTGCTGCTGTCTCGTTCCATTGCATACGGCTCTTAAATTCTTCGACAATCATATCGGTAGGGGCTTCTGATTTAAGCTTAATATCGTCTACCTCACAGGTATGAGCAAAAACCAATTCATATTTAGGGGTGAGATAGCGCATACCAGGCCAGCGTTGGCGACGGGCCCAGCCTGCAAAGTCAGGATCTTCATATATCAAGGGTTGTAAGACAACTTTTTGTTCATGATTAGCAATGGCAAGCAGTTGCTTCTTCTGCAAGCTTTGTATCTTATTGGTGTCTTGCTCGCTTTCTATTTGCGGAATATAAGCAAAGCCCTCACGTAACTTTGCAGACAGGGCCATATCATTGATAACAGGTAAAGATTGAGACGACCAAGGCATTGCATCAACCACATCTTTAACAGGCGACTCAAGGGCGCTACCACCACGTTTTGCCGCGCAATTCATGCCCACTTCAAAGTTATTAGGGTAATGATTATAAAACCAATGAGGGGCGCTGATGTCCATAAACAGCCATAAGTTACCTTTGCCCAGTCCATTGGCAATGGATTTGATCTGCACCGCATAAGAAGCTTTAATTTGACATTTATCTAATAAACAGGCCACTGTTTTACTGGCAAATGCGCCCAACGCCATCCAATAATAGCGGCCTATTTTATCTGGATCGCCCCCCTCTTCGGTTTCTAAATAGAAACGCGCGTAGGTTGCCGCAATTCTTTTGGCTCTCGCTTCGTAAAGGCCAATCAGTTGGTACTCGTTTTCTCCCGTCTTATCCGACAGTCTTTTATAGGCAAATTCTTGGGCCTGTGACCATAATAAATTGCAGTTTGCGGTAACAGCTTGCACTTTATCTGGTTGGTCGTTAACCCCATTGGTAATGTTTTGAGTGGACAATAAATACCTCCTTGTACATGCCTATTGATTTATGGGTATCTCGCTTAGCAGGCGATTAAAGCCCAAGCGCAGAGTGTAAAACTGCTACTGATTTTTGTGCACCATCTCTAACGCTTTGTGAGTGCTTACTTTCGCCCACACCACATGATAATCATAAGACTCCCCCTCTGTAGTGGATATGACTGGGGTTCTGCCGTCTTCAGCGCTGCTATGGTCGGCTAAATGCTCATTGCCATCATTGGCCTGCCCTGCTGGTACCACCCGATAAGGAACGTTTTTGATTGGCAGCCCTAATTCGTCATTAAGTTCAAAACGCAGAGCATATGTGCCTTTAACTTGTTCCATAGGGGCAAGGGGGGGCACTTTTGCTATGGGCTCTGGAGTGTTTATTTGCCCTTCAAGAGCGCGAATGGCCAGTGAATGTTGAATGGGAGGCGGGCTTTCACGTTCCGTAGTTAATTTTGAGTTTGAGTTTGAGTTTGAGTTTGAGTTTGAGTTTGAGTTTTGCTGATGATTTGTATTAGCCACCTCTTGCTCTTCATTTACCTGTGGCCTAGCGTGCATATTCCTCGGCCAATAGAAGCCACCGGCTAAGCGTTCGAATGTATGGCGAGAGCTTTCAAACTGTGAAGTGAGTAGTAGCTCAAGCTCCACCTCGTCATTGTCTACATAGTCATATTTGTAAGGCTCAGATAAGCCTTTAACACCAAATACCGGCGAGAAGGGCCGGCTGGCAAAATGCACTAACCCCAATCGCCCACTTTCTACCTTGTCTAACAACTCGGATATGATTCTTTTATCGTTACGTCTGTACATGCCGTTACACAGACGATTAACAATACAATCTAGTCCCATCACCGCACTGATTGTGAGGTAAAAGTTATGCTCAACATGACCCTTTGCAAAACGTGGGTGTTCAATAAGTAGCATTTCACGCCTTTGCACATCTTCAATGCGCCGCAACCACATAATCACTATCAACACTCAGTGTTTACAACTTGCCGTGGCAAAGCTGGGCTCTTTTACCATTCAATAAAAAGTAGCAAAGTATTGGAAAGATGCAAATTAATAGTGCTATTAGGGATAACTAAACGCAAACTACCTCAGGAGCTTAAAACTGGTCATGCCATGCACAGCAAATTACAGGCTCAAAGGGGGCACAGTAGTGGCCCTTGGTATGGGTTGCTAATATTCTCATCTAACACTGACACCATCGAGGCACAAGGTTGTTGGCGAAGGACAAAGCGATTAGGCAGTCACAGTTTGCAGCCTCATAGTTTAATTCACTAAGCGGCACTATGTGGCGGCTAACAAACCAATCCAAGGTCAACTGGCTGCGCTCCTTGGGGCCTTTATTGGGGGGATGGGAGAAGATTAATGATGCAAAGACCATCTATAAGCACATTGCTCAAGACAGCTTGGGTTTGTCTGTTTAGTTTTTCAATTACACTACCAGTATTTGCAAACCATTCATTGTTAGAAAAGGAAGAGGCGATCATTACTCCCTTAATTACAGCCTTAAGATCTATTCACCATCCAGTCGCTAACAAAGTCGCTGACGCGCTTTTGTCATCCATAAGTAATGGATCAAGCTATGACTTACATTTGCGTAATGCCGATTTAAACTCTAGTCAGATAAAATCAATCGCAGCAGCAATAAAAGTTGTAGATGAAAATGATGGCCCTAGATTGCGATCATTCAGTATGAGTTATAATGCAAATTTAGGGGATGAGGGAGTGTTGATCTTGGTGCAAAATCTACCCCAAACTATTACCGAGATAGGACTGGTGCAATCTGGTATGAGTGACCAAGGCGCAGAGGCTTTAATTGTATGGGCAACGAAGGCCAAACAGCTTCGATGGCTGTGTATCGAGGAAAACATTTTCTCGACTGAGATAAAGCATAAATTAAAAAAACTCGGCCAAGAAAGAAGTGATTTATTGGTTGTTTATTAAAAGGTAGTCGGTAATTTATACCACTAAGAATGGCCATTAAGATTTGGCCTACCTTAGTTGAAAAAAGGATTGGTAGCAAAGTGATCACCGCAGTCTCAATTTGTAGGCTCATCGTTTTCATCAAGTAGCAGACACCATGTGAGTGCACTTTCTATGGCAACATCACTTGTTGATCTAAGCTGACTTAAAGCGTGATACTCTTTGTGTTGAACCTCAGTAATACCCCTAACAAATAGACAGGCCACTGTTAGTAAGTGAGTCTAATGTTTGTCATGTAAAACCTGAGATGGCAATGGCAGCATCATGCAAAGGCTTAGTATGATAACAAAACTTGATAATTCCAATGAAGATGTGGCCCGGCAAATTTTTAAGATCTTCCAACACTCTTATAAGGTTGAGGCCGAGCTGATTGGCACCCTCGATTTTCCGCCACTATCACGCACGGCTAAAGAGATAGCCGATGCACCCACTAGCTTCTATGGCTTTAATGAAAATAACGCTTTAGCGGCAATTATAGAAATAGTCATGGAAGATAAGCATCTAGAAATTCATAGTTTAACTGTGGATCCTCAGTATTTTAGAAAAGGCATCGCAGATAAACTGATTGCCTATATTCTACAGACATTGGATTTTTCAGAAGCCATTGTCGAAACAGCGGTAGTCAATACGCCAGCCATCAATTTATATAAGAAGCATGGATTTGTTGAATTTAATCGATGGACGCCATCACATGGTATTGAAAAACTGGCAATGTCAGTTGATTATGTCATCTAACAACCAATGATAGGGCCACAGTTAGCGCACAATCTTGTCAATTTCATCATGCAGCTTTAAGCAAAGCGTCCTATTATCTGCCTTTGCTTTTGCTGGCGGCAATCTTGACCCATTGAGGGCTTGGCGAGCTAGTAGGCCAGTCAACTGGGCTGTTTTGTACCGTCATTATATTTAATCTGCCCTGATGGTTGGGGTCACATCAGATAGCACAGTATTGCCCTCTATAAAGGAAATTCGATAACCCGATGGGAGACTTCAGTTACCCTGTTTATCTGCTCCACTATCCAGTGGCTCTGCTTATTGTGGTGTTTTTTTGGCCCATTGGAAGTGGCGTTATCTAGGCCTGAGTTGAGGCTTATGTTGGTCTCACCCCCTGTGATTTTTCTTGTCTCGTGGATCATTATCGTCACCCTAGACAAGCCCATAGTATTGCTCCGCTCTACAATAAAGCGCTGAGCAGCACGTATAAATAGCGAGCAACAAAGGGCAAAGCATAAGGTTTTATGACCCGTGCTTCACCGCCATAAAAAAAGGTGCCCACAGGCACCTTTTTGATCATGACTTGTTAGCCGGCCAATCGCATGGCGGCTAATAGAAAATTACTTGGCTAATTTTGCAACGGCTTGCGTCAGCGCGTCAACTTTAGCGGTCAATTCTTCGATTTTTACATCCGCTGAGATTTGGTCAAGACCAAGCTTAGAACGTAAAGCAACCACACGGTTGTCGAAGTCAGCTTTAACTGATACTTTGCTTTTTACCTCATCAAACTTGCTTTTACCTTCAGTTTCAAGACTTTCACCTTTTTTCACAAGGTCAGCAAACATTTTGTTTGAGTCAGTGCCGAGGCTTTCGAAACGGCCTTTGGTTTCTTCAAAGCCTTTACTGTATGCGCCTAAACCTGCTAAATATACTTTACGAGCAGTTTCTTGAGCGACAGTTGCTTTTTCTTTAATCATATCGATGTTATTCATAGTTGTTGCTCCAGTGAGGTTTAAAAATTAATGCCTTGTTTCAATGGAGTGGAGAATACGCCGCTAAATTAGAAATCGCATACTAATTAATCAGTTACTTTTAATTTTTTTAAAAAACAGCAAAAAACCAAGATAAAAAGCCAAGGGAAGCATTTTACGCCAGGGCTTAGAATGGCGGGATCTACACAACTTGGCTGTTGCCCACTGGCTATTTAGACTGTGGCATAGATAAAGTGCCGCTGGCCTGTGCATCTATTACCTATGTGTTAGTGTATTCTTTGACTTATACTGTCTACAAGGTTGCCATAGCCATTGAGTCTTTGCCCTGATATTCCAAACGAGCCTCATCAGACAGAGCAAACACCGTTCAATCATCTAGAGTAATAAATCGATATTATGACGAGAAAAATATTATCTTTGAAGGTCAAAAGCAATAAAACTCCCGAACCAGCAGAAGTAGTGGAAGAGGTAGTGCACAGCACCCCGCAACAGCGGTTTTCAAATGGCGTAGCCATTCACCCTGCTCCCTTCATTCCCCTAGAGTTAGGCTCGACACAACTGAGCACTCGAGCCATGGATTTGATCGCGCCAATCGGCTTAGGACAGCGGGGGTTGATTGTGGCCCCTCCAGGTTCGGGCAAATCGACCATTTTAAAACATATTTGCCAAGCGGTAGGTCAAGCTTATCCGCAGATAAAGCTATATGCCTTGCTGATTGATGAACGGCCCGAAGAGGTGACTGATTTTAAGCGTAGCGTCAGTGCACAAGTCCACGCATCTTCCTCAGATGAGAGCTATGCTCATCACGTCCGTGTGGCCAACGAGTTGCTTGACACCGCCCGCAAAGAAGCAGGCCAGGGACATGACGTTATGATTGTGATTGATTCCCTCACTAGGCTGGCTCGAGTCCATAATGCTCAGCACAAGAGCAATGGCCGCACTTTGTCGGGAGGCCTGGGTGCCGGTGCTATGGACATACCCCGCAAGTTGTTTGGTGCAGCGAGGAATATTGAAAACGGGGGGTCACTGACGATCCTAGCCAGCATACTGGCGGATACGGGCAGCCGCATGGATCAGGTAATATTTGAGGAGTTTAAGGGCACAGGTAATATGGAGATCGTGTTATCACGGGAGATCGCCAGCCAACGGATCTTTCCGGCTTTGGATATCGCTAAAAGTAGCACCCGCCGTGAGGAGCTGTTACTCAATGCCAAAGACATGCAAAGTGTCAGGATGTTACGCAGAGGGCTGATCAATCTTAAACCTGTGGAGGCTGCAAGGAAACTGGTTGAGCTGCTTGAGGCCTACCCGACTAATGCGCAGCTATTGGCTGATTATAGCCAAAAAATGGCAACCGATAGTGCTTAGTGGATGGACTGAGCAGGACACAACAGCCGTTTAGGCCAACTATTGCTGGTCCCTAGAAAGTCTGGGGCTGGCCGTTGTTAGCCATAAGTCCCCCCAGCAACATCTATGACACTCGTGATTTTTATTGCCCTTAGTGGCAGTTTATTGATGTATCTAAAGCAAAGAGATGAGGATAGTGTGTGGCTGGCAATATAGAAATTTCTGAGTTATTACACCACACTCACCCATTTCTTAGTCTGTGTTTGGCTTGCGGTGGAAATGATCATACCTTCATCAAAGTTGGGCATATTGGCAGCAGATCCTAATGTTGCAACCGCTATCACCTTTTATATCATCACTGTAGGTTTAGGCAATTATTTACCCTTTGGTTGGCAAGCTTTGTCTATGCCCAATCGAATATACGATCTACTAGTGCATGCTGTGACACCGGTTTTAACCCTGCTGTATTGGATCTTTAACATCGATAAAGGGCCTCTGGACTTTGCCACTATTGCCTATTGGTTAATCTACCCTTTGAGTTATGCACTCTACACTGCTGTGCACGGAATTTGGACCCATTTTTACCCTTATGATTTTACCGATGTGCAGACACTGGGTGTTAAAAGAGTCAGGTTAAATACGTTTCTTCTGTCTCTTAGCGTATTATAGGCCGCATAGCTTTTTGTGTGGATGGGCAAGAGCCTTGGGTAGTGTAAGACAAGTGAAAATACTAGGTTAGAAAAAGCAGGTTTTATATTAGTGTTACTGATGGTGTTACTGCAGGGATTTTATGGCATTTTTGCTTACCTGGATCCTGCTAGCTTCGCAGGTTAAAGAGGCACAACACTGCTGCCGAATATGGACGGGGATTGGGTGACAATATATGGCTCTCGTACGCTTTGATCACTTTTTTTTGTTAAAAAAACTCGTGGCCCAAACACATAAGGAAGTTTTATAAATTATATAAAGGCCTCTAAACTAGTGGCCTTGAACGAGACAAAAACAAGTATTGCTTGTTAACTGGCTTAATATCCTAAATGTTTAAGCCAGTATTTGTGATGCTATCCATTGTAGAGAAAAGGAAATGTGTAATGATTAATACCAAAATATATAAGGCCGTCTATGGTCTTTCTGAAAAACTAATGGCGGCGGCTAACAAGGACGATAGAGAGGTATTCGACGCCCTCTTTGCAGAATTAGAAGCGATTTGTACGGAAAACGAAGACACCGACAAGGACCATCCAGAGCAATGGGAAACACTGGCTGACTTTACAGAAGAGTTAGTGGATGCCATAAGCGGTTATGAAAAAGCCCTAGAGAAAGCCACCGCTATTAATTCGAAAGACCATATGTCATCCATCGCCTTTTCCATGGCCAGATTGCAAATTGAATTAGGGCAGACTGACGCCGCTATCAACAACCTTCAACAGGCAACAATCAATGCTAATAAAATTGCAGATAGAGATCTTAAAGAAGAAATCAATGCACTGCTTAACAGCCTCTTACCAGACTAAGTGCTTGAGATGGGCAAAACCGACACCGATAATTTAGGGATAACAGATGGCTAAAACCTTAATATTGGGTCATTCGGGCTCAGGTAAGTCCACACTTGCCAAACATTTATCGGTGTCGGCGCAACTTAGCCATTTGGACTTAGATACCCTGGCGTGGCAAGTGGGCGAGCCACCACAAAGGGCAGCCTTAGCGCAAAGTACACAAGCTATATTGGACTTTACCCTTGGGAATAATGACTGAGTGATCGAAGGCTGTTATGGGGATCTATTACAGATAGTCGCCCCACAGGCCTGTGAAATCCTCTATCTCAATATGAGTATTGAAACTTGTACCAGTAATCCCAGAAATCGGCCATGGGAGCCGCACAAATATGTTTCCAAGCAGGCGCAAGATAAAAACTTACAGATGTTGATCCACTGCATAGGTGAATATAGCAGCAGGACAGACGAGTATTCTGAAATGGCCCATCTGGATTTTTACCGTCAGCATTTGGGTATCAAAAAAATGTATCGACAAAATATTAGCTATTAGGCCTCACGCCAGCGGCTATAACACCAAGCTTAAAGCCAGTGGGCAGCAATAATAAACTAAAGAGCGACAACTAAGGGCACAGTAATACATGCCCTAGGTTGTAACCGGTTAAGCCGTCTATTAGGCAAGGCTATGCAGAGCACAAATTTTATTGCCTGATGGGTCGCGAAGATATGCTAAATAAAGTTGTCTACCCGCACCTTCTCGCACACCAGGTGGATCTTCACAGGCCAAGCCGCCATGAACTAAACCCGCTGCATACCAAGCGTCGGCTTCAGCGGCATCTTTGGCAGCAAAACCTATAGTCGTGCCGTTACCATGACTAGCAAGTTCGCCGTCAATGGGCTTACTCAAAGAAAATATTCCCGCTTTAGTAAAGTAAAAACAACGACCCTTCTCATCTATTACACCCGGCTCATGGCCTAAGGCGCCTAAGATCGCATCATAAAAAACCTTTGACTGTTGCACGTCGTTCGCGCCTATCATTATATGACTAAACATCAATACTCTCCTGGTTAAACCGCTTAAATGGGTAAGCCATAAAGTTGGCAAACTAAAGCTTAGCTTGACACTTTATACCTACTTTTAGGTGCATCTAAACTAGCGACATTTAATTTAAATATCAATCTAATCGAGAGATTTATTGGCTGCTCAAAGTACAATCACAGACAAAAACTGATTGGCTGTTGAGGATTGTCACTCAGACTTACCCTTTATATGTTAAATTTTGTATACAATTTAATATATGTATACAAAATGAAGATTTCATCCTTCTTTAACGACATCAGTCTATCTGCCATTAGTGCCGGCTTTATTGCGGTATTAGTGGGCTATGCCAGTGCTTTGGCGATAGTCTATCAAGGGGCCATTGCTTCTGGTGCCACCCCACAGATGATCGAGTCTTGGATATGGGCCTTAGGCATAGGCATGGGGGTGGGCTGCTTGGTATTATCCCTATATTATAAGCGGCCTATAGTGGTGGCTTGGTCAACATCTGGGGCCGCACTATTAGCCAGCAGCTTAAGCGGTGCCAGCATAGAACAGGCCATAGGTATCTTTGTTTTTGTCGGCTTATTGACCTTACTCACTGGCTTATCTGGTTACTTTGATACTATGGCTAAAAGCATCCCACTGCCTCTAGCGTCTGCTATGTTAGCAGGCATATTAGTGCAGTTTGGTCTGAGTATTTTTGGCGCATTAAAAAGCGATCCTATAATGGTGGGTATCATGCTCGCCACCTATTTATTGAGCAAACCACTGCTGCCTAGATATGCGGTGTTGATGGTATTGATAGCGGGTTGTATCAGTGCCTACAGCCTAAATTCATTGAATTTACAAAGCATAAGTTGGGGTTTAGCCAGTCCTATTTGGGTTCAGCCAAGCTTTAACCTAAGTTTGTTGATAGGGGTAGGCCTGCCGTTATTTGTTGTGACCATGAGCTCACAAAACATGCCTGGGGTGGCCATCTTAAATGCCAATTTTAATAGCCGCCAAGCGGCGTCTCCCTTGCTTACGTCTATAGGGGGGCTTAATATTTTGCTGGCCCCTTTAGGCGCTTTTACTTTATGTCTAGCGGCTATCACCCAAGCCATCTGTGCCAGTGATGAAGCTCATCCAGATCCCAACAAACGTTATATAGCAGGGGTATTTGCCGGTATTTTTAATATCATAGCAGGGCTATGCGGCGCGACAGTGGTCAGTTTATTTGCGGCCTTTCCTGGGGCCATGGTAGCGGCTCTGGCAGGCTTGGCCTTGTTAAGTACTATTGGTGCCAGTTTAACTTCGGCCTTTGCTGAACGACAGTACTCAGAGGCCGCCTTATTAACGTTCCTAGTCACCGCCTCTGGGGTGTCATTGTTTAACATTGCCTCAGCATTTTGGGGTATTGTTATCGGTCTGTTGGCCTTAACCATTAGCAAGCTGTTGAAGAGATAGATGATGTCAGCCTCCTTGCCCAGCAATAACTTATATCAGCAGATAAAACAGGATATCCGTGACCACAAGTTACCCATAGGCTGTGCCCTTAAACAACAGCAACTTGCCGCTCAGTATGGCGTTAGCCGTATCCCTATTCGTGATGTGTTACAACGTTTGAGAAATGAAGGTTGGCTAACAGCAACAGGCAAAAGAGGGGTGATGATCCACGCCTTGAATGCCATTGAGGCCGAAGATTTATATATGATGCGTATGTACCTAGAACCCATGATTTTAGGATATGCAATACCCCTGATCAATCACCAAGTAATAGGTCAAGCCACAGATATTTTAGAACAATTACAACGAGGCTCACTGGATATACAACAACATGGAGCACTTAACTGGCAGTTTCATGCCTGTTTATATCAAGCCGCAAAACGACCTACCCAGTTCAATAACATCCATAATTTACATCAACTGTGTTCTCGTTATATTGGTTTTCATTCAGTGAAGTTAGACTATCAGGCCATCAGCCAACAACAGCACTATCAATTGCTTGAAGTCATTCAGGCTAAACAGTTAGACCAAGCCCAAGGGATTTTAAAAGCCCATATTTGCGATGCAGGGCAGCTATTAGTTGAGCATTTACAACAAGCTAAAGGGGGTTAGCCATTAGCATTAGCTGCTGACAAGAATGACACAGCTGTAAAATGGGGCTTGCTCAGGTAAAAAGCGCCTATAACATTGACCTTAATTATAATAGTCTTACCCCTGAAATTTCAGTTCTGACAACCGATGCGAAAAGCCTGTGCTGGCATTATCACATTCAGCACAGCCTTATCTAACAGTAAGAGAGCCTTATGAACAAATATACTATTGCCGCCTTATGTTTAAGCCTATTGCCTAGCCAAGCCATGGCTACAGCAAATGCTGACTTATCAGACATCATTCAACAACATTGGCAGCAAGCACAACAAGAGAAAGTGTTTTTCCGCACCGATCCAGATGGCTGGAAACCTAAAGGTAAACTCGCAGAGTTTACCCTCCAAGCCTTGAACAGAAGACAGAACTACAACCAAGAGGTGCTAAGTCGTCTCGAAAAAATTGATGTGAGCCAGCTCAATCAAGAGCAGTTAATGAATTTTCGTTTGTTTAAATATGAGCGACAAACTGAGGCCCGCAGCCATCAATCTAAAGACAAGTATTTCCCCATGAACTTCTTAAGTGGTTGGCACACTTATTTTGCCGATGCGCCAGCTAATATGGCATTTTTACAAGACACTGATTACGACAACTTTCTGATCAGTTTGGCTGACTACCCGAGATTTAACCAAGAAAAGATAGCTCTGATGCAGGCCGGTGTAGAGCAAGGTTTTGTACACCACTGCCAAAGCTTTGAGAACTATCACACCACTATCAGCCGACATATTGTTAGCTCACCCCAAGACAGCGCCCTATACGAGCCCTTCAGCCGTTTTCCCAAGCAATTTAGTGAGCAACAAAAAACCCAGTATCAACAACAAGCCACCAGCGTAATCAAAGACTTAGTGATCCCTGCCTATCAAGACTTATATGATTTTTTTGTGAAAGAGTACATGCCTAACTGTCGTGATGAGCCAGGTGTGGCCAGTCTTAAAGGGGGGGCAGATTATTATGTTTATACGGCTAATTATTTCACCACCACAGATGTCACCCCTAAACAAATTCATGACTTAGGCCTAACAGAAGTGGCCCGTATTCGCGAAGAAATGCAAGGCATAATAGAGCAAGTGGGCTTTAAGGGCAGTTATGCTCAATTCCTGACATTCTTAGCCACCGACCCACAGTTTTATGCCAAAGACAGACAAGATGTATTAGAAAAAGCCGCTTTTATCACCCAAAAGATGTCTGGTAAGTTACCTAGCTATTTTGGCCACCTACCAAGAAATACTTTCACCATTAAGGGCTCTGCCGATCGCGGTGCTTTTTACATGCCGCCACCCGATACTCGTACCCCAGGCACTTATTTTTTAAACTCTGTGCCGGCTCAACAACCTTTATATAACTTAGAAGCTCTTAGCCTCCACGAAGCGGTACCTGGCCATCATTTACAAAATGCTATCGCCATGGAGCTGGATGTCCCAGAATTTCGCCGTACCCTTAGCCATTCGGCTTTTGGCGAAGGGTGGGCATTGTATTCTGAACGACTAGGCAAAGAAGCGGGATTCTATGAAGATCCCTATAGTGATTTTGGGCGCTTGGGTTACGAAATGTGGCGCGCCGTGCGTTTAGTGGTAGACACGGGCATTCACGCCTTGGGTTGGAGCCGTCAGCAAGCCATTGATTATTTAGCCACACATACCGCCCTCACCACTAAATCGGTGCAAGACCAAATAGACCGCTATATCTCTTGGCCAGGACAGGCCTTGTCTTACAAGATGGGCGAAATAAAAATTCGTCAATTACGCTCTAAAGCGGAAAAACAACTGGGTGCTAAATTTGATATCCGTGACTTCCATGACACTGTCATTGGTCAAGGTTCTTTGCCCATGGCGGTCCTAGAAGACGTGATAAATGATTGGATCAAACAACAAAACACCGCAACATCTGCTGCTAACAATTAAATGACAGGCCTGTGGGTGCTCCCGACCCAGCGCCAAGATGACTGGTGGCAACAACGCCACCAGCAAAAACTTGCAGAGCGCCAGAGCATGTCAAACGATGTGGACCTGCTGTTTATGGGTGATTCTATTACCCAAGCATGGGAAGAGGTCGGCCAATCGGTGTGGCAACAATACTTCGGTAATACCAAGGCCCTTAACTTAGGCTTTAACGGTGACTGCACCGAGCACCTGTTATGGCGTATACAAAATGGTCAAATCGATCATCTCACACCTAAGCTAGTGGTCTTAATGATAGGCACCAACAATGCTGGCCATAGGCTAGACTCACCACAAGAGATCACAGCTGGAGTTAAGGCTATTTTGACAGAACTAGCCCACAGATTGCCCAGCAGTCACATTGTGTTAATGGCCATCTTACCTCGCAGCCGAAATACCAATAAACCCATGCGCCAAAGAGTAGACGCCACCAATCAACAGCTACAAAAGCTCACAACTGGCCTACAGGTATCATGGCTAAACATAAACCGCCATTTATTAACCCCTCAGGGCCTGCTATTGGAAAGCGTTATGCCAGACTTACTGCATCCTAATACCGCACAATATGCCTTATGGGCAGAGCACTTGGCGCCTATTATTAGCCAACACTTCGCGGCCCAGGCTCACTAATATAGAGCTGTAGTGGCTGGTATACTGTGCCAATCAGTGGTGTCTTCACCTAGAGGCCTGACCGCCCCCGCTTAGGCGTTATCCAAAGGTCAAGCATAGAGCGTTAAGTGCTTTGATGTTTTGTTCAATTTTGGTTGGCCCAGACTCAAGATCTCCAGCCCGCTCTAAATTTTTTGTGTACCGGCTTAGCTTAACCATGTTGGAACTGATGTCCTTGGATACGGCCCTTTGCGCTTGTGCTGCAACGGATATTTGTGCCGCCAAAGACGATATCTCTGGTACTCTCAGTATCCAAGACACATGGGTTAGCTAATGACTGACACAACGAAAACAATTCGCTATTGAAAATAGATGTAAAGCAGCGTCATGCATTGGCAAACTACACAGAACGGCGGCTATAGGGGTTTTTCCCAAAACATCGCAGCGCCCATTTTGGGGTCTAATTCGTAACCCGTAAAGCCAAACTTAGCATAGGCATTTTTGGCCACATTATTGCCCTCTAGTACTTCCAGTGTCACCTTACAACAACCTTTTTGCCTGGCGATGGCCTCGATTTTTTGCAGTAACTGCTGGCTCACGCCTTTGCCCCTGTATTGTCTACTGACAGTGAGATCATGAATATTGATTAGGGGTTTACATTTAAAAGTTGAGAAACCCTCAAAACAATTGGCAAGGCCGGCGGGATGACCCTCTATATAACAGATCACGCTAAAAGCATGGGGTAATTGGCTAAGGGTGGTGGCTAAGTTGTGCAGCACATATTCGTTTAATGGGCTCGCACCGCCCATAGGGTCTTGGGCATAATCATTTAATAGGCTGAGCATTGCTTGAGCTTGCTGGGGATCCTGATAATCAACAGTACTAACAGTAATTTGCATGATATCACCTTATTTAGCTGGACTGGCAAAGAGCGGCGAACTGGCCGTTGCTTAATGTGAGTAGGGCTTGGGCACTTAGCTCTATTTCTAAACCTCTGCGTCCCGCACTCACATAGATACTCGAGTGATCTTGAGCAGATTGATCAATTACAGTGGTTAAAGACTTTTTTTGACCTAAAGGACTGACGCCACCCAAAACATATCCTGTGACCCGTTGCACTTTGGCTGCCTCGGCCATTTCAGCCTTTTTAGCCCCTAAGGCCTTGGCGGCTTGTTTCATATTAAGCAGCCTATCCACGGGTAGGATCGCCACTGCCAATTGATTATTATCCAATTGCACCACTAAGGTCTTAAACACTCTCGATGCTTCAATGCCTAATTTTTGCGCCGCTTCCAAGCCATAAGAACTAGGTTTACCATCATGTTTATATTCATGTATTTGATGTGAGATCCCGCTCTTTTCTAGTAAGGCTATGGCTGGGGTCATAACAAGCTCACCCTTCTAGAATTGACAAAGCTTATTGAGTCTCTGGCTTAACTGATTGATCTGGGCTCTGTCTCTTGCGGCCTCGGCGTCCAATAGATCTAATTTTGCGGCTTGGCATTTAACTTTGTTGGTTTCAGCTAACTGCTTTTTAAATTCATCATCAGGCACATGCTGTGCCGTTACTTGCGGACGATTGCTAGATTTTTCTGGCAATAAAAAATTCACACTACAAGCGAACAATACCGTGCTTGAACAGATAGTGAGTACAGTAGACCATTTGATTTTTTTCATTTTTTATTCTTCCATGTTTTTATTAGTTTGAGCCATTCTAGGCAGTTCACCCGTTAGGCCCATAGCTTGTTTGATAATAGTCTTTTTTGCCAAAGGAATATGATTAACAGCACTGAGACCCAAGTCGCGCAATAGTTTTTTAACGGGTTGTCGGCCAGAAAATAATCGCTTAAAGGTTTCCATCACAGCAATCATTTTCACTGTTTCAGTTTTACGCCAGCGCTCAAATGGCCGCAAATTTTTGGCCTGTGAAAAGTCTTTATCTTGTTGCACTAAGCTGCAGATCTGTTCAGCTAAGGCCAGCGCATCTAACATCCCAAGATTGGCACCTTGACCCGCCAGCGGATGAATGGTGTGAGCAGCATCGCCAATGACGGCAACACCATCATCAACCCACTGTCTAAGATAACGCATAGTTAATGGATAACTTTGCCTCTGTGAAATGGTTTCACACAGTCCTAATTGAGCACCAAATGCAGCCGTCAGTGCTTTATCAAAATCAGCGCTAGGCAAGGCTAATAATCGCTGGGCATGCTCTTCATCTTGAGACCAAACAATAGAGCATTGGTTGGGCTCCCATAGAGGCAAAAAGGCCAAGGGCCCAGTGGGTGTAAACACTTGACGCGCGATATTATGATGAGCATGTTCAGTCTTGATAGTGGCAACTATGCCTCGTTGATCATAGTCCCAAAACACTTGGGCTAGGTTAGCTTGCTGTTTTACCTTGGAGTGTGCGCCATCCGCGCCAATCACTAAACGCGCCGACACATGGCTGCCATCATCTAAGGTAACAAAACACTCCTGCTGACCAAATGCTAAGCGCTCGATGCTGCTAGGAGCCAGTATTTGAATAGCGGCACTGCTTTGAGCTTCTATCCATAGGCTATGTCTAATCGCCTGATTTTCTACTATATAACCCAGTTCGGTTTGTTTTACCTGAGCCGCGGTAAAATCTATTTTGGCAAAGCTGTCTTGGTCCCAGACCTGCATATCGGTATAAGGCGTGAGCCGTTTTTTATCTAGATGTTGCCATGCACCTAAGCGCTCTAAAATGGTTTGACTGGCTAAAGTTAAGGCAGTGACTCGCAAACCAGCGTCGCCTTTAGGCATGCCTTGGCTGGCCTGCGCTTCGATTAAGCCAATTGACAGTCCACTTCCTTGAAGGGCTAAGGCTTGGGTTAATCCTACTATGCCACCACCGACTATTAATACATCATAGTTAACCATGCTCAATGTTGACCTTGTTGTGCCATAAAAGCTTCAATTTCAAGAATACTTTTAGGTGCCCCTTGCGTCAGGTTCTCGTAGCCCTTTTCGGTGATCAACAGATTATCTTCGATACGTATACCTATGCCTTGCCATTGGGGCTCGACTTTGGCATCAGGTGCAATATAAATACCCGGCTCAATAGTTAAGACCATGCCCGGCTCAAACGCCCTGTCTAGGCCATCAATCTTATAGTTGCCCACATCATGCACGTCTAAACCTAACCAATGACCCAGCCCATGCATAAAGAATTCACGGAAACTTTGATTGGCGATATTATCCCCCAGCTGGCCAGACAAAATACCCAGATCGAGCAAACCTTGAGTGATCACTTTAACGGCTTGATCTGTGGCAAGCTTGATATTACTACCAGGTTTAATATAAGTAAAAGCCGCTAATTGAGCATCTAGTACCAATTGATAAAGCTGTGCTTGTTGAGGTGAAAATCTGCCCGAAACAGGGAAAGTACGAGTAATGTCTGCTGCATACCCTAAGTATTCACAACCGGCGTCAATCAGCACCAGATCGCCCTCTATTAAGCTTTGATTATTTTCGGTGTAATGCAAAATACAAGCATTGTCGCCACTCCCCACAATAGTGCCATAGGCAGGGTTTTTGGCTCCTAGCATGGCAAACTGATGATGGATTTGCGCCTCTAAATGATATTCATTTTTGCCCCCTTGGGCATAGGTCATGGCCTGTTTGTGAGCCTCGACGGAAATGGCCGCAGCGTGACGCATCAGAACTATCTCAGCGTCTGACTTGAACAAACGCATTTCATCCAATATCACCCGCACATCCATAAGACTGGTAGGTGCTTGTTTGCTCTGTTTCGGTGCATCTCGTAAAACCTGTAAGCAGGTAAATAGCAGCTGCTCGGCCTTCTCGTTATGTCCTTGAGCAAAATACACATGCTGGTGGCCATCCATTAAGTCTACTAACTTGTGTTCTAATTCCATGAGCCCAAAAGCCTGCCCAAGAGCAAAGTCTTTTTGTGCCTGTTGAGGCCCACATCTGCGTCCTTGCCAGATTTCACTGAGGGGATCCTTTTCCAAACAAAAGAGTACTGATAGGGATCCAGCATATCTTTCATGGTTAGATAAAACTAACCATGCATCTGGCTCAGGAAAGCCCGATAGATAATGGAAATAACTGTCCTGGCGAAATAGGTATTCAGTATCTCGACTGCGGGTTACCAGACTCGCAGCCGGAATTATGCAGAGACTATTGGCCAACATAGCGCTTAATAATGTCTCTCGGCGAGCAGCAAATTCAGTGTTACACATAGGTATCCCTATTCATAAAAGCAGTCAGCTTAGCCCACAATAGTGGCCAGCCAATAGCCATCTAGTGCACCGTTTTAGGTTCACTTTGTTGTTGTTCTGGAGACTTACCCAATTCATTAAAACATAACATAGCCGTGACTCGTACATATTCCATAACTTCAAAAAAGGCTTGTTCAGACTCTTCATCTTCAGGCATTTCTTCGTCCATACGGGCAATTTCTGCAAAGTCTTCAAGGGCTTCTTTGACATCTTCAGAACAGCCCGTTAAGTCCGCTTGATGTAAGCCAAAGCCCAACATAAAGCCCTGCACCCAATTTAATAAGGCCTGACCGCGCTCATTAATCGGGGTCGAGTCTTCGGGCAGACAAAGGACTAAAGAAAAATCCGAGCCGAGCAATTGCTGACAACTGCTATCGTATAATTCATTCAAGGTGGTTTGCACTTCTTTAGAAAAATCCTCACCTTGATGAATGAAATCGGCTAAAGGCTCCATCCAGTCTCGACATTCTAAAGGCATGCCGCCACCCAACATACCGCATAACATGCCTTGCACTTCTGCAGCAGTGGTTAAAATATTGTTTCGCTCTAACAAAGCGGTGACAGAATCATACAGGTTGGTTGAAATATTCACATTGCACTCTCTTTCAGTTGAGGCCGTAATTCTAACATTCTCACCTAGTTAAGCCTAGATCCTAATGTTGTACTCACTGTTTGCTGCTCAATCTTTCAGCAAACAGTGTTATCTATTCTATTGTGACCATGTATTTTAGTAATAAAAAGATTATAATGCTCGGGATCTAGTCTTAATCAAGCCAATTTTGGCTTCACTCAGGCTAGATGATGTTCTATGCCTCCTGGAATGTTTGCCAGTTTAGGAATGTCCCTGGCCGATGCTTTTTACCTAGGAAGTTGATTCCACTACTATTGTGCAAGCTTGGCTAGTATCGAGAAGCCTGAGGTAGTGATGATACTTCCGCCCTGAACTTTCGGTTCACGGGCTTATACTAAACAGCGGCATTTTGGGAGGCGCTTCATCCCTAAAAACAGAGTTTGGGTCATAACTCACCGAAAAAATGCGTTAGCTTAGTGATGAAATATGCACATATTATAACTTAGTATGGTGCAAACCATTGTTGACAAGCAAATCCAAGTGACTCCCAGACCGCGGTTAATTACCGCAGCATAATAGAAATAGCCTGACGTTGTTCAGTAGACAATGGCCCTCCTGAGCATTTAAGGTTATCAAGACTAGTGACTTGACCAACTGGTCTGCATTTTTTCATTGCCCTATATATTTATCCTGCAGCTAGTTTTATAATCCATAATAATCTACGCACTTACCTCATCACCTATAAGGCAGAAAAATATGGCCGTTATCAATTTTGGATCTATTAATATCGATCATGTTTATCAGGTAGAACATTTTGTGCAACCTGGAGAAACCATTGCCTCAAACCATTATCAGCGTCTGTTAGGGGGTAAAGGCGCGAATCAGTCTATTGCCTTAGCCAGAGCCGGCTCTGAGGTGAAACATGTGGGTAAGATAAACGAAGCCGATGGCCCGTTTAAACAGACCATGATCCGTGATGGCATCAATTGCAAATTTATCACCTGCTCTGAGACTCCTACCGGACATGCCATAATACAAGTGACCCCCTCAGCCGAAAATGCCATAGTGTTGTTCGGTGGTGCCAATCATGACCTCACGACTAAGGATATTATCCGTGCCCTGGATCAAACCAAACCAGCGGATTGGGTATTAACGCAAAATGAAACCAGTAGCATATCGCAAGTCTTAACTGCGGCTAAAGAAAAGGGTTTAAAAGTCGCATTTAATCCCGCGCCTATGACGGATTCTGTTAAGCAACTTCCCCATGAGTGCATCGACTTATTGATTGTTAATGAAGTAGAAGCAGAAGAGATTTCTGGTTATCAAGATCTAGATAAAATAGAGGATTATTTTCGCCAAGACTGGCCTCATGCCGAAGTACTAATCACCTTAGGCAAACTAGGGGTGCGGATGCTCAAAAAAGATGAAACCATAAATGTGCCCGCTTTTTCAGTAGAGGCATTGGATACAACGGCTGCTGGTGATACTTTTATAGGCTACTTTTTGTCGGCTTACAGTAACTATAGCGATTCCAAAACTGCCTTAATACGGGCTTGTGCTGCCTCTGCATTAACGGTCACTAAAGTCGGCGCTGCTCAGTCTATTCCGAGCACAGAAGAAGTGAATAGATTTCTTGCTAAACAATAATTTGATAATGAGTTTCAAAGGAGAATTGAAGGTATGACCCACAAAATTATTTTGGATACCGACCCGGGTATCGATGATGCGATGGCTATATTCTTTGCCTTTCAAAGTCCTGATATTGAAGTACTGGGATTAACCACAGTCTATGGCAACGTACCTGTGGATATGGCCGCAAAAAACGCCATCACTTTGTGTGACTTAGCAGGTAAAGATATCCCTGTGTGTAAAGGCGTAGCCAGACCCTGGGTTGGCCCAGAGTCTACCTATGCGCACTTTGTGCATGGTGACGATGGCTTTGGCAATATCAACTTTCCAGCGGCCAAGGGCCAGCTTGATCCTCGTAGCTCGGCACAATTTATTGTTGATATGGCACGTCAATACCCCGGTGAAATCACCTTAGTGGCCATTGGCCCTTTAGGTAATTTGGCTTTAGCACTTCGTTTAGAGCCAGAGCTGCCAAAACTGATCAAGGCGGTATCTATAATGGGTGGTGCGGCCTTTGTCAGAGGGAATGTGACCCCAGTCGCCGAAGCCAATATATGGAACGATGCCTATGCAGCTGAAATCGTATTTTCCGCCCCTTGGCAATTGAACATGTTTGGCCTGGATGTCACCAATTCATGTCCATTTAGCCCTGACTTTTTGCGACAACTCAAGCAGGCCAACAATAAGCTTGGGGGTTTTGTCCATGACGCCGCCCAATTCTATGTTCAGTTTTATTCGCAAAATAGAGAAGAGGATCTATGTTTTTTCCATGATGCTATGCCTATTGCCCATCTTATTGAACCTAGTTTATTTGAGTTGCAAACAGGTCATGCCAGGGTCTCAACCGATCCTCTTAATATAGGGCAAACCTCCGTGGCTTTGCCCAATACCACCACAAGTCCTGATTGGTTAAACGCGCAACAAATTAATGTGGCTACAAAAGTCAATAACCCAGCGTTAACCCAATTATATATAGACACTTATAGTCGATAGATGGAGATGTTACCCTCAGGTATGATCCATTGTCTTAGCTAACCAAAGATGCAAAGTGCCAAAAAAGCCGTTGACAAAATAGAGTGCTTACAGGCCCTTTACGACTACGATGTGCTGAACATTGAAGCAGAAAAGTTGTTTGACGATCTCACTAAGTTGGCACAAGAACAGCTATTTGCTTTGGTTTTTATGGATAGTCATCTACCGGGTATCAATAACGAAAAAGCGGCTCAGCTCATTGCTCAACAGCAACCGAAATTAGCCCTAGTGCCTTTGTCCGCAGACGTCTTGGTTTATGACCAAGACAGTTTACAAGATCATGTTTGCCATGAATATCTGACCAAACCAATAGAAAAACACCCACTCTTTGGGGTGCTCAATCAGCTTTGTGGGTCAAACGACCTTGAACACTAAGCTGGATGTCAAAACACTAAGAAACCAGTATCGCCATAAACGCCGACAGTTATCACCTGCCCAACAAATAGAAGCTGGCGAGCAAGCCTTAGAAAATTGTCAACAGTATAGTACCTTGGAAACAGCCGATACTATTGCTTGTTACTTAGCCAACGATGGGGAGTTGGACCCTAGCGCCATCATTCATTATGCGTGGAAACGACAGAAGCGGGTGGTGCTGCCGGTTATTCACCCTTTTAGTCCAGGTCATCTGGTGTTTGTGCAATACACGGCCCACAGCCCTATGTTTGCCAACCGTTACGGTATATTAGAACCCAAAGTCACAGCATTAAACCTATGCCCTTTAGAACAAATTCAGTTGATTTTCACGCCACTGGTTGCTTTTGATCAAACCGGCAACAGGTTAGGCATGGGTGGCGGCTATTATGATCGTACCTTGGCGCCTATACGTCGCAACCACTTAGCGATTGAACTCATAGGTTTAGCCCATCCCTGCCAACAGGCGTTACAACTGCCTAATAAACCTTGGGATATTGCTTTAGACGGTATAGCGACTTCCCAACAATACTTTGCTATTGGGTAAGCGATTGAGCGACAGAATAAGGTACACTGAAGTTCAAAATTAGTTGCCTATAGATAATGCTCAAATGACCCAAGATGCTAAAAAACAAAGTGCTGCCCAAGGGGCGATAAAATATGTGCTTGAAGACGCCATTGTCGGCGTGGGCACAGGCTCCACCGTTAACTATTTTATCGACGCTTTGGAGACCATAAAATACGATATTCAAGGAGCGGTCTCCAGCTCTCAAGCATCCACTGAAAGGTTGCAAGCCTTAGGTATAAAGGTGTTTGATCTCAATTCGGTGGATAAGTTGGATATCTATGTGGACGGTGCCGATGAAATCACCCAACACAAACATATGATAAAAGGTGGCGGCGCGGCCCTCACCAGAGAAAAAATTGTCGCCGCGGTAGCGCAAAAGTTCATCTGCATTATTGACGATAGTAAACAAGTTAAAATTTTAGGGGATTTTCCTGTGCCGGTGGAAGTGATCCCTATGGCCCGTTCTTATGTGGCACGACAGATAGTCAAATTGGGTGGCGATCCTGTTTATCGACCAGGCGTTATCACGGATAATGGGAATGTTATCTTGGATGTACATAACCTCGAAATTTTAAATCCTGTGGCGTTAGAAACCCAGCTCAATGGCATAGTGGGTGTGGTCACCAATGGACTCTTTGCTAATAGAGGGGCAGATGTGGTGTTGGTGGGAACTGACAGTGGCGTTAATATTATCGACTAAGGGGGATCTTTGCCAACCATCCCAATGACCCTGTGTCAGGGGCGCCCCTATCTTAACAAGCTAAGCTGTGCCTCTTTAATAGGGAGACATCCACCCACGCCAATACGCTAACTTTTTACGCAGTTTGATCATACGCAGTAAATTAAGGGGTTTTTTCTTCGCTCTCTTTGAGCCTTGGGCCAGCATGTTTTCAGCTGCATCTAACACCCTTGAGGATGAGTTGCCGTCCACATAAGGGTGCATGCTGTGGGCACTGTCGGCAATCAATTTCACTAAACTTTGCTCGGCATTGGTGGCTCGGCTTAATGCCGCTTCTAGCTGATCGGCACTGTTAATATCCAATAGATGAGCTTCTGGCGCTTTATTTTTGTAAGTCACAATCGGCTTATTCAGCAAGGCAAACTCGGTGATGATAGAAGAGGTGTCAGACAAGATCACATCTGCCACTTGTAACACTGGCGCAAGGGCTACTGTGTCGATGATATGCAAGTTATCAGAACTAAGACTGCGATACTGATCCACCAAATGTGGCGACATTTTAGGATGAAACTTCACTAACCATTGCCACTGTTTATGGCTAGAGGCTAGACGAGCGATTTCATCGTATAGATCTACCGCAGAGCTCAGAGCAGGGGAAAAAGTCGGTGCGTACAAGATGGTGGTGGTCTGACGTTTATCAGGCCAATCATAGGCTGGCGCGTTGAACAAGGTATCTGTTTTTGGCCAACCTGTTTCCACCACCTTAAAATACTGCAGCTGCTCAGCCATCTGCTGGAATCTAGCGGTGAAAAATGGCCCTTGAGTGCAATATAGGTCAAAGCAACCTCTGTCTCTAAAGTGGCCTTTTTTCGTCCACTCGCAACCATGAAATATCTGTACCTTTAATCCTGGAATAAAGTTTGGTGCCAAATTGCCTGGCGCAAACACCGCCCTAGGGTCAAAGTCGATCACTTGGGAGACACTAGCTAATACCCGTTCGTCTTCATTAAAATAGCTAAGGTTTATGTCTTGGCCCTCAATAAACCAAGCCACCTGGTGTCCAAGGCGCTTGATCTCGGTTTGTAATGGCCGCAATATCTCAAAGGCGTAGTTATGTACAACATAAAACAAATATCGTTTCATTGATTATCTCGTATCACTTCAATCACCTCAGTAGTAGAAATGGAAGGCGTCCTAGTTAGGTACTTGACCTGACAACAGTCATTTAAATAGTCAAACTTACCTTGCCAATCATCGCCCATGGTCAAAATATCAGCGCCTTTTGCAATAATATACTCACGTTTCAATTCAAGGGACTCTTCCACAAACACTTCATCCACAAAGCGTAATGAAGATAAAATCTCTACTCTATTGTCTAAAGAATAAATCGGTGCCCGGGATTTTTTCTGTATGTTTAGCTGGTCAGATGACACACCCACAATTAAATATGAGCCCCAGGCTTTGGCACGCTTTAGCAATCTGATATGGCCGATGTGTAGCATGTCAAATGTACCGAATGTAATTACTTTGCTGATAACTCTTTTCCCCTGTTGCAAAACTAAATAATTAACCTAAGCCATTCAACGCAGTGAACATGATCTGGGCCTTGGTAATAAATTTCTTGTACAGCGCTGTTTGTTCAACTCCCTCTACCTTGCCGTTTTACATCATCATCTGTGTGATTAAAGTGGGCAAGACAAACTGGATTTCTGCGGCAGGATTTAAACAGGGCACATCTATAGTATGGCCAATCTGTTCACCTTAACATTAGGTCGATGAGCACTCACGTTCTTTATCTATCTGACGCTCACCTGAGAGTATATTTATTTGAATAGCTCATTATATAAGTCATTGCTTAACAGCTCTGAACGCTTAAAGGTATAACTCGCGAGATCATCATATAATTTAACTAAATCACTAGGATCATTGGACCATGGAATATGGATATATTCAGCCACTGTTGATAAAAATGTGGTTTGATGATCATCGGCCAAATCAGTATTACTAATGGCAATTATTTTCTTATTTGCCGCCAAAGACTGCAGCACCGTTACTCCGCCGTGAGTAATGATGACATCAGCTTCTTCAATTTCATCAACCAGTGTGTCTTTAAATCTAAACCACTGACATTTATCAGGAATAATATTGCTGGTGCCTATTTGGCAAACAATTTCCAGTCGGGGATAACGTTCTTTCAGGACAATCACATTCTTGATCAATTCATCGAAGTGAGTGCTACCCACAGTGACAAAGATCATAGTATATTACCTCTGTATATAAGTTTTGGTAACTGCTCCAAATTAGGCCACTGCACATAAACATGTTCAATCAGCCGCATCTTTAATAGTAACCTTGCCGTTCTTGAAACAATATTAGTTCTGGTAAGACTCTCAATATAGATGGTTTCTTTACCCGATAGTTTTGCCGCAATAAAAAAAGGGATGGCGCCGGCATGTCCAATACACACCACTTTATCGACTTTATTTTTTCTAATAACCGAAATACCAGTCCAAATAGCACGAACAATATTAACTAAAGACCGAAACTTAAAACCATCTTTATGGGTAATAACGTCATATTCAACATAATTTAACGAATGAAAAAAGGCTCTAAACTCATAGGAGCTGCATACATAGGCGACAATAAGTGGTTGCTGGTCATCTATTAACTTTTCTATTAGTTGCTTACTTTCCCAAGCAAAGCCTCCACCACTGGCAATAACAAAAATCATTTTTTGTCGATCCTCTGGCCTAATATTGCAGGAGCATTATCTAATCATTCATCAGCTTTAAGGTTAACTTTTGTAATGACATACATAAGTGCCTTGGCAATAGGTTGTTAAATGTCTCAACAGCTCTGGGTCCAGCCTATGTTGTGATCAATAAATTTATTCATGATCCGGATAGCACCACTCAAGTAACATTTGCGCCTTGGCGCAACGTTGAACACTGCCGACATCTTTTTTTATCCATTTCTTTATCGACGCTCTGCCCAGATATGAAAACTATTGTCCACTGAGGTTAGTATGGCCAATTGGGGCTAGAATGGCCAATTGGGACCGCACATTGCCTAGTGGTTTAGGTAAGGTATCGCCTTAGGCGCTTCGCTTAACACTGTGGTTGCGCAAGTAGCCGATGTTGATCTGTCTAGCGGCACAGTGTATGGCCTAAGCGCCGCTTTATCAGGAGAAATCACCATTAAAGGTGGAACCGTGCAACCACGTCACTTTCATGATCATCCGCCGTTAATGATAAACGACACACCAGATATGCTAGTGGAGAACCTTAACAGTGGTAAAGCTATGGGGATGGCGGCGAACCTGGCATCACCCGTCAGGATCCAAGGCAGCAGCCTTGCCTGTGGCAGTTTTTTTAGTGTGCCACCTCACTAACTTGCACCCTTTATCTGCGGCTTTACCTCTGCCCCTGCAAGAAGAGGATCCAAAACCCGCTAATATTCATTTCATGAAGTTTACCGAATTCGATAAATAAAGTGTTTTATGGGGCCACAGATGCATAGTATTTAACATAGAAATCCAATTTACATTGTTGAAGATGTCCAAAGGGCAGAGACAATAACCAAGGGAAACACATGTCTAATAAACTTACGGGTAAAACAGCCATTATATCTGGTGGCGCTGGCGGTATAGGCTTGGCTCTAGCTGAAGAGTTTGGTCAATTGGGTATGAACATTGTGATTGGTGATATTGATCAACAACAACTCGATAAAGCGGAACAGCAGCTCAAAGACGCCAATATTGCGGTATTAGCCTGTGCTTTAGATGTCACCGATTATGCTCAGTGGCAAGCCACAGTAGCAGCCACCAAAGAAGTCTTTGGTGATATTCATATGTTGGTCAACAACGCGGGGGTAGGGGGTATTCCAGGCTCTGTTAACGACACTAGGCTAGATACTTGGAAGTGGGTATTAGATGTTAACGTAATGGGTGTGGTCAATGGCACGCAAGCTGTGGCCCCTGCTATGAAAGAGCACGGAAAGGGAGGCTGGATCATCAATGTGGCCTCTATGGCAGGTATGCAAGGCGTAGCATACTCTGGTGCCTATGCGGCTTCAAAAGCCGCAGTGGTGTCTATGACAGAAAGTTGGGCCGGTGAGTTAAAATCCCATAATATTGCGGTATCCGCCTTATGCCCTGCTTTTGTTAAAACCCGTATTCATGAATCACTACGTAACTTGCAACCTCAATATCAAGGGGTCAAAGCGCAGTTACCGGCAAGGATCAAATCAGATACAGGCATGACCAAAGCCGCAGCTTTTGTAGAATCAGGCATACCCACCTCTATGCTAGCTAAGCGCGTAGTAGAGGCATTAGCCTCAGGGCAAACCTATATATTTACCCATCCTAACTATCGTTCGGGTGTAGCATATCGTTCTAAGTCTTTAGATATGGCCTTTGCCGACGCTGAAAATAGTCCTGTAGTGGGCCATCTTAAGAATGAACCCACAGTGATTTTATAAGCCTTATCAATTTTATCAAGACAGCCTGCCCATAATACCGGTTGTCTTGATAATGACTGGTTGTCCATACTTCCTTGGCAACCATTGGTAGAGGACTAACTGCCTGAACTTATGTTGCGAGCCAAGGCATTGACTTGTGATATCTGACTAAATTGTGCTCTATCTAGCAGTATTTTTTTGGCTAAAGTGAGTACTTGGGCTTCTAATTTGGCTCGTAAGTGAAGATCTTCAAACTGCATTAAATCAGCCACTTTAGCCACCCCTAACACTCTTCGACACATCTTACATGCGGCAAACCCCAAGGTGTCGCTCAGCAGTTTTGTCATATACCAAGCTCGAAAGGCTTGATGCCCCTGCCCTAACAAATCTTCACCCATAAACACCTTTTGCGCTGAACTTTCATGGGTGGACCATAAAGCCATAAATTTATCTGCAAATTTTAGCCAGATTTGCTCAATGTTTTGTAATAACCATTCACTGTAGTCAACAGACGACTTGCTGCTGCCACAAGCGTGGGAAAAATAACAAAGATATAGGTTGCCAATGAGTGCGCCTAAATCAAAGCCCATGGGCCCAACAAAAGAAAACTCAGGGTCGATCACTAGGCTTTGCTCGGCGTTCACCATAATAGAGCTGGTATGCAAGTCCCCATGCAACAAGGTTTCTGCTTGGGTGGTATATAGATACTTCATCTGTGCAACTTGAGCCCGCACTTCAGGATCTTTTTGGATGGAGTCGATCATCTGTTGACTCAAGTGAGGATTGTAATCATTCATTTCATGGTGTTCAAAGGCATAAGTGAAGACGAAGTCCTCGGTGATCAAACACATGTCTTTATTTTGGTGCTGCTGTATTAACGCCTTCTTGGCCGCAGACGACAAAGCAAAGTCCGAAGATTGAAACAACGACTGGGCTAAAAAGCTAGACAAATGTTCGGCCAAGTGTGGCAAATACACACCTTTTATTAATTCAGTGCGCAAAATGTTGTGATCACTCAGATATTCCATGATCAACACCGACATAGTTTGGCTCTGATAATAGATCTTGGGCACCATAGTAGGGCAAACTCGCCCATGGTAACTCAGGGTTTTAATCTCCGCGCTCATACGTTCTTGAGTCAAGGGCCAGTCTTTCCCTAATACTTTGATATAGGGCGGTGCCTGTTTAACAAAGATGCTTTGTGTCGGTTGCCTAGGATCCTTAACCACAAAAGCGTAATTCATATTGCCATCATTGACTTCTGTTACTTGTAATGGCGCAAAAGACAAAAACCTTTGTTGCATGCTGGGTAAGCTAGCCAAATAACTCAGCAAATTAGCGGCGTTAAGCTGATAATATTCCATTTAATTCTTCGTCTTAGTAGTCAGGCATAAACATCGACTTAGCTTAACAAAACAGCCACGAAAATTATTCACAAAGTTGTGACTTTTCATGAACACAGACACCTATATACCCTGACAAAGCCTCAAAACTGCCCTTGTATCTTAGACACAAGAAAATCCACTGCCACTTTCACCTTAGGCACATGGTAGCGTTGTTTTTGATATAATAAATACACCGCTAAGTCACTGCTTTGGCTGATCTGTAAGGGGGGATCAAAAAACAATTCTTGCAGCTGGGCCTTGTGAAGGTAGGCACTTATCGTCCAACGAGGAGCCATCATTATGCCCTCACCCGCCAACGCTTTTTGCGCTAACCATTTGCCATTATTTGAGACAGCCACGGCGGGTGCCGATACATCCAGCCATTGCCCCTGTATTTGGCACAACCATGGCGTCGGCCCATTAGGAGTGCGGTAATACAACCCTTTGTGTTGTATTAGTTCTGAGGCTTTATTTGGGGTGCCCATTTTTGCCAAGTAGCTAGGAGCGGCCACTGGAATAAAATGGTTATCCATCAGCTTTATAGCCAAGACTCTTTCGTTGGGAGCATAACCACCACGAATGGCAATATCCACATCATCCCGGCCTAAGGCAGATAACTCGTCACTGAGGCTCACATCTAGCACTATATCTGGATATAGTTGACTAAACTCGTCTAACAGGGGAAATAAGATGGGCTCTCCCACCCCCACCATGGCACTAATATGCAAGTGGCCCATAGGCCTAGCATGATAGCTGCGCACCCCATCATTGCTTTGTTCTAACTGGTTAAGAATATCTTGTATTTGTCCATAGTAGGTTTGCCCCACTTCCGTTAACTTAACCACACGGGTAGTGCGCGTCAGTAAACTTGCGCCTAAATAATTTTCCAGATCTGTTACCCGGCGAGATAAGGAAGAGGCAGGCACAGCAAAGGATTTGGCTGCTTGGGTAAAGCTACCGGTTTCTACTACCTTGGCAAAATATCTAAGGGCTCTAAACTGATCCATAATGAAGTGACTGTAGGTAAAACGCTATATTATTGTCTTAATGACAATAAAGATAGATAAATATCGCTATATATCTATCAGTTATAACAAGCAATACTGGGCACATCAAACAATTAGACTCAGCCTAATGGCATAGTCTTTCATTACTAATCAAAAGTGGAGTAAATTATGTCTAGTTATACTGCAATTAACCTTATTGCTCGCCCAGAAGCAGGTCCTATCAGCCCCGATATATTTGAAATTGTTAAGAAAAGTATGCCAGAGGTAGGCCCAGGACAAATTTTGATTAAACAAACCCATATGTCCTTAGATCCTGCCATGATTGGTTGGATGAGCCCAGATCCTGAAAGCTATATCCCACCTGTTGCCTTAGGTGAGATGATGCGCTCATCAGGCTTAGGCGAAGTGGTCGCCAGCCAACATCCGGACTTTGCCGTGGGTGAAAGAGTGATGGGCATGATGGGTTGGACAGAGTATCTATTAAGTACAGGTGAGGGTGTACGTAAAGTACAAGCCGGTTTAGATCCAGAAATGGTCTTATCAGTCTTTGCTCTACCAGGCTTAACCGCTATTCAAGGTCTATACGGATTTGGTGAACCCAAAGCAGGGCAAACCATAGTCGTAAGCGGAGCAGCAGGGTCAGTAGGCTCTATTGTGGGCCAACTCGCCAAGGCCGATGGTCTCAATGTAATAGGGGTAGCTGGGAATGATGAGAAGTGCGACTGGATAGTCAATGAGCTGGGCTTTGATGGCGCAATCAATTACAAGACCGATGATATAGGAGCGAAACTGCAACAACTTACGCCTAAAGGTGTGGATATCTATTTCGAAAACACCGGTGGTCCAGTGCAACAACATGTCATTGATAATATTAATGCCCATGGCAGAATTATCGTCTGTGGCATGATTGCCGATTATGCTAAGGCCACCCCGAGTGCCGGACCGAACTGGATCCCTATCATCAAAAAACGTATCACTGTGCAGGGCTTTGCCATGCCTGATCACCTCGGTCAATTGCCTGAATTAGTAGCGAAACTTACCCCTTATGTAATGCAGGGTAAAATCAAACACCGGGCCCATATATTACAAGGACTAGAGTCTGCGATAGCGGGGATTAATTTATTCTTTAGCGGCGGTAACAAAGGCAAGTTGATCGTTAAGCTATAAGTACCGATCTCTGCACTAAGACCTCAGATAAGGTTATCTGGGGTTTGTTTTAGGCTTAGGTTTAGTGCTGAATACTACAAATAATCGGCTATTAATTGTTTCACTATAGGCTGATTAGCCGCAGGAAAATCATACTGAGCTAAGTCAGAAATATCCACCCATAGACTTTGCTGTCCCTCTTGATGCCTCGCTACACCATCGAATGCCTCCACTAGACCAATATGCAGGGCCACGTTTTTATCCCCGTAGTCGTGCTCAATAAACATATAATGATGCTGCTGTGTTATCACTATGCCCACTTCTTCCAGCAGTTCTCTGGCTAGGGTCTGCTCAATCTTTTCATTGGGCTCTTGCTTCCCCCCTGGAAACTCCCACTTGCCCCCTTGATGCAAGGCTTCTGAGCGTTTACTGATATAGATCTTATTGCCTTTTTTAATAATGCCTACTGCCACGTCTATTCGTTTCATAGTCACTCACTTATTGCTAATCGCTGGTTTTTAGATACAAAAAATCGGACCTAAGTCCGATTTTTCAGTCGCTAACATTGGCCATTTTAGGTCAATTTACCGTGACACTGTTTATACTTTTTACCAGAACCACATGGACATGCGTCATTGCGTCCTACTTTGGGAGTATCTCTGCCCCCTACTTGGGCAGGTTTTACTTCTTTGGCTGGTCCATGCTCAAAGTTTTTAGGTGTCTCGTCTGCTTGGCGACGCTGCTCTTCTACCGCTTCGACGTCGGACTCCGCTTTGACCTGTACTTTGCTGAGAATGGTGACCACTTCTACTTTCAAGGTTTCGAGCATCTCCGCAAACAATTCAAAAGACTCACGCTTATATTCTTGTTTTGGATTTTTCTGTGCATAACCACGTAAGTGAATGCCCTGACGTAAGTGATCCATAGCTGCTAGATGTTCTTTCCAATGGCCATCTAAATTTTGTAGCATGACCGCTTTTTCGAATTGTTTGATAACGGCCGGCCCCACTATCTCTTCCTTAGATTTATAAGCAATAGACACTTCTTCTAAGATACGTTCACGTACTTTTTCTTCGAATAATTTGTCATCGGCATCCAACCACTCTTGGACAGGCATATTGATCAGAAACTCACTCTTAAAACGCTGCTCTAAACCTGCTATATCCCACATTTCTTCTAAGGATTGCGGAGGAATATATTGGTCCATCAGCCCATTCACCACATCTAGGCGTATGGCTTCAATGGTATCGCTGATATCACCTTCGTTTAATAACTCGTTGCGTTGTTCGTAGATCACTTTACGTTGATCATTAGCCACATCATCGTACTCAAGCAACTGCTTACGCATGTCAAAGTTTCGACCTTCAACTTTACGTTGGGCATTTTCGATGGCTCGAGTGACCCAAGGATGCTCTATGGCTTCACCTCTTTCCATGCCTAAACGTTTCATCATATTGCCCATCTTTTCGGAAGCAAATATGCGCATAAGGGCATCGTCTAAAGAAAGATAAAAACGTGAGGAGCCGGCATCACCTTGACGACCGGAACGGCCTCGAAGCTGATTATCGATACGTCTAGATTCATGACGCTCTGTGCCGATAATATGCAAACCACCTGCCGCTAAAACGGCATCGTGATCAATTTTCCAGTCTGCTTTGATTTTTTCTACCTTGGCAGGTTTAGGATCATTAATTTTATCTAACTCAGCTTGCCAATTACCGCCCAGTACAATATCTGTGCCACGGCCGGCCATATTAGTAGCAATAGTCACAGCACCGGTTTTACCCGCTTGGGCAATAATGTCCGCTTCTTGCTCATGGAATTTTGCGTTTAATACTTTGTGAGCAATTTTCTCTTTCTTTAAAATCCCCGAAATGAGTTCTGAGTTTTCGATTGAGACTGTGCCCACCAGCACTGGCTGCTGGCGTTTAACACAATCTTGGATATCTTCGACTATGGCTTCGTACTTTTCTTCGGCGGTTAAGAAAATTAAATCCGCTTTGTCTTTACGCACCATTTCTTTATTGGTGGGCACTACTACTGTATCTAGCCCGTAAATACTTTGAAACTCAAAGGCTTCCGTATCAGCAGTTCCTGTCATACCAGACAATTTATCGTACAGCCTAAAATAGTTCTGGAAGGTAATAGAGGCTAACGTTTGATTCTCATTCTGAATATGAACGCTTTCCTTGGCCTCGACCGCTTGGTGCAGACCTTCCGACCAACGACGTCCTTCCATGGTTCTACCCGTATGTTCATCAACAATAACAATTTCGTTATCTTTAACGATATAATCAACGTCTTTACTGAATAACTTATGGGCTTTTAAGGCCGCATTAACGTGATGTAACAAGGCAATATTGGCTGCGGCAAACAATGATTCAGTTTCAGGCAATATGCCTTCACGCTTGAGTACTTCTTCAACAAATATTTGGCCATTCTCGGTAAGATGGATCTGTTTACCCTTCTCATCGATAGTATAATGCCCGTCACCTACCTCACCTTCTTCATCTTCTTTTTCTTGTCTTTCCAGTTCAGGGATGATCACATTGATTTTACGATATAGCTCTGAGCTATCTTCTGCTTGGCCAGATATGATAAGAGGGGTACGTGCTTCATCAATTAGGATTGAATCCACTTCATCGATCACCGCAAAATGCAATGCCCGCTGCACCCGCTCATTTGGGCTAAAGGCCATATTGTCACGTAGGTAATCAAAACCAAATTCGTTATTGGTGCCATATGTAATGTCTGCCGCGTAGGCTTGTTTTTTCTGCTCGTGATCCATACCTGGGATATTACAACCCACAGTCAAGCCTAAAAATTCAAATAAGGGTCTGCTCCAATCGGCATCACGAGTCGCTAAGTAATCATTGACGGTAATAACGTGCACGCCTTTACCTGAAATCGCATTCAGATAAGATGGCAAGGTTGAGGTTAAGGTTTTACCTTCACCAGTACGCATTTCTGCGATCTTCCCTTGGTGTAATACCTGCCCACCGACCATTTGCATATCAAAATGACGCATACCAAATACCCGTTTACTGGCTTCACGTACCACCGCAAAAGCTTCAACTAATAAATCATCTGTGCTTTCTTGGTTTTCTAGACGTTGTTTAAATGCTCCGGTCTTGTCTTTAAGCTGCTGATCGTCAAGCTCGGCATATTCCGCCTCTAGTTGACTAATTAGGCCAACCGCTTTGCTAAGTGTTTTTAATGTTCGGTCATTACGGCTACCGAAGACTTTAGTGAGAATACTCGAAAACATCGATTTACAGATTCCAATCTAATAGATTAATTATATTCGCTTCACTGTTGGCCCATGAGGCCTAGTGGGCGAAACCCTAAAATAAAACAATCGGCTCACTTGGAGCCGATTGTCGATAACGCATATGGTCAGTCACTCGTTAAATACTCACCATCATGAACTTTTGCGATAGACAAAAGGTAAGGGGTCTAAATGTTTACCTTTTTTCAGTACCTCATAATGAACGTGGGGCCCTGTAGAGCGCCCTGTATTACCCATTACCGCTATATCTTGTCCCTTAGTCACTACGTCGCCAATCTTAACATTGAGTGCCTTATTATGCCCGTAACGGGTGACTAGGCCATCACCATGGTCGATCTCAACTAATTCACCATAGCCATAGCGTGAGCCAGACCAAGTCACAATGCCGGCACCTGTTGCCATCACAGGTTCACCTTCTTTACCGGCAAAATCTAAGCCTTTATGCATGGCAGGTGTGCCATTAAAGGGGTCTTTACGTATGCCGTAATAAGAGGATAACCAACCTGACGCAATAGGCTTACCTTCTAGCCTGCTCTCATCCTGTATATGGTGGCTCAACATGATAAATTCAAGGGCAGTGAGTTGTTGGGATTTATCTTGTATTTGCTCAAACATATCTTCTAGTTGAGTCAATAACTGATCTTGTGGATTAATTTTCAGCTGATCAGCGCTGGATGTGTCCAATTCAATATTTGATGGATTAGTGTCTTTAGGGCTGAAACTAAATTCGTCTTGATTAAGATTCGCCGCTACCACTAGTTTTGAGCCCAATGCATCTAATCGCTGGATCTGACTCTGCATGTCGGCCAATCTCATTAGCATGCCAGTCATACGTTGTTCTGTTGCGGTTTTTAGTAGGCTGACTTCTTCTGCTTGTTGATCAAAGCCCGCTTTAGCATATTGGATGCGGGCGTTGTTTTCATTGGGTAGCTGGGTTGAACGGCTGGATATCAGAAATACACCGCAGACAACTAAAAGCGAGATCAAGATTTTTTGTTGGCTTATATTGAACGCCAAACGTGCTTTATTACTTCTAAAGAGTAACGTCACTTTCATTAATATCCACTACCTTTCAACATGTGCGTTTCACTTTGCTTAACAAATATAGCACCAGACTCTGATCACTCCAAATTTGCTTATGGCTGCACCACTTAGAAAATCAGACCCTTTTTTTATAGATACAAGAGCCTCTATCACCGCTACGCTTGCAGGAACACTACCATAGTTCTGTGTCATTCTGGAAAGTTAATGTGAGTAACTGACAGTTAGTGGGCGAATACAGGCGCGGCATAACGAATTGGCATATCTTCAGAGCTATCATAACTCACAAATTCCCAGCACTCTTGGTTCTGTAGCAAGGCGTTAAGTAATTTATTGTTCAAGCCATGGCCGGTTTTATAAGCCACCAGTTCGCCAATAATGCTATGGCCACCTAGATATAGATCTCCAATAGCATCTAATATTTTATGTTTGAGAAATTCATCGCTATAACGTAACCCCTCTGGGTTTAGTACTCGGTAGTCATCCAAGGCCACGGCGTTTTCCATGCTTCCGCCTAAGGCTAAGTTATGGGAGTTCATGTACTCAAGATCTTTCATAAAACCAAACGTACGGGCTCGACTCACTTCTTCCACATAAGAAGAAGAATCAAAATCCAACACCATATGCTGTCGCGTTTGACTAATAACAGGGTGTTCAAAGTCGATTTCGAAATCGACTCTAAAACCGTCGTAGGGACGCAACTCTGCCCATTTATCGGCGTCTTCCACACGAATAGTGTGATTCACTTTAATAAATCGTTTGGCCGCATTAATTTCTTCAATGCCCGCAGACTGTAATAGAAATACGAAGGGACTGGCACTGCCGTCCATAATAGGCAACTCGTCACTATCCACTTCTACTATTATGTTATCAATACCCAAACCGGCAAGAGCCGAAGCAAGGTGTTCCACTGTAGAAATAGTGACACCTTGTTCATTGCTAATACAAGTACACAACATAGTGTCGCCCACAGCATCCGCACGAGCAGGGATATCCGCAAAAGGCTCAAGATCAACGCGGCGAAATACAATACCTGTATTGGCCGGCGCTGGCCGGAGAGTCATAGTGACCTTGTCACCTTTATGCAGACCTATACCTGTTTCTTGCACTGATTGTTTTATGGTACGTTGTTTAATCATAACCCTTCAGCTCATAACTCTTTGGAATAAAAAGCGGCGCGCATTATACAAAAAAAATATAAAAGTGTCAAAATTCTGTAATCAACACCCGCATATTAATTAGCGGCTATCGAACTAAGACCAGTCACTCGCCAATTAATTCCATCCCTTTCGTTAGTCGGCCTGCTTACGTAAAAATGCAGGTATATCTAAGTATTCCAAATCATTGCCAGGGTCAGACTTTTCTTCGCTGGCTGGCGCTTTAGCTACGTCAGGCATAGCATTTGTGCTAGGCATCACACTTGCACCACCATTAGCCTGTAATTTAAACTCATTAGTGTCCACTGACACTTTTGTCGCTCTGTTGGATACCAAAGAAATATCGGGCTTTCGTTCGGCACCAATACCTGTAGCAACGACTGTCACTCGTAACTCGTTACTCATATCCATATCAATAACGGTACCCACTACTACTGTGGCATTTTCAGAGGCAAAGGCTTTAACGGCGTTACCCACAGTTTCAAATTCATCAATGGAGAAATCTGGACCCGCAGTAATATTCACCAAAATACCTCTGGCGCCTGACAAATCGATATCTTCCAGCAAAGGACAAGCGATGGCGCTTTCTGAGGCTTCTTCAGCGCGATCTTCACCACTAGCTGAACCATGACCCATCATAGCCGTGCCCATTTCAGACATGACGGTGCGGACATCGGCGAAATCCACGTTGATTAAGCCAGGACGCGTGATTAGCTCAGCAATACCCTGCACCGCGCCGCTCAAAATATCGTTGGCGGCACTAAAAGCTTGTAATAGTGGCGTGCCTTTACCCATGACTTTTAATAACTTTTCATTGGGGATAGTGATTAATGAGTCAACGTATTTTGATAACTCTTCAATGCCTTGATCAGCAAAGTCAGTGCGCTTACGGCCTTCAAATGGGAAAGGTTTAGTGACCACAGCTACGGTTAAAATCCCTAGTTCTTTAGCTACCTTAGCCACTTCTGGTGCCGCACCTGTACCTGTTCCACCACCCATGCCAGCGGTGATAAATACCATATCAGCACCTTCAAGACTTTGACGAATAGTCTCTCGATCTTCTTCGGCCGCTTGGCGTCCAATATTTGGATTAGCGCCAGCTCCCAAACCTTTGGTCACCCCTGATCCAATTTGTAAGGTGACATTTGCCGCTGAACTTCTCAGCACTTGCGCGTCGGTATTGATAGCGATGAACTCAACGCCTTCAATATTTTGTGACACCATGTGTTCAATAGCATTGCCACCACCGCCGCCAACACCTATGACTTTGATTATTGCTTCTTCGCTATGACTATCCATTAACTCAAACATTTTTACTCTCCGGGTTGTACATAAAAGCAGTTAGATACTAATCCTTGCCTGCTTGTGATCTTTACTGCCTCAAAATTAAGTAATTAAAACTCGCCTTTAAACCAACTTTGTATCCTTTGCCAAACACCATCACTGGGTTTGGATTTAGTCGCTAATTGACTAATTAAGTGCTCTTTGCCGTACTGCAATAACCCCACAGCTGTAGCGTATTGTGCATCTTCCACATATTCTGATAAGCCTTTCATTGCTAAGGGTTCACCGACCCGCACTGGCATTTGGAATATTTCTTCGGCAAACTCAACTGCCCCCTCCATTTTTGCCGTACCACCGGTCAACACTATGCCCGCGGCAATTTGATCTTCTAAACCACTAGCACGCACCTCATCATGCACCAATTCAAATAACTCTTGGTACCTTGGCTCAATGACCTCAGCCAAGGTGTGTCTAGACATGGCCCTTGAAGGTCTGCCACCCACGCTGTGCACTTCAATATTCTCTTCCATGCTGACCATATCTTTTAGGGCGCAAGCATAGTTAATTTTAATTTCTTCGGCATGACTAATAGGGGTGCGGAATATTTTAGCAATATCACTGGTGATTTGATTGCCCGCTGCTGGTATGACTGCCGTATGACGGATCGCACCATCAGTGTAAACCACCATATCGATAGTTCCACCGCCTATGTCAACCACACAGACCCCTAGTTCTTTCTCATCATCAGTCAATACAGCGTAACTGGAGGCTAAAGACGAGAAAATCAGTTGATCTGTGGTCAAGTCACAGCGTTCAACACACTTGACTAAGTTTTTAGCCATATCGTCAGCACAAGTAATAATATGTGCTTGAGCTTCCATTCTAACACCTGACATGCCTATAGGGTTTTTGATCCCTTCTTGCACGTCAATTGTAAACTCTTGGGGCAATACATGTAACAGACGTCTTTCAGCAGCGATAGGCACGGATCGCGCTGCGTGTATTACATTGTCTACATCTTCCTGTGTGACTTCTTGATTGTTGATGGGTACCATGCCACTTTCATTTTGACATTTCACATGACGACCAGAGATCGCCATAAATACTGAAGACACACTACAATCGGCCATTAATTCCATTTCATGCACAGCACGCTTAACTGACTGCACCACCAGATTTAGATCATTAACGCCACCTTTATCCATACCTTTAGACGCATGACTGCCGACACCCACAATACTGATAGTGTTGTCATCAAGCAGTTCGCCCACAACGGCTTTCACCTTGCTGGTGCCTATGTCTAAGCCTACTATTAGCTTGCGTTCCGTACCCTTAGACATTTTGCAAAATTCTCACGTTAATTAATTCTCTTGTTAGCTAAACACTAAACCGTTTTATCTGCCGCTTTCCAGCCAACAGCCAAACCCGTATCGTAACGCAGGTCGACATAGTCTACCTGCTTATTTTGTTGTGATATCAGTGGTAATAAATCCACAAATCTCTGTAATCTATCAATAAACTCAGTGCGCCCCAGATCCAGCTTAATGCCATTATTGAGTTGCACCTTCCATGCAAAGCGTTCGCTCAAAAACATCTCAACAATAAACAAGTTGGTGGAGGTCAATAAGGACTGCATATTGCGGTATCCTTGCAATGCCGTTTTTTCACTGCCACCTGGGCCATACAGACTAGGTAATTCTGTTTGCGCGCCGCCACTTGCAATCTGTATTTGTCCGTCAAAAGCTTCACCGTATTGGTTCAACAACAGATCACCGTTCCAAATGGCCGCAGGTTTTTGCTCCACCACAAATATCTCTAAGCCGCTGGGCCAGCGTTTGCGCACAGAGGCTCTATACACCCAGGGCATAGCCTCGACGGTTTTATGGGTTTGCTCTACATCTAACTCAAAAAAACTCCCCGCTTGCGTACGTTTTATTAAGGTTTCAATCTCTTGTAACGGGATGAACTGCCGATCTCCGGAAACAAAAATATCCTGTACTGGAGCTTGCTGTTCGTCTTCCAGCCAAATATTCAATTTAACTAAGGCAAAGGCCAATAGCACCAGCACAGCAATAAGAAACACCAAGCCAAGATAGAACTCTGCCTTGCGGCTGGGTGTATATGCCACAGGCAAGTCTTGCATTATACGCTGCCCACTTGTGTTCTGGTGGCTGGCATGTCCATAGCCAAGCTCGTGTCTAACACCGCTAAGGCTAACTGCTCAAAACTCATTCCTGCTTGCTGCGCAGCCAAAGGCACTAAACTTTTCTCTGTCATACCTGGCACAGTATTGGCTTCCAATAGATAAAACCTGCCCAGTTTATCTTGCATAAAGTCGATACGTCCCCAGCCATCACCGGCCAAGGCAGCAAAGGCATCCAGTGCAATTTCACCTAGTTGTGCTTCACTCTCATCAGACAAGCCGCTTGGGCAATGATATACAGTACTGTCTGATTGGTATTTGGCCTCATAGTCGTAAAACACTCTTGGGGTCGACATACTGATAGAAGGCATCGCTTTGCCGTTTAGCAAGCTGACGGTATATTCAGCGCCATGAATAAATTGTTCTATTAATACCTGACTGTCGTATTCAAATGCGTTTTGCACAGCCGTTGTTAATTGCTGGGCGGTGGTCACGCGGGCCATGCCAATACTGGAACCCTCTTGTGCTGGTTTAACCATCACTTCATCACCCAAGCTGGCCATTATAGCCTCGCACGATCCTGCATCAAAGCTTCTTTTGTCAGCTATTTTATAATCGGCGGTGGGCAAACCCAAACTCTGCCACACTTGTTTGCTACGGATTTTATCCATACATAAGGCTGAGCCTAAAACCCCACTGCCTGAATAGGGTAAATTCAATTGTTCTAGGGCCCCTTGTAAAGACCCATCTTCGCCACCTCTGCCATGCAACATGATCAATACACGGTCAATATTTTGCTCTACCAAAGCTAGTAGAGGTTGTTCTGAGGGGTCAAACGAATGCGCGTCTACCCCCATACTTAAGAGGGCTTTTAGTACGGCTTGGCCAGAGTTCAATGACACAGACCGCTCTGCGGAAGCACCGCCCAGCATCACCGCCACTTTGCCGTATGATCTGGGGCTCAAATTAGAAAACAGACTCATTGTTCTAGCCCTTTACTGAGTAAGATAGGTTGTAATTCAACAGACTGTAAAAATTTAGCTATTTGGCCTATGTTACCGGCACCTTGAGTCATAACGATATCTTGATCACAAAGCACTTCGGCTAAGCGTATAGGCAGCTCATTGACAGTGGATACAAATATGGGTTCAAGGCTGCCTCTTTGCCTTATTGATCTGCATAGGGCGCGACTATCAGCCCCATCAATAGATTCTTCTCCCGCTGAATACACTTCTAATAGTAGTAATACATCTACCTGAGATAACACCTCAACAAAATCTTCATATAGATCACGGGTACGGGTAAACCTATGGGGTTGATAAGCCATCACCAGACGCCTGTCAGGCCAATTATTTCTGGCCACAGCTATAGTAGCGGCCACCTCTGTAGGGTGATGACCATAATCATCCACTAGAATAACTTGGCCTTTAGAGGTGCCATAGTCACCTAAGAATTCAAAGCGTCTACCAATTCCAGAGAAGCCGCCTAAGGCTGTGACTATCGCTGTATCTTCAATACCTTCGTCGGTGGCCACTGCAATGGCGGCCAAGGAATTGAGCACATTATGCTGCCCTGGAATATTGACTCTTACCTTTAAAATCGGCAACCCTTTACGAATAACGTCAAATTCACTTTGATTAAAACCAAGGGTAATATTGATGGCACGCACGTCTGCTTGCTCAGATACTCCGTAAGTTATAGTTTTACGGCCTATTTGCGCCATCAATTGTTGGATCACCGGGTCATCAATACATAGAACGGCTAAACCATAGAATGGCAAATTATGTAAAAACTCCAGATAGCTGTCTTGCATCTTTTGGAAATCACCCTGATAGGTGTCCATATGGTCAGCTTCAATGTTTGTCACCACTGACACCATAGGTTGAAGGTGCACAAAGGATGCATCACTCTCATCGGCCTCGGCAATCAAGTACTGACTATCACCTAATTTAGCGTTGGTGCCTGCACTGTTTAACAAGCCACCTATCACAAAAGTTGGGTCGAGTTTAGCTTGGCCAAAAATCGTCGCAATCAAACTGGTGGTAGTGGTCTTGCCGTGAGTACCAGCAATGGCGATACCATGACGAAAACGCATCAGCTCTGCCAACATTTCGGCACGACGGATCACCGGAATACGTTTTTCATTGGCGGCATTCACTTCAGGATTAGTGGGGTCGATAGCACTAGACACCACCACCACATTAGCCCGTTCAACATTGCTGGCAAAATGGCCTATATAAATAGTGGCCCCTAATTTTTCTAGTCTTTGGGTCATAGTATTAGCTTGTCGATCCGAGCCACTAATGTTGTAACCCTCGTTCAACAATACTTCAGCTATGCCGCCCATTCCCGCCCCGCCTATGCCAACAAAGTGTATATGTTTTATTCTGCGCATTTCAGGAACATGGTAATGCATGGGTCTTTGTTTATTCATTGGCTCAACTCACTTAACTCAACACACAGCTTTGCCACATCTTTGGCGGCATCCATTCGAGATAAACCTCTAGCCTGCTGACTCATGAGTAATAATTGTTCAGGTGCCTGTTGAAGGTCTAATAAAAGGCCCTGCAATCGCTGTGGCGTTAATTCATTTTGTGGCAGTAAATAAGCGGCCTTAGTCTTGACTAAGCTCAACGCATTCTTTGTTTGATGGTCATCAACCGCATGGGGTAAGGGCACAAATATGCCACAGACACCCGCGGCCGCAACTTCTGCCACTGTTAAGGCACCGGCTCTGCAGATCACCACATCAGCCCACCCATAATGGCTGGGCATATCATCAATAAATTCACTGATCTGATAATGCTTGGCAGCCATGCCTGCATTACGGTAAGCCAGTTGTACTGTTGCACCATGGCCTGCACCCGTTTGATGTCGTACTGCCACATCGGATAAATTTGCTACCGCCTTAGGCACAGTCTCATTCAGTATCTGAGCGCCTAAACTGCCACCTACTACTAATATATTGAGGGGTAATGTGGCAGTGGTTTTGCTCGGTATAATAAAAAACTCAGCGCGCACTGGATTGCCCACCCATTTAAAACGAGTATTGGCTTGAGGATTTTGTTGTTCAATAAAGCTATATTCGAAACCCGTCAGCACCAAGTTAGCGATCCTTGATAACCACTTATTGGTCAGTCCAGGTACCGCGTTTTGTTCATGTACTACCAGCGGAATACGATTAAGCCAAGCCGCCACACCGCCTGGTCCACTCGCAAATCCGCCCATGCCTATCACCACAGTGGGTTTAAAGTCACGGATCACTTTATGGGCCTGTATGATGGCTTTGATAATTTTGTAAGGCGCGGTCAGCAATTTAATGAGTCCATTATTGCGCACGCCCACCACGTCAATAAAGCTGATCGTATAATTAGCTTTAGGCACTATTTGTGCTTCCATTCTGCCAGCAGTCCCTAACCAATGTATTTGCCAACCCTGAGCGGATAATTGATCAGCCACGGCTAAACCTGGGAATACATGACCACCTGTGCCGCCCGCCATCACTAGTAATCGATTAGTCATGGCTCACTCCTCGACTAGACTTGCCCGTTGGCGTTGAGTCTATTACCCCTTCTATTACATCCACCACTTCGTCTTTAACCCGTTTTAATGCAGCACTTTTAGTCGCCTTATTGGCTGAACCTTTATTGATGGCCTGAATGCCATCCACGCGCATTTCAAAATCTATTCTCAGCAGGATCGCCATAGCGATGGCCATAATAATAAGGCTAGAGCCCCCGTAACTCAGTAAAGGGAAAGTCAAACCTTTAGTGGGCAAGATGCCAGCACTGGCGCCTACGTTAACCGAGGTTTGTAGGCTAAACCAAATACCGATAGAGTAGGCTAAATAACCGTCGAAAGGACGCTCTTTACGTAAGGCTAGGTTACCCATGCTCATGGCCTTACTAACAATGAGTAACATAATGACCAGCACCGCTAGTACCCCAGAAAACCCCAACTCTTCGGCCAATATTGCCATGATAAAGTCGGTGTGTGCTTCTGGTAGATATTCCAGTTTTTGTAAACTATTGCCTAGGCCTTGGCCAAAGATATCTCCTCGTCCGTAAGCCATTAGTGATTGGGTTAATTGATAACCACTGCCAAAAGGGTCGGCCCAAGGATCCAGAAAAGAGGTGATCCGTCTAACCCTGTATTCCTCAAATACGATCAACATGACAACAGCCAACGTGCCGGCTATGGCCAAACTAAAGAATTGCCAAAGCTTAGCGCCGGCTAAAAACAACAAACCAATAGTGGTAAACAACATCACCACCACAGTGCCTAAATCTGGCTGCATCAATAACAAGATAGCCAGCACAAAGAATACGGCTAAGGGTTTAATGAAACCTTTTATATTGTCGGTTACCTCTTCATAGCGGCGCACCAAATAACCCGCTAGATACAAGAAAAAGAATAGCTTAGCTGGCTCTGCTGCTTGCACTGTAATAGGCCCTAGTACCAACCAGCGGGTACTACCATTAACAGTTCGACCAATGAGTAATACTGCCACCAACAAGGCTATGGCCAATAGCAATAACCATACATTACTTTTTTGCCACCACTGCATAGGGATCTGCATCACAATTAACGCCGCTGTGATAGCCAATATTATGTAAATGCCATGACGTACCGCAAAGTGAAATGGATTTTGATACAGGCGGTCGGCTACGGGCATAGAGGCAGAAGTGACTATAATAAAACCTATAGAAAGCAAGGCTAGGGCTAGCAACAGCAAGATCACATCGTAGGGCTGTTTAGAGGCTGTTTGGCTGGCTTCTTTTTGATCATGTTGGCGTATAAAGAGCTGACGCAGCACACTGGTCTTTTGGTCTATAGTGGTATTCATGCTGCTAAGGCCTTCACTGCTTGAACAAAACGTTCGCCTCTTTGCTGATAGTTGGCAAACATGTCAAAACTGGCGCAGGCGGGAGAAAGCAATACTATATCATTGGGCTCGGCATAGGCATGGGCAACTTGCACGGCCTGCTCAAGACTGGTCACCGCTATGCTATTGGACATTAGTTGGGCTATTAGCGGACCGTCTGTACCTAAAGTGATCAAAACAGCCACTGATGCTAATGATGCTTGCAGTGGGGTAAAATCAGCCCCTTTACCCTCTCCTCCAGCTATGAGTAGCAATTTTCCATCACAGCGACTGGCCAACCCCTCAATTGCCGCTACTGTGGCGCCCACGTTAGTGGCTTTTGAATCATTGATCCAACGCACATTATTTAACATGGACACAGTTTGGCAACGGTGAGGCAATCCAGTAAATGCCATAGCAGCGCCTTTGATGCTCAATAAATCGATACCTGCGAGCATAGCTAAGGCTGCGGCGGCTTGAATATTCAGCATGTTGTGGGCGCCCACTAACATACAGTCTTGGCTATGGATAAAGGGGGTCGAATCGTAAAGAATAGCGGCGCTGCTTGGATCCCAAGAGAAGCCTAGAGCACTGTTAGACAAGCCGAATGTATGCTGGGCCTCACCGTCAGCTGGATAGGTCAGTGGGTCATCTCTATTACATAAGGTAAAGGTTGCGCCTAAATAGATCCCTAGTTTTGCTTGTTGATAGGTACTGATATCACCGTGTCTGTCTAAATGGTCCGCGCTGACATTGAGTACAGTGGATACCAGTGGCCTGAGTGAGTAAGTGGATTCCAATTGAAAGCTAGATAATTCCAGTACTACTATATCACCCTCTTGCTCGAGTAAATCTAATGCGGGCAGTCCAATGTTACCGCCCATTAAGCTTTTTTTGCCGCCGGCTTGACACATGTTTTGTACCAATTGGGTCACGGTAGATTTACCATTTGAGCCGGTGATGGCGATCACAGGAAGCTGATTAAAATGTGCAAATAACTCAATATCACCTAATACAGGTACACCTGATTGTTTGGCCTTTAGTATATTTGTGCTTTTGGGCGAGACGCCTGGGCTTAACACAATCATATCCGCGTCCGACAATCTTTGCAGGTCAAAGTCTCCTAAAAGTAAAGGCACATCTATTGGCACTGACAGATCCGTGCGGCTATCCATAGCAATAACCTGCGCTCCTTTGCCTAACAAAAAACGTACGCAAGACAAGCCCGTAAGGCCCATACCGACTACAACGATATTTTTGTTAGTTAAAGTAAAATCTAGCATTCCTGTCACTTTCTCGTTAACGCAATTTCAATGTGGCTAATCCCACTAGTACCAAGATCAAGGAGATGATCCAAAAACGTACTATGACCCTAGGCTCTGGCCATCCTTTCAATTCATAATGGTGATGAATGGGCGCCATCCTAAATATTCGTTTACCGGTTAATTTAAAAGAGCCCACTTGCAATATCACCGACATGGTTTCAATCACAAAAATCCCCCCCATGATGATCAATACAATTTCTTGTCTAACCAGCACCGCTAATATGCCTAATGTGCCGCCTAATGCTAAGGATCCCACATCGCCCATAAAAACTTGTGCTGGGTAGGTATTGAACCAAAGAAAACCTAAACCTGCCCCGACTATTGCAGTGCAGACTATGACCAGCTCACTGGTCAGAGGCAGATAGGGAATATGTAAATAAGCAGAAAAATTAATATTACCGGTAACATAAGCAAAGATAGCAAAGGCGCCTGCCACTAATATAGTCGGGACTATGGCTAAACCATCTAAGCCGTCTGTTAAATTCACAGCATTGCTGGTACCCACTATCACAAAGTAGGTTAAGACAATAAACATCAGCCCCATTTGTGGCATCACTTCTTTAAAGAAAGGCACTAATAATGCAGTTTCAGCTGGGTTTTGCTGGCTTGAATATAGATAAAGGGCCACACCTATGGCCACCACAGATTGCCAGAAATATTTCCAACGGGCGATCAGTCCCCTTGAATCTTTACGTATGACTTTTCGGTAATCATCCACAAATCCTATGACACCATAACTGGCCAGCACAAACAAAGTGACCCACACATAGCGATTGGTTAAATCTGCCCACAACAATACGCTTATGACAATGGCCGCTAAAATTAGCAGTCCGCCCATAGTCGGGGTACCTGACTTGGCCAAGTGAGACTCAGGCCCGTCGTCACGTATGGTTTGACCGATTTGCATAGTTTGCAACCAACGGATCATCTTAGGGCCAATGATGACGGCAATTAATAAGGCGGTTAAGGTGCTTAGTATGGCTCTTAAAGTCAGATAAGAAAATACCTGAAAGCCGGCATCAAACTGCTGTAGCCATTCGGCTAACCAAATCAGCATGCAATGCGCTCCCGCCGACGTTCAAACTTTCCCAAGGGAGAGTCCTCCAAAGCTTGCACCACTAACTCCATCTTGGCACTTCTTGAGCCTTTGACTAAGATATTGATATCACACTGCTCATCAGCCAGGTCTGCATTGATGGCCTGAGTTAAGGCCCTCAGATCAGTGAAATGTTGTCCTTGGCCAGCAAAGACCTGACTGGCATATTGGCTCAACACCCCTAAGCTATAGAGCTGGCTAATGCCTTTTTCTTGGGCATATTCACCCACTTGCTGATGATAATAACTGGCCTTTTCACCTAGCTCGCCCATATCTCCCAGGACCAAGAGTTTACGCCCTGCAAAGCTAGACAATAGATCAATCGCCGCACGGACAGAAGCCACGTTGGCATTGTATGTATCATCCAATATTTTCACTTGATTGGTTAATTGTTTAACTTGCAGTCGCCCAGCCACATTATTCATAGTGCGCAGTCCATCACGAACGTCTTCTAAGCTGGCGCCAACCCTTATGGCCAAGGCAGCTGCCACCAATGCATTGCTAACATTATGTTTACCCGGTATCGACAGGGTAATCGATACCGTGCCGATAGGCGTAAACATTTGAAATTGGCCGCGCCCGTCTAAGTCAAGGGTGATATCTTGGGCACGGAAATCAGCCTCAGATTCACAGGAGAAGGTTTGAACATTATTGTATTTAAGTTTGCCCAACCAATAATCGGTAAATTGGCTATCGCCATTGACCACAGCTAAGCCGTCCTCGGGTAAGTGTTTAAATATTTCACTTTTTGCTTGAGCCACCCCTAACACATTGCCAAACCCTTCTAAATGGGAGGGGGCAGCATTAACGATAGTGCTGACATCAGGCTTAACTAGACTCGCAGTATAAGCAATATCGCCTTTTTTATTGGCACCCATTTCTATAACGGCATACTGGTGTTGCTCCTCTAAACGCAACAATGTAAGGGGCACACCTATATCATTATTAAAATTACCCTTGGTAGCCAATACTTTGCCTCGCCGAGATAGAATAGCGGCCACCATTTCTTTGACTGTGGTCTTGCCGCTACTGCCAGTTATGCCTATTGTTTTTGGCGCAACTTGCGCCTTTACTGCAGCACCAAGTTGGCCCAGAGCTATTCGTGTATCTGCTACCTGAATACTCGGCAGAACTGAGCTAGCAGAGCTTGAGGTAATACAAGCGATGGCCCCTTTTTCCTTGGCCTCTTGAATAAATTTATTACCATCAAAAGTAGGGCCAATTAAGGCTAAGAACAGATCGCCTTTTTGTATATCACGAGTATCGGTACTGACCCCCGAGATCCTTAATTCACCATTAACTTGGTCCGACAGCTGTCCGTCAATTTGGTCTGATATCCAAGCCAATGAAACTGGGATCATAAGGTTTTCTCCTTCTGGAATTGGGCCACAAATTGACGTTCGTCATAAGGTAACCTCTGGTCACCTATAATTTGATAGTTTTCATGGCCTTTACCTGCTATTAAAATGATATCGCCACTGTCTGCAGAATTGGCGACGGTTTCCAGGGCCAGCTTTCTGTCATGTTGAATATTGATCAATTCGGGCTGGCTGCAGCCACTTAAAATGTCATTGATGATGTCTAAAGGGATTTCATTGCGCACATTGTCATCGGTCAAGGTAATATGATCGGCTAAGCGCTGGGCAATCTCACCCATTAAGGCACGTTTGCCGGTATCACGATCGCCACCACAGCCAAAAATACAATAAAGCTTGCCTGAACAATGTTGCCTTGCCGCGATCAATGCTTTCTCTAACGCATCAGGGGTGTGAGCATAATCCACGACTATTGTGGCTTGCCCTGTTCCAGTAAATAATTCCATACGACCTGGCACTGGCGTCAGTCTTTGTACCAGGTAGGTGATCTGCTTCAAGCTTTTACCTAAACACATTTGGCTACTAATCGCGGCTAACACATTATTCACGTTAAATTGCCCCATCAATGCCACACGTAACTCACAATTACCCCAAGATGATTGAACTGAAAATTGCATGCCGCTTACTGTAAATTTGATGTTTTTCGCCAGGCAATACTGATAACCTTCTGGGATATCCGTAGCCGCTAAACTTTGGCCATACAATACTATTGATGCAGTGTCGGGGGCTTCTTGCGCCCAATGTTGATACTCAGGATCATCGCCATTTAGCAGCACGTAAGCTAACTGAGGTTGTTTCAATAACAAACGCTTTGCAGCACCGTATTGCCTCATGCTGTGGTGATAATCTAAATGGTCACGGGTTAAATTGGTAAATATGGCCACATCGGTTTTAAGAGCATTAATGCGGCTTTGTACCAAGGCATGGGAAGAGGCCTCTAGAGCCACTTGCGACACCCCTTCTGCTACAAAATTTGCTATTAGTTTTTGGATGCTAATGGCATCTGGGGTGGTGTTAATTGTCGCATTAAGATCCTTCAGCTCAACGGGTTCTTGATACAAACCCGCACCCAAGGTACCGATAGAGGCAGTAGTCTCTCCCAGCAGGTGGGCGAGTTGGCTAATGAGTTGCACAGTTGAGGTTTTGCCATTGGTGCCTGTAACGGCAATGACCGATAAAGAATTAGCGGGGAATTGGTAAAAGAAAGCCGCTAGTTCGGACAAGCTGTCTGCTAGTCTATAGAAGGACACAATAAGACTTTGCTCACGCATTTCCAGATGGCCGTGGGCTTCCCTCGTCTCGCATTCAGCCATGATCACTTTTGCGCCTAAACTGATGGCTTGGGGAATAAAGTCGCGACCATCTAGGCTTTGACCTTGGATGGCAATAAAGGCTTTATGAATGGCCACATCTCGGCTATCTAACGCCAAACCGCTGATCATAATATCTGGGGCATCAATATTAAAGAACCCCAATAAAGGCTTGATACTTTGATCAAATGCGTGGGCGAATTGTTTGTCTATGCTTACCATATCAGCCTGCATTAGCTGCGCCTTTTGACAGACTGACAGTGCCTGCCGTTAAAGAAGAGACTGTCTTGTTATCTGGCGGCACATTGAGCATTTGTAAGCTGGCAGACATCACTTTAGAAAATACTGGAGCGGCAGTATCACCGGCATAATAAAGATCACCGCTTGGCTCATTGATTAAAATAACCACCGCTAATCTAGGATCTGAGACTGGGGCCACACCAGCAAATATATTCACATACTCTTCGCCATACCCCCTTGCCACTGCCTTGCGGCTGGTGCCGGTTTTACCTGCGACTCTGTAGCCTGGCACACTAGCCTTGCGGGCCGACCCCCCTTCTTGTAGAACACTTTCCATCATATGCAAAATTTGTTGGGTCGCTTTTTGGCTGATCACCCTTTCGGACTCAACTTTTTGATCAGACTTTACAATGCTCAAGGGACGTTTAACCCCGCCATCACCTAAAATGCTATACATACGGGCTAACTGCAGGGCGGTGACTGATATGCCATAACCAAATGATAGGGTGGATAATTCAAAATCTGACCAGCGAGGGCGCTCTCTAAAAATACCATTGCTTTCACCGAGCAAATTGGCGCCGCTGTCGCTCATTAGGCCAACGTTGTAGTACATATCCAACAAGAATTCCTTGGGCACCGAAAGGGCTAATTTTGAGGTACCCATATTGCTGGATTTACGGATAATCTCGGTTAAATCAATTTTACCGTAATTCCGTGAATCTCGAACGATGTTACCGCCTAGGTGCATCCAGCCTGGCGTAGTATCAATCAGTGAATCATAGGTGGCAGAACCAAATTCTAAGGCACTGAGCACAGCCAAAGGTTTAATGGATGAGCCGGGTTCGTATGCATCTGTCACTGCCCTGTTGCGGATCCTGTGGGCAGACACACCCATTCTGTTGTTAGGGTTATATGATGGGCTATTGACTAAGGCCAATATTTCACCGGACTTTACCTCCACCACTACTGCTGAGCCCGATGCTGCTTTGTAGTACTGTACTGCTTGTTTAAGCTCTTTGTAGGCTATGGCTTGTATACGCTGATCGATAGTCAGCTGGATATCTTTAGGCTTTTCACCTTCTTCGAATTCGATTAACTCCACCATCCGGCCTTTGCCATCACGACGAATTTTTCGTGAACCATGGCTGCCCGTTAACCATTTATTGTAAAGCTTTTCGACGCCCTCGATCCCCTCGTCATCGACGTTTGTGAAACCCACCACATGGGCAGACACTTCACCGCTTGGATAATATCGTCTAGATTCATCCCTTAGATATACCCCTGGCAACTTGAGTTGTTCTACATAATCTGCCATAGCGGGAGAAACTTGGCGTTGCACATATACAAAGTGTTTCTTGGGATTACCGACCTTTTTTAATAATTTATCAAGATCTTGACCTAGCACTTCAGCCAAGGCTTGCCAGCGTTTTTTATCGGCAAAACCTTGTGCTTCGGCAATGATTTTAGGATTGGCCCATATGGCTCGCACTGGCACACTTACGGCTAACTGTTGACCATTACGATCGGTGATCAGGCCACGATGTAAGGGGTTACTATGGGTGCGTAAGGTTCTATTATCGCCTCTTTTTATCAGTAAATCTGGAGAGATAACTTGAATATAAACCGCCCTTGCACTTAAGCCCAAGAACACCAAAACAATAGCCGTCATCACCACCACAAAACGCCAATGCAATAAGGCAGGCGCAGTATTGGATTTAGCTTGATCCGCGGCACTAATACGTTTTTTGTTGGTGGGGACCCTGTTCATTTTATTCTCACCACCACTTCTTCATGGGGCTTGGGTCGGTGCATGTCTAGCTGTTTTTTAACTAAGGACTCTATACGGTTATGCTCGGTCAAAGCACTTTGCTCTAAGACGAGATTGCGCCACTCCACATCCAGTTGATCTTTCTCTTGCATCAAGCGTTCAAAGTCGATAGACATTTGCCTATTATGATGTGCGCTCAATATCACTAAGGCGGAACTAACTAAGACCGCTAGAAACAACAAAACCCGCACTGGTTGGCGGGCTAAATCTGAGACAATGAAACTAAGCAAGTTAAAATTTGTGTTGGGACTGTTCATAGCTTTTGCGCCACCCTCAGCACTGAACTTCGGGCCCGCACATTTTGCTGCAATTCTTCACTAGAAGGTTTAATGGCTTTGCTTATGGCTTTCATTGCCTTAGTGGCATCGATTTCGGCCTGCATAATGGGCAAACCCGCGGGCACCTGTAAACCCCGACTCTGTTCTCGTATGAAACGTTTCACTAGCCTGTCTTCTAATGAGTGAAAACTGATCACCGCTAAACGCCCTTGTGGGGCAAGTGTGGCAAGTGCCGCTTTCAAGCCTATTTTAATTTCATCCAATTCGCTATTTACATAGATACGTATTGCCTGGAAACTGCGGGTAGCAGGATGTTTATACTTGTCTTTGACAGGCACCGCTAGATCGATGATTTGTGCCAGTTGAGCGGTATTGGTAATGGCCGTGACTTGACGAGCGTTAACAATACCGTGGGCGATACGTTTACCAAACTTCTCTTCACCAAACTCTTTAATCACCTGAGTAATATCTTGCTCATCGGCGACCGCCAACCATTGGGCAGCACTGATACCGCGAGTAGTATCCATACGCATGTCCAAAGGACCTTCGCGCATAAAACTAAAACCACGCTGGGCATCATCTAGTTGTGGTGATGACACGCCCAGGTCCATCAAGATACCGTCTATCTTGCCCAGCAACTGTAATTCTTGTGCCACTTGCTGTAGTTCCGAAAAAGGACGGTGATGAATTGAGAATCGGGGATCATGACAAAAGGCTTGTGCCGCTTCAATAGCCGCAAGATCACGATCGATGGCGATTAGCCGGCCATTATCAGAAAGACTGTCCAGTATATGTTTCGAATGACCACCACGACCAAAAGTGGCATCCATATAAATGCCATCTGGCTTGATAGCCAAACCGTTTAATGATTCTGCTAATAACACCGAGTTATGGGTAAATGTGTTAGTCATTAGAGTGAGAAATCCTGGAGTCGTTCAGTCAATTCAAAGTCCGCCTGTTGCTCTGTGGCTACATCAAGGTTGATTTGTTGTTGCCAAACATCGGCATCCCATAGTTCAAACTTATTAAATTGACCGACTAACATCAGCTGTTTATCGAGTTTTGCGTGCTGGCGTAAAGGAGCACCAAGTAAAAAACGACCGTTTTTATCCATCTCTCCTTCACTGGCGTAACCCAGCAACAAACGTTGCATTCTGCGCTCATGAGGGTTCATGCTAGAAAGACGGCTTAACTTAAGCTCTATTTCTTCCCATTCAGGTAGTGGGTAAAGCAGCAAACAAGGCTGTTGAGTGTCGATAGTACAGACTAGTTGTCCCTGACAATCGCCCAACAGGGTCTGACGATACTTTGTGGGTATCGTAACTCGACCTTTAATGTCTAGACTGATTGCGTTAGCGCCGCGGAACATTCCCCTACCTTTTTTATTATTTGTCTATCGAAATTTAACTAGTAAGAGCCACACTTAACCACTTTGCCGAGATCAAATCCCTAAAATATAAGAGGTTCGATCCACTTTCTGCCACTATTACCCACAATACATAGTTTATGTATCACTCGGCTAACATGTCAAGGACTAAAACAGGGAAATGCTAGGGTTTCTCAAACTGATACTTCAAGGCAAGATGGCTGGATTTAGATTACGCAGCATCAGGGATGATCCATATACTCATACAAAATTGAAAAAAACTGATTTTCGATGCAGAAAAATATTATACTCACAAGCCATTATCCGAGACACTAAGGTCGGCCATTTTGTCTAGAGACATCTGTCTGTATGGGCCCTTAAGCACGCAACACCTGGCCCTAGGAACAGCAGTAAGATCTTGCACGACACAATTCCTAACCTTTGACTTATTCAACACTGACCATAAAGGAAAAAATTATGTCGATCGAAAACTGTATACTGTCCATCGACCAAGGCACGACTTCTACCAGAGCCATAGTATTTGCTCCTGATTCGAGTGTGGTCGCACAAGCTCAACAAGAATTCCCCCAACATTATCCTAAAGATGGATGGGTCGAACATGATCCCGAAGATATTTGGTCATCAACACTAGCAGTGTGCCAACAAGCCATAGCCCAAGCGACACAAAAAGGGGCTCACATCGCCGCCATAGGTGTGACCAATCAAAGAGAAACCACTATCGTTTGGGATAAAGAAACCGGAAAGCCTATTTATAATGCCATAGTTTGGCAAGATAGAAGAACCGCACCCCAATGCAATCTATTAGCTGAACAGGGTCATTTAGAAGAGGTGCAAAAGCGCGCTGGCCTGCTTTTAGACCCTTATTTTTCGGCCTCAAAAGTGGCGTGGATTTTAGATAACGTAGAAGGCGCACGAGACAAAGCTCTGGCCAATAAATTAGCTTTTGGTACTGTGGATTGTTTCTTAATTTGGCGTTTAACCAATGGCGCAGTTCATGCTACAGACGTGACTAACGCCAGTCGCACTAACTTGTTTAATATTCATAATTTAGCCTGGGATCAGTATCTATTAGATCTGTTTGCTGTGCCCGCCTCTTTGTTACCCGAAGTCAAAGAATGCGCCGATGACTTCGGTCAAACTGATGCCAAATTGTTTGGTTATTCGATCCCCATATTAGGGGTAGCCGGTGATCAGCAAGCCGCCAGCATAGGCCAATGTTGCTTTCATCAAGGTGCCATAAAAAGTACCTACGGCACGGGTTGCTTTGTATTGTTGAATACAGGTGAAAATGCTTTCTTATCGAAAAACAAATTATTAACCACAGTGGCTTATACCATCAAGGGCAAAACTCATTACGCCTTAGAAGGTTCCATCTTTATCGCGGGCGCAGCAGTCCAGTGGTTAAGAGATGGACTGGAAATCATCAAGAGTGCCTCTGAAACTGAGAATATGGCCAAAAGCATAGAGGATGATCATGGTGTGTTTTTGGTACCCGCCTTCGCCGGCCTGGGCACCCCCTATTGGGCCCCAGATGCCCGTGGTGCCATATACGGACTCACGAGAGCGACCACTAGCGCCCACTTAGCCAGAGCCGCCCTAGAGTCGGTATGTTTACAAACCTCAGATTTACTGCAGGCCATGGCCCAAGACGGGGTGAATTTACAAAAACTAAGAGTCGATGGCGGCATGGTGGCCAATAGTTGGGTATGCCAATTCTTGGCAGGGGTGCTAAATGTGACAGTAGAACGTCCAAAGATTTTGGAAACCACCGCACTAGGCGTAGCTTACTTAGCGGGCTTACAAGCCGGTATCTACCAATCAACCGATGAGTTGGCTCAAATGAATCAAGTAGAACAAGAGTTTGTGCCTTTGATGGATCCCCAGCAGCGTAAAAAGCTGCTAAAAGGTTGGGCCAGTGCGGTGCAAAGTACCTTGGCTTATCAACCATGATCAAACGCCAAATCTTTGGTTATCTTGAAGATGGCCAAGAGGTTGAACAATATAGTCTGATTAATCGACAGGGCATGCAGCTGGATATACTGACCTTAGGCGGAATTGTGCGGCGCTGGTTAGTGCCCAATTCCAGCCAGTCTGAGAGTATCGACATCGTCTTAGGTTTTGACCAGTTATCTGACTACCTAACAGATAGCAGTTACTTAGGGGCAATAGTAGGACGTTATGCTAATCGTATTAACCAAGGTCGCTTTAGCTTAAACGGACAGGTATTTCAGGTGGATGTTAACCAAGGCGGTCATTGTCTGCATGGGGGCAGCGACGGCTTTAATCAGCGCGTTTTCAAAGCCAGTTGTGGCCCTGATGAACAGCAACCCTCGCTGATCCTTGAGCTGACAAGTGCCGATGGCGATCAAGGTTTTCCAGGCAATATGACCCTGAAGATCATTTACACCCTTACTGAGCAAAATAAGGTGAAGGTAGAGTATTTTGCGCAAAGTGATAAGCCCACAGTGTTTAATCCAACCCTTCATAGTTATTTTAATCTTGCTGGCCATGATAGTGGCTCGGTGCGTGATCACCAAGTACAAGTCTTAGCCAGCCAATTTACCCCCAGTGATGAGCAAGCTATACCAACAGGGCAAATACTGCCGGTATCAAACAGCCCCTTTGACCTACAACAGCTTAGCTATGTGCATCAGGCTTTAGCCTCGCCACATCAACAAATAGTGTATGGCCATGGCCTAGATCATAACTGGTGTTTAGATAACTTTGAGCCTGCCACCCACACCGCCAAGTATGCGGCTAAAGTCGTCTGCGAGCAAAGCGCCTTACAAATGAAGATCTATACTTCAATGCCTGGCATACAAATCTTCAGCGCCAATCATTTTTCTGACATGCCAGGCAAAGAAGGGGCCACTTACCAGCAACACCAGGGCCTATGTTTCGAAACCCAATTCTACCCGGACTCGCCAAACCAGCCTCATTTTCCTAGTAGTACACTTGCCGCCGACAGCGAATTTTATGCCGTGACTGAGTTTGTGTTATCCAATATTGAGTCAGCTCAATCCCAATGAAGATTGAGAAGCTATGAGCCTTTGTGATCAAAAAAGCCGATTTCAAAAAATTGAAATCGGCTTTTTACTTTCAAAAATAATACTTACTTAGCAGCAGGTGCGTCCGCAGGCTCTTCTGGCTGACCAATCTGCAGGTTCATAGATTTCACCGGATCAGTGCCTTTGTTAGTGATCTGAACCATACGGTTCAATTGACCTAAAGACATTAGGGCAGCGTACAGCGCACCTAAGTAACCCGCCTTATGTAATTCCAATATAACATCAGCTTCCAAGGCTTGTAGACGTTTCTCATTAATAGTAAACATGCCATTGATGTTACGTTGTTGACCCGTTACATATTGGATATGGATCACCAGAGGATCGATCAAATCTAATTCAATAATTCTTTTAATAAATTTTTGTGTGGCCATTTCACTGTTAGCCAGATCAGACAATAATGTCTGACGATTTTCCAAATAGGCGCTAGGTATACCTTCATCAGTAAACAAAGCTTCGCCCTTATCACCAACCAGATCGGAATTTTCATCTATAAAGACGCCAAGTTTATCGCCGTCTGGACGCACATCAAAAGGATAACGTTGAATATTTAACGGCACAACGTGGCCACTCCACTTGTCATCTTCCATATATAAGTTAACGCTTTGCTCTATGCCCAACATTGCGACACTGTGGGTGTTGCCACTCTTAGGATCTTTCACAAACACTATAGGCATACAACTGGCAATTTGTGCATACTCGCGAAGTGATGCCGCTGCCAGATGAGTCTCTTTTGCATGGGCAAAGCTAGCACTGAGTTCAACGCGAAGATCTTTATGTGTTTCTTTATCTAATGGGACGTAATTCATGGTCATTGCAAAATTCTCTATTTTTATTAATCCAACTATCTAGTCTTTTGCTAGTTGGAAAGTTGGGAGTGGTCAAGCTAAACCCTATATTAGCAGAATAATCTGGAGGCTAAGACATAATATTCAATAGCCAACAGAGGTTAATATGCCAAAAATCTGTAAAACATGACCAATAATCACTGCAGTTTTTTGGGTGATGCAGCTCAAGACACCGCGTCTATATATTCTTGTAATTTTGCATCGGCCTGTTCACCAAACAAAATCACGCAGGCTTCACGTAAGCCCGGAGCTTGGAGGATATCCTGCTTTCTTACCACCAAGGAAATCTTCGAGCGTCTGCGCAAGAAGTCTTCTAACTTAGTCACCATTTCACGCTCTGCGGCATGTTCAATCTCTACCCTAAGATACTCGGAGTTTTCGATTAACAATTCAGCCATAGCCGGATTCTCGCGGATCTTTTCCAACATGTTAATGGCATTTCGCCCATAACGTCGCCAAAACCTTTTGCTCAAAGGCTCTGATGAAGTGGCGGGCGTTAAGGCATCAAAATTCATCAACTCGGCGCGATGCAAAAATTCATTTTTAACGGTATCGTTCGGCTCGCCGTACCACTTGTAGTTTTGATAAGGCAAAGTAATGCCTAAGTCTTGCACTAAGCTGGCCACTTCATCGCCAACATTAATACAATCCGTTAGTTTACCGCCAAAGATAGACAGATAGTTGTCGGTTTTATTAGTGTCTATGGCATGCTTACGAGATAATTGCACCCAATCTGCTTTACCACCTGTACCTTTTATTGCTAGAGGCCTCACCCCACAACGCTCGGCGATCACATCATCTAATGTCAAAGGTTTATCTAAGCTAAGCAGTTGATTAACGTTATCTAATACAAATTGCCTGTCTTCATCAGTCACACGGGCCCGGGGATCTTCCACTTGGGTATCTGTGGTGCCTATGCAGGTTTTTGGCCCCATGGGGATCACAAAGAATAATCGCCCGTCGTCAGCAAAAAAGGTCAAGACTTTATTACTGTCGGTGATCTTGTCGACTATTAAATGAATGCCTTTGGAGAACAAATGATGGTGTTCGGTGGCCTGCACATTTTGCTCATTAATAGGATCCACAAAAGGCCCAGCCGCATTGATAATTACCTTAGAGCGTATTGCAAAACGTTCGTTAGAAATCATATCACTGGCTTGGGTCACCCAAATGTCGCCCTCTTTCTTAGAGCCATTGGATTGCACGTAATTGGCGGCAATACAGCCATAACTCATGCTCGAACGAATAAAATTAAACACAAAACGAGCATCATTATCATGGAGAAAACAGTCCGAGTACTCAAAGCCGCCTGCGACTTTTTCGGTATTGATCCTTCGTTCTAACGACTTGATCTTATTGGCCGTCAAAAAACGTGGAGCTTGGGTGAAAAAGCGGCCCATTAACCAATAGACTATAGTGCCCATAAAGATAAACCAGGGAGGAAAACGAAAGCCCTTTTGAATGCTGGTAAAAAAACGAATTTCTTTAACCGTTGAAGGGTAACTTCGCATCAAGTGGTTACGGCTTTTACATAACTTATTCACCAGACCATATTCGTGGCTTTCTAAGTATTTAATGCCACCCCAAGCTAAATTGGATGAGTTAGAGCTGGTAAAACCTGCAAAATCACCTTTGTCGATCAATGCCACTTTGGCACCTTTTGCCGCTAAGGACGCCGCAGACACGGCACCGTTAATACCGCCTCCGATGATCAATACATCAAAGTCTGTGTCCGGCAATTTTTTTATATTACTGTTTCTAAGGTGATTCATGCTTTAGCTGATCTCGTTTTAAGCGTCAGTGGTTTGTACAAGGCCGTCATCACTGCCCCATGCCAGTTCTGCTTTTTGTGAATAGACAAACTTATTGATTAATAGTGCCACCGATACACAAGAGATCAGTGTCACAAACATTAAGTGAATATAATGTAAGCCAAAGGGGGCATGAAAGGGTGAGAATTCAAACGACAGCGCGCCATACAAGAACACCCCAAAAAATACCGCTGCGATACCGGCATTGGCATGGACATTTTTAAAGGCTAATCCCACAATAAAAATGGACAATATGGGCATGCTAAATAAGCCCCATAACTGTTGTAATAAATTGATAATGCTATCGGCTTGGGCATAGACGGGCACCAAAGCCAAGGCCACTACGGTTATACCCGCAGTGATCCAAGCACTTAATTTGGCGACGTTGGTGGTTTTGTTAAAGTAAGGTTCATGAATATCACACACATATAAAGCCGTGGCTGAGTTCAAGTTACTGTTAAAGGTAGACAACACTGCTGCTGCCATAGCGGCGGCAAAAATCCCAGATAACCAAGTGGGTAAGATATCCCCAACAATTTGTCCGTAAGCGGCATCACCTATGTCGCCATATAGTTTGAATGAAATTATGCCAGGAATAACAATGATGGCAGGAACAATAAGGATACGAATGCCCACAGCGGCAAAGACGCCTTTTTGTGCTTCTTTAAGAGTGGGCGCAGCCATAGCTCTTTGGGTAATAACCTGATTGGTGCCCCAATAAAACATCTGAATAAATAGCATACCTGTTAATAGTGTATGCCAAGGAATAGGCGAGTCATTGTCACCAATAAGGGTCAATCTATCGGCTGGAATACCAGAGAAATCATAATCGATGGCCTGCAATGCTAAGACCACTACTAGAATGGCCATGCTTAGCAGCAATACCCCAGAATAAGTATCAGACACAGCAACGGCGCGCAAGCCACCGAAGATCGCATACATAGCGCCTAGCGTCGCAAATGCTATGGCGATGTACATCAAGGGAATATCCACGTTAAACATGGTTTGCATAAAGAGTGAGCCTGAGTATATCACCGCCGGACAAAAAATCAGGGCACTGCTGAGGAAAAACAAAACACTGATCACGGCGCGAATATGTTTATTGTTGTAACGCTTCTCAAGTAATTCTGTGGTGGTAGTACATTGGTATTTGTAATACACAGGTAAAAACACCTTGGCCAATATAATCAGCCCTACTACTGCGGCAAACTCCCACCAGGCAAGCAATGCCATTTGAGTACCGTTAGTGCCGACCAACTGATCGGTACTTAAATTAGTCAAAGTGATCGAGCCGGCAATGAAATACCATTTCAGGCCACCACCTGCTAGGAAAAACTCTTTGTTCTGTTGCCCTTCTGTGGCGCCAACGCCCCTGCCTTTTCCTTTACATTGCATATAAGTTAAGAATGCAATGAGTGCGGTAACCAATATAAATACTGATAATTGGATCATATTATCTGACATCTTATCGTTCCTCAGCCGTGTCGCACAAAAGTGTGCCTTTGGCGTGTTTAGAGAGTAAAGCCCGCAGGCTTAGTGTTGTGATTGCTAGCTTAGTGTTAGTGCCTAATTACCCAGCTGATTTATCTTTTGCCACTTCAATTTTTAATTGTTTAACCTTATCAAGTGTGGGTAATTCATTGTTTTTTCTTACCAATAAATTTAATTGGTAAATGGAGATCAACATGGCGTGAATAGGGATCAGATATCCCAGTTTATTCAACTCAAGCATTTGTTGGTCTGTTAATGCCTGTAATTTGTCTTCGTGTAAGCTATGTAAACCGGCGACTGTTTGTATCCTATCGTCTTCATATTGGATCACTAAATCTACCGCTTTAAGCAGCTCCAACTCTTGTAATTTTAAACAAAATTGATGGGTGTTGATATCATGTTTTATATCGGCTTCGAGCAGCTTTTGCAGCCTTCTAAGATAGATAGATGGCTGGCCGTTTTTTTCAAATATGTCATGACCTTGGTCTTGGCTAAAAGCCGAACTTTGTTCTAATATGCCTAGGCTATAACTTTGTTGTTGTTGTGCCGATTGGATCAGATACAAAGGATGGGTTTGCATACTAGAGGGCTGATAAGTACTTTGCCATTGCCCATCTTTAACAAATAAATTGTGCTGGGCTTCAAAGCTGGTGAGTGCCGATAATACCCAGCCCCCATATTGTTGTTCACGGGTAAAAAACACCGGGAAATTAGCCACGGCTTTAGCCACCTCTGCGACCCTTAACTTCATGATTTGTTGACCACCGGCATACTCAATCTGAGAGGCAGCTCTTATCTTCAAGCCTTGATGTTTATTGCTGTTTAATTCGACCAACTCCACCATAAACTCCCTAACTGTGTGTGGCTGTGGACAGCCATCTATCAATATAATCCCTATGAGAGGGCAATGAACCCAACATTTGTTCGGTGATTATCTGGTTACGCTGCATGATTTTTGCGGCTTGGTGTTGTTCGGTATATAGATGCTGATGTTTAGAAAAATCAGGCTTAAAGCCCATGCCATACAACACATATTGGTAGCTGGCGGCGGGAAACAATTCAATGGAGCTATCAAAGTCAGCAGCCTTTGGCCCACGGTATTGCCACAGGGCGAGATCATCTTGCAGGCTTTCGGGAATAGACTTGGGATCCAGATGAGCTTGCCAATAAGGCTCAGGCCTTTTGGTCAGCATATAATGTAACTTTAAAAAATCGATAATACGTTGCCAGCGATAGTCCATCTGCTGGTTGAAGCGTTTAGCGGTGATAGCCATCACATCATCATCAGCCGGCAAATTTTCGGCCACATAACGCGCCGAAATTTCTACCAACATAATGGCGGTGGCTTCTAGAGGTTCAACAAAACCCGCTGACATACCTATTGCCACACAATTTTCTTTCCAAAATTGCGCTCTATGTCCTGACTCAAAGGAAATTTTACGGACTGGAATATCTTTAGCTGAAGGCCCCAAATACGCCCGCAGGTTCGCTTCAGCCTGATCATCGCTAAGAAATGCACTGCCATAAACATGGCCCACTCCGCGCCTGTGCGTTAAGCCAATATCCCAGATCCAACCGGCATTTTGTGCGGTAGCCACAGTATGTGAGGCGATAGGGCTACTAGGTTGTGCATAAGGCACATGCATCGCTAAGGCGCTGTCATTAAACAACACGTCATTTTTTTGTACAAAAGGCACCCCTAAGGTTTGACCTAATAACAGTGAGGCAAAGCCTGTGCAGTCAATAAACAGATCACCGCTGATGGTAGTGGGGGCAGCGTGATCGGTACGATTGAGCACAATAGATTCGATCTTGCCACAGGGGCTCAGTTTTGCTTCTTGCACTGTACCTAACACATGTTCTACCGCTAGGTTTTGTTTGCAATGTTGTTTTAATAAATCGGCAAAGGCCCCGGCATCCAGATGATAGGCATAGTTGCATTGCCCACCATATTCAGCTTCGGCCATGGTTCTGGGGGCTAAACCGGCTTCACAAATATGATGTTGGAAATTAGACTCAATAGCATAGTCTTGGATATTGGATACATAAGGTGCCAGATCAATGCGTCCGTAGCCTAAAGGCACAGTAAAAGGGTGATAATAAAAATCCCCATCGCCTTTGACCCAATCAACAAACTTGCCACCTTGCTTAAAGGCCGCATGGCACTTTTTAAACACATCGGCCTCTTTTAAGCCGATATCACGCAAGGTGTTCTTCATGGTAGGCCAAGTCCCTTCACCCACACCCACTGTTGGGATATCAGAAGACTCCACTAGGCTGATTTGAATGTTACTGTGCTGCCCTGTTTTATGAAAAGAAGCGATGATAGCCGCGGTCAACCAACCGGCGGTGCCTCCCCCTACAATAATTATTTTTTTAACCGCATGTGACATATAAAACAGATACCCAGCAAAGGAAAATTATAACCCAATAATAGTGGCCCAAAGACCACAAGTAAGATAGTAAAAAAACACTAAAACAACAGATTAATACTGACTCTACACACTGGTCAAAAAGCTCTATTGTATAACTACAAATAAAATTAACCCGCAAGGTTTGCGGGTTAATTGTGCTTAGATAGTGTAAGGCCAGATAGCTTATCTGACCTCCAGTACTACTGTGTTATTAGAAGTTGGCGCGTACACCAACAGCATAACGAGTACCAGTATCTTGGATTTGCGTAGTTTGAATAGCGTAGCGACCGTGTTTACGCGTCTCTTCACCGGTCAAGTTAATACCTTCAACAAAAACAGTAAAGTTTTCGTTGATATCATAACTGGCACTAGCATCCCACTGACCGTAAGTTTCAACAAACTCTGGTTCACCCGTATCGGCGGCAAGAGTTTGTAGGAAGGCTTCACGGTTATTAAAGGCAATACGAGCTTGCCATTGGTCTTCCTCATAAAACACAATAAGGTTCTGTGAATCGCCTAAGCCTTCTAGGGCAAAGGTCTGATTAACACTGGTATCTATAGCAGCGTTACTATTAACCACAGTGGCATTAGCAGTAAAGCCAAAACCATTATCCCAAACGTGAGTTAGTGCAACTTCAAAACCATTTACTTCTGCGGTTTCGCCATTTTGTGGACGACTCACCAAGAAGTTTTCTGCCGCGCCTTGTAACTCAGCAGACACTATAGCACCAGGAGGAAGGTCATCAGGACCACAGTTGCCACAGATGTTGCCTTGGGTGTTTGCACGATCCCCTAAGATGATTGATTCGTCGCCACGTAAAGTGGTAATGAAATCTGCGACTTCTTTGTTAAAATAAGCGAAGGTTAAAGAGCTAGCATCACCAAAGTACCATTCATATGACAAATCCCAGTTCTCAGATTTAAATGGCTTAAGTGCAGGGTTGCCGCCTTCAGCCGTTAAGTTCTGTAATCTAGGCTCACCTATATTAGTCACTGAAGACAGTTGTGACAAAGTCGGTCTAGTTAACGAATCATATACAGAGAAACGTAATACCATGTCTTCTTGCACATCTAGTTTAAAGTTCACACTAGGCAGTAAATTGGCATAGCTGCCACCCTTAGTGACAGGGATAACATTATCTTCAAACACATTCTGGAAAAGTGTGGTATCACTGGTTGCTATAACATCAGCAAGAACACGTTCGGCTCCGTCAACAGAGGTAGTGGTTTCACTATAACGTGCGCCTAAGTTAACAGTCCATGGCATATCACCTAACTCACCCTGGAAGACAAAATCCACATACAGACTCGTCACTTCTTCACTAATAATAGAAAAGTCACCCACACGCTCAGGATCCCAGCCATTGTTAGCCGCTATGATATCGCCAGTGCTTCCCGCTGGTAAACCTAAAGTAGCATCATTATCTAACTGTAATGATGTATCACTAGACAATACGTCAAAGAAAGCAAGGGCATCGTAGGTATACCAAGTATCTGCTACACCATTGAAAAAGTTATTAGCCGTATAAGGCTGTAAGGTGCCGGCCGGAACCGCGCCACGATAGCCACCGTACAAACCAAACATACCGCCAATATTGTCAGTATGGCTGAAGTTTTGTATGGACTTTTCGCGATCTTGGTAATAAGCGCCAAACTTCATTTGGACGAAAGTGTCACTATCAGGTGTATAAGTGAAATCTGCTTTTAACTCTGTGACCTCATCTTCATTGTCTACACCACTTTTACCATAAACGTGAGTACGACCCAAACTTGCAGCCGGTAAATTGTTACCGGTAAAGTTATCATGCTGGGTAGTAAAATTACCGCCATCAAGAGAAGTTTGATAGTTATTGACTATGCCTATAACGGTGAAGTAGGAACTACCATCTGAGGTATCGTTTTCTGCACTAGAGGTGGAGATATCAAAATTAGCTTGTAGGTTTTCTTGAATATCCCACTCTACATTTAATCCAAAGGCTTGGATTGATACATCACGGCTATTCTGTGAGTTTTCAACAAAATCTGTGGCTGCATTACCACCCACTTGGTCTATATAAGTAGCAGTACGTGTTGCTTCATCTATTTCAACACGGCCTACACGGGTAGGTTCATACCAAGCGGCCAAATCATGTTGTACTGAGTCAACTTCAAATTCAGACATAAAGCCATCAAAGGTAATAGAAATTTCGTCGTTAGGCGCATATTGCAGCACTAATGAAGCATTACTTCTAGTGCGCTGTTGCACATCTGATATATGATCGATATTTCGAGGGATGTATATATTACTCGCCAATGTCTCACCGGCAGTATTTGATACATTAATACCTGGACGCCATCCGGCAGTACCAATGGAATTAATATCAACGTCACGCTCTTGATGTGATGCAGAAAACAACACACCAAATCTATCATCATTAAATGTATTACTAATTAATATAGATGCAGCAGGAGAGGTTTCTTCGTTTAGATCTTCATAAGTCGCCTTAACTGAACCTGCGACTCTGAAACCGTCAATGTCAAAAGGTCTAGCGGTAGACACATTAATAGTGGCACCTATGCCGCCTTCTTGTAGATCCGCTCTGGTACTTTTAAAAACGTCAGCACCACTGATCATTTCAGCAGCCAATACATCGAAACTAAATTCTCTGCCCGCGTTTTCTGTGGCAATTTGACGACCGTTAACTAATACATTGTTAAACTGCGGGCCAAAACCACGGACGGTTACAAATTGTCCTTCACCGCCACTTCGGTCAATAGACACACCGGTAATACGTTGCAATGACTCGGCAACGTTTAAGTCAGGGAACTTACCTAAATCTTCTGCCGAAATACCATCAGAAACGATTAATGATTCTTTTTTGTTTGACATGGCACGCTTTAAACTGCTGACAATACCGCGAACCTGAATAACTTCTATGTCATTATCGACTGCAGCGTCTTGAGCCATTGCGTGGCCCATGGACAAAGTTGCGGCGGTAGGTAGAATTAAAGCGGTTTTGACCGCTGTCCAGAGATAGCTTTTTTTCATATGAATTATCCTATGTGTCCTGTTGAATAGATGTGAACGCGCTCATTTTTTCTGGAAGCGAACGCACAAGCCAGTACCTAATTAGTCGTCTTAATGTGACTTTTCTCATAAAGCGGCAATAACCTGCAGCCCAATTAAAACAATTAGTTCACAAAACTGCAACATTTAGATACCGAAGTGGGGCGCAGCAAAATTCGGCGATAAATGGAAACTAGACGTATGCCCAGTAAAGTCACCTCAAAGCTAATAAAATATGGGTAAAATTACGACTAAAGTCTAGGGGTTGGCGATTTTCAGCCCTGTGCTGTGCAGTATTTATTTAAGTGATAATGGCAATGACCCTAGACTGACACCTATAGCAACCTGTTGTATTACCTCTTGGTTTAATTCAAAACATTGGCTTATTTTTCATTGCACTGAGGTGATTGCTACTGGTAATTTAGCCCCTTGTAGTCTCTGAATTCATTTAGACGTATTAAGGATCATCTATAACAATGACAAATTATATTTCACTTACTGGCCTCACTAGTAGCTTGGTCATTGACTGCAATAACGATGCGCCACAAATTATGTATTGGCGTAAAAAATTATCACCCCAAAGTACTGGGCAGATGATGAGCATATTAAGACTACGTCAAGAGGCCCCAGCTTCTCCCATGAAAGAGATCCGTCGCTCGCTCACGCCTACCTTGGGTCAAGGTTATACCGGGCATCCTGGGTTGAGTCTATTTGGCGAGCAAAACCAATGGTCAGTGGCAACCCTTATTGCCGAAGTCAAACAGCTGGACACTCATCACTATCAAATCATTAATCTGGACAGCAGTCGCAAGATACAGATCATTCATGACTTAAAAATGGATGAGGATTCCGATGTATTAGCGGTATCAACTAAGTTGGTTAACTTAGGCGATAGCCCAATACAATTAGACTGGTGCGCGGCCGCTACTTTCCCTATACCCAGTTATTTTAAGAAAATAATTGGTTTTGAAGGCCACTGGGGAGGTGAATTTCAAGAACATCATTTGGAGCAAAATTTTGGGTCTTATGTGCGAGAAAATAGGCGTGGAAGAACATCTCATGACAGTTTCCCAGGCTTGATCATGGCCACCCAAGCCACAGATCAATTACAAGGCGAAGCCTATGGTTTTCATTTAGGTTGGAGTGGTAATCATAAGATAGTGGCTGAAAAAATGGCCGATGGCCGGGCCTATGTGCAAATGGGCGAATTATTGTTACCAGGAGAATTATCTTTAGCCGCCGGCCAAAGTTATAGCTCACCCACTTTATATGCCAGTTATACTAGCCAAGGATTATCTAGCCTATCCCAGCAATACCATAGCTATGTGCGCAGCAATTTGATCCGAGCCTCGGTAAAAAACAAGCCACGACCCGTGCATTACAATACTTGGGAGGGCATTTATTTTGATCACAATATCGACACCTTAAAAGACTTGGCCGATCGCGCCGCAAATATAGGTGCCGAACGTTTTGTGTTAGATGATGGCTGGTTTATTGGCCGTGACGATGATACCGCAGGCCTAGGCGACTGGTACGTGGATAAAAAATACTACCCAGACGGACTCACTCCTTTGATCGACCACGTTAAATCTCATGGTTTAGAATTTGGCTTATGGTTCGAGCCGGAAATGGTCAACCCCGATAGCAATCTATATCGTGCCCATCCAGATTGGGTATTAGGCACGGCGCCCAATCCACAAGTGGGCTTTAGAAACCAGCTAGTGTTAGATTTAACACGGCAAGAGGTTTTTGATTATTTATATGAGCGGATCCACAGTTTGCTCAGTGAATATGACATTAAATATATAAAATGGGATATGAACCGCGACATTAATCACCCAGGCGATGCCCATGGCAAACCTGCTATCCATAAACAAACCAAAGCCTTTTATCAATTAGTGGCAGATTTAAAACAAGCCCATCCTAGTGTAGAGATTGAAAGTTGTGCATCTGGTGGCGGTCGTGCCGATTATGGCGTCTTAGCTCACACGGACAGGATCTTGACCTCGGACTCAAACGATGCCTTAGAAAGGCTAAAGATCCAAAAAGGCTTTTCTTACTTTTTACCTGCAGAGCTTATGGGCTCGCATGTAGGCCCCAGAGATTGCCATATTACCCATAGAAATGTGAGCATGGCCATGCGCGCCTCAGTGACCTTATTTGGTCATATGGGCATGGAAATGGATCTGCGGGAGTTAACCGACCCAGAAACCATTGAATTAAAAGCCATGGTGGCCTTGTATAAAAAACACCGAGCCTTGGTGCACTCTGGCAACCTGTATCGTCTCGAACTACCGGATTATATGCATGGTTTAGGGGTGGTGGCACAAGACAAGTCTCAAGCCTTATTCTCTTATAGCTTAATCGCCTGTAGTTCCGCCTCTTTGCCTGACCAATTTCATTTTGCAGGCTTAGACAAAGAAACCATTTATCAACTAGATATTATCTGGCCCGTTAAGTCGGCGGATCATTGGCCAGCTGCCTCAGTCTTTAATTTCAAAACCTGTCTACCTGATGTTGATGGCCAAAAATTTTCAGGTGAAGTACTGATGCAACTGGGTATGCAATTGCCATTGTTGACCCCACAAAGCAGTCTAATTTTTCATCTCACCAAAGTGCAGTGATATCACCCATCCACTAAAATAAAAGGGCTATCTAGCCCTTTTATTTTAGTGGAGCTGCCTATAGACTGAACCTGTTGAAGGATTCTCCTGAGCATCCACTCAACATCATCTAACACTCACCATGGTTCTTTTTGAGTGTTAAATTTAAGATAGTTGGAGACTATATGATAATAAAAAACTCGAAAAAACTGGCAAGTCTACTGACTATAACGGCCATTATCAGCGCCCCATTACAGGCCATAGAAGTCACAGAGCAAGCCAAGAAATTGGCCCATGAAAACATTTTGGTGGATACTCATATAGATGTACCTTATCGATTAAATGATAAATGGGAAGATGTCACAAAGGCTACCGCTGAAGGGGATTTTGATTATCCAAGAGCAAAAGCCGGTGGCTTAAATGCGCCTTTTATGTCGGTTTATATTCCTGCCAGTTTAGACAAGTCCTCACAATCCATAGTATTAGCCAACAAACTAATTGATTCCGTTGAAGCCATAGTGGGCCGCGCCCCTGATAAGTTTGCCATTGCCACTAGTGTGGCCGATGTGCAGCAACAGTTTAAAGACGGCTTGATTTCATTGCCTATGGGCATGGAAAATGGCTCACCTATGCAAGGTGATTTGGCTAATCTTAAACACTTCTATGAGAGAGGGATCCGTTATATTACCCTAGCCCATTCCCAGAGCAACCATATTTCAGACTCATCCTATGATCTCCGTCGTCAGTGGAAAGGCCTCAGCCCTTTTGGTGAAATCTTAGTCAAAGAAATGAACGATATCGGCATGTTAATCGATATCTCCCACGTCTCTGATGCGGCTTTTTATCAAGTGGTTGCCCTAAGTAAGGTACCTGTTATCGCTTCCCACTCATCACTGCGTAGCTTTACACCTGGCTTTGAGCGCAATATGGATGATGAGATGATCAAGGCCTTAGGCAAAAACGGGGGGGTGATCCAGATTAACTTTGGTTCGACTTTTGTCACTGGCGTGGCAAATAGCTGGGGCAAAAAGAAGAAAGCAATCAAAAAAGAGCTCGAAAACACCCTAGGAAAAGACAGCAAAAATTTCGCTAACTTCGAGCAGGAATATCGAGCCAAAAGCCCACTACCCTTCGCCACATTAGACAGTGTGCTGGATCATATCGATCATGTGGTTAAGCTAATTGGTATCGACCATGTGGGCATTGGCTCTGATTATGATGGTGTGGGTGACTCACTACCTATTGATCTAAAAGATGTGGCCAGCTATCCAAATTTGGTGCAAGGTCTGTTAAATAGAAATTATAGTGAGCAAGATATTATCAAGATATTAGGCACTAATTTTTTGCGGGTCTGGTCTGCAAATGAAGCCTATGCCGCTAAGCAGTAGTGATTAATTTGATTTTAGATCAGAGTCAAGTTGCAAGGCAACTTGACTCTGATCTGTTCAGTTATAAGCTGGCGATAAAACTAACATGGAGCCCATAGGGCAAAGGTCATTGATAGCCACAACCATTTTCACTCTTGCATACCAGCAGACTACTAGCCTGCTGGACTTTCTAACTTGTCTTGGGTGCTAGTTTCAAAGTCTTCGGCAGCATGACGCTCATGTAATTGACCGGCAGGATCACCCCAGGTTCGATTAACCATTTTGCCCCGCTTAACCGCAGGCCTTTGGTCTATTTGTGTGGCCCAACGCAGCACATTGGTATAGCTATGTACTTGCAAGAACTCGGCAGACTCATAGAGTTTACCTAGCACCAACGCCCCATACCATGCCCAAATAGCCATATCGGCAATGGTATATTCATCGCCACAAATATATTCATTGTCAGCAAGCTGGCGTTCTAATACATCCAGTTGACGTTTCACTTCCATGGCATAACGATCGATAGGGTATTCAAATTTTTCCGGCGCATAAGCATAAAAATGCCCAAAGCCGCCGCCCAACATAGGTGCACTGCCCATCTGCCAAAACAACCAAGACAGACACTCGGGTTTTTTAGACGCTTCCTTAGGTAAAAAGGCATTAAATTTCTCTGCTAGGTACAATAATATCGCCCCAGATTCAAAGATCCGAGTGGCAGGAACAGTACTATTGTCGAGCATGGCGGGGATCTTTGAATTGGGGTTTACCCCAACAAAACCACTGCTGAATTGCGCGCCTTCCATAATGTTGACCAGATAAGCATCATACTCCGCATCCACGAAACCCGCCGCCAACAGTTCCTCTAACAAGACTGTCACTTTGACACCATTAGGTGTGGCCAATGAGTGCAGCTGCAATGGGTGTTTACCTAGGGGCAAATTTTTATCGTGGGTCGGCCCCGCTATAGGGCGATTAATATTGGCAAATTTACCGCCATTATCTGCGTCCCAGCTCCAAACTGTAGGGGGTTTATATGTGATATCAGTCATAGTTTTTATCCGGATAGAGTGTATGTGGGTGAATAATGCTAAACAAGGCTTAAAATGATATGGGGTTAGTTGTTAAAAAAGCAAAAAAAACCCAGATAAAGCTATCTGGGTTTAGTCTATTGATGCGTCAATAACAATCCTAATATTCCCACCAGGATTGTTTCCACCATTCTAAAAACTCTTCAAAATCAATAGAGCCGTCATCATTCTTATCTATTAAACCAAAGCCTTCTTGCACATGGCTGGCTTTAGTTTTAGGTGACAACACAGTTAACAACTCAATAAATTCGGTGAAACCTATTTCACCATTACCGTCCGAATCAAAGAAATCAAACTCTTTGCGCGCTTCAATAACTTGGTCGGGAGTCAGGACTTTATCAGACATAATATTTACACTTAAGCTTCTAATGCGGATAGTTTACCGCTGATCACGAGCGAGTGTCTATCTGTCATTAATTTTTGTGTCCATTAAAAAACGAAAAAGCCGACAGGTATTGCTCATTAACGAGCCAGCCTCTGGTGTTAAAGAAAGGTCGCCCGCACTATCATTCGCACCGCTAGATGTAACTAGTCGCCAGGCACTCATCAATCATGGGGCGTCAAGTAGCAATGTCGGGATTAAGTTCATGTATCAGCATCAAATATGGGGCGTCATTTTTACTCAAGGGCACAAGGCCTATTAGCCATTGGGTTTACCCATAGCGGTGCGTTGTGCTCGACGGGCGGCGGCCTTTTCTTGACGCCTTAACTTAATGGCATCCCGTGCGTCTGTGCCTATATGGTGTTCTTGCCGTTGGCTGGCCAAGTTCACTTGTTTTTCTCTTTCTTTAAAACGTTGTATCTGCTGTTCGCTATGTTGACCATGACATTTTGGGCAGCTAACACCAGCTTCAAACATCTCACTTTGTTTATCTGCTTGAGTAATAGGTAAACGACAGGCGTAACATTGATCATAATCACTTTTTTCAAGCTGGTGATTAACCGCGACCCTGTTATCGAACACAAAACAGTCACCTTGCCACATAGTATCTTGTTGTGGCACCTCTTCTAAATACTTGAGAATACCTCCTTCTAAATGATACACCTCGTCAAAACCTTGCTCTTTAAGATAGGCTGTAGATTTTTCACAGCGAATACCACCGGTACAAAACATTGCCACTTTTTTGTGTTGCTTAGGATCAAGATGTTGTTGCACATACTGGGGAAACTCACGAAAAGAGTCGGTCTGGGGATTGATCGCATTTTGAAAGGTGCCAATTTCAATTTCATATTGATTACGGGTATCGATGAGTAACACCTCGGGATCAGCAATCAGCGCATTCCAGTCAGCAGGTTTAACATAACTACCCACCGTTTTCCTGGGATCGATACCCTGCACACCCATAGTCACTATTTCTTTCTTCAATTTCACTTTTGTGCGGTGAAAAGGTTGGGTTTCATCTAAGGATTCTTTAGTAGAAATAGGATTGAGGCGAGGATCTTGATTTAACCAATCCAGCAACAGGTCGATACTTTGGCGAGTGCCAGAAACCGTACCATTTATGCCTTCCTCGGCTAACAGTAATGTACCCTTTACCTGATTCGCTCCCATGAATTCTAATAGGGGCGCGCGTAACGCTGCAAAATCCTTAAGGGTTACAAATTTATATAAAGCACAAACCACAAATTTAGACATAATAATACCATGCGAATTGGGGCGTAATCCCAGAGCAAAAAACGGCGCAAATATAACAAAGTGTCGTGATAACTTCCAGCCAGAAATACTATTAAGCATCGGCTTAACGGTCGCTCTAGTCTACACAGCCGCGGTAAAACTAGCGTCTAATGACTGTAATATGTCATATAGGCCTGTCTCATCTTGGCCCAAGGTTGAGCTTAAGGGCCCTCGAATACGGGTTTGAGTGGGTAAACTGCAATTAGCCATGACCTCACCATACAGCAACTTAGGATCATTATACTGGGACAGTGGCTCCGGATGCATAGTTAACCACAAATTGGCCGATTGTAAGTGCCCAGACTGAATCAGACTTGAGGTGTGGGTAACCGTGCACCAGTCATCTGCGCCAGCTTTCAACGGATAGGCAGGATAAACGGTGGTCGGTGGGGAGGACGGGGGGGTGTCTGGTTTACTATCCTTTGCCAAATGCGGACGTTGCAACAGATCAGGCTCGAGCATGGCCAATAATAAGGCAAAGTTGGCACCTTGGGCTGAGGCACGATTAATATCACCATTGAGCTCATGATCCTTATTGGGATCAAAACTGATAGCGCCTAGGCTTGTGTCTTGAGGTGGTGTCAAAGACTCCAGCACAACTTCATCCGATAATAACTAGTATTGTTATTATCGGATCCTAGCGCCAAGACTTTAGCCTTGAATGACCTTGTCTGATGAAAAATCTAAAGATTTAAAACGGGCATTTTGGGTTAACACTACTAGCGGTTTTATGTGCTGTGTGGCAACACAACTTAGTATTTCGACCAAGGTTAACTACAAAAATTCAAGCTGATCGTTACCAACACCCTAGGTCACAGCCTGTCCAGTATCAACGGGCTGATCATGCATAGTCAGTTGCAGTTGATCATTAAAGACACAAGCCATCTCTAGATAATCATACAAATGACGAGATATGGGCATGATGTTAGTACCCCATAGAAAAGCTTATTTGAAAATTTTCGGGAGCAGTACAGGCGTGCTCACCTTATAGCGCTGATAGTCAGGATCGCCTTGCCAGCGCTGCTCTGCTTGTGCCTCTAAAAGAGGTACACCACTGAACTTCATCAGCAACAGGGCAACAAAAACCGGCGAAATAAGCGTTATCAACTGCCACTGGACTAATGCAGGATAGGCAATTAGGGCCATGCCCAACCATAGTATTATCTCACCAAAATAGTTGGGGTGGCGAGAATGTGCCCATAAACCTTGCTGAATAAATTTACCTTGGTTAGCGGGGTTTTGCTTAAACAAGGTCTTTTGTCGATCGGCCAATACTTCAATACTAAAGCCTAGCAGCCAGACAGTTACGCCCAACCAGCCGATCCATGCCATGGGGACTTTTTCAGCGCTGGTAATAGCCGCAAGACCGGCCGCTGCGGTTAACAATACCCATAAACCTTGCATAGTCCAGGCCACTAGAAATCGTGGGAAACTGAGTTTAATTTCATCAAAGCGGCTATCTGAACCCTGTCTGCGTACCCGTAAAAACAAGAAGCTAGCTAAACGCACCGCCCATAAACCCATTAACCCAGTAATAAGCAGGGTTCTTAGGTCGGCCGGGCCGCTTTGCCATAAGGCAAAACCAATTACGGCCAGATAAGCCAGACCACCTGTTAGATCAAAGAAATGTTCGGTCTTATTGATAAAAGCAGGAATAAATGCCAGCCACTGCATAAAAAAGGCAATGAGTGCACAAACCAAAAATATTTTTTGTGAGTCACCTATGGGTAGGCTAACCCATTGTCCGCCATAAGATCCGGCCCACACTATGCCTGCGGCTATTAAAAGTACGATACTGTGGATGATCAACGATCTGACTATGGGCATATGATCTATATTTTTGATTTGTATATGGACTGATACGGTACCAAGTGTGTAAAAAGTTCTTTTTATAAACTTTTTTTGTCACATCATAACCAACAACCTATCTTTAGTCATTGGCCGCAGGTTTACCTTTAACTTGCTGCCAGGCCTGTTCCATCAGGGTTACATTAGCTGAGGTCATGTTATGGCCTTGCAGTTGCATAATATGTTCAACTTGTCTGAAGCGTTGCTCAAATTTTTGATTGGCTTTGATCAAGGCACTTTCTGGGTCAACCTTGCAGTGTCTGGCGAAATTCACCACAGAGAAAAGCAGATCACCCATTTCTTCTTCAACCGCTATAGGGCAAGGTTTGGCTGCGTTTAACTCAACTAACACTTCAGCTATCTCTTCATGGATTTTATCAATAACCGGTGGTAATTCAGACCAGTCAAAGCCCACTTTGGCACAGGCTTGTTGTAACTTATTGGCCCGCATTAAAGGACTCAAGCCTTTAGTGATACCTGCTAAAATACTGGCGTCTGCAGCCGATTTTTTGGCCACACGTTCTTGCTGTTTAATGCGCTGCCACTGCGCCGCCAATTGTGTTTCGCACATGAAAGATTGCTGGGCAAACACATGGGGATGTCGCCTGATCATTTTCTCATTGATAGCCTGAGCAATATCTTCAAAATCAAAGGCCTTTTGCTCTTTAGCCAATTGTGCATAAAACACGATTTGGAATAATAGGTCGCCTAATTCATCTTTTATTGCAGACATATCATCACTAAAGATGGCTTCGGCCACCTCGAACGCCTCTTCAATTGTGTGCGGCACTATAGTGTGAAAATTTTGTTTTCTATCCCAGGGGCAACCTCGCTCAGGATCACGTAATTGTGCCATGATCTGCAATAAGCGCTGCATCTGACTAAGGTGAGTGTGTGGCTCAGACATCTTAGTGATCAACCTTAGACACGTCAGATACCCCTTTAACCTGCATTAAACGACTAATAGTTCTGGCTAAACTAGAGATGTCTTTCACTTCCAAATCCAACTCAATTCTTGCAGTATTTAGCGCAGTGTCACTGATACTATTGACGCCTATTAGCCCTACTTTTTCATTCGCCAAAACAGTGGTTAAATCCCGTAATACCCCAGATCTGTCTAAGCTAGTGATCTGTATTTTGGTTTGGAAAACCGCCTGTAAATGACTTGCCCAATTCACATCAATTTGACGTTCTGGGTGCTGATCTAATAAATGCCCTAGTTGTTCACAGTCTTGTCTATGCACACTGACCCCACGACCTTGGGTGATGTAGCCTAATATCGACTCACCGGGCAAGGGTTGGCAGCAACCGGCAATTTGATTCATCAAATTACCTACCCCTTCCACTACTATGCTGTCTTTTTGCTGTGCAGCAGACTGAGGCTTACGGGGCTTGATCCGCGGTTCAAGCTCGGCAGGAGGCGCGTTACGTTGCTGTAAAAAGTGCACAACTTGCATGATTTTAATGTCTCCACCACCAATAGCGGCGTGAAGATCATCAAGGGTTGGCATATTATATCGGGCAGTGGCTGCTTGGCTGTCTTTGCTATCTATACCAACTTTACTTAACTCTCGCTCTAAAAGCTCCTTGCCAGCCTGTAGATTTTTACTTCTATCTTGTTTCTTAAAATAGGTTTGGATCTTAGCCCTAGCCCTAGACGAATAAACATAACCCAAACCCGGGTGCATCCAGTCTCGGCTAGGATTGGAGGCTTTGCCTGTGAGTATTTCTATCTGGTCTCCAGTTTGTAACTGGTAGGTAAAAGGTACAATACGCCCGCTGACTTTAGCCCCATTACATCTATGCCCCACATTGCTATGAATATAATAAGCAAAATCCAAGGGCGTAGAGCCTAAAGGTAAATCTACCACATCACCTTTAGGGGTAAACACATAGACGCGATCATCAAACACTTGACTACGTAATTCTTCAACCAAATCACCACTTTCGGCCACCTCTTCCTGCCACACCAGAATTTTTCGCAGCCAATTAATTCTGTCTTCATAGGCAGAGCGACTAGCCGTTGAGCCTTCTTTATAACGCCAGTGTGCCGCCACACCTAATTCTGCATCATCATGCATCTGACTGGTACGAATTTGTATCTCAATGGTCTTCGCTTGCGCACCTAAGGTCACAGTATGAATAGACTGATAACCATTAGGTTTTGGGGTCGCAATATAATCATCGAATTCATTGGGTATATGTTTCCAATTAGCATGCACCACGCCCAATGCGGCATAACAGTCCTGTAGGCGGTCGGCAATAATTCGCACCGCGCGAATATCATAAAGCTGTTCAAATCCTAAATGTTTTTGCTGCATCTTTTTCCAGATGCTATAAATATGTTTAGGCCGTCCGTAGACTTTGGCCTTGATTTGCTGCTCATCTAAAATGCCTTGTAATTCACCAACAAAATTTTCAATATATTGCTGCCGATCGGCCCGGCGCTCGTCTATTAAGGTGGCAATTTGTTTGTAGGCGTCGGGGTGTAGATATCGTAATGAATGATCTTCCAGCTCCCATTTTAATTGGCCTATGCCCAGTCGATTGGCTAAGGGAGCATAAATATTGGCACATTCTCGGGCCACTATGACGCGAGTTTCTTCGTCTTCGTGTTTTACTTTTTGTAAGGCACAGATACGCTCGGCCAGTTTTAATACTACGGCGCGCACGTCTTCCACCATAGCCAATAACATACGGCGCACGTTATCGATTTGTGCTTCGTCACTTTTTTTATCGCTATTGGCGCGGGTATGCAAGGACTTAATGGCGTCCATGCGCCGCACCCCCACTATTAACTTTTGAATACCCAAACCGAACTCTTGCTCAATCTGCTCTTCGTTTAACGCATGGGTTTCACAGTACGGATAAACTAAGGCCGCTTGTAGGGTTTCATCATCCATATGCAGTTCATGAAGGATCTCCACCATCTCCTGACCCACCAGCAATATTTCTGGCTTATCGGATACTTCTCTCAGCTTCTTTTTGCTGCTATCGGATAAATTGAGAGCCTGCAACCATTCTTCGAATGGCGGCCTGTGTTCTTCATGTACTTTACGAATAGAAACCATCTTACACTGTCCTATATTATGAACCTTAAGCCTTTCATAAAACGCGCCAACTTTGCTAAGCCACAAGGCCTTGCCTGCTCGACTCTTTGCCATAGCATTTGGCCACCGCCTTGCTATAAATTGGGGCCATCACACCCCAATACGGTGCACAGCCGCAGTCACGTTATTGGCTTTCTAAGATCACTGTCGCCACTGCGTATTGCTGCTCATCGGAGATAGACACAAAACTCTTAGTGACACTAAGCTTGTGACATAAATCGGCAAATTTACCATTAAATTCTAGATAGGGTTGCCCCCCATCCAGATTTTTCACTTCTACCTGCTGAAAGCTAATGCCATTGCCAATGCCTGTGCCTAACGCCTTTACCGCCGCCTCTTTGGCGGCAAAACGTTTGGCTAGGAATCTAGCTGGAAATTTATGTTGCTCAAACACAGTCAATTCACAAGGTGTTAGTACTCTTTGCGGTAAACGTTGAGAACGCTGCAGCGCTAATTCAATTCTGGCTATTTCTACTATATCAGTGCCCAAACCAAGGATAGTCATAACCGTTCTTTATAGCCTAGCTTGACACATAAGATGACGCATATCTGTCACCGCTTTATGTAAACCATCAAACACAGCGCGAGCCATAATAGCGTGACCAATATTCAGTTCGTACAACTGTTCTATGGCCGCAATAGGTTTAACATTATGATAATGTAATCCGTGCCCAGCATTGACCTTTAAACCCTGTGCATGGGCATACTCGATCCCTTCAATTAAAATGGCCAATTCTTTTTGTTGCTCGGCTTCACTGGTCGCCTCTGCATATTTGCCGGTGTGGATCTCAATAAAAGGCGCGCCTGTTCTCAACACGCTATCAATCTGTTTAATATCCGCATCGACAAATAAAGACACCAAGATCCCGGCCTCAGCCAGTTGCCCGCAAGCGGCGGCCACCTTACCTTGATGATTAGCCACATCTAGGCCACCTTCTGTGGTCAATTCTTGGCGTTTTTCCGGCACCAAACAGCAAAACTCCGGCTTAATGCTCAGTGCTATCTGCAACATTTCCTCGGTCACCGCCATTTCCAAATTCATTCGTGTCTGAATCGTTTGTTTTAGCAACTGTACATCACGATCAGTAATATGCCGTCTGTCTTCTCGCAGATGAATGGTAATGCCATCGGCACCTGCTCGTTCAGCTATTTCAGCCCCATGCACCGGATCAGGATAAGCGGTGCCACGAGCATTGCGTAATGTCGCAATATGGTCAATATTGACCCCTAGTAAAATATCTTTCATCTCACCCTCTCTTAATAGCTCTGATAATTTATTCCCAGTGACTTGCTCAAAGCCCCTTCACCAAGGGCTTACTTACCACTTAAGGTATCACTGAGCCAAACCATGTCCAAAGGTTTGCCCATTTAGGTTCCAACAGGTTTGAACAGTTCACGGCTGGTTATGGGCTTAGGACCTAACAGGTAACCTAGCGCCATACGAGTAATACCTTTTGCACAGTGTAAACTGGCCTTATTCCACTGGTAATCATTGGCCTGTAACAATGCTTGTCCGAGAAAATGATGGGCCCCCGGAGTTTTTTGATACACCCGTTTAATACCCTGTTCTATCACAAAACAATACAAAGCGTCTGGCTCTACTGGGTGCCCCTTCTCGTATTCGTGTGTCAGATCAAAGCCATAGCCTAAATCATCTAACAAACATAGCTCAAACTGGCGCAAACAGGGTTCAATCTGTAAGGTATTTTGTAGCAGTGCTAAGGTCTGTTGATATAATACAAATATCTCTGGATGTGGCACTTCTTTGGCTAATAGTCGGTTTAATACTTCGTTTATATACATAGCACTAAATAACTGAGGGCCATGTAGACGCAGCATGCCACCAGCCGCTTCAAGCAGGTTTAGATTGCGTAACTCTTGTCGACCAGAGAATGAGACTAGAAGGGGCTGAAATGATTGTAAGAGGCTTTTTTTATCGCTTTTGCTGCCTCGCACACCTTTAACTACTGCACTTATTTTACCTTGCTCTAAAGTAAATATGTCGGCTAAGTAACTGGTTTCACGATATGCCCGTCTATGTAATAGAAAGCCCTGTAATTGTTCTGAAACCACTGTTGTTTACCTAGTACCTTATGCTCAGCATTTAGCTAACCTTAATACGTACCACTTTCATAGCTTCAAATTCCATACCCGCTATCTCTTCAGTCATAGGATAATAAGTTAGATTAACACGGGCATCGGTAAGGTTTTTATACACTTTTCTACGTCGAAATTTAAAAGGGACATCTGTGCCTTCTACTATCAAGGTATTCATAAACCAATCATCGTCTTTTCTCTGCACATGAGAAATCACCACCAATTCTTCTGAGTGAGTAAGATTGTCATGTTTGTCTAGCAGTTTTTCTACATCAGATTTTTTTGCCATGGCCGCTAAATAGTCATCTAAAAAAACAAGTCTAGCACTTACTGACTTGATCCTAAATGTAGAGATTGAAAAACTCGGCTTTTAGTTCATTTATTCGCTATTTATGCACAATTATACGGCAATTAATCCTTCAACCATCAATTGTAAGCTGGTTCTGCCTCTAAATTCATTAATATCCAACTTATAAGCTAGACTGACCTGTTGGCAATTTTTGTTAGGCCATTGCTCAAGATCCGCATTAAAGTGAATGGCATCTACCACTAAACCCTGACTATGCTTAAGCATCATCTTTAAGTGTTTAGTGCCCACTAGACGTTGATCGAGTAACTCAAACTGTCCTTCAAATAGCGGCTCAGGAAACCCTTGCCCCCATGGACCCGCATCCTTTAAACATTGAGCGAAGGCTAAACTAAAGTCCGCGGCTGGCAATTCACCATCGGTTATCAGTTCATCGGATAAGGGTTTACCTTGCAGTTTTTCTGTGGCTATCTGGATAAAGGCTTGTTCAAATTCCGCCAGCTTGGTTACCGGCAAACTTAAACCCGCAGCCATGGCATGTCCGCCAAATTTACCTATCACATTGGGAAAGCGCGTGTTTATCTCTTCTAATAGATCGCGAATGTGCAAACCTGTAATAGAGCGAGCTGAACCTTTTAAGGTATGCTCATCTTGATGGGCAAAAGCGATAGTCGGCCTATGATACTTATCTTTGATACGGCCCGCTAAAATGCCTATCACACCTTGATGGTAGTCCTCTTGATACAAGACTAGTCCATAGGGTAATTCGTTGGCCTGAATATTAAGTTGTGCTAAAGCCTTAAGTGCTTCTTGTTGCATTGTGCCTTCTATCTCTCGCCTTTGCTGGTTCAAGTTATCAAGCTGCACGGCCATTTGCCTTGCCTGTGCTGGATCTTCTGTTAATAGACACTCTATACCCAAAGACATATCATCTAGGCGACCGGCTGCATTGAGTCTAGGCCCAACCACAAACCCCAAATCACTGGCTACCAAGCGTTTTTTATCGCGGCCGGCGACCTCCATAATAGCCTGAATGCCGACCCGGCATTTATCACCACGAATACGCTGTAACCCTTGATGGACTAGAATACGATTATTATCATCCAGCGGCACAACATCTGCGACTGTGCCCAATGCCACTATATCTAATAGATGAGCCAAATTGGGTGGTGTAATCTGCTGTTGCACAAACCAGCCATTGTTGTTGAGTTCAGAGCGTAAGGCCAACATTAGGTAAAATGCCACGCCCACTCCGGCCAAATTCTTAGATAGAAATTCACAACCTGGTTGATTAGGGTTCACTATAGCATCGGCTGGGGGCAATGAATCCGCCGCTAAGTGATGATCCGTAATGATCACTGTGATCCCTAATGCTTTGGCTTTTTCGACTCCGGCAAAACAAGCAATGCCATTGTCTACTGTCATGATCAGATCTGCCTTTTGCTGGGCAGCAACCTCCACGATCTCAGGACTCAGTCCATAACCAAAATCAAATCTATTAGGTACTAAATAATCATGATCCTTTGAACCTAACTGGCTTAGAGATAGCATGCTTAGGGCGGTACTAGTGGCACCATCGGCATCAAAATCACCAACTATGATAATCTTTTTGTGTTGACTGATCGCTGCAACCAACAACTTCACTGCCTGTTCAATGCCTTGTAACTGGGCAAAATGTAACAGGGCGCCGGTGCTTCGATTTAACTGTTTAGCATCTGATACACCACGGTCCGCGTAAATTTGTCGCAATTTAGGGTGTAATGAATCGGGTAGATGTTGGGCGTTGTGTTGCGGACGACGGCTAATTTGCACCTTGGCTGTACTCAATTTTTGATGGGTAAAAATACTATGGCAGTCTTTCGCCCGCAAAAAAAAGCGGGTTTTCCGACTGGTTAATGAAAGACTTAGAGTAGCGCTTTCAATGCCTGCTCTAATTGTGCGGGCGGCTGATATCCAGGAATAACCGAACCATCTGGCATCACAATATTAGGGGTGCCGTTTACCCCGATTTTCTGTCCAAAGGCATATTGCTGGGCGATCTTAGTTTCACAAGCCTTGCCTGCTACCGCGCCACCATTTTTTGCATTGGTCATAGCCTCATGAGGGTTTGCGGCGCACCATACTGACACCATATCCTGATAAGACTGGCTATCTATGCCGGCTCGTGGAAAGGCTAAATAACGCACAGTTATACCTAAATCATTATACTCATCCATTTCTTTATGGAGCTTTCTGCAATATCCGCAAGTGATATCGGTAAAAACAGTCACCACATACTTTTCATTTTTAGCTTTAAATTCAATTAATGAATCATCGAATTGGTTCAAGCCACTCAGACGAATATCAGTTAATGCCCGCTCAGTTTCATTACGCATGCCTTCATCTAAGTTATAAATACGAGCTTGCAAAAAGTATTTGCCGTCGACGCTGGCGTAAAACAAACCTTTATCTGTGAGCACTTGCAACAACCCCTCAAAAGGTGCATCACCTACTGAGCTCACTTGCATGCCTAAGTCTCTTTGCAACTTGGCTTTTACTTGCTCGTAATTGACGGCTTGTTGGGCGCTAACACAGCCGCTACCTAACAGAAATATCAAGGCCAATGTGGCCTGGCTGATGGTTTTGCAAACGTTCATACTTTATCCAATTTAATGCTGTAGTAGTCAGACCCTAATAAGGGTGAATAATTTCATAGATACATTGATTTTAGTGTAACGGAACCACCCAGCAAAACCAATGTAAACTGCTGTTTAGGCTGATCCTTTATCTTTCTAGTACCTTTACATTTCCCGTTTAGCTCGCAACCTTAGTGATTTCTCAACCTCTTGGATGGTGTTCAGACATCAATTTCTGTAGCCTTTGAGTGGCTACATGGGTATAGATTTGAGTGGTAGACAAGTCGCTATGACCCAATAACATTTGTACCACTCGCAGATCAGCGCCATGATCTAACAGGTGTGTGGCAAAAGCATGTCTGAGGGTGTGCGGTGACAAGTCAACATGAATGTTAGCCACCCGACTATAGTGTTTTATGCGGTACCAAAACGTCTGCCGAGTCATAGCCACTCCCCTTTTACTTGGAAACACTATATCACTCTCCCCCTTTAACAAGAGTACCCGGGATTGTTGCAAAAAGGTTTGGGTCCACTCTACTGCCTCTTCCCCCAGCGGGACCAGCCGTTCTTTATTACCTTTGCCTATTACCCTCACCACCCCTTGTTGCAGGCTGAGTTGATCGAGGCGCAGGTTGACCAATTCAGAGACCCGTAACCCTGTGGCATATAAAATTTCTAACATAGCCTTATCCCGCAATTGGATAGGATCTTCGGTGTTAGGCGCATTTAACAGCTCTTCCACTTGCCGCTCGCTTAAGGTTTTAGGCAAGGATTGAGGTAATTTGGGATTCTGTAAAAAACTGACAGGATCATCAGTACGAATTTTTTGTCGCAACATATACTGACATAAACTTCTCAAACTGCTTAAAAAGCGTGCCGTGCTGCGCGCCGACAATCCACTGTCATAACGAATGGCCAAATATTGAGTCAAGTCGGCTTGGGCAAAATCAGTTAACAACAAGCTTTGGGTATCGAGGAAGATGACAAACTTATTGAGATCGGAACGATACGCGCTAAGAGTATTTTCACTTAAGCCTTTTTCTAACCACATGGCTTCCACAAAGTCTTCGATTTGACCTAGATTAGCTTGATCTTTCAAGGTGTGACCAGCCGATCTAGACCACAGCTCCAGCACAATTCAAAATTGCCTTCATTGTGCTCACTACATTGGGAACACAGCCAACTATCAGTCTGTAGCGGTTGTTTGAGAAAGTCCTTGATGAAATCTTCGGCCTTGGGCAACCAATCGTCATCATTTATCCACACCTCAGGTAACACATCTAATGCAGATAATTCACCCATAGCCCCAATAGCAAATTCATTTTTTATAAAACAAGCAATGCCCTTAGCCTCTAACAAATTTTTAATTTGCCAGACCATAAAACGATCATCATGCCCATAGACTTTCTTCATCTTGTCATATCCACCTAAACAACTCGCTGTGGGAGGTAATAAATGTAGGGCCTATTATATAATAGATACGGCCTTGGTTCTCTTAGCATTTATTAATCCACCTACCGCTACCTTGCAGGCTAATCCATATCAATTGATACATTGGACAAGGAGCCTAAACTGCTGCCCTGATCTGTATCTAGCTTGATCATGAGTCGCAAATCATTTGGTGAATCCGCGTGATAAATAGCCTGCTCCAAGGTCACCTTGCCTTGTTTATACAGATCATACAAAGCCATATCAAAGCTCTGCATGCCCATCTCTTTGCCTTTTTGCATGGCGCCTTTCAAACCGGCAATGTCATTACGTTGAATAAGATCCGTCACTAGAGGCGAGTTAAGTAAGACTTCGATGGCCGCCACTCGCCCCTTACCATCTGGGGTGGGCACTAATTGTTGGGCCACTATAGCCTGCATATTCAGGCTTAAATCAAAGCGTAATTTTTCATGCTGCTCAGGGGGGGCTAGATGCATGATACGTTCTATCGCTTGGTTAGCATTGTTGGCATGCAAGGTCGCCACACACAAGTGTCCAGTATCGGCAAAGGACATGGCGTACTCCATGGTTTGCATAGAGCGGATCTCACCGATCATGATCACATCCGGGGCTTGGCGCAGTGAGCTTTTTAAGGCTTCTCCAAAAGAATGAGTATCTATACCTACTTCCCTTTGGGTCACCACACAATTTCCATGCTCATGCACAAATTCAATAGGATCTTCTATGGTCAATATATGCCCTTTAGAATGTTGGTTCCTATATCCCATCAATGCCGCTAAGGAGGTAGATTTGCCCGTGCCTGTGGCTCCCACGAATAGAAACAAACCCCGTTTTGCCATAATGATTTCTTTGAGCACCTCAGGTAAGCCTAGCTCGGACACTTGGGGGATCTGGGTCACTATGCGTCTTATGACCATACCAGGCATATCTCTTTGCCAAAAAGCACTGCATCTAAATCGACCAATGCCTTCACGCATAATGGCAAAGTTACATTCTTTTGTATCGCTAAATTCTTGGATCTGTTTGTCTGTCATGGCGTCATGCACCAGCTCAATGGCGTCATCCGGTGACAAGGCATTTCGCTCAACAGGGGTGATCTCACCATTAATCTTGGCACTAACAGGAAAGCCCACAGTGACAAATAAATCCGAAGCGCCTTGCGCTTGCATAGCATGTAAATAAGGTAATAGTTCCATTGATTTGTCCCCTTTAAAAAGCAGTGGAAGATTTTTTTTCAATTGACTTGGCGGCGGCATCTTGAGGGGTGATCACCCCTTGAGATACAAGGTTTTGTAAACATTGATCCATGGTTTGCATACCATGTTGCTGACCTGTTTGGATCACAGAGTACATTTGTGGGACTTTATCCTCACGTATCAGGTTTCGAATAGCGGGGACTCCTAACATGATCTCATGGGCAGCCACTCGCCCTCCCCCCACTTTCTTCAACAAGGTTTGAGAGATCACTGCCCGCAATGATTCAGACAACATTGAACGGATCATAGATTTTTCAGCTGCGGGGAACACATCGATCAGTCTATCTATGGTTTTGGGTGCAGAGTTAGTGTGCAAGGTGGCAAAGACTAAATGGCCAGTTTCTGCCGCCGATATGGCCAAACGAATAGTTTCTAGATCACGCAACTCGCCCACCAGAATAATGTCGGGATCTTCTCGCAATGCAGAGCGCAGGGCATTGCCAAAGCTATGAGTATCTTTATGCACCTCACGCTGGTTCACCAAACAGGATTTATTCTCGTGAACAAATTCTATGGGGTCTTCAATGGTCAATATATGCTCTCGCTTGGTGCGATTAATATGGTCAACCATAGCTGCCAAGGTAGTACTTTTACCTGAGCCTGTGGCCCCGGTCACTAATATTAAACCAGTAGGCTGGTTGATAATATCTTTAAAAATCTGTGGCGCAGCTAACTCATCCAAACTAAGAATTTTGCTTGGAATGGTTCTTAACACCGCCGCCGCACCCCGATTTTGTATAAAGGCATTGACCCTAAAGCGGGACAAATCTTTGACTTCAAAAGAAAAATCAGCCTCAAGGTTTTGTTCATAATCTTTACGTTGCTTGTCATTCATTATTTCAAAAATCAAAGCATGCACTTCCTTATGCTCTAGGGCAGGAATGTTTAACTTTCGCATTTCACCATCCACCCGAATGATCGGAGGCAGACCAGCACTGAGATGCAGATCAGAGGCGTTATTTTTAACACTAAAGGCTAAAAGTTCGGTAATATCCACGGTATATACTCCTGGTAACCCAAAACAATATGCAAAATGTAGCTCAGCGACTAAAAAGTGTACAAGCAATAGTCGCACAATCTATTCTTGAGGCTAATCGTCCGTCAAATACTGTTAAATTACTAGCGGTAAGTAAGACCAAACCCGTATCTGATATAGTGCTAGCGTATGAAGCTGGACAACGTTTGTTTGGCGAAAATTATGTACAAGAAGGGGTAGATAAGATCCATACACTGGCTAGGTTCACTGACATTGAATGGCATTTCATCGGTCCATTGCAGTCAAATAAAACACGCCTAGTGGCCGAAAATTTTGATTGGGTGCAAGGCCTAGACAGACTAAAGATTGCCCAACGTTTAAATGATCAAAGGGGAAAAATGACGCCACTTAACCTGTGTATCCAAGTCAATATTGACGATGATGACAATAAAGCAGGGCTAGAGGTATCACAATTGCTGGACTTTGCTGGGCAGATAAGCGCTATGCCAAATTTACGCTTACGTGGTTTAATGACCATACTAAAGGCCAACCAACCTGCTGGTGAACAGGTTCACAGCTATACTAAAATGGCCAGTTTGTTTAAAGGTTTGCAGGACCAATATAGCTCAGTGGATACCTTGTCTATGGGCATGTCTGGTGATATGAAAAACGCCATTAGTTGCGGCAGCTCTATGGTCAGAGTAGGCACAGCAATTTTTGGCTCCCGTAATTAACGAGAAATAACAAGGCGTACTATGCAGCATAGAAACATTGCTTTTATTGGTGCTGGCAATATGACCAGTAGCATCATTAGTGGGTTAATCAAAAATGGCTATCCGGCGCATCATGTTAGGGCCAGTAACCCATCGCCAGAAAAACTAATGAGCCTGCAGGCCAAATTTGGCATAGTCACCAGCCAGGATAATAATCAGGCTGCCAACTGGGCCCAGGTAATAGTGTTAGCGGTAAAGCCGCAACTTATGCAACAGGTTTGTGCGGCATTAGCTGAGCATTGTCAATTAGACAATAAGTTGTTTGTGTCTATCGCCGCTGGTATAGAGGTGAATAGATTACAACAAATGCTAAAGGCAAATCATAAGATTATCCGCACTATGCCTAATACACCTAGTGCTTTAGGTAGAGGCATGACTGGGTTGTTTGCCAAAGATGATGTTAGCCGGTGTGACCGCAACTTTGCTGGCGATTTGATGCAACAAATCGGTGAAATAGCCTGGGTACAAAACGAGCCTATGATGAACGTAGTGATTGCCGCTGCAGGCAGCAGTCCAGCGTATTTTTTCTTATTTTTAGAAGCCATGCAAAAGCAGGCAGAAGCCATGGGGCTGGATCACAACACCGCACGTTTGCTCATTCAGCAATCCATGTTAGGGGCGGCGGAAATGGTTTGTCACAATCCTCACCTTGAATTAAGTGAGTTACGTACCCAAGTTACATCGAAAGGGGGCACAACCGCCCAAGCCATTGCCTCGTTCCAAGGGCAAGGATTAGACAGTATAGTGGCCAACGCCATGCAAGCAGCAATAACACGTGCCGAGCACATGGCACAACAAATTTAACGACTAGTCTTAGGAACAATAATTTTATGAGTTCAGTACAGTTTTTAATTGATTTTGTATTTAACATTTATCTGATGATAGTGCTATTGCGCTTATGGTTACAATTCGCTCGGGCTGATTTTTATAATCCCTTTAGTCAATTTGTGGTCAAAGCCACCCAACCTTTAGTCAGTCCATTACGCAGGATCGTGCCATCTTTAGGACGTTTAGATACCGCGACATTACTGCTGGCCCTTGTGGTGGCCGCACTTAAAATCATCACCTTAAATTTAGTGTTAGGGGGTAACGGCATTAATTTTGTGTCTGTGTTGATAATTTCAGGGGTTATTGTCCTCAAAGAAATGCTAACCCTGTTAATGTACGTACTGATTTTACGGGCCATTATGAGCTGGTTAAGCCAAGGGCACAATCCTATGGAATTAGTCTTGGCACAATTAACTGAACCTATGTTGGCTCCTATACGTAAAAGAATGCCTGATATGGGCGGTTTAGACCTATCTGTTATGATAGTAATAGTGTTATTACTCTTTATTCAAAAATTATTAGGTGACTTGTTTGGTATCTTCTAACCTGAAAAATCCCTTGCTAACTTGCTTGGGTCTGTTCGTCCTAGTTATGGGTGCAGCGCCTGTGGCGCAGGCAGAACAAAAGCGCACTTTAGGCAGTTGGGATGTGCATTACATTGCTATCAACAGTACTTTTCTTACCCCGCAGGTAGCCCAACAATATGCCATTGTCAGGAGTAGATATAATGCCTTGATCAATATTTCGGTGCTGGATCGTGAGGACAAATCTGCACAATCTGTGGTATTAACGGGCCAAGCAAAAAATCTATTAGGGGTAGTCAAAAAGCTTTCTTTTAAACAAGTAAAAGAAGGCAAATCCATCTACTATTTAGCGACCCTTGGCTTTAGTGATCAGGAACAGTATCGGATATCTGTGGATATCAGTGATGGCAATCAACAAAAAACACTGAAATTTCAGCACAAGTTTTATGCTGATTGAGGGCCAAGCGCTTTATGTCCTTGCTCGGCAACGGAACCCGCTAAGAGTATTAGGTACCCATGTTAGATTACAAGAAACCATCCGCAAGACGTTACCTATAAAACTGAAAGTTGGGGCTGGTTGCTGGATCCTAAATATTCTGGCAAAGTAGGGATTATTAAAGCCCCTACTATAGGATTATTTGATTTGACTGTGTAAGCTTAAGTTTGCCTGACATTTAATGATATTGGCAATTTATCTAAAATAGATTGATCTAAAGCAACAGCAACACTTTAGCGGTTTTTGGCATTCTGTGCCCCAGACCATAGACCTTATGCGGATCCAAAGAGTGGTCATTGAAAGCATGTTTTCACCCGCAGTATCTGTGTTGAGGGGGGCAGGATATACCCGTGATTTTTGCCGCTCCCAGGGAAGGTTATCGGGGTTGGCATGGCGTGATATGTTTATCTTCAGCCTCCCACAACAGAAGTTCAGATCTAGCTTATGACTATATGTATTGGTGGTTATCGGGTTGGGCCGGTGCATTTATCGCCCGACAAGGTTATTATATTCTCACTCCACAGGGTTGTGCACCATTTATGGGCCAAGGTGAGTGGGATTATTGGTATGATGGCAAGCCGCCATCAGTGCCCCTTTACTGCACAGATGGTTTTACGTCAGTGTTGGCTAGTAAAGTGCTTACTGGCGGTAGTGATAATCAACGTTTTAGCAATGTTGCTGTATGGAACACCGCAATGCCGACTTACGATTATAGTATTCACAAGTCATATGAATTTATTAGTTCGTAAATTATCGATTTAACCTAAGGTGTGATGTGTTTAGAAGTATAAAATCACAAATATTGTTAGTCACAGCCACGTTAGTATTAGTGCTGCTGTCTCAAGTTTTTCTATCCGGCAATACCCAATCCACTTTTGTAGAGAACTTGGATATTACCCAAGAAGCGGTGATCAAGGTGAGCCTGGTTAGAGAGCTAGAGCGTGACGTCATAGATTTACAACGTAACGTGCTAATTTATAAAGCATCGGCCAGCCGTTCTGCCGTGATCCGTTTTAATCTGCTCATGCGCGACACACAAGCCAACTTAACCTATTTAGAAAAACTGACCGCCGAGGACCTGCAAAAAAATGTATACCTCGACTATGTCAGCCGCATGCGCGTCCATTTAAGCACTTATGATGAGAATTTTAGCGAAGTTATCATAGGACGCACCAAACGACAGACCCTTTACGAAAACGGATTTCTAACCGAGTTAGAAAACGTATTCCTGGATATTAGTAGCAGAGATGCTAATAATAACGGGCCCTTAAAGACCAAACTTAAACAAGCCTCTTTTCATATCGCCAAAGCTGAAAGCTTCCTTTTACAGTATTTACTGACCCCAGAGCAATCACTACTAGAGCCTTTTCAGCAACAAATATCTCAAGCAAAAAGTCAGTTTGACAAATACACCCCGGACAATATTGAATTACAAAACGCCATACAAAGGCTAGATCAACTGCGAGATGATTTTTTACAATTGACACAAGTCACCCGAGGTTATTTGTTTCTGGTGAATGTGGTGATGGCTGGCTCTGCCAATGAATTTTTGTTTCTTGCCCGGGAGTTGAATAGATTGGTCACAGAAAAACTATCTGATACCAATATGCTGGTCAAACAAGCTGCCAACAACGCCCGTTCCAGTAATGCCCTTTTTTCTGCCTTTGCCATTGGCTTAGCCGCCACTACCGCGTTATTTTTGGTGTATCGAATTATGGTACCCATTAATACTATTACCCAAGTATTTCAACGCCTAGCTAAAGGTAAAAACATCAAAAGCATACCAGGCCTGCTGCGTAAGGACGAAATAGGCCAATTAGCTCAGGCAGCGGATGTGTTTCACGAAAAGAATCAACAAACCACTAGCCTGTTAAAACAATCTCAGCTGCTTAATACCCAGCAAGAGGCCCTCAATTTGCAGCTGGTGGCTTCAAATCAAAAGGCCGAGCAAGCGACCGTCTCAAAAAGCATGTTTTTGGCTAACATGAGCCACGAGATCCGCACCCCCATGAATGGCATTATTGGTATGTTGGATGTGGTAATGCGCTCAGATATGACTATTCAACAACGTGAACAGTTAGATAAGGTTGCTTATTCTGGGCAAATTTTAATGAGTTTGATTAATGACATTCTCGATTTTTCAAAAGTCGAGGCGGGCAAATTAAATATAGAGAATATTGAATTTTCGGTGCATTCTATTTTCACCAATATATTGGAAAATATTACCCACAAAGCCAAGGAAAAAAATCTTAATTTACGTTTTCACGTCAACCCAGACTTACCTTGTAACTTGCTGGGCGATCCACTTAGGATAAGCCAAGTGATGCTTAACTTGTGTAGTAATGCCATCAAATTTACCCGTAACGGTTCGGTATCCATTAATATCGATTATGAAATGCAAGACGGGGCTAACAATATTAGATTGCTGGCAGAGGTGATGGACTCAGGCATAGGTATGAGTACAGATCAAAAAGCAAGGGTGTTTGACACTTTTACTCAAGCCGATGGCTCTACTAGCAGAAACTTTGGTGGTACGGGTTTAGGCTTATCTATAGTCAAACAGTTAGTGACCTTAATGGGCGGTGATGTATCTGTGGAGTCTGAGTTAACTGAAGGCAGTGTATTCAAAGTTAGCTTTTTACTTAAGGTAGCCGAATATTCAGAACCCTTGTTACAAGTAAACCAGACTATAAAAGGCAAATTATATTACTTTAGCAAAGGGCAAGAAGGACTGCTGCATAACCAATATATAGAAAAATTATTTGAAAATCACCATCATTACCCCTTGGCTCAACTCCCTGCTGTCATAGAAAATATTCGCGATAATGACGCGGTAATCATAGATGTAGAGGGCCAAGCCGTATTTAAGACCTTTAGAGAACATATCGAAAGTCTCTATAAACGGCATATATCATTAGGTTTTGTGACTAATACCCAACCCAGTAATATTCCCGATCTGTTAAAGTCTTTGTGGAGAGTCAGCTATTTGTCTCACCCCTTTACTCCTGCCCAAGTCACTGATTTTTTCACTGAGATAGTTAACAAGGATCGTTTCTTGACTATGACCACAAGCTTAGTGGATCTGGAAGAAGATACCATCTTATACCGAGGGCATGTCCTGTTAGTAGAAGACCACCTGATCAACCAAGCGGTCGCTGGCGAGATGCTAAAACTATTGGGGTTAACCTTTGATATTGCAGAAGATGGATACCAAGCCGTGACCATGGCCACTAATTCCATCAATTATGATATGTTACTTATGGATATTCAAATGCCGGTGATGGATGGTTACGAAGCCACCCTAGCGCTGCGCAAGAAAGGGTACAGTGACTTAATTATCTGTGGATTATCCGCTAATGCCATGAAACAGGACTTCATGCGGGCCACAGAAGTTGGCATGAACGATTACATTACCAAACCTATTAAGAAAGACGCATTAGAAAAGCTCATTGCTCGATACTTACCAAAAGCCGATGCATAAATGCAGCGGCTAGTTGGTGACGTTATCTAAGCAAGGCGTAATACTGCTGCCTGCCGCCTAACTAGCTAACAAAAGCCTGTCTATTACTTATATCGTAACGCCCGCCAGAGGCTAATATGTGTATCTTAAGATTAAGCAAGGTTAATGCATCCCCGCTGCGCGCATCAGCCATTGATGAATATTCTATGTCAGAGGGATCCACTACTGTGACCGCGCCACTGCCCACTACAGTAAAGACATTATCATGATCAATAAAAGCAGCGGTATCTTCGTCTAAACCAATGCCTATCAAGAACGGATTGTAAGACACCGCACTGAGCAGTCGGGCTAAACGATTGCGTTGATTAAAATGTTGATCCACTACCACTGTGTTGATCAGTCCCATACCAGGCGCCAGATTTACGCCATCTTCAGTGGGCACTATGCCCGTATTACCGCCTGTTATCATATGCTGTGAGACAATAGCCGCGCCTGCAGAGGTACCTGCCACATGCACACCTTTGGCATTGAGTTGACGTATTGCCTTGGCAATAGGGGTACCACCTAAGATAGTAGATAAACGTAACTGATTGCCACCTGTGATAAATATACCAGTGCAAGCTTCAAGGCTGGTAACATAATCTTGTTTTTGCGCATCCGCGCGCTCACAGATATTTAAGGATAGGGTTTTACCCGCGCCTAACTCGGTAAACAAGGCTTCGTAACGTTCGCCCGTATCATCCAATTGACTGGCAGTAGGAATAATACAAATATTGGCCTCCTTACCCCCAGCTAATTTAATAAATTGTTTTAAAATTTCTGGGTTATCAATTTTCTCTTCGGCCCCGCCGATTGGAATTACATAACCACGTTGCTGCCCTTCAACATCGGGAGACGGCATAACTGTACCTCAATAATTAATACATTTTACTCTATTACTAGAGTAGTAAATTTAATCCCTTTAGGATTCGAATGTGCCTTTTATACACATACTTTTATCTCGCATATGCCAACGCCCTAGCGCCATCACATCGTTCAAACGATTGTGCTGATCTAGGATCGATAAATCGGCATCCATTCCCACTTGTAACCGCCCCTTGTGGGAAAAATTCATAACACCAGCCACGTTACTGGTAAAAAACGGTAAGCAGCGCTCTATCGGCACTCCTTGGTCGATCAATTCATAGAATACCTTGGTCATTGAAATGGCGCTGGCAAAGTCCATTTTAGTCATATGTCCCTGATGGTCGAAACAGGGCAAACAACCGCCGCCATCCGAACTAATAGTCAATTTATCTTGGGGATAATCACTGTCCAAATAACGTAATAAGGCTTCGGCTGGCTCATAACCTTCGGCTCCAGTTTCAAAAGCCGTGACATCAATCCAACAACCTTGCCTGGCTAATTCACAGGCCTCATCAAATAAAAATCTTTGCCTGTTAATATGGGTAGGATTATAAGTGCGGGCAGGAATTTCTGCTACCGATAGGGCTTCGCGGATAAGGGACAAGCCACGTTCGCCATCTCCTAGATGCAAGTGTAATACCCCCGCTTTGCCTGTGATCAAACGCGCCACATGGCATTCAGATGCCACCTTAAGTAATTCGTTTAATGTAGGTTGACTAGAACGGTGATCGCTAATAGCTAATTCACCCACTCCCACAACAGGATCTACAAACACAATATCGGTCCTGACTGAACCTGTTAGTGTGGTCAGAGGTAAATGATAGCCCCCAGTATAACAATAAGCAGACAGGCCTTCTTCACGCAATGCATAGACCTGCGCCACCAGAGACTCGGTATTACGGGTAATATCATCTGTGCCTAACAGACCAACTGCAGTGGTCACACCGGCTTGGGTAAACTGACTTAACGGCACAGGCGGCACACGAGTAGCAAAACCCGCTTCCCCCCCCCCACCAGTAATATGGGTGTGCGCATCAATCAAACCAGGTATGACTGCACATCCATTGGCGTCGACTATTTCCACCTCAAGACCATTAATGCTCGGTAAAGCCGAACCCATATAGATGATTTTGTTAGCGGCAATTAATAGATGTTGCATACCCAAAGATTGGGGTGCAAAAACATTGGCATTCTTAATTAAGGTGATCGCGGGGATATGCTTCAAAACAGACTCTATACGAACAATATGTGATCCAAGGTGAGATCCTAAAGCACTGCCTCTTATTAGCAAACTCTTTTTACCATATAGCGATATATTTAATGCTTTACTTTGGTTTTATGTGAATTTTGCTCCTAGCGGCCTGTGTTAAGGTCAATAATAAGACTTGTGGTCTCAACTGCGCCTCCCTTCCCTTGTGAACACAAAACAAGCGGATGGGGCTAACGGTGTCTATAACACTATTAGCTATAAATCATGTCACTTGAATATTAGTGGTTAACCCCTATCACGAGTATTGTGCTACTCACAAATAATGTTTCCTTAATTCGAGTCAAAGATGCAACCCAGTATTAAACCCGCCAACCCTAATTTTTCATCTGGCCCATGTGCTAAGCGTCCAGGTTACAACGTTAATAACTTGGATCTCAGTGTTTTGGGTCGTTCACACCGTGCAGATGTGGGTAAAAAAGCCCTTAAAAGTGCCTGTTTAGATACCGCCAGAATACTAGGTTTGCCCGAAGGATATCGAGTGGCAGTGGTGCCTGCATCTGATACCGGCGCCATGGAAATGGCCATGTGGTCGATGTTAGGTGAGCGTCCGGTAGAAGTATTGTACTGGGAATCATTTGGTCAAGGTTGGGCCACCGATATTACCAAACAATTAAAATTAGAGCATGTCACAGTGCGCCAAGCGGATTATGGGCGACTGCCTGATCTATCGGCGGTCAATTGTGACAATGATCTGGTGTTCACATGGAATGGCACCACTTCTGGTGTCACTGTACCTAATGCCGACTGGATAGATGCAAACCGCCAAGGTTTAACATTTTGTGATGCCACCTCAGCGGTTTTTGCACAAGATATGGATTGGCACAAACTCGATGTGATCACCTACAGCTGGCAAAAAGTGTTAGGGGGAGAAGGGGGACACGGTATGTTGATATTAAGCCCAGCAGCGGTGCAACGTCTTGAAAGTTTTACCCCTGAACGTGCCTTGCCAAAAATATTTCGCATGACCAAGGGCGGCAAACTGATAGAGGGGTTATTCACTGGTGCGACTATTAATACGCCATCTATGCTGTGCGTGGTCGATTATCTAGATGCATTAACTTGGGTTGAGTCTGTGGGTGGAGTAGCGGGCACTATTGCCCGTTGTCAGCAAAATCTCGCCACCCTAGAAAAATTTGTAGAGCAACATAATTGGATAGAATTTTTAGCTAAAGATCCGGCTCACCGCTCTAATACTAGCGTTTGTTTGACCTTAACTGTGGATCAAGAACAAATCAAATCCATAGTCAAACTGCTAGAAAAAGAACAAGTTGCTTACGACATTGGCGCCTATAGAGATGCGCCGGCAGGCCTCAGAATATGGTGTGGGGCCACCATAGAAAACGCCAATATCTGCGCACTTTTGCCTTGGCTCGAATGGGCCTACCAGCAAGTCAAAATTTCACCCGAGTCACTCTAGGGTTAACACTACAGGCAAAACATCTTATGTATAAAATAAAAACATTTAATCAAATATCCATTAAAGGTCTAGAACGTTTTAGTCGTGAAAATTATGAAGTGGGCTCAGATATTGGTCATCCTGACGCGCTGTTACTGCGTAGTCATAAATTACATGAAGAAATATTAAGCGAGTCGGTGTTAGCGGTGGCCCGTGCCGGTGCCGGTGTCAACAACGTGCCAGTGCAGGACTATAGTCAAAAAGGCATAGTGGTCTTTAATACCCCTGGGGCTAATGCCAATGCGGTGAAAGAGTTGGTGTTAGCTGGCTTATTATTAGGCTCTAGAGGGATAAAATCAGGTATAGATCATGTGGCCACTTTACATCAAGTAAAAGATGCACAAGCCTTACACAAAACCCTCGAAGCACAAAAAAAGCAATTTGCCGGCAATGAGCTTATGGGCAAAACACTCGGCATAGTGGGATTAGGAGCTATCGGCTCTCTGGTCGCTGACATGGCACTAGCCTTGGGCATGAAAGTGGTGGGTTTTGACCCTGCCTTATCTATAGAGGCGGCCTGGCGGTTATCCAGTGAAGTGCAAAGGGCAGAAAATATGCACGCCTTGTTAGCTCGCTGCGATTATGTGAGTTTACATGTACCTGCTATTGAACAAACCAAACATATGATCGATGGGGCGGCGTTAGAACATGCTAAACCCGGTATGCTGTTGGTCAATTTTGCTCGAGAGTCTATTGTCGACCCCCAAGCCATAGTCGCATCCTTAGATAATGGTTCCTTAAAAGGTTACGTTTGTGACTTCCCTGAACCACTTTTTTATGGCCGTGATGACATCATTGCCATGCCACACATTGGTGCCTCTACTATAGAAGCGGAAGATAACTGTGCCATCATGGCTGCCAATCAAATTAAACAGTTTCTAGAAAACGGTAATATTAAAAATTCGGTGAATTTCCCCGATGTTAGTATGGCTCGAGGTGAGGGGCAACGTATTATCTTCTCCAACGAGAACGTGCCTAAAGTACTAGGCAGTGTGTTGTCGGTATTGGCCGATCACAACGTCAATGTTCTGGATATGATGAACAAGAGCAGAGGAGATTTGGCCTACAACATTTTAGATGTTGAGATCATGGAAAATGACAATGTGATCCGCGCTATAGGTGAAATTGAACATGTCACTTCGGTGAGATTAATCCATTAGGTAAAAAGTCACAGTGAATAAGCCAATGAGCATATTAGGTCAACTCGAAAGTGTGACCGAATATGCCGCTGATACGTCTAAAAGCTGATACTGACTTTTGCATAGACATAGCGACCTGTGAAGCCAAAGGTGAGAAGCCAGAATAGGCAAACAAACAAGAAAATGTGGTCACATCTTCCACCTATTCACTAGTGGTGTCGGGATACATATCAAACAGATTTCTGTATCTTTCTTTTTATAAAAAGGGTCTATGTCAGCTGATTTCACTGAGGCAACGGGGCCATTGCCGGCATCCTTTCCCCCTCACTAGGAGCAACTATAGAATGTTCTGGGTGAGTATAGTTAATACCCCGCATTGTGCGGGTGACAACTGTCTCTAAGTGATGAAATTTAGGAAATTCTAACCAGAATAAACAAAGTAAGTACCACTACCTAAGTTGTTCTACTATATTGTAGGCGTAGATGGGATCCACTTGTTTGTAGGCCAAAGGATCGCTTAAGCCTAGATAAGACAAACTAGATAGGGCTAATAATTTACCCCGCTCAATAGTTGAAGACATATGATACAAACCAGCATTTTTGTTGGCCTTCCGTTGAATTTCATTGGTGCGTGGTGAGCGTAAAGTCTGGTAAGTGTTAAGGGCCGCCGCTCTATCTTGCTGGGTCGCTAAACAAGACGCCAAGGCATAAGCATCTTCGATTGCCATGGCAGCACCTTGGGCCAAAAATGGCAACATAGGATGACAAGCATCACCTACTAGCACCACATTTTTATCTGTCCATTGCTTTAAAGGTTGCCGGTTAAACAGCCCCCATAAAAAACACGCGTCAGTGGCCGCCAATAACTCTGTTACTTCCGGATGCCAACCCTTAAAACTGTCCCGCAATTGATGGATATCTCCGGCTTCATGCCATGTTTCACTTTGCCATTGGTGACGTTCCTGTACCGCCACAAAATTGATTAGCTGCCCGCCACGTACAAAATAGCTGACAAAGTGTTGACCCGGCCCTACCCATAAATTTGCATTGCCTTTAATCAACCCTTTAGGTAGTTGCTCCGCAGCAATAGTGCCACGCCAAGCCACTTGACCAGAAAACTGGGGCTTGATGTGTTCTTCGGCAAAGCCTTGCATACATGCCTGTACGGCAGAACGAATGCCATCGGCGCCCACCAATACGTCTGTTTCTACCGACTCGGCCGAGTCTAGCTGCACTTGCACCGATTGAGCGGATTGCTGATAACCCGTCACCCCAAGTCCCAAATTCACTTGCACCGCTAAGTCTTGGCAAGCTTTAGCCAATACTCTGTGCAAATCGGCTCTATGAATGTGTAAATAAGGTTCGCCATAACGCTGCTTGGCGCTGTCCCCCAGTGCCAGCGAAAAATATTCTTTACCTGTCTGGTAGTGCCGCATCACGGCTGCCTTGGGTAAAAAAGCCAAGTCAGTGACTGGCTCTGCCACCCCTAGCGCTCTTAGAACACACATAGCATTGGGACTGAGCTGCAGGCCCGCACCCACTTCGCCTACTTGCTGTGATTTTTCGTATACTTGTACCTTAAAACCCCGTTTAGCCAGAGCCAGTGCACTACATAAGCCACCTATACCCGCTCCTGCCACCAGCACCTTTAAGCTCATCGTTATCCTGTCAAACATTCATCTAGTGGGTGGCTAATAGTCAGGGCATATTGCTGCTCCCCAATTATGCCTAGCCACTTTGCTATTAAGTAGGCTGGCAGGGTACAACACAATAGGGGCGCTACGGATAAAATCCGCGGCCCGGTGCTGGATTTTCTGTTTAAGGCGATTGATCACCATAGAGGTGATACCGGCTTACCCTTATTTTTTTTGCCAAAAGGTCAGGTGATTATGGCTAGTGAGACTGCTACGACTATCTTGCTGTATATGGCTGCTAATGTTGGTTTGTGATAACAGCTCAAATTGTGGGCTCAATAGTTCTTTAAGATGACTTTCGCTGCTTAGGTTCTCACCATTACGTTTAACACCGCCTATCCAGTCTTGGGGTTTCGCCAATTGGCTATCCCAGGCATAATTACTGCCTAATACCAAAATCCCCTTAGGCTGCACCCTTGCGCAGACTTGCTCTAGCATTTGCCTAGGGTTATAACAAAACTCCAGTAACCGATAACATATGACCAGATCATAATCACTAAATTGTGCCTTGAGATTATGCCCGTCACCTTGGGAAAAATGTAATCCATTGTGCCCTGGCTGAAGTTTTAGGGCAGCCACAGACACCTCAAAAAACTCATGTAGTTGACCTTCAGTAGGCATGGCATAACGCAGGTAACCACTGTCTCTTAAAGCTAAACAATGCTGAACATGCCTAGCAGTGGCATCAATGCCCTGAACATGTGCAATAGATTTGCTCAATTCAAAACTGAGGCGGCCTGTACCACAGCCTAAATCCAAAGCCTTATGTGAATGTTGTAGATAGGGAGACAACAGAGCAAGCAGTTGCTGTATATCATGGGTTGGTTGTTGGCTATGGGCCGCATATTGATGGTGTAACATACAACTAATGTCTGTTTGCATCTCACACAAGATCACAGGCTTGATGGGTATCTCAAGGCTGTCGCTGGCCACATACCTAAAGCCTAGATGCTGGTGAAAGTGACGACGAAAGGCGTAACGGGCTTGTCGGGTGGCTTCATTGCCTGTGGAGATCCAACTCCCGCCTTTGATTAAGTTGTGTTTACCATCAAAAGTAGGGGTCGAAAAGTCATCATACAAGGCATGCACTTTAAACCCCTCATAACCGTCTATTGGGCTTTCGGTCCATTGCCAGACATTACCGATCAGATCGTAAAACTCCGTCTGCTTAAAACTGTCTACTGGGCAGGAGGAGGCAAAATGTTCTAAATTAATATTACCCGGCGCGCTTTGCCAATCATTAACATCAGTGGGCAACGCATTGCGCATGACTTGCCATTCGGCTTCAGTGGGTAGACGCACAAATTTATCGCTTTGGCCGTTTTTCCAATTACAAAATGCCTTGGCCTCTAGATAATTCACCTCCACTGGCCAATTCAAGGGCAATGGCTGTTCTTGGGTCAAATTACGTTGCCAATATTTTCCTTGCTTGCACAACCAAAAGCGGGGTTTACTGGCCTTTGTAAAAGCCAACCATGCTTGCCCTTCTTCACTCCAGTACTCTGGGGTTTGATAGCCTTGTGCTTGCACAAAACCTAAGTATTCTTGATTAGAGACCAAAAACTCAGATGCCGAAAAAGACTCGACACTGATGGGCTGGTGACCGTATTCATTGTCCCAACCGTAAGTATCTTCAGTAGTAGCACGCCCGAGCACTAGCTCTTGGCCATGCACTTCTAACAGCTGATTGTCTGGGGCTGTACCCGCTTGCTGACAACCGGCCCATTGCTCAGTAGGGCTGAGATAGTCGAGATCCAACATACGCATGATCACCGATGAGGTTTCAATATGAATGCGCTCATGTTCACAGCCCATTAGTATGACCCAAGCTAATGAGTCTTGACTGATAGGCAAGCTAATGGGCATAGTATCAATCAGCTGTAACACCTTAGCTTTAACTTTGTCACGGTAATCAGCCACAGCTTGTACACTCGGCCATTGATAATTGTCGGCAGACAAATCATCCCAAGACATTTCATCCACCCCTATGGCGCAGCTGGACTCGATATGCAAATCGACCCGATCCTGCATAAAATTACCGAGGAGCAACTTATTCACATAAAACACCGCGGTATGCCCATAATAGAAAATTAATGGATGACGCAAGGGTTCGGGGCGCAGGAAGTACGCACTGTGCTCATTGATCAAAGCAAACAATGATCCATACAACTCCCAACTTTGTTCGAAATATTCTCTTAATTCTGTGCGCTTTTGTTCAACATCATTACCCACCAACAATGGGGGTTTATTTAAAACGACTAATTTTTGTTTTGGCAAAATTTCTTGCTCTCCATCTTCTAAAACTGAGCAGTGCTAACTGACAATATTATAATAATGTCACTACAGATTTTTGGTATTGACGCAACACTCTACTTTTAATCTCTTGACCTAATAATCCTTCACTCTTTGGTAATGCCTCACAGTAAAAATTCACCCTGTCTACCAACCAAGTATCATCTTCGAACAAAGACAAGGCGCCTGGTAAGCCCGGTTGGTCATATAAGGACTTGGGGAGCTCCTTTTCACCGAATGGATCAACAGATCCACCACCTTGCCATTTTGTTAAAGCGTCGAGGACGTTTAAGAGAATAAAGAGTACGTTCATATAAGGATCATAATTTTTACTGGTGGCACCAATTCTATGTTCCACTCTCGCCGTTTTTTTCCAATCGGCCGAGTAGTGTAATACCGAATTATCGGCAGCATAAAACAGTGGTTCAACCCCCATAGGCTGATTGTGTTTACCCACTTTTTTGTATAAGGCAATACTGCCCTGATGCCCTCCAGACAATATAACCGGCGAGCTTAGCTCCGCATCCAAGCCATATTCATCTCTTAAGGCTAACCGTTTAAAGGCGTCTTCTTCCGGCAAAAATAATAAGCAACAAGAGTAACTATTGACTAATAATTGCTGTTGCACCCATTCACCCAGACCATGCTCGGCAAATAAGTTGTCACCCGCAGAGTTTTGCACACTAATGTTCATTTGGATCGCATTAGGAATATGTACCGAACGCTTGTCCAAGGAGAAAATAGCACCTGAACCAGATACATAACGCCCCTGATCACCGCTCCAAGCGACGGGTGCCATCAATACGTTTGCGGCACCATACTGAGCCATTAAAGCCGGCAGTAGTGCCATACTGCGAGCTAGGTTATGGGCTTCTTGTAAGGGTGATTGGCCATTAAATAACGATACATACTCCCATTGATTTTTCCAAAACTCTGTCTTAAGTTCGCCATCGATGCCAAGTTTGGCTAGCCCCTGATTAATGCCTTGATAATCCAGTTGTTGATATCCCTTGGCGAGCTCACAGACACCTTCCAACTCAAAATGCACCGCCACCTTAAAGCCCTGAGCTTCAATCTGTTGGAGTAGATGTTGGATGATCTTTTGAGTAGGCATACTGATAAATAAATGTCTTAATGGGTAAAGGTCGAGGTATAACCTGATAGTAATAGTCTAATCAGGCTAAAAAATTAATCAATCATAAATACCCATTCAGTGGTGATTATTGTTATCTGCTCATGACAATATCACCTGAAACCATGTTTCTAGGCTTAGTAGGTCACTGTTTTGTACTATTTTTGCTAGCTTAAGGATCCAATTACCTCAACAAAACGTAAACACGCAAAAGAATAATAAGGAATAATCTCATTAGCTCATCCACTGTGGTTTGGTTTCGCCAAGACTTACGTTTAAGAGACAACCCTGCGCTGACCTACGCCGCTAGTTTAGGACCCGTTATTCCCCTTTATATTTTAGATAGTCACTGCCCAGAGCATGAGAAAATAGGCGCCGCCAGTCGATGGTGGTTGCATCAATCGCTACTGTCCTTAGATGCCTCATTAGGGCAACAACTGCATTGTTTGGTTGGCGATGCAGTTGAGCAGATCATACAGTTGGTGAAGGCCCAAGGCATTACACGTATGGTTTGGAATAGATGTTACGAGCCTTGGCAAATCAAACGAGATACCCTACTAAAACAAAGCTTAAAGGCGCTAGGGGTCGAGGTGCAAAGCTTTAACGGGCAATTATTGTGGGAGCCATGGCAGGTCTTAAAAAAAGATCAGACCCCTTATAAAGTCTTTACTCCCTATTATCGCAGAGGCTGTTTAAGCAAAACAGCACCAAGAGTGCCGGTCGCGGCGCCAAGCAATCTACAGATTGATTATCTCGAGCAATATGATCAGGGCCTGGATACCTTAAAATTGATGCCAACTATTGATTGGTATGAGTCCATGCAAGCACTATGGCAGCCAGGAGAAGCGGGCGCCGCTGATAGGCTGCAAGCATTTTTACCTAAGGGGGCCGGTGCATATAAAGATCAAAGAGACATTCCTTCAGCAAAAGGGACATCAGGCTTGTCGGCACATTTACACTTTGGTGAAATATCGCCTAATCAAATATGGTATGCAAGCCTAGGCTCAGTGCCACTAGATCAGCAGAATATTGGCTTAGACTGTTATCTAAGTGAATTAGGCTGGCGGGAGTTCTCTCACTATTTGCTGTATCACTTCCCAAGTTTACCGCACAAGAACTTTAGCCCTAAGTTCGAAAGTTTTCCGTGGCGAACTGATCCACAAGCCTTGAAAGCCTGGCAATTAGGCCAGACCGGTATCCCCATAATAGATGCAGGTATGCGTGAGTTATGGCAAACCGGCACCATGCACAATAGAGTACGTATGGTGGTGGGCTCGTTTTTAGTCAAAAACCTATTAATACACTGGCATCATGGTGAGCGTTGGTTTTGGGATTGTTTGTTAGATGCAGATCTGGCGGCCAATAGCGCAAGCTGGCAGTGGATAGCAGGAACAGGCGCGGATGCTGCGCCCTACTTCCGAATATTTAATCCAGTGCTACAGGGCCAGCGTTTTGATCCACAAGGCCATTATGTTAAACGTTATTGTCCAGAGTTGAGCAAAATACCCGATAAATTCCTGCATAATCCTTGGGATGCGCCACCTGAAATACTGAAATATGCGGGGGTCGAATTGGGCAACCAGTATCCGGCACCTATAGTCGATTTGAAAGCATCAAGGCATAGAGCCCTAGATGCACTGGCACAAAGTAAAGAGCTGTCCAATATCACTGAGCAACTATGACCACCTTGAGACTGATCTTAGGGGATCAACTCAGCCTGTCATTGGCCAGCTTGCAAGACTGCCAGCCGCAGACGGATTGGTTGTTACTGGCAGAAGTGCGCACTGAGGCAACCTATGTCAAACACCATAAGAAAAAAATAGCCTTTATTTTTTCGGCGATGCGGCATTTTGCCGAAGATCTGACTCAATTGGGCTATCAGGTGTTTTACCGAAAATACGACTGCCCAAATAATCAAGGTAGTTTGTATCACGAAGTGGCTAATCTGTGTGCCCAGAAAGGGATTACTAAGATAATTCTCACTCATCCCGGCGAATATCGCGTCCTGCAAGATATGCTAACTTGGCAAGATAAATTAGGATTACCCGTTGAAATTCGTGAAGACTCAAGGTTCCTAGCCAGCTTAAATGAGTTTGCCAATTGGGCGCAGGGCCGTAAACAGCTGCGTATGGAATTTTTCTATCGTGAAATGCGCAAAGCTTGGAATTTTCTTATGGACGGTGATCAACCACTGGGTGCCAAATGGAATTTTGACAGTGCCAATCGTAAGGCCTTACCTAAAGGGGTGGTCGCGCCCGCCCCCACCAAGTTTGCCGCGGACCCTATAACCCTTGAAGTGTTAGAGCTGGTTGCCAATCATTTTGACCATCACTTTGGCGATCTATTGCCCTTCCATTTTGCGGTGACCAAGGAGCAAGCATTAAAGGTGCTAGATGTGTTTGTGCTGGAGCGCCTAATACACTTCGGCGATTATCAAGATGCCATGGCCCAAGGACAGCCTTGGCTATTTCATTCTCATATTAGTTTTTATTTGAATTGTGGTTTACTGCTGCCCAAAGAAGTGATCGAGCGGGCACAGCAGGCTTATCATATGGGTGCTGCCCCACTCAATGCAGTAGAAGGTTTTATTCGGCAAGTATTGGGTTGGCGGGAATATGTCAGAGGTCTGTATTGGTTAAAAATGCCCGACTACCAGACACAAAACGCCTTACAGGCCACAAACCCTTTACCCCGCTTTTTTTGGGACGGCCAGACTAAGATGAATTGTTTACAGCAATGCATTACAGAAACCAAAGAAAATGCTTATGCCCATCATATTCAAAGACTAATGGTATTAGGTAATTTTGCCTTGTTAGCGGGATTAGATCCCAAGCAAGTCAATGAATGGTACTTGATTGTCTATGCTGATGCCTACGAATGGGTAGAAATGCCAAATGTCACGGGCATGATATTATTCGCAGACGGGGGGTTGTTAGCCAGTAAACCCTATGCCGCAAGCGGCGCATACATCAACAAAATGTCAAATTATTGCCAAAATTGCCACTATAACGTTAAGCTAAAAAATGGCGCTCAAGCCTGTCCATTCAATTATCTTTATTGGGATTTTTTAAGTAGAAATAAAGACAAGTTGGGCTCAAACCCACGTTTGGGCATGCCTTATAATACCTTGAAAAAAATGACCGAAGAAAAACAACAGAGCATTAAAAGGGACAGTGAAATATTTTTTAAAGCCTTAGACTGTCATGAAGAAGTGTGACTTACCCAGCAAGATATGTGTCGTCTGTGCACGGCCTTTTAATTGGCGAAAAAAGTGGCAGCGCTGCTGGCAGCAAGTCAAATACTGTTCAAAACGTTGCGCTAATCACTCAAAATCTCGGCAATGATTTTCCATACTTGAGGGTTCACCCCTAAACCTAAGTGAGAGCCTGACACCTCAATATTATTGGCTTGTGGATTGTAGCTATCGATGGATGCCTGCCAGCCCACTACACCGTCGGTTTTACTATAGATGGACGTGACCGCTTGCTTAAAACCCATGCAGTTACGCTCATGTATATCTAACTCAAACTCTCCTATGTTAATTTGATTAGCATAGGCATATTGTTTGCTGATAGAGGTAAACTTAGGGCCACCGATAACAGGGGTGCCCAGAGTGATCACCTCTTGTACCGAGTCAGGAAAAAGGCGAGCCGCTTCGCGGGTTAGCACGCCGCCCAAACTCCAGCCAATCAGAGTCACTTTACCCCCCTTTAACTGCTCACAGATGGACTCTGCTCTGGCACCTAATCTATGCATGTCAGTGTTGACCTTGCCCATATTACGGCCCATATCGGTGTAGTACACTCGGTAACCCAAATAGCTTAAATATGCCCCTAATGGACGCATTGAATAGTCATCGGCATGATAGCCAGGCACCAACAAGACAGGCTTTCCATTCCCTTTAGGTGCTTTGCATAGCGAGGAAGCATGTAACGCCAGAGAAGCAAACTCTAAAGGCGCCCGCACTTCAAGCAATATGCTTAATAGGCTAGGTTTCTCACATTGTGGGGGGGAACTTGACACAGTTTTCAAGGCATAATCTCCGTGGTTAAACCTTTATACTAGAAAACAGCCAGGCAGGTCATGCTAATTTTTGCTCAGTGATAAGAGATGGATCGATCAATCAATCGACCACCAAGTTTTGCAGCTGCCCCTTGAGTACCTTAAGATCTTGGTTAAACAAGTCTAAGTTAAGCAATTGTTTTACCCTAGCTTGGATCACAGTAATAGTATGCTTAAATGCTTCGGCAACGTCTTGTTGACTGCCATGTACCTTGGATGGGTCGGTTAACCGCCAATGCAGCACCATACTGTTACCAAACCACACAGGACAGCTTTCAGCCGCTGCCGAGTCACAGACTGTGACCACCAAATCTGGGGCAAAGTGTTCATATTCATGCCAAGATTCACTGCGCAGGCCTTGGGTTGGGATCCCCGCTTCGCTTAGATAACGAATAGACATAGGATGCACTTGTGCAACGGCTTGACTACCGGCGCTTTTAGCCAAAATTTGACCTTGACCCATATGATTAGTAATGGCTTCAGACAAAATACTGCGACAACGATTATGGGTACATATATATAAAATTTTAAACAATGGGTTCTCTTTAGCTTTTTTTGCTTAACAACGATTATTCTGGTCTGGGTTGCCACTTAGGCAACTCATATTGTCTGCTAATTCCTCAGCACTATTATGGGCTGTGACTTTTAGCACTTCTATCATCCATACTGGCAAATCGGCATTCAGGCGATAAAACACCCATTGGCCTCGTCTTTGGGCGGTTAACACAGTAAACTCTCTTAGCTGAGCCAAGTGCCTTGAGATCTTGGGTTGACTCAAATTAAGGGCTAGCATCAGATCACACACACATAACTCATCATGCAGGCTCAGTAATAACATAGATTTCAGCCGAGTATCTTCAGATAAACATTTATAAAATCTAAGTGCTGTGAGCAAAATACCAACCTATTTATAGGACATATGAAATATCATATATATGATATTTCATATGTCAATTATTCCTTCTCCATCCGCACAATTTAACGGCAAATACTTTACACTTACATTACCTGTTCTGGAGATTGCTAAGATGCCACAGCCACTGATTTACCTTGCCCACTACCCGGCACATTTGCAGGACAATATTCAGCACTTAATTGAGCACAATAAGCTGGGTGACTGGCTACGAAGCCGCTACTCGGATATGCATGGCGTCACTAATGACAATAGCTTGCGCGATTATGTGATGGCCTTAAAAAATCAGTATATGAAAAAGACCCAGCCTCTGAGCAAGGTGGTATACGACAGCAAAATTCATGTGGTCAATCAGGCTCTGGGATTACATAGCTATGTATCAAGAGTGCAAGGGGCTAAACTCAAGAGTAAGAATGAGCTAAGGATCAGTACCTTATTTAAAAATACACCTGTGGCTTTTCTAAATATGATAGTGGTACATGAATTAGCCCACCTAAAAGAGAAAGAGCATAACAAGGCTTTTTATCAATTATGTCAGCATATGTTAGCCGATTATCATCAAATAGAGTTTGATGTGCGGGTGTATTTAACCGAACTCGATCGTTGTGGTCAGGTCTTTGCTGAACAATCAGGAGATAATATATAATGGACTATCAATTTTATCGTGATTTGCTGGGCAATCCAGTCGCAAAATGTGAATTAGAAACCGAGAATTATGGCGACTGGCTAAGTAATGATATTGCCCAAGATAGAGCCCAAGTCAGCCTATTATTGGCTAAAATTGAGTTATTGCAGCAGTTACAGATAAACCACTACCAACATATCGGTAAAGTTTACCATCTGCTATTTGCCGATGACGAGGTAGAGCTAGTGCTAAATAATACTAGTGTTAGCGAGACACAAACCTTATCGCCAGAGCTTGAAAACCCATTGGATAGTCAAGGCTGTGGTTTGGCAGACTTCAAGGCCTTGCTCAAACAATGGCAAATTTATATTCTTAGCTGTTAATTAGGCCCTGAGGCGTTTCCTGATTTAGCGCTGTGGCACAACACTATGACCCGGTTTTTGATGTGCTGACACTAGAAATCAAAAAGCCCATCAGTCATACACTGATGGGCTTTTGCTGTTATCTCACTGGCAGATATTGGTCAGTGGCTACGCGTTATAAGTGGAAGACGATGTGTTGCCACCGCGCCCAGTCCAATTGGTGTGGAAAAACTCACCTCTGGGTTTATCTGTGCGCTCATAAGTATGGGCACCAAAATAATCACGCTGGGCTTGTAATAAATTGGCTGGCAAGCGAGCGGTGCGATATCCATCAAAGTAATTAAGTGCCGCTGTCAAACAAGGCGCAGGTACACCATTGGTAATAGCACTGACGATCACACGTCTCCAGCCTTGCTGGGCATCCACTACAGTGTCTTTAAAGTAGTCATCTAATAATAAGTTCTTTATCTCGGGATTTTTCACATAGGCTTCTTTAATTTTGCCTAAGAAAGCCGACCGTATAATACAACCGCCACGCCACATTAATGCAATGCCGCCATAGTTGAGATCCCAGTTATATTCCTTGGCAGCTTCACGCATTAGTGTATAACCTTGGGCGTAAGAGACAATTTTGGCAGCCAATACTGCTTGGCGTAAGTCTTCAATAAAGGCCACTTTATCACCATCAAAGCTGATAGCCGGACCGGTTAATACTTGCGATGCCTCGACTCTTTCTTCCTTAAGGGCAGAGATACATCGGGCAAATACCGACTCGGCAATAAGGGTCAGAGGTACACCTAAGTCTAAGGCAACAACGCCAGTCCATTTGCCTGTGCCCTTTTGTCCTGCAGTATCTAAAATCTTCTCAACTAGGGGCCCACCGTCTTCGTCTTTATAGGCCAAGATGTCACGAGTGATTTCCACCAAGTAACTGTCTAATTCTGTGGTGTTCCACTGCTTAAAGACTTCATGCATTTCATCGGCAGACATACCTAACACATCTTTCATGATTTGGTAGGCTTCACACAATAACTGCATATCACCATATTCGATGCCATTGTGGACCATCTTCACAAAGTGACCGGCACCGTTTTCGCCCACATAATCACAGCAAGGGGAACCGTCTTCGACCTTGGCCGAAATATCTTGGAAGATAGGCTTAACTGCGGCCCAAGCTTCTAATGAACCACCAGGCATAATAGAAGGGCCTTTCAATGCACCCTCTTCACCGCCTGATACCCCAGCACCAACAAAATTAATGCCTTGCTCAGCGCAATATTTTTCTCGGCGAATAGTATCGGGGAAGTGGGTATTGCCGCCATCGATAATGATATCGCCTTTGGCTAAAAGAGGTAATAGTTGCTCTATGGTCGCGTCAACTGGGGCGCCAGATTTTACCATTATCATGATCTTGCGCGGTGTGGCTAAAGACTGCACTAACTCTTCTATGGAATAAGCGCCTCTAATACTTTCACCTTTGGCTCTACCATTGATGAAATTTTCAACTTTATCAGTTGAACGGTTGTATGCGGTAACTGTGTACCCCTTACTCGCCATGTTTAAAATTAGGTTTTCACCCATAACAGCAAGGCCAATTAGCCCGATATCAGATAGAGTTTTCATAGAGTTCCAATTTTATTTTACATAAAAAGTGTTCTCAGCTAGGGAGAGTCATCTAACAGCTGGATTGCTAACACCTATCAAGAGCCACTTTAACTTAATGTTTATTTTACATTTTAATCATAAACTTAGCACCTTGCATTTGGATAAAATAATAATGCTTTAGTATATAACAGACAGAGATTATCTTTAGGCCCACTCTATGTCACTTTTTATAATATGGCACTGAGCCACCCACAGCCCCAAATGTATGCCGTTGCAGCTGCCAGCTATTGTCTAAGCAGACTATTTGGCCCTGTACCAGACCCAGATTAATCACTTTATAAACCATCACTAGCATGGTAAGTATCCAGTGTGGATCGTATTATTACATTCAGAGTGCAAATTTATCGAATTAACCGATCAACAAGGTAGGCAAAGCCCGTGATTACCCAAGCCACTAAAGTGCTTAATGATGTATTTGGTTTCAGTCAGTTTCGAGATGGCCAACAAGACATCATAGCTAACATTTTAGACAGACAAAACACCTTAGCTATTATGCCCACAGGTGGTGGAAAATCCCTATGTTATCAAATCCCGGGCATGGTTTTTGATGGTTTGACTCTAGTGATCTCTCCACTAATATCATTAATGCAAGACCAAGTCAGGCAACTTAATGAACTAGCGATCCCTGCATGTGTGCTCAATAGTTCTCTTGCCACAGATCAATACCAGAAAAATATACGGGCCATTGAACAGCAGCAGATAAAACTCTTATTTCTGGCACCAGAAACCGTTTTGCAAAGCAATATTTTACAACTACTGGGCCAGATACAAGTGTCTTGTATTGCCATAGATGAGGCTCACTGTATATCTGAATGGGGCCATGATTTTCGCCCTGACTACAGACAACTCAATCGATTAATCGAACATCTACCCACAGCAGTTTGTATCGCCCTGACCGCTACTGCAACCCCAAGGGTAAGAGAGGATATCAAGCGCCAATTAGGCATAGCCGAAGACAGTGAATTTGTTGCCAACTTTGACCGCCCTAACTTGTATATAGAGGTCTTACCCAAAGATAGTCCTTACCAACAATGTAAGAACTTTATCTTGGAGCACCCAGATCAATCGGGCATTATCTATTGCCAATCACGGGCTGGGGTAGACCAACTAGCGAGTAAACTACAAGACGATGGTTTTTCGACGCGAGCCTACCATGCTGGGCTCAGCAGCCAAAAGCGCAATGACTATCAAGAAGCCTTTATTTGTGACGATGTGCAAATTATCGTGGCCACTATTGCCTTTGGAATGGGGATCAACAAACCCGATGTACGCTTTGTGTTGCACTATGATCTGCCAAAAAATATTGAAGGCTATTACCAACAGATAGGTCGAGCGGGGCGCGACGGCTTGCCAGCCAATTGTTTGTTGTTATTTGGCTATGCAGATACCGGCAAAATTCGTTTTTTCATCGAACAAATGTCTAATGAGCCAGAAAAACGATTGGCCAATATGCATCTCAGTCACATGTTAGCACTAGCCGAAACCGAAGACTGCCGACGCCTGCCGTTATTGCAATACTTTGGTGAAACCGGACTCAAAGAGCGCTGTGGTCAATGTGACAACTGCAACAACGAAAGCCAACAAAAATCTGATTTAACCGTGCCTGCACAAAAGTTTCTATCTTGTGTATATCGCAGCGGCGAACGATTTGGCGCCAGTTATATTATTGATATATTGCGCGGCTCTAATGGCGAGAAGATATTGCAAAATCAACACCACCTCATTAGCACTTACAACATTGGCAATGAATACACTAAAAAACAATGGACCACATTGTCGCGGCAACTGATCCAAAAAGCATTATTGGTGCAAGATCCACAATTTGGTGGCCTTAAACTCACAGCCAAAGCCGGTGAAGTGCTAAAAGGAAAAGTGCCGTTTTTTGCATTGCTACAGCAAGCGGTCACTCAACATCATACAGCCTCAAAAACCCTGAGCACCCCCGGTGATGCCGGGCTAATGCTAATATTAAGAAACCATCGAAAGCAGTTAGCCGATCAGGCCAGTCTGCCACCCTATGCGATATTTTCTGATCGTACACTGAATGAAATGGCTCATTATTTTCCTCATTCATCACAAAGCCTCTTACAGATCCACGGTGTAGGTCAGGCCAAGGTAGAAAAATATGCTGAGCAGTTTATTGCTGTGATCAGCGAATATTGTCAGACACATCAACTGTCAGAAAAAACCAATGCTCAAACGATCAGTAAGCCAAGCAGTAACAGCAAGCCTGCCACCAGTGAACGTAACAAAGAAGTGGTAGCGGCATTTGAGCGTGGTCTGAGCATTGAACAACTGGCGACACAATTTAAGGTCAAAGCCACCACTATCACTAACCATTTGTATCAGCATCTGCAACAAGGAAAGGCGTTACCGTTAATGGCCCAATTACTGGACAATAAACCCCTCAGTACGGGGCAAAAAAAACAAGCTCTAGCGGCCTTCGAACAACATGGGGTTGAGCGACTCAAGTTAGTTTACGAAGCGTTAGACAAGCAAGTCAATTACGATGATTTACATCTACTAAGAATTTATTATATGGCAACTAAGCTTAACTAAGGGCAAGTTCATAGTGACACCCCCTTAACGCTAATGAACTGAAATAAACAAACTAGGGTTGAATGTTTGATTAAAAAATTGACCCTTAAGATCAATTCATTTAGTTTACACCTTTGCCTAACACTCATTGGAAGTTGCCACTATTTATCTGTCTAAATATCTAAGTAAAATCGAATTTTTTGGCTGGTTACTGTGTATCGTATCCATGTTTTTAGTGCTAGTAGCAAGAGAGATCGCACATGACTATTTACCCTACACTTGGGCCGGCACACTAGTGGGCGCGCTTCTTATCGGCTGGGGGGCCGGCCGTAAGCATAAACCTAGATCTAAGTGATGATGAAAGTAGATAATGGGCTTTGTTCTATCCATTAAGGACGGTGGCTAGATCAGCTTAATTTATTACCCCTTGTGCTTGGCAATTTCCGCCAGTATTTTATCAATGTCTTGAATGGCGTTTTGGTAAATGCCGGTTTTCTCGTCTATTAAACTGACGGTTACAATCACAACATTCTCAAATTTATAGTCATATAATACTGATGGCTGCACTACACGCATATCTGAAATACTAATCGCTTTGATCAAATAGGATGGAAAGATACTGTCCAGGATCACCTCCCTATGGATATCTTCCATTCGCTCAATATAGCTATACTCACTTTCCAGCTTTTGTAATAGGCTGATCAGGCTTTTATCGCGAATATGTTTGATATCACCGCTGCTAACTAAGGTTTGGTAAATAGTGCTTTTACGTCTGAAATCCGAATAACTTTTAAGATCAAGGGCGTACTTGGCTAACTCGCTCTGTCTTGACTGGTCTTTGGTCGCAATAATCTCAAGGGCTTTGACATGCTGGCGACGAAAATGATTGCTGTAATCTATTTGCTCCAACAAAGTGTGTTTGTCTTCACTAAGCTGGATAGCCAGATCCTGATAATATTGCTGTTCAACTTTTCGATATTGTTGTTCTTTATCCCAGTTGTCGAATTGCAGCGCTAACATTATGCCAATAACGATAAGTAACAGCTCGCCAATGGTAAACACCATGTAATATAACAGGCCATATTGTGCCTTTAGCTGTCTTAATGTTTGGGTAAGTAACAACATCGATATCACCTTTGCTGAGATAGCTTACAGAAAAACCACCACTCATACAGCGTAGTGAATATGGCTGGGTTTAAAAATGCTTTGGGACCACCTGCTGGTTTAGCAGGATTAATTTCGGTAAGTTTGGGGTGGGATAGTGCGGTATTTGAGCAAAGTCAAAGCGCTGGATTGACGGAGTTGCCTGAATTCAGGAGCATCAAACTCACTATTGTAGTCCATTAAGCATTGCTCGCCCTTCTGCTTATTGGTCAACACAAACTTCCTGCGCCCACACAGTTAAGAACATGAGCCTGATTACACTATATAGCTATGCCACTAGCCCTTTTGCCATGAAAGTAGGTTGTTATTTAAAATACAAAAAATTAGATTTTACCTTTGTCCCTGTTAATCCTATAGCGCCAATCCAAATTAAATTCACCGAGCAGCGGCTTTGTGATGAGTTTATTGAGCATGTAGATGGTGGGCCATTTTTAGGACAACGAACACAGATATCACTGGCCGATTTATCTGCTTATCCGACCATTGTATCGGGCCACCTAATGGGCATGTTTGGTCAATCGCCATTTCTGGCCCACCAACAGATCATCGACTGGTGCAAAGTCACTTGCCAGATAATCCTTTACTAGTGGAAGACTGACTGCTTGAAGGTCAACATATATAAGCGGGCCAAGGGTCCCCCTAACTGATCACTATTAAAGAGATGTAAATACAAAAATTTTAGCGTAACGTGCAGCTTAGATTTTATGAAAATCAGCCGAACGTTAGCTACCGCCCACTTAACAAAAAGAAGCACCATTATATGAAAATCACAATTTTTGCTTTATTTCTGTGCTTAGCCTTTGTTGCCTGCAGTCCACAACCGCCAAAAAATCTGAGCACTGCCAACGACTCAACACACAGCGCCATATATTCTGGTGGCAAAATACTGACCATGGCCGGTGATACGGCCCAATACGCCGAAGCGATTGTGGTTACCAATGACAAAATTAGCTTTGTGGGCTCAAAAGCAGAAGCCATAGCGATGGCGGGTGAAAGTGTTAGCCATATTGATCTGGCAGGCAAGGTGCTGATGCCAGGGTTCATAGATGGTCATGCGCATTTTTCCAATTTTTCGTCACAGGCAATAGGGGCACAATTACTGCCACCGCCAGACGCAGGGGCAAAAGATATCCCCACTGTTATTGCCCTATTAAAAGAGTGGAATACCCCTGACAACAGAGCCCTCACCGGTTGGATATTTGGTACAGGTTTTGATGACAGCGTGATCACAGAGAAACGCTTTTTAACCAGACATGATCTAGATAAAGTTTCCACAGAATTTCCGGTTATGGTGACACACATATCAGGACATTTTGCCATGGTCAATTCAAAGGCCCTTGAAATGCGCGGGATCACCCAAGACACGCCTAACCCTGAGGGTGGTATTATTCGTCGCGAAGCAGGCAGTAACCAACCCAACGGTGTGTTGGAAGAGCTTGCAGCCATCCCACATATGATGACAGCCATCACTCCTGCGACCCAAGAAGCCGCAATGAAGTTCTTCAACGCCGGTCAAGACATGGCAATTTCTTTTGGTTACACCACAGCTCAAGAAGGCAGAGCCATGAGCAATCATGAGTTTTTAGCCGATATGGCACAGCAAGGTAAACTTAAAATCGACGTGGTGAGTTATGTCGATTATTTATTTGTCGACCAATATATGTCGAGTCAATGGAATACAAAAAATTATGTTAATGGCTACAAAATTGGTGGCATGAAAGTCACCCTAGACGGTTCGCCTCAGGGCAGAACAGCATGGAGAACCACGCCTTATTTGTTACCACCCGATGGTGCCGCACAGGGCTACCTTGGATACCCCGCCATTCCAAATGATGCAGACTTGACTAACATCTATGAGAAGGCCTTTATCAACGACTGGCAGATCCAGACCCACGCCAACGGAGACGCGGCTATGGATCAAATGATCAGAACCTTGACACCCTTGACCAAAAAGTATGGCAATGAGGATCGTCGCTTAGTCCTAATACATGGACAATATGTAAGAGATGATCAACTAGACGCCTATAAAGAGTTAGACGTTATTACCTCCTTATTTCCACTGCATACCTTTTATTGGGGTGATTGGCATTCTGAAATTATAGGTGTAGAACTTGGCCAACGTATTAGCCCAATCAGAACGGCCTTAGATAAAGGCTTAAGGGTGACCATACATTCAGACGCGCCTGTTGCTTTACCCAACTTAATGCGAGTGGTGTGGACCGCAGTCAGTCGCACCTCGCGATCAGGCAAAGTGATCGGAGAAGCACAGCGACTCACGCCTTTTGAAGCCCTTCAAGCTATTACCATCTGGAGTGCCTACCAGCATTTTGAAGAAGACAGCAAAGGCAGCATAGAAGTAGGAAAACTTGCCGATTTGGTGGTGTTAGACAAAAACCCCCTAGATATTCCCGTGGCAGAAATCAAAGACGTACAGGTCATGCAAACCTACAAGTCAGGTAAAATGGTGTATTCCCGTAACTAGTCTGCCCTCATATTAAGAGCCAAACGACCATACCGCTAGGGATAGATGCTTGGTCGTTTGGGGATATGACTTATCTATTTTTTTGCAAACTTGCCGACCTTGCCAGCAAATACGTTTTTGAGCATAGCACTGGTAGTGCTGCGGGGTTGGTATCTGCCATGGTCAGCCGTTAGCTAAAGTCGGCGCTCGCTGCTAAATATTAGACACAGTATGCTGACAGCGCCCTAAAAACCCCTTCTATTATTTCGCAACCGTGGCAAACTATGCCGACATGTAGTCGTATCTAAGTTGTAAATGAAAGCTGTCGTATTATTTAAAGCTGTACCATTTTTGTTGTTGGTCTTTGTTGTATCGGGTGTTAATGGGGCCAGCAGTGAGCCCAAGGTTAAACAATCGTCTTCTGGGATCTGTCATGATCCAAGCAGTGGCTCCTTCAACCTGACCAAGCGTTATAAGGCATTCGATAGCCTTGCCAGTTGTATTGCACAGGGTGGGCGTTTACCAAAATCAACAACCAAGCAGATGGCTAAGGCCACAGATGCAGCTATCGAGCAAGGCAATGCCTTTGTAGTATTGTACGATAGAGGTGATTGGCCTCATTGGTTAGATCAAGATAAAGACTGTCAAAATACTCGCCATGAACGACTGATCAGCACATCTACCCAAACCGTGGCTTTTAAGTCAGACAAAGAATGTAATGTGCTTACGGGCCAGTGGTATGATCCCTACTCTGGTGACACTTTCACTATATCCAAAGAATTAGATCTTGACCATGTGGTGCCGCTAAAGTTTGCCCATGGCCATGGTGGTGATAAATGGAGTAGGCAAAAAAAAGCCCGCTTTGCTAATGATCCAGATAATCTAATACTGGCACAGGCTTCGTTAAATCGTCAAAAAGGTGCTAAAGGCCTTGCTGACTGGTTGCCCCCAAACCTCTCTTATAGATGCCAGTATATCAGGCATTTTAACGATGTTATGGCCAAGTATGAACTGGCATATATCTGGTCACAACAGCCTATCGTTGATAGGCTAGTGAAAGCTTGTGATAGTTATTGGCAACAGAGTGCTTGATCCCGCCCAGGCGGCAATAAACCCTTTCACCCTTAGCACTGACTCGCCATATTAATGGTGTAATAAGAGTAAACACCATGCCTTCAAAAATACAACTAAGCAAAGAACAGCTTAGGAAAAACAAGCCCGCACGAGATGAATACTTAACTAAGGAAAAAATCCCTTTAGTAGTGGTATTAGACAATGTCACTAATAGCTACAATATTGGCGCTTTTATTCGCTTAGCTGACGCTTTTGCTATCGAGAAGGTCATTGTCTGTGGCGAGCTAACTATTTCTGATAAGAAGTTGAATAAAGCATCAAGAAACGAAGCGAAATGGGTGTGTGTAGAATATAGTGATAGCGCAACATCAAGCGTACAAAGCCTATTAGATAAGGGCTACGGTGTTTACAGTGTTGAACTATGCCACGAGTCTATTGATTATGCTGATCTAGCCTACCCTTCTCACTGTGTATTAGTATTAGGCAACGAACGTAAAGGTGTCAGTGAAGAGGTGTTGAAATTAAGCCAACAACAGATACATATTCCAATGTTTGGTATGGGTAACTCTTTAAATGTGTCAACGGCTGGCGCTATTGTCTTAGCCGAATGTGCAAATCAAATTAGAAAATTACCCTAACCCTAGACTACCATTGTATTGCTGCGCCAGCAGACTCTGGCCTTGATCATCCCAAAACCAAGCAGACCACTGACCCTATCCATAAACACCTCGGTAGTGACTGCAATAATAGTAAAACAACCTATTGATCTCAAGTTAGCTTGAGGTATTACACTGCTGATCCTGATGCACCCGCCAGCGATGAATAAGCCAGGCAATAACTAACTGGAGAAGCACTATGACCCAAAACACACTTGAACACATTAATATGACAGTGAGGGATCCTGACGCTGTTGCTGCCACACTGAGCCAACTATTTGACTGGCACATACGTTGGGCGGGCTCAGCCAAAGACGATGGCTATACTGTGCATGTTGGGGGCGGATCGTCTTACTTAGCCCTATACACCCATAAAGATCTACGGGTCCAGAAACAATCCCATATCACCCTTAATCACCTTAACCATATTGGCATTGTGGTAAATGAGCTGGACAAGATTGAAGTACGGATACAAGAAGCAGGCTTTACCACCTTTAACCATGGGGATTATGAGCCAGGTAAGCGCTTTTACTTTATGTTGAGCCAAGAGCTTGAAGTGGAAGTGATCACTTATCAATAAGCCTAAGTGATCTTGGCTGAGCAATGATACCGCGCTACTTTTGGATGCGTTGCAACATCTTGCCGGCCAACTCTTTAAGCAACTTGGCGCTTAGCACAGCGGCCATATCATCAATGTCTTTTAAAGGATTAAATTCCACTATATCTGCGCCCACTAATGGCCCATTGATACCGTGAATAATGTTGATCACCTCGGGCTAGACAAGCCAACTGGCTCTCTATGGGGTACCCCAAGCGCAAAGGCAGGAGCAATGCCATCAGTCTCCAGAGACAGGTACAGCGGCCCGTCAAAGTCTGGCAAGGCTTGGTGTTGCGAGTCTTGCATCTGGATCATTTCTACATCAAACCGCCGCGCCTGCTCACGTTGGTGCGCATTAAGGGTGCGGATACCTATCTGCACTAAGCCCTTGCACAGTCCTTCTTCCATGATCCGCGCAAAGAGACAGGCATTAGACAATTTATTGCCTTTAAACGAATGGTATAGATCTGAGTGAGCATCCATATGTAATATATTCAGCGGTGCAAAGTGTTTACTATAAGCCCGTAAAATAGGGTAAGTCACACTATGGTCGGCCCCTAATGACAATAAGGCGACACCTTTGCCCAACAGCTCGCTGCATTGACTTTGAATATCTTCAACAAAGCAGCTTTGCTCATTCATTACCACATCACCACAGTCGATCCACAGAGGATGAGCGTTAAGTTCCATCGGGTTTTCTGTGCCGGTATGTAACGAGCCATTACGCACTATGGCGAATTATCTGTGGGGCTTTAGCAGGGCCAACAGCGAAGGAAGAATTATGATCAAAAGGCAGCCCTAGCCGCCACACTTTATTAAGCACGTTACTCACTTGTACCACCCTCCTGTTACCATCACCGAGCAGCAGACTAGAAGATGACCACCTTTAGCAATAAAATTTCCTGTGGCTGTGTGACAAGATAGCAAGAGTTCACCCTGTTGTACGGCTTTTTAGGCCCGATAACGTAGGGCCTACACCTAACAGTCTCTGGGATTTGAAACCTCGGCAATATTAATGCAATATCATAGGATACTTTCAGCCGCTTAGGCTTTATACACTGCGGAATTCACTCAACCTGTTAAAAATTAAAGGGCAAAACCATGAAAGATTTATTCTCCGTTCAAGGAAAAACTGTTGTCATTACTGGTGGATCACGAGGTATTGGGGCCATGATGGCCAGAGGTTTCTTGGAAAATGGCGCCGATGTTTATATTACCGCCCGTAAGATCCATGAGTTACAGGCAACCTGCGAACAATTAAACCAGCAAGGCTACAGTGGAAAATGTGTAGCCATCCCATGTGATCTATCCGAACTTGAAGGTATCAAAGCTTTTGTAGCAGAGTTTAACCAACACGAGACTAAGCTAGATGTACTGATCAACAATGCTGGGGCTGTTTGGGGCGCTGAGATCAGTGATTTTCCAGAAGATGGCTGGGACAAAGTGATGAACATAAACGTAAAATCGCCCTTCTTTTTGGTGCAACAATTTTTGCCACTACTGACACAAGCGGCAAGCGCAGATAGCCCCGCTCGTGTTATCAACATTTCATCCATGAACGGTATCACTAACCCTAATGTCCCCAACTACTCTTATTCAGCAAGTAAAGCGGCTGTGATACAGATGACCCGTCATCTAGCGGCAGATTTGGCGGCAAAACATATCAATGTCAACAGCATAGCCCCCGGACTTTTCCCCAGTAAAATGACCGCCTTCTATCTCGAAGGTAATGAAGAACAAATCAATAGCAATATTCCACTGGGACGTATTGGCACCCCTGAAGATGCAGCGGGCACCGCAATATACTTATCATCACGAGCCTCTGCTTGGGTGACAGGACACACGCTAGTGTTAGATGGTGGCGAAGTGGCGGCGGCACATTAGCCGCTTTTACCTTTTGCTGATATCTGTCGTAGCTGCGCCTTATAGAAGTGCGCGGCATATTGTTGGATCTGCATAGATTAAACCCAAGTTTTATTAAAATGGAGTATCAGTGTTGCAGCGACCCGCAGTGAAAATATGGCTAGTGATTTGTTTATTAAGTGTGAGCTTTAGCAGCTTGGCTTATGCACAAGGTAACACCCTAAAATCGGCGGATTGTATGGCATGTCACACCAGCTAAACCAGCTCGTGGAAGACCTCAGATCATGCCATGGCTATGGCCCTGCCCACTAACAAAAATGTGCTTGGTAACTTTAAACAGCAAAGTGCTCAGCATCATACACAAACCGCTTTGTTTTTTATTCATAAGGATGAATACCAAGCCACTATTACCGATACGGCCAACAAAACAAGCCAAACCTTTACCATAAAATACACCTTTGGCCATTACCCTTTGCAGCAATACTTAGTTGCGACTAAACCCGGTACCTACCAAGTTTTACCCTTTGCATGGGACGCCAGAACCGAACAACAAGGTGGCCAGCGCTGGTATCATAATGATAGCCATGAGCAAATAGGCACCGAAGATCGTTTACATTGGCGCCAGCCGTTGCAAAATTGGAATGGTATGTGCGCCGATTGTCATTCCGATCAATTAACCCGTAACTACTCTGAGCACAACAACAGTTTCGACAGCCATTTTAGCGGCATAAATGTGGGTTGTGTATCTTGCCATGGAGTAAAGGAGGGTCACCTGGCGGATATAAAACCATTATCCACAGCACCTTTAGCCAGCTCTATAGGGACTGCCTTGGGGAAATGGATGCTCACAGGTGATGCAACAACAGCCACATGGATAGGCCCCGCCCGTGATAATGAATTTATGCAAACTTGTTATGCATGCCATGCTTTACGTGCCCCCTTAACGGACGGTTTTAACACAACAGATAAATTTCTCGATCAATTTTCACCCCGTTTAATAATACCGCCCCTTTACCATGCCGACGGCCAAATCAAAGAAGAGGTCTATGTATACGGTTCATTCTTGCAAAGTAAAATGTTTAAAAAGGGCGTAAATTGCCTAGACTGTCACGACCCTCACACTATGAAGTTAAAAATACAGGGTAATGGACTATGCCTGCAATGCCATAAAGCCAGTGAGTTTGATACAGCAACACACCATAATCACCAGGCCTTTTCACAAGGTGCATTATGTGTAAACTGTCATATGCCAGACACGACTTATATGGGAGTGGACAAGCGTCGTGATCATAGCTTTAAAATACCCTCCCCTCATCTATCTGATAGCTTTGGCACCCCAAATGCCTGCAATGACTGTCATCAACAGCAAAACAACCAATGGGCGGCCAAGGCAATTAAAAAATGGTTTGGTGCACCTAAACCACAAACACAAAGCCAACAATATCTGTTAGCTTTACGCCAAGGGCAAGGGATTTCTCTGGCAGCACATTTAGCCATTGTCAGCGACAACAGTATTAGCGAGATCGACAGAGCCAGTGCATTGGAGCTTATTACCCGGAGCACTCCATCCTTGTTAGCCAAACATCTTGCCCCCTATGTACAAGCCCCGGAAGATTTAATTCGATTGGCGGCGGCACGAGCCGGCAATGCAATCGAACCAAAGCAAAGAGCACAAGTCATGGCACCTTTGTTAGATGATCCTTTAAAATCAGTTCGATCAGCTGCAGCACAAGCGCTAGTAGGCATACCTATGAGCCAGCAGAGCGTTAAGCTGTTTACCCGTGCGTTTAACGAATTAGTAACAGCAAATAAGAATAGTGCCTGGCGTGGTGAAGGACGCATCAACCAAGGCAATATCGCGTTACAAGAAAATAATCTCATCGCGGCCGAAGCCGCATACCAAGCAAGTATTAAGATAGATCCTTTCTTTGCAGCGAGTTATATGAACCTTGCAGATCTATACCGAGCCAAACAGCGCGAAGACCTAGTAGCAAAAATATTAACCCAAGGTCGACAAGCCTTACCAATATCAGCCGAGATGGTTTACGCCTATGGATTACATCTGGTGAGAATAAAAAATATTGGCCAAGCAGTCGATCACTTCAAACAAGCCATGCAACTTAACCCACATAATGTGCAATTTGCTTATACTTATGCCCTAGCCTTAGATGGCAATCAACAAACCCAGTTGGCCATTAAAGCGCTGCAGCTGGTGATCAAAGACTACCCCGACAAATCAACCCTAATTGAGCTGGGGCAATACCTAGCAGGTAAAATAAAGAGTAAAGATGACCTTGAATGGTTTACTAAGGCAAAAATCGAACAGTAAATATCTAACACAGGCACTGGTGATCCTCACGCCCCATTGGCGGAAACCTTGTGATGGGTAGTTGATAAACCACCGATAGCGGCACAACTATGGAGAGAATGGTGTCCCAAGTGCATATTAATACATCGCTCATATTAACCCAGGAGCCTGTGCCCACCTCAAACCATCCAATACAAAAAACATCACCTACTGACCGCTTCTAAGACCCTTTGCCCTTGGGGATTACAAACTACCTCCATGTATTTTGTCCCTTGGCGACCATGCTGAGGTGCGCATATCCAAAAACATTTCAGATATGTTGTCGAACCATAAGTTTCACACCCCGACTCGAACCATCCAATACAAAAAAAACACAACATGTGCGGCTTCTGTCTTATCTGCCCGTTGGGGATTGCCAAATACCTCCATGCATTTTTGTCCCTTGGCGACCATGCTGAGGTGTACATGGGCAAATTTGTCGAACCCTGAGGCTTCTCATCCCGACTCGGATCATCAAATACAAAAAAACCCGCTAACAGCGGGTTTTTTTGTATTTGGCGGAGAGAGAGGGATTCGAACCCTCGTTAGGTTTAACCCTAAACACACTTTCCAGGCGTGCGCCTTCAGCCACTCAGCCACCTCTCCAAATTTTGACTCGGGAACTTGGGTCTAGACCCACTCCACAAGCGCGCGTATGTTAGGTAATTCGTGCATATGGATCAAGAGAAAACATCATAAAACTGCAGTTACTGGTGAAATAATCACAAATAACCATGATTTAGTGGTTTTCCTTAGGCGTTACCCGTTACTGCTAATTGCAGATTAGCCGAGAAATCTAACATACGATCTAAGGGCACTAAGGCTTTTTGTCTTAATTCTTCGCTGACAAAGATTTCATGACCCGATGCCTCAACCAGTGATTGATGTATGGCTTTTAGTCCATTCATAGCCATCCAAGGGCAATGGGCACAACTTTTACAGGTTGCGCCTTTGCCGGCTGTTGGTGCTTCTAATAGTGTTTTGTGGGGGGCTTCTTGCTGCATTTTATAAAAGATGCCGCGGTCGGTGGCTACGATAAAAGTATCGTTATCTAGTGTTTTTGCGGCTTTGATTAATTGGCTGGTTGAACCCACTGCGTCGGCCAGTTCTATGACACTGGCGGGTGACTCGGGATGCACTAATATGCCTGCGTCTGGATACAGATGACGCATCTCTTTTAATGCCTTGGCAGAAAATTCGTCATGTACAATACACTCCCCCTGCCACATCAACATGTCGGCACCGGTTTGTTTGGCAATATAGGCACCTAAGTGTCTATCTGGCGCCCATATAATTTTTTCACCAAGGGCGTCCAAATGTTCCACAATCTCTAAGGCTATGCTTGAGGTCACAACCCAATCCGCTCTAGCTTTAACGGCCGCAGAGGTATTGGCATAGACAACCACTGTATGATCTGGATGGGCATCACAAAATGCGGCAAAGTCGTCTGCAGGACATCCTAAGTCTAATGAACAAGTTGCCTCTAAGGTAGGCATTAGCACTTTCTTTTCTGGGCTGAGTATTTTAGCGGTTTCACCCATAAAGCGCACACCGGCAACAATTAAGGTTTGAGCTGAACAATCTCGACCAAAACGGGCCATTTCTAGAGAATCAGAGATACAGCCACCCGTAGCTTCGGCTAGTGCTTGGATCTCTGGATCGGTGTAATAATGGGCTACCAATAGCGCGTTCTGCTCTTTTAACAGCCGCTTAATATCGCGCACATATTGGTGGTGTTCAACTTCGCTTAATACTGCCGGCTTAGCTGGAAAGGGGTAGTCGATGGTTTTAACTGTAAATACCTGAGACATAATGATAGCGTTTTACAAGATCAAAAATAAAAGTGGTCCGGGTATTATACCCAAATGGTGGCTAATTAAAATCCCTATTGTGGCGCCGCTAATCTTTGGTGTTTTTCTCGCCAAAACGCACTTTCCACGTGATTATTCTGTTGCTCGTAGGACTGAGCAAAATTGATGTGGGCTGAGGGTAAATGTTGCACCCCATCTAATTGCTGTTGCCAAGCTTTTAGATAAGATTCGGGGATAAAGGCAATATCATGAAATTCCATAAAGGTCAGTTGCTCCGACCCTTTATAGGCTTGTGCGGGGTGATTATCGCAGGTACGTGCTGGGCTAAGATGAGTCTGTTGATTTAGCTCACTGCTATGCCACTGCAGATCATTGGCCTGCTTGAAGGTCATGTTTGGGGATGCTTTTGCTGAGCAGACCCGCTTTGCTAGGGCTGTGCTTAGTGGATATTCATCAATAAATCCTGAGAAGTGCGCCAGCTCATGGACAAATACATCGTAGGTATCTTGGCTATCTAAATACATAATGCCATTGTGCACATTGGCCTTGCCTGTTTCAGCCAAGATCACCAGATGGGTAAAGGGTAAGGATTTAAGCTGCTGGGCTAATACCATTAGATCACAACCTAGTCGCCCTTGTTGTTGCCAGTTTTCCTCGCAACTAACGGCCAGTGGATCAAACCAAGTCATGGGTTGAATACAAATAGACAGTGATTGAAGCCGTGGATCTTGGCTAAAACGTGATTTAAAGTGTTCTGCTTGGGCTAGTAACCTAATATTGGCTGTCACAAAGAGTAATTGTTGGGTGCAATCTTGAGGTAAAAAAGATTGTTCTAACAGCAGCTTGGCGTTTTGCCCTTGTAAATAGGCTTGGGTATAGAATTGGTAGAGGCTAGTATTAGCCGAATTGGTCTGGGCCGAATAGCTGGTATTAATGTGTGAAAATAGCTGCGCTGCACTTTGAAACTGCTGTTGTTGCCAGAGCCGCAAGGCTTGTTCTAAGTCTTCTGGGTTGTGAGTTGATCTAACCGACTGACTGAGCAATGGGCGATCTTCTGTGTCATTGCCAATAATTGGGATCCGCACCATTAACAGCATTAGGCCAATTAAGCCCACAACTATTAATGTGGCTCTGGCGATCACAGGCATTTTTATTGGGTTTGTACGTCAACGGCCTTAGCTTTTTTAGCCTTGTCTCGCAACAAATCTAGCTCCAAACGGGCATAACGATGTTCAACATATTCAAATACATTGGTACTCAAGGCTAATTTAAAATAGTTAGATGCCACCCCTCCATTGCCTCTCTCAGCATGATATTTGCCCAAATAAAAGTACGCTTCGCATAATCTGTCGGTTAGCTGACTTTGGCTGGTCACCCCGGAGATCAACGCAGCGAGTAATTTATTTTCATCTGTTCGTCCAAGATACAGATCCACCAGTTGAGTGGCCCAATTATTCTTGTCTAGGTTTTTTCTTAATTCCCCCAAGTCTTGCAAGGCTAACGGCTGATCAATTTTACTGGCAGCCAAATAACGCCAAAGAGCACGATAGGGATCGGCGGAATCCTTTTCATAAAAGGCACTAAAATCAAGCAAAGCTAAGTCGGGACGACCACCATAGTAAAGCGCGATGCCTCGATTTAAAAAGGCAAACTCCAGATCGGGATTAATGTCTAATGTGGCATCAAATGCTTCATACGCTTGAATAAAGTCCATCTGTTGAGTGTAATGCACACCAATAGAGTTATAGGCTGCCGCTAGATCTGGCTTTAACCGTATGGCTTGATTGTAATCATATTGGGCTAAACCAGCCAGCCCCACACTGTCATAAAGTGTGCCTCTTTGATGCAAGAGTTCGGCTCTTTGTGCATCCTCTAGGTTAGCTTGACCGAGTATTTGTGAATAACGGGCAATAGCGAGTTGTGAACGGACACTCATAGGCGCAGGTTCGGCTAATAGCAAATTATTCATTTGTTTATTGCTTTGAGGAGAAGATTCATTGCTAGCACAGCCCATTAAAAGGCTGCTGACTAACAAAATAGACATTAAACTTTTATACATAATAACCGAAAAAGACACTCACTTTAAAAGATAATCGAACCCACAATAGGGTCACCAAAACTACAGGCCAACACACTAAATGAATAGCACAAATAACCTAATACCACGATTTATAGACTGGCCTATTTCCCCTAAAAAGTAAAGTTAGCAAGGGCAAGAGTCGGATATTATCTGAATTAAACTTGTATCAAATAGTAAAAATAAGACAAACTACTTGACCGAGGAAAATATAAGGCCATAGAGACTATGCCAAATTCCCTAAGTGACATGGAAAAAACATTGCACGACAAAGCATGCCAAGCCCAGCGCAATGCCCATGCTCCTTATTCAAACTTTTGTGTGGGCGCGGCCATACTAGATGAAGCCCAACAGCTACATGTGGGCTGCAACGTCGAAAACGCCGCCTACCCATTAGGCCAATGTGCTGAAGCCGGTGCCATAGCCGCCATGATAGCCTCGGGTGCTAAACAAATAACACAGATACTGATCGCCAGCCCCAACCAAGATTTTTGTCCGCCATGCGGTGGCTGCCGACAAAAAATCGCCGAGTTCGCCAGCAAACAAACATTGGTGCACCTGAGCACTCAAAATGGCAAGATAAAAACCGTACACTTTCATGAGTTATTGCCATTAGCATTTGGCTTTGAGAAGCAGTAACCCCCGATCATCTTTGTATAGGGCGAGGTAAGCCTGCCTAACAACTACCAATAAAAATGCCGCTGATCTTGACTAGCAACAGCGGCATGGTTATTTCTCTAGATAGACATAGGTTTAAAGGGTAGATCCCTGTGGCGTTTGCCTGATGCGGCAAATACGGCATTGGCTAGCGCTGGGGCAAATGGCCCTAAACCTGGCTCACCTAAGCCTGTAGGTTTGGCGTCACTTTCGATAAAATGTACGTTAACCTTTGGCATTTCGTTAATGCGTAAGACTGGGTATTGATGGAAATTGGCATTCACTACCGCCCCCTCTCTAAACACGATTTCGGTGCGTAATGATAGCGACATGCCCATCACCACTGCCCCTTCCATTTGTGCCTTGGCACTGTCTAGATTCAGCACTTGACCACAGTCGATGACACAATCTACTTCTAATACTTTTATATCATCACCCTTCACTTCAACCCGCACCGCCATAGCCACATAGGTCTGAAAACTATAGTGTACGGCTATGCCTAATCCTTGGTTTTTGGGTAAGTTTTTCCGAGTGGCCCAGTGACTCATATCGGCCGCTACCGCTAAGGCACCTTTAGAACGGCGCACTTGCTCTGCTTGCTCAGGATGGGTGTTGCCGTCGTACAGGTTATTGAGCAAAGTGACGGTATCTTGTTTGGTTTTATGGGCTAATTCGTCGGCAAATGAGCCAAAGGCAAAGCCATAAAATATGGCATATACCGCCCGATACCAACCGATGCGGGTATGGGCAATAGCTTCGCCACTTTCACTGCGCAGGTTAGCAATGCCAAAGGGGTGATTAGCAATGTCGCTAATAGCTGCCTCAGGGGGCCTATCGATACTTGGGTCAAACAAGGAGGCAATAGGTGGAAAGGCGGCACGGTGCAACCAGCCGGTAACCTTACCCTCTTGATCTATGCCTGCTTGAATATGCTGGGCGTTGATGGAGTGATAAAAACCGGTGCGCATATCCGCTTCACGTGACCAAGTAAGCTGCACTGGCGCTTGAACCTTTTCAGACAACACCGCCGCTTCTTGTACATAGTCACACTTAAATTTACGGCCAAAGGCTCCACCCGCCATTGTCACATGAACCAAAATATCTTTGGGATCACGCTTTAAATATTTACCTAGTACCTTTTGTATATCGCCTGGGCTTTGTGTGGCTGCCCAAACTTCACAGCTGTCTTTTTGTACCCATACCACACTGGCATTAGGCTCCATGGGTGAATGAGATAAATGTCCGCCTGTGTAGGTGGCCTTAAGTGTTTGCTGTGCTTCACTGATGGCTTGGTCCACATCACCTCTTTGATGGATCACCTGAGCGGGATTTTCTACATTTTTTACCAGCTGTTGTTTATACACTTTACTGTCGTAACTTTTATTTTTACCTAAGTCCCACTCTATCTTAACTTGTTTTAAGGCTTGCTGAGCTGTCCAGGTATTGTCTGCCACTACCGCTACGCCACCAATAGAGCCAAAGGGGTCGTCAAACCTGGGGATCTCTATAACTGCTAGCACCCCTTTCACTTTTAGGGCTTGGCTTTTATCGACACTTTTTAAGCTGCCGCCTAATACCGGACAATGACTAATAGCCCCATATTTTAGCCCCGGCATTTTGGTATCTACGCCGTAAGTTAACTGCCCGGTAACTATGTCCCCTTGATTATGTCTGGCTAAGCCTTTACCTATATATTTAAATTCAGCTTTACTCTTTAACTTAGGTTTTACTGGCACATCCATAGTGGCCGCTAGCGTGGCAAGCTCGCCATAACCCAATTTTTGTTGATTAAGCTGATTGATAACAAAGTGATTTTTGGCCGTACAGTTATCAGCATCGACCTGCCATACTTTGGCCGCGGCAGCAATCAACATGCCTTTAGCGGCAGCGCCCGCTTCACGCATAGGGATGTACATCATACGAATACTGGCCGAACCACCAGTGGCTTGTGAGCCATATTTTTCTTCGTTACCTTCACCTTGTTTAATGCTCACTCGTGACCAGTCGGCTTCTAGTTCATCGGCTACCGCAGCGGGTAATGCCGTACTGATCCCTTGGCCCATTTCACAACGACCGCAGTACAATAAGGTATCGCCATTTTCGTTGATATGAATAAAAGCATTGGGATTAAAGTCACTCTCAAGGCCGAGTTTAGAGGCTGCAGTGCTATGCTGGGCAAAACTCACGCCCAAGACTAATCCGCCTGTGGCTAATCCTGATTGTTTAAGGAAGGTACGGCGACTTTCATTAGTAATATTCATTTTACACCTCCTTATACATTTCTTCGGCGGCATCGGCCACGGCTTGTTTAATTCTTAGATAAGTACCACAGCGGCAAATATTACCTTGCATGGCATTATCAATTTCTTCTGCAGTAGGCTGATTGTTGGTGGCCAAAAAGCTAGCAGCATTCATAATTTGCCCAGCCTGACAATAACCACATTGTGGCACCTTGTTGTCTAACCAAGCTTTTTGTAATGGATGATCCCCAGTTTCAGATAGGCCTTCTATAGTGGTAATAGACTTACCCGCTACAGCTGATACTGGCATCACACAAGAGCGAGTAGCCTGTCCATCTAGATGTATAGTGCAGGCGCCGCATAACCCCATACCGCAACCAAATTTGGTACCCGTTAGCTGCAATTTATCCCGCAAAAACCACAACAAAGGCATATCATCGGGTACATCAATGACATAACTTTTATTATTAATAACAATAGATTGACTCATTATAAGCTCCTGATGGGCGTACCCCTTTGTGGGGTTGGCCAATAATTTAAATAGACACTAGTGAAGTTTGCGACCTGCGAGGCCCGACCTGCGAGGCCCGACCCACATCTGGTGCCCAATTTTAGTGTGGCTAGACGCTGCTGTAGGCTAGGTACACCTTAATAGTATGGGCTATTTGGCTACTTACGCGTCCCTTGCCTAGCTTCAAAACCGGCGGATTGTTCTGGTGTAGCGGGCAGTTGGTATTTGGCTTTAAACTCGGCAAAGGGCATACCATAAATGGCTTCGCGCGCTTGATCATAATCCATATCCACCCCTTGCTCTTTGGCTCCGGCCATATACCACTTTGATAAGCAGTTACGACAAAAATCTGCCAAGATCATCAGATCAATATTTTGTACATCTTTGTTTTCGTCTAGATGAGTCAATAAGCGCCTAAAAGCCGCGGCTTCGATTTCAGTTTGTTGTTGTTGATCCATAGCAGCTCTCGGTAAAAAAATAATGGGGCCCTGCATAGACTAAACCTAAGTATCGCCAAAGCCTAGCAAAATTCAAGTTCTCTAGGCGTTAACTATTAGCCAGTGCTAGCTGCTCACTTAGGCGGTTGCCATAGACAGCTTAAGGGCTTTTCTTTGGTCTCGTCTGGCCTTTAAGGCTAACATACAAGGGGTTAACACTAAGGTTAACAGGGTAGCAAATGTTAAGCCCCCCGCTACAGCAGTGGCAAGTTGTGACCACCACTGTGTTGATGGACCACCAATATCCACATTACGTCCAACAAAATCGATATTGATTTCTGCCACCATGGGCAACAAACCTAGGATGGTAGTGATTGTCGTCATAAGAACTGGCCGTAACCTCTGAGCACCAGTACGCAAGATGGCCTCCATAGCAGGCACCCCTTCTTTACGTAAGACATTGTAGGTGTCTATTAGTACAATATTGTTGTTCACCACTATGCCCGCTAAGGCAATGACGCCTATACCCGACATCACTATGCCAAAAGGCTTCTGCAATATAAGTAAGCCTAAGAACACCCCAACAGTAGAAAACAACACGGCACTCAATATTAAAAAGGCTTGATAGAAACTATTAAACTGGGTGACCAAGATGATCGCCATCACAAACAGTGCGATTAAAAAGGCACTTTTGAGGAAGTCTTCGGACTCGGCCTGTTGCTCGTTTTGGCCTTTTACAGTCAAGGTCACCCGAGGATCTAGCGCCAATAATGGCAGCTGTTTTTGCAATTCTGGTAGGGCTAAGCTGAGCAGTTCACCGGGCACCATATTGGCCTCAACTGTGATCACCCTTTGGCTGTCGATGTGTCTTATAAGATCGGTCTTGGGTTGGGCGGTGCGCTCTACAAAATTAGAAATAGGTACCAAACCACTGGCGGTTTTCATTCTGAGCTCGTCTAATTTACCAATAAATCGCGATTCCACAGGATAACGCACACGAATATCCAGTTCGTCATCCACGTCATCGGGGCGATACTCGCCAATTTTTAAACCGTTGGTAATAAACTGCACCGTGCTGCCCACTAAGGTTGCATCTGCGCCAAATCGAGCTGCATCACTTCTATTCACCTTGAGCTGCCATTCGATCCCAGGCTTTGAAGCTGTGTCACTGACTGAAGTGAATTTTTCATTGTTGTCTAATGCAGCTCTGATTTTTAGGGCGGCTTGATCTAATAGTTCGGGAAAACGCGAGGACAATTGGATCTGCAAATCTTTACCCGATTGTGGCCCATTTTGATCCGGGGTAATTTCAATATCTAAACCCGGCAAGTCCCGTAGCCGGTTTTGCGTCTCTTTTAGTACTTCATCAGAATGCGCTCGTAGATGCCAATCTTTTAGGTTTAAGCGTAGATACCCTATTTGATCTCTACCGCCGGTACGCACATATAGGGTTTCGATGGCATCCATATCCAATAGTTTGTTTTCCACATCCCTTACTACCTGATCCTTTTCATAGATAGACATATCACCGCTGGTGCGCACAGTGACATTAATACCGCGGCTGTCTACATTGGGGAAAAATTCAGAGCCCAATCCGGACAAGGCATATCCACCGAAGGATAAAAATGCAATCACTACCGCCCCTAACAAAATTTTCCAAGGATGTTCTATGGCTTTAGCTAATATGTTCACGTATTTGCCGGTAAAACCTTGCAGATCTCTAATGTTGCCAGTCTCGGCTTGTAATAATTGTTGTTTGGTGTCGTCTGATACATAACGAGGTTTGCCGAACACGCCACCTAACACTGGCACAAAAATCAAGGCCATCACCAAAGACGCAGACAACACGGCAATTAGAGTAAAGGGTAAATATTTCATAAATTCACCCATCATACCCGGCCAGAACATTAAAGGCGCAAAAGCCGCTAAGGTAGTGGCAGTTGAGGCAATAATAGGCCAAGCCATGCGCTGAGCAGCTTGGGCATAGGCTTGCTTCTTGTCCATGCCCTCCCCCATACAACGGTCCGCGTATTCGGTGACCACTATGGCGCCATCCACCAGCATGCCTACTGCCATGATCAGTGAAAACAACACGACTGTGTTTAAGGTATAACCAAACAATGAAATAATCAGAATGCCGGTTAAGAATGAACCGGGGATGGATATGCCCACCAAAAAGGCGGTGCGTAAACCCAAAATAGCCACTATCACTATGGTCACTAAAATAATCGCGCTAGACACGTTATTTTGCAGGTCATTGAGCATCATGTTCACTTCGATGCTTTGGTCACCCGTATAGGCCACAAAAATACTAGCGGGCCATATGGGTGATTGCTGTGCAGCCGTTACTATGGATTTTACATTGGCCACAGTTTCTAACATGTTTTCACCCGGGCGTTTTTTCACCTCTAAAGATACAGAGGTGTCGCCATTTAAGCGGGCAAAGCTGCTGGGATCTTTATAAGAGCGTCTTACTTGAGCCACATCGGCAAAAGTGATCACACTGTCCCCTTGAACCTTAACAGGTTGTTCCATGACATCTTTAACCGATTCAAATACCGAAGGCACTTTGACTGCAAAGCTGCCTTTACCATTGTCCATGGTTCCTGCCGGCACGAGTCGATTATTCCTTGATAATAAATTCAGGATGTCGCTTTGATCTAAGCCATATGACTCCATCAACAAAGGATCCACCACTATCTCAACAATGTCTTCTCTATCGCCACCGATCTCTACTTCTAATACTTCGCTTAACCCTTCTAGGCGATTAGACAATTCACGGGCTACTGTCACCAGAGCCCGCTCTGAAACCGGCCCTGAAAGCACCACTGTGACCGCGGCCTGTTGCCCAGCCATGGTAATTTCATGAATAGTGGGCTCCTCGGTTTCTGAGGGTAATTTGGCTCTAGCGACTGTGACTTTATCCCGCACATCCGCCAAGGCATCACCTGAATCGAAACCAGCAATAAACTCTAGATTAATATTCGCAAAACCTTCACCAGCGGTGGCACGCATCTCTTTTAAGCCGTCCAAAGATCGCAGCTCGCGCTCCATAGGTTTAACCAGCATACGCGCCGAGTCTTCTGGAGAGATCCCGTCATGCACAATCGACACATAGATAAATGGAATAGGCACATCTGGGTTGGCTTCTTTGGGGATGTTCGAGTAGGTCACCGCTCCTGACACCAGCAGCAGCACAAAGATCATTAACATAGTTCGGCTGCGATTTAACGCACCATGGATAATGTTTCTCATTGCAACACCTGAGCATTGTTAATGTTTTGTTCGGCCCGTACTACTGCTACTTTGTCTCCATCACGCACGAAACCGTGGCCTAAAGTAATAATATCCGCTTGTTGGCCCATTCCCGACAACCACACACCTTGACTGTCACTCTTAACAATATCAATAGGCACAAATTTTACATGTTGATCTACTACTGTTTTTACCCCGAGATTGCCCTTTTCATCTAAGGCCATAACGGCAGGGGTAATACGTATCGCCCAGATTGTTTCTATGGGTAAGGCTAATTCTGTACTCATGCCCGCCACTTGTTGAAAATCAGGATTGGGCACTGCCACCTCCACCTTAAAGGTATTAGTACCAGGCTCAGATACCCGAGATATATAGCGAATTCGCCCCTCTAGCAGATCACCTGACACCAAACGACCGGCTGCTAATTGTTGTACCTTTAATCCAGCCACATGAGTCTCTGTGACGTTAGCCGTGATCACTAGGGGATCAAGATCCACCAGCATTGCAATCTTATCGCCATCTTTAAGAAAGTCGCCTATTTCCACAAAACGTTCATTAATAATACCGTCGAAAGGCGCGATGATCTGTGACTTAAACACTATCAGTTGTTTTGCGATTAATTCAGCCTTGGCAATAGCTAGCGCAGCCTGAGCTTGGGCTAGGGCAGTCTTTGATTGGTAGCCTTGTTTACCTAAGGCTTCGGCAGCGGTTAGCTCCACTTCTCTTTGGCTAAGGCTGGCTTTGGCAGATTCTACTTCACTGAGGTAACCGGCATTCTCTAAGCTAATAATTTTTTGCCCGGTGACAACAGACTGACCTTGCTGCACATGTACATGGCTTACCAAGCCCGTAATTTCGGCTCGTAAGGTGGCGATCCTGTCGGGCTCGGTTCGGCCGTACAGGTTTATTTCCCGGGTCACTTGGTCGGCCATCACATGGGTGACTGTCACTTTAACTAAAGGCGCTGGGGGTTGCTTTGTACCTTGTGTGCCTTGTTCATCTTCAGCATTTAACATGCCCGACGCGACCCATATACATAATGTAATAAAAAGAAAAAAAGCTATCCATGCCGGTTGTTGTCTAAGTTTTGTCAGGGTAAACGCCATGATGCTTCCGTAATAGGTTGAATGACTCTAAAGTACCACCTTTTTCCCGGCAAGAGCATTCGCGCGCGCCCTAAATGGCCCCAAAAGTGTTACTAAATACAAATAATGGTTCATTCGAGCAAAATTTGTATCCCACTACCGCTAAAAAAATGCGGTTTGCTGGTCCGTGAACAATAGTCTCATTAGAGTGTCTCTATATCTGCGGCACACATAAATTTACCGCTAAAACCGGGGCTAACCGGATCAATATGTAACCTTGCACTATTGAGCAGGTGGGCCATTCACTCTTTAACATTGTCGGTATCCATAGTGGTGGCATAGATCCCACTTTTGGCCTGAGTCGCAGCATCTAATTCACTATGAGAGGTCAGGGCCGGACATAATATAATGGTATTGTTTTAGCTGATGCTAACTTGATGGCTAAACCCCAGCTCAAATGCATCGAAGAAGCGCACAAGGTCAGCTGTGACCTAATTGACTCTTTCGCAAGCCACTATCGGCCTGTCCCTCTAAACCATTCTAGTTGTATATCCATGGGGTTTTGCCATGCAACATAATCATGCAACAACGGATAGACCCCGCCATATAGGTTACCAGACATTATCATTACTCATAAGGCGTCGATGGCAGGCATATAAGTAGCCATGCGGACCACTACAGGGGTAGCAGAAAATAACGCCGTGACATTATCAAATAGCGGATAATGATTGTTACTCACTTGGGAGCTAGATTAACTGCTTAGGCTGTGATAGTGAGCACCAAAAGGATTTTCGTAAGCGGTCTAAGATCTTGCCTATCTGAAAAGACAAAAACTTATTGGCATTAAAATAGGCAACCTTGTCTTCTTTACTTAACCCTTGGTGGGTCTGTGTGGTAATTTCCCATAGCTGCTACATATTGGCCTGAGTGTGATAAAGATGAGTGGCCGCAGCAAACAGGGGTTGAGGTATTAAACCTTTACATCAATAGATATTGAAAGAGTACCACTATGCCAAAAATAGGGATTTTAAGCCGCAACGCTAAGCAATATACACAACTGATCTATGAGGCCAGCTTACCCCAGTTAGCGCTAATCATTTCGGCACAGGAGGTGGATGTTAATGCTGATTACTCTCAGATAGAGATACTATTGGGTGATCCTGATCTTACGGCACAAATACTAGATCAATGCACTGGCCTAATATGGTTACAGTCAACTTGGGCCGGCAATGCCCCCCTATTGAATAAGAGTAAAACTGATTATCAACTTTGTGGGGTAAAAGATGTATTTCAACAAGCAATGTCTGAATATGTCTTGGCTTACCTGCTGTATTTTGCTCGAAACATTGAGGGATTTAAGCGGGCCCAAACAAGCAAACAATGGGCCCCTCCCCATTACGCTAAGTTAGCAGGTAAGTCGCTGGGCATTATGGGTGTAGGCAATATAGGCAAAGGGGTGGCCGAAACGGCCAAAGCCTTTGGTTTGTTAACCAGGGGCTTTACTCGCAACACTGGTGACTGTGGATTTATCGATCAATATTATAACTACCAACAGCTGGCCGATTTTGCGGATGGGCTAGACTACCTGCTGTGTTTGTTACCCGATAGCAAAGCCACCCAGAGCCTAATAGATGCGCAGTTTTTATCTTATCTACCCAAGCATTGTGTGTTGATAAACGCAGGCCGTGGCGCAACCCTAGTAGAACCAGCATTAATAGAGGCCCTGCAACAAAACAAGTTAAAAGCCGCGGTGCTAGATGTCTTTACCCAAGAGCCCTTGCCAGTATCCCACCCCTTTTGGCAGTTAGATAATCTCTTTATTACCCAACATACCGCTGCTGAGTCTGTGCCGGCGCAAATAAGTGAATTGTTTATCAACAATTACCACCGTTATATAAAGGGGCAGCCCCTAGCCCACCTATTAGATTTTACTCAAGGTTATTAAGATCTCTAGGGAGGTTAAATAATACAGTTCAGCGCCTAGAGCGGCGCCTAATCCAATAGGCTACTAGAAAAGTTAGCCATTTCAGCAGGCAGTATTGGGTTACCTAAGATGAATTTTTTTCTACTAGGCAGCTTTAGCCGAGGCACTAAATCACCGTGATATTGAGTAAACAAGATCTCAAATTCACCGTTATCCATGATTTGTTTTAGTCCTGTTTGTATACGTTCAGCTAAGGTAGCTTGGTTTACATGGATATAAAACACCAAAGGGAAGTCGTAATACAGCAGCAAAGAGGGCTCGATACTCAATTCACCCAAAGGTGATGCCCGCTCATTAAATATCTGCTCTATCTCATTCACACCTAGTGCCACATAATCACATAGACCATTTTTGAGACGGATAAACAGGTCATCCAGGCTGCCCTGTTCATTGACCTTGTAGCCGTTGTGGCGAAATAGTTCGGCATCTGCCCAAGTCTTGGGTATGCCTATGGATAAAGCTTGTAGCTGCTGGGGGGTGCTGATCTGAGCAAATTTTGCTAAGGACTCATTTCTCACAATAAGTAATCGATATCCCAGTAACCCTTTAGTCAGTGGTTGCGGGATCATGAGTTTTTTTTGATCTTTAAATTTCACATTACCTGCAACTGTGACCAAAATATCAGTGCCTGTAGTAAAGATCTTGGCTTCGTCATCGGCGCTGGGATAGTCAGTGTTGTCGATCTGAATGCCAGCTGCACCATATTCAGCTGTTGTCACACCAATACAAGCTCGCAGCACCGCTGTCTCGTAATCCTGCCTTGCTGGTGACTTGTTACCGTTCCAAAAATGTATGTTTTCCATGCGTTTAACTCAACCAATGACCCTATTGGTCGAATTATGCCTTGAATATGTTCTCAATGCTTCAGATGTGACATACAATCTAAATAGTAATTTAACCCAGCATTATACGGGCGTAACATGAAGTCTACTTTGTCAAAGATCTCCAGTTCAATTTCATCCATTTTAGTTTTTACCCTCAGCAGCCTATTGCTTGCCTGTAACAGCTCAAGTAAAACGCCTTCGGTGGTAAAGATCGTCAAGGAAAATAATCAATATTCCCTGAGCGTAAACGGGCAGCCCTATGACGTAAAAGGGGTGGGCTTAGGCTATAAAAACGATCAACAAGTGATTGCCTTAAAAGAAGCAGGGGGCAATAGCTTTAGAACTTGGGACATGGATAATATTGAGCAGGAGTTAGCCATAGCCGAAAAAATGGGCTTGATGGTAGCGGTTGGGATCAGAACAGGCAAAGAGCTGCTAGGCTTTGATTACAATGATGAAGAGGCGGTAGCGGCGCAATTTAAACGTGTCACAGCGGCCATACAAAAGTATAAAAATCACCCCAATATACTGGTGTGGGTGATAGCCAATGAGCCCAATTTACTGTTTGACGAACAAGAAAAGTTAAAAGCTGTCAATCCTAAGGTCTACCAGGCCATGGGCGACATTATCGACTATATCCATGAACACGATCCCAACCATCCTGTGACTTTTACCCTAGCGGGATCAAACCCGCAAGATATTGCACAGGTGGTAAAGTACGCGCCCAATATCGATATCATATCGGTGCAAAATTATGCCACATTAGTTAATGTGCCAGACAACATTATGCAAAGCAATGCCGACAAACCCTATATGGTGACTGAGTTTGGCCCAATGGGACATTGGGAATTACCCACCACCGAATGGGGCCGAGAAATTGAAGAGCCCAGTGCCGTTAAGGCCGCCGGTATGGCTAAACGTATGCAGGACGTTATCATTGATGATAAAACCGGTAAAATCATCGGTTCCTTTGTGTTTTTTTGGGGACAAAAACAAGAGCGCACACCCACTTGGTACGGCATGCTCAACGCATCGGGTGAACACACCGCCCGAGTAGATGAACTGACTCGCATTTGGACAGGCAAATACCCAAAAAATCGTGCCCCCTTGTCGACTGCTATCACTATCAACGACAAACAGGCGGTGGAAAACATTCGCTTAAAGCCGGGGCAGCCAGCCACAGTTAAGGTACAAGTCTCTGACCCAGATAAAGATGCATTAACTCACACTTGGGTCTTAATGCAAGAAGTGGAAACCCGCAGTCAGGGTGGGCATTTTGAAGCCAAGCCTGCTGAGTTGCCGCTGCACATAATAGAGTCTGATATCCAAGCTGATTACACCACTATGACTTTTACCACCCCTAAAACTCCGGGAGAGTATCGTTTATTTAACTATGCTCAAGATGGAAAAAACAAAGTAGGCAATGCAAATATTCCTTTTATGGTAGAGAATTAACCCTATCAAGCGACCAGAGTAAGCTTTGCTGTGGTCTCCTTTTACAGAACAGATAGTTGGATCATTTATGTCAGATACCCCAAACAACGTTAACCAATATACCCCCGAACAACGTTTAGAACACTTAGTGACACAAAGCGCTAAGCACCAACAAATATGGATACTCACCGACCAAGATGGTTGTGTGATGTTAAACAGCGAAGACGAAGACTGCGCACCAGTATGGCCAAGTCAAGCCGACGCTCAGGCATGGGCAACTGGCGAATGGGCTGACTGCACAGCCGAAGCTATCGACCTAGCCACTTGGCATAGCCGCTGGACCCATGGATTAGAACAAGACGATCTGGCTATTGCGGTCTTCCCCAGTGACGATGAAGAAGGCTTGGTGATCTCTCCACAAGAACTAGATATGGCACTGATCAAACAAACCAAGAAAAATAATCAGGCGAACTAAACTAGATCTCGAACTTTGCTAGATCAAGCATAGATTGCTTGGCAAAAAACATGTTTGTTCAGCTATCAACCTTAGTTTGAGCAAGCATTGTCATGCTCACTCTTCGTTTATCAAACTAATCTCTACATCTTGTTGACCCAATAGAAAAATAGCGTTTTCCCATCGGCGCAGCTGTATGACTATCTTTTTCAATCTTCTAACATTGCCTCAATTTATCCACTAGGTTTTCACTTCTCAAAATATTATTAATTTGCACCTTGTCAATACTTTGCTACTTTTTAATGAAGGTTAAAAAAGCCCCGCTTTGCCACGGCAAGATTAAACACTGAGTTTGATAGTGGTTATGTGGTTGCGACGCATTGAAGATGTGCAAAGGCGTGAATTGCTACTTATTGAACACCCACGTTTTGCAAAAGGTCATGTTGAGCGTAACTTTCACCTCACAACAAGTGCGGTGATGGGCCTAGATCGTATTGTTAATCGTCTGTGTAACGGCATGTAAAGACGTAACGATAAAAGAATCATATCCGAGTAGTTAGACAAGGTAGAAAGTGGGCGCTTGGTGTTAGTGCATTTTGCCAGCCGGCCCTGCTCCCCTGTGTTTGGGGAATTAGCTCTTTATTTTATGGCTTTATAGCTCAGTAGTAACGCTTTAAATATATCTCAACGTTTGAACCTGATGATACCAAATTTTTTATCCTCGTTAAGGAGTGAACAGTAATAGGCTGCTGTAAAGCCGAAGCTATAGACCTACCCACTTGGCAAAGCCGCTGGGGCCATCACTTAGAAAAAGATGAAGGGGCTATTAGGGCGTACTTAGTGATGAAGTAGGGTTCAGTCTATAAGCAATAATACCGCGGCTGTGCCAGCATTGATTGGTTATTCCGCTGGCGTGCTTATCTCTAACGCTTCAGTAGGCTGTATTAGATCGATAAATATCGCTCTTTTCCCTGGGGTCGTTTTCATGGACAACCAGGATAATTCGTCAAGGGCCCTATTTTGAATTTGTATCCCATTGTTTTTCTGTATCTTGCCGATCTGCCTAGTACTGGCTTTAATGACGGCGGCGTTAAGGCGCATCTGCTCGGTATTTTGACTGCTTTGAATAGCCAGTTAGATAAGAGTAATGAGTCTAGCGACACAGCTGCTGATCTCACTCTATGCTGACAGTTTTTCGAACGTCTTGGTGTCATCCTTTCTAGTTTATGCTGATGACTATGAATGGGTATTACCTTCTTTTGCCTAAGGATTTGGCTCTGTGTACTGCTCTCATTTAATTTCGCTAGCAAAAGTTTCAAACTGATTGGGCAGAAAGTCGACTAACCTTCCCGACAATCCTACATAAGTGATCATAGAGGCTTCAAAGGATAAAAAGATCTTGGGCAACAAAGGTAAAAAGTTTGCATTGCCTCGGGTCTTTGCTTGTTCAATAGCCAGAGGGATATCGGCAAAGGTACTAAACATATGTAAACAGTGAGCTAAGTCTTTTTGCAAACTCCCCAGCTGTGTTTTTTCCGTGATTTGCATTTTATTCCAAGCATCTTGCCAAACAGATTCAAGGTAGCGGTGACCATACAAGCTGCCCTGACACCAAAGCGATAACGCCCCATCAGGGCCATGGTTCGGTTCATAACGAGTGCCAGCTGGTAGGCAAACCTTTTCATCACTCATGTCTTTGAGTTGCTGCTGCAATAACACCATCAACAAATCAGTTATCTGATCGGCTTGCTTGGAACTGGTGAGTTGATTATTGGTTTTAATTGCCCAGGGCAACCATTTTTCTGGCATCGGGATTTCAGGTGCCCCAGCTACGGCGAATATCAAACCTTGAATAAAGGCATAGGGATGCAACACACCGGCTAATGCTTGTGAGTCACATAAGGCGTGAAGTGCAACATGACTAGGGGATGTAAATTCGGCCATAAGAAAAACTTATTGGTTTTCAACAATGATACTAGCTTACCCAGATGTGAGTCAGAAGCACAATAATAATGATCGGGCTGAGAGGGTATTTTCCTGTTTGTTGTAAAATTTCAGTTGTAATAAAATAGTAATGTTATACTATAACATTACTTACACAGCCTTTTATAGCAGTACTATGACTCATAAATTATCTAAAATCAGCACCTTGGTGTTACTCGCTTTATCTAGTCAAAACAGTGTGGCAGCCGATAAACCCACTCAAAAAGACGAAAATAGTATAGAAAAGCTGATCATCACAGCTAGCCCACTGGGACGCTCTGTATTGCAGTCGACTACCCCTGTTACCATTTTAAGCGGCAATGAATTAGAGATGAATCAAGCGGCTACTTTGGGCGAAACCCTTAACTCTGTGCCAGGTGTTAACAGCACTTATTTTGGACCAGTCGCCAGTAGCCCTATTATCCGAGGCCTAGATGGTCCAAGGGTGAAAATAGTACAAAACGGCATGGATAGCTCAGACGCCTCAAGAGTAGGTCCCGATCATGTTGCGACCACCGAAGCCTCTACCGCCACTCAAATTGAAGTATTACGTGGCCCATCTACGCTGTTATACGGCAGTGGCGCCATAGGTGGAGTAGTGAATGTGGTGGACAATCGTTTACCCAAAACCCGGGAAGAAGGCATGCGCGGCAGAGTCAGCGCCTTACATGACACTGTGTCAAACGAACGCACCATATCAACAGATCTGAATGGCGGTAAAGACAACTTAGCCTGGCACTTTGATGGTTTTAGCCGTAAAACCGATGACTATGATATCCCTGATTTTATATTAGAAGATGGTGATAAAGTGGACAGTATCGAAAATTCCAGCATCGACTCTCAAGGTTTTACCTTTGGGGCGGGATGGATTGGTGATGATGTGACAGTGTCTTTTGCCTATGGACGTTTAGATACCGATTATGGCATTCCTGGCCATTCTCATGGCGACCATGAAGAGCATGATGACGAGCACGAAGAAGAAGGTGAAGAACACCACGACGAACATGGTGAAGAAGAGCTTGGCGAAGAAGGGGTATTTGCTCGTCTAAAACAGGACAGATTTCAATCGGTAATAGATTGGACAAACCTTTCAGGTTGGTTCACCGAAGCCCATTGGCATAATGCTTACACCGATTATGCACACAGTGAAATAGAAGAGGGTGAAGTGGGCACTACTTTTGAAAACACCTCTGTTGAGTCACGTTTGTGGGCTAAGCACCAAGCCGTTGCTGGCTGGGAGGGGGTAGTAGGCTTCCACTATACCCAATCTGATTTTTCTGCTGAGGGCGAAGAAGCCTTTACGCCTTCAACCGATACCACTAGCAGTGCCTTGTTTGTGCTTGAAGAAAAAACAGTAGGTGATTTTTTATGGCAAGCCGGCGCCAGAATAGAGCGCGTGTCACATACACCAGACAACCGTTTTTTCATTAATAGCGAGGTTGACGCAAATTTTGGCGAAATCAGCTACAACGCGAGTAGCTTGTCTGCGGGCTTTGTTTATCAATTAGACAATAACCAGTCTTTTGCTGCGAATTATGCAAGATCTGAACGGGCGCCTTCGGCTGCCGAAATTTTTTCAAATGGTATCCATATCAGTACTAGCACCTATGAGGTAGGCGCAGGTTATGATCTCATTATAGATGACAGCGATCCTGATGATATAGAATTTTCTGTGGTGCAGTCCAACAGCGAAGTTAAGAAAGAAAAGTCTAACAATATTGATCTTACCTATAGGATCCAAACCGAACATTTAAATGCTAATTTTAGTGTTTTTTACAATCAGATTGATGATTACTTGTTTCAGCAAAATACTGGCCTAGAGTTTCATGATCACGAAGGTGAGGAGCACGAAGGCGAAGAACACGAAGGCGAAGAGCACGAAGGCGAAGAGCACGAAGGTGAAGAGCACGAAGGTGAGGAGCATGAAGAAGAAGGTCAAGCTGTGTTCGCTTTTAATCAACAAGACGCTGAACTTTATGGCTTTGAAGCCGATATCGATTGGCACTTAAATGACCACTTGCGACTCAGTGCTTTTACTGATCTGACCCGGGCTAAGCTAAACAGGAATGACGACGGTAGCAGGAACTTACCGAGAATTCCTGCGATGCGCGTGGGTGCCGAATTGCATTGGGAACAAGACAATTGGCATGCAGAATTGGGGGCTATTCATTATGCACAACAAGACCGAATTGCTGAATTTGAGACACAAACTGACGGTTACACCATAGTATCTGCAGCCTTTAACTACTATGTAAGTCTGGCCGACACCGACCTAACTTTGTATATAAAAGGTAACAACTTAACCAACAGATTGGCGAAAGTGCATAGTTCTTTTCTAAAAGACCAAGCCCCCTTGCCAGCTCGTTCGTTTGTAATGGGTGCTAAGGTTAGCTTTTAATCAAAGCCATAGCTTGCTCTAACATAGAGCGCGGGCAACCAAAGTTAATACGCACAAAGTCGTTATTAGCAAAGTCAGCACCAGGAGAAGGGCCAACGCCCTTCTGTTCAAAATAACGCTGTGGACTGGGAACGCCTAGACCACTGCCGTCTATCCAAGCTAAAAAAGTGGCCTGGGGGGTTAATAACCGCAAGCCATCTATCTGGGATATTTCATTGACTAAATAGTCTCTATTGCCCCTTAAGTACTGTTTAAGTTCGCCATGCCATTGATCGCAGTGTGTAAAAGCCGCTTGGGTGGCGGTTAAACCTAATACAGTCACCCAAGGTATCACGCCTTTTCCTGCTTGCTGAAAAACCGCTCTGGTTTTAGCATCTTCAATGATGGCAAAGGATGTACCTAAACCGGCAATGTTAAAGGTTTTACTGGCGGCCATTAAGGTCACAACTTGACCTTTAAATTGCTCGATTTTTCCTGCAGGAATGTGCTTAGCCTGTTCATCTAGGATCAAATCGCAGTGAATTTCATCCGAACATAAGATCACCTGATTACGCAGACAAATGTCGGTTATCTTGGCTAATTCTGCCGCACTTAATACAGAGCCCACAGGGTTCATAGGGTTACATATAATAAATAGCTTACATTCAGGCGCGGCCGCTTGTCGCTCTAGCTCGGCAAAATCTATGGTCCAACGGCCATCTACCTCAACCGTGCCTATGTCCACCCGCTGCAATCCATTTATTTCAGGTGCAGCCAACAAAGGCGGATAATTGGGCGTTTGCATCATTACCTTGTCACCTGGCTGGCAAAAGGCTTTGCAGGCTAAGTTAAAGGCAGGCACCACACCTGGGGTCCAGACTATCCAGTCGGCAGAAATCTGCCAGTCATACTGACGGGCTAACCAGTCTACCACTGCTTGATTGGCAGCGGTATGTTGGCCAGGCGAGGTGTAACCCAATAAGCCATGGGCTGTGCGTGTTTGAATGGCATCTAGAATTGGCTGAGCACATTTAAACTCGGTATCTGCTACCCACATGGGTAGAATATCCCGACCTTTATACTTTTCCCATTTAAGGGCATAGGTAGACTTTCTATCTATAATTTGATCAAATTGCATAAACTAACACCGAAAATTGAGATTAAAGAACAGACTGATAAGCTTAGATAACATCCGCTTTACGGATTATTTCCTCTACCTTTCCAGCAAATTATTGACATAACATGGTTTGGTAATAAAGTCTGTGGCGCCTAAACCTATGGCTCGTATCACAGACCTTTTAGTCCCATTGCCGGTTAACATCAAAAGTACACAAGAAACCGCATTGGCTTGCAAGGTGCTTAATATCTGTAAGACACTGACTTCGGGCATTACCCCCTCACAAATGACTAATGAAACCTTCATCGACCCTAGCACAGTGTTCAGCACCGTTGGTTGTGTATGGGACGTTGAGCGAAATATACCCGCCCAATTTAGCCGCCCTTAGTGAATGTTGTCCAAGGGCTTTGCTTGTGGCTTAACCTAGCTTGTCGGATGCAATATGGTAACGTGGATCTTCATTCAAATTCATTTCTACGTATTCTTGAGCTTTAGTCATTAACTCTCGGCACTCGGGACTAATATGCCTAATATGCAACTTTTTGCCTTGCTCTTTGTATTTGTCAGCCAAGCCATCGATGGCGTCTATGCCAGATGAATCCCAGACTCTAGACTCATTAAAATCTATTACCACATCGTTAGGATCATTTTGCGGATCAAACAACTCTCTAAAATGTAAAACAGAGCCAAAGAACAGTGGGCCGTCAAGATCGTAGACCTTCCAGCCATCATCATCGGTGTGGGTGCGTGCATGAATATGGGTTGCATGTTTCCAAGCAAAGACCAATGCAGAGACAATGACACCCACTATCACGGCTATGGCTAAGTCCGAAATGACAGTAATAAAGGTCACCAAGAATAAAACAAAGGCATCTTCTTTATTGACACCACGAACAATTCTGAAAGAAGCCCATTCAAAGGTGCCTATCACTACAATAAACATCACGCCGACTAACGCTGCCAGTGGGATCATTTCAATTAATGGGGCAGCAAATAAGATAAAGCCTAACAATACTAGTGCCGCAGTGATACCCGATAGTCGCCCTCGACCACCTGAGTTAATATTGATCATGCTCTGGCCAATCATGGCACAGCCACCCATGCCGCCAAAGAAACCATTAACGGTATTGGCTAAACCTTGACCTAAACATTCTCTGTTACCATGGCCTCGTGTATCTGTCATCTCGTCAATCAAAGATAAGGTCAACAAGGATTCAATCAAACCCACTAGGGCTAATATGATAGAGGTGGGTAACACTATGTATAGGGTTTCGAGGGTAAAGGGCACCATGGGAATAGAAAATGAAGGTAACTCGCCCGCCAGAGTCGCTGCGGCTTTTTGATCCTCGGGCAACATATCACGGACAAAATCGATAACAGTTCTAGCCTCTAGATCTAAGCCGTGTACTAATGCAGTGACACCCACTATGGCCACCAAAGACGCAGGTACGGCTGTGGTCAACTTAGGTAGAAAGAATATAATCGCCATGGTTAATAATACCAAACCTAACATCAAATAGAGCATTTCGCCCTGCATCCAGGCGGGGTTACCTAGGCTATCCATGATCTTGAACTGGCCCAATTGGGCGAGAAAGATAACAATGGCCAAGCCATTTACAAAACCTAACATGACGGGATAAGGGACAAGCCGAATAAACTTACCTAATTTAAACACCCCAAACATTAGCTGTAATAGTCCAGCAACAATGACAGCCGCAAACAAATATTGCACGCCATGTTGGGCAACTAACGCCACCATAACCACGGCCATTGCACCTGTGGCGCCGGAAATCATTCCTGGTCTGCCACCTACAGCAGAAGTAATGAGTCCCATCATAAAGGCAGCGTACAAACCCACCATAGGCTCGACGCCTGCAACAAAGGCAAAGGCCACGGCTTCTGGCACTAATGCCAATGCCACTGTTACGCCAGATAGCAGATCATTTTTGACGTTACTGTCTTTATTGGTGATCAAATCAAACATTTAAATCCCTCGGAAATGGCTGATGATTAAAAAATAGGCGCGGAGTCTAACAGATAACCCGGCCTAATTCTTTTAAGAGATGGTTAAAACACCATAATCAGACATAAAAAAGGCCGGAGAACCGGCCTTTTTATGGAACAAAATAGACTAACCTATGATATCGAGCAATTCCACATCAAATATCAAAGTACTAAAAGGACCAATGGCACCACCGGCACCTTGCTCACCATATGCCAACTCATGAGGCACATGTAAGCGCAATTTTGTGCCCACAGGCATAAATTGTAAGGCTTCGGTCCAACCTTTAATCACACCATTAACTGGGAATTCGGCAGGCTGACCACGATCATAAGAGCTATCAAATACGCTGCCATCTAATAAAGTACCATGATAGTGAGTACGTACTGTCGAATTTAACGATGGTGTGTCGCCGTCACCTTGAGCTAAGACTTCATACTGCAAGCCACTATCGGTCACCGTTACTTCATCACGTTTAGCATTCTCGGTTAAGTAAGCTACGCCTTCGGCAATGCCTGCTTCGAACTGCTTAGACTTAGCCGCTTGCATGCGTTCATGAATTTCATTAAAAGCGACACGTAAGATGTCGTTATCAACTTGTGCAGGTTGTTGGCCGTAAGCATCGGCAAGACCAGCCTGTACTGCTGCTACGTCTAAACCTTCGAAAGGGTTAGAACGCAATTGCTCGCCCATCTGTAAACCAATTCCATAACTGGCTTGACTTTCTATACTGGAAAATTTGTCGGACACATCTACTCCTAGTTCACGTTGTTTTAGCCACACCCAAAGGATCGTAAGCGGCATTAGTAAAAGTAAAACAGTATATCATAGCTTTATATTCCCTTAGACAATTCCTGAGCATCTGAGTATCTTGTCTTGGAATATTTTATGTTTTTTGGAGGCGAATGTGTCACAGATTTTAGATTCTCAATTGACAGGAACAGTGCGTAATTTAGGCGCAGTATTGGGCGATACCATTCGCGATCAGCTAGGTGAGCAGTGGTTAGAACGAATTGAAGCGGTAAGAATAGACGGCAGAAAGGCTTTTCAGGGTGATGATCAAGCCGCAAAAAATGTTAAAAAACTAATTTCTCAACTCAAAAATGATGAGTTATTGACTGTGGGTCGCGCCTTTTCGCAATTTCTTAATTTGGCGAATATTGCCGAACAAGAATTCAACAGTAATAATGATTCAGATGATCCCTTAGACACCTTGTTTCAACACTTGGATCAAGCTGGCATTCAAGCCGACACTTTCGAAAAAGCGCTACAACAACTCAACATTGAATTGGTGCTTACCGCCCACCCCACAGAGGTTACGCGCCGCACACTGATCCACAAACATAGCGAGTTAGCCAAATGTTTAAGCAGTGTACATGCCCAAGATATCAGCCCACTACAAAGAGACAAGGTAGAAACACGTATTGCCGAACTCATCAGTCAGGCTTGGCATACTGAAGAAATTCGCACCGTACGCCCCACACCAGTAGATGAAGCACGCTGGGGGTTTTCGGTGATAGAAAATTCCTTGTGGGAAGCAGTACCAGATTTTATTCGAGAGCTGGATAAACGTTTTGTGGACAAGTTTAACCTCTCTATTCCCTTGGACGTGTCACCGGTCAAGTTTGGTTCTTGGATGGGCGGTGACAGAGATGGCAATCCTTTTGTTACCTCTAAAGTAACCGAACAAGTATTATTGTTAGCGCGCAAACGGGCCGCCAAGTTATTTGCTAAAGACATAGATATCTTACAAGTAGAATTATCTATGAGTGATTGCGATGATCCTCTGCGTGCCCAAGTAGGGGATGTATTAGAGCCCTATCGCGCATTGCTTAGACCGCTATTGTCAAAGCTCACCAAAACCCAAGATGGGATCATAGACAAGCTCAATGGCTTAACTGTGGATAGCAGCCAATGGGTCAATGACAAAGAGCAATTGCTGGCGCCACTGATGGCTTGCCATAGATCGTTACAAGCTTGTGGTATGTCGGTGATCGCCCAAGGTCATTTGCTAAATACCATCCGCAGAGTCCATTGTTTTGGGGTGCACCTGCTGAAATTAGATGTGCGCCAAGATTCAGAAAGGCATGCCGATGTATTTTCTGAACTCACCCGTTATTTAGGCCTAGGTGATTATGGCCAGTGGAATGAAGATGACAAACAAGCGTTTTTACTGAAAGAACTCAGCTCAAAACGTCCGCTTTTTCCAACACAATGGCAACCCAGTGCCGACGTACAAGAAGTCATAGATACCTGCAAAGTCATCGCAAAAAATGCCAAAGACGGTTTTGGGATCTACATTATCTCTATGGCTAGCCTGCCTTCTGATGTATTAAGCGTGAACTTATTGCTTAAAGAGTTGGGTGTCACTTGGCCCATGCCTGTGGCCCCGTTATTTGAAACCCTAGATGACTTAAATGCGGCGGCCAGTGTCACCAAAAAACTGTTCTCTATTGATTGGTATCGGGGTTATATTCAAGGTCATCAACATGTGATGATAGGTTATTCTGACTCAGCCAAAGATGCAGGCGCTATGGCTGCGGGTTGGGCACAATACGAATCCCAAGAAGCCCTAGTGGAGTTGGCCAGAGCCAATGATATAGCACTCACTTTGTTTCATGGTCGTGGCGGGACTATAGGTCGTGGTGGTTTACCCGCTCATGCGGCGATACTTTCTCAGCCTCCAGGCTCTCTCAATGGCGGCTTTCGTGTCACCGAGCAAGGTGAAACCATACGTTATAAGTTTGGCATGCCAATCTTGGCCCAGCGCAGTTTAGCCTTATATGCCAGCGCCATATTAGAAGCCTTAATATTGCCCCCTCCAGCCCCTCAACAAGCATGGCGTGAAGCCATTACTAAAATGGCCGCAGATGGTCGCGATAACTACCGACAAATTGTCCGTCATGATGAAAACTTTGTCCCCTATTTCCGTGTGGCAACACCTGAGCAAGAGCTAGGTAAATTACCTTTGGGTAGCCGGCCCGCAAAACGCAAACCCACAGGGGGTATCGAAAGCTTAAGGGCAATTCCGTGGATCTTCGCTTGGGCACAAACTCGAATGGTCTTACCCTCTTGGTTAGGCGTGATGAAAGCGGTACAAACGTCATTAGATAACGGTCAAACCGAGACCATCAAAGATATGCTAGAAAATTGGCCCTTCTTTAACTCCAGATTATCTATGTTGGATATGGTATTCGCTAAAGCCGATCCTAAGATCAGCCAAGAATATGATCAAAGCTTAGTGCCAGAGGAACTCAGGCATTTTGGCGATGCCCTAAGAACCGAACTACAACAAAGCATAGACTTATTGTTGCAGCTACTGGATCAGAAAACTGTGATGCAAAGTGATCCCAAAGGGGCGATTTCTATGAACATCCGCGCCAGCTATCTGCAACCCCTGCATTACTTGCAAATAGAATTGCTCAGCAGAATAAGAGCCCTAGGAGACGATCAGGACCCCACACTAGAAAGAGCCATGATGGTCACAATAGCCGGTATAGCAGTTGGTATGCGTAACACAGGCTAGGACTGGAATATTTAGAGCCAGTGCCGCGTTCGGAAAATTAATCTCTAGCTGATCTACATGGATGTAGTCAGCAGCTGGCGTTATTTTATCCCTGTATCAATGAGACAGTGCTCGCCAATTCTTGCTCTGTTTTCTGTTACAGCGGCTCGACTATAAATGGTCAACCTGTGCTGCTGTTGTCATTTATCCAAGACACTTGTTACAAAGCCATTAAAATTGGTTAAGATACACAATAAATCTCGACTATTCTAAGTATTATCATGCATGCAAGAATCCCTGCAGATGCCGTTTTGCCGGAAATCCCGCAAAATTCCCCCGGTTTACCCTATGAAGAACCCAAGCTTGGGGAAAACTTCTGGATCAAGGATGATTTTTTCCCCAGTGATACTGCCAAAGATATAGCCAATCGATGCTATAACAAAAAGAAATGGAAGTTAGGCAAACCCTATACAGATGAGCTTTGGCCGGGTATGCGTTCAAAAAACGCCTTAAACGCTAAAGAGCTGCTAAAAGTTGAGGACTGGGTAAAAAGCATTATTGGCAAAGATAAGCTGTGGGTGGTGAAATCACAATCTGTGTTAGTGGATAACAATACGGCTATATTAGTGGGTGGCAAAGAAGGCAGTGCCCGTCCCCACGTAGATAATCGGAATTTATGCCGTTATGCCGCTGTACTCTACTTAAATACGACTGCTCCCCCCAACTCTGGCACCTCCTTTTATCGGCTTCGTTATAACAATGGCGCTGCAGGTGGCAATAAAGTGTGCGCTCCCCATGCAAATTTGGTCGATGCCTTAAAAACCAGCAGCCTGCCCCCAGACGCTTGGTACGAAGATGTGGCCATCGAGAATCAATACAACCGAATGATATTGTTTAAAGGCGATATGGCCCACAGCGCTAGCGGCTATTTTGGAGAAGAAAAAAGAGATAAACGCTTGGCCGTGACATTTTTTTGGATGACTGAGTAGCCGCTCGTAGTCGAGGGGGAACCAATGGCCAATGACACAGTCTCTGTCATTGTTAACAGGCAGGCTCAAGCCAAGTCTGCGCCAAGCTGGCCCATGATCTGTTGGCCCAGCTAAAACCTATAAGTAACGCCTATTAAACCGTCTATCGTATACTTGCTATCCACTATTGGGCTATTGCTCACTTCGTCCGCTAAGCTCAAATACCTAGTTTGTATGATCCCTTGCCAATTTTTATTAAAGCGATAGTAACCACCTAAGGTTAAGCCAGCTTGCCAAATAGCATCCACTTGGTATTCAGTAAAATTAGACACCGCCGCTTCGGCTGCCGATACACCAAAGTAATAGTGCGCATAATCGTCGCTCAAGTACTCTAGCTGAACGCCACCAGTGACAGCCCATTGACGGCTTGCATCTTGAAAGAGCACAGGTTCAAAATTCATAGCCCCTCGTTGTCCACTATGGGTGTTGGTCAGGTCCGTTTGAAAAACCGCCGAAAATTCACCATATGCAGTGGGATAAATATAACGCACTCCCCCGAGCACAGATAAGTCTCGGTCTTGAATACCTACAAGCTCGTTGCTTTCATTAGCTTCCAGTTCATTTGGGGCTAACTCTAGGCTAACACGTAAGCTAGGCTGCCCTCGCTGCAAACCCGTCAATTTGTATTGGACCGAAGGGCCTCGCCATATCAATCGCTCACCTTCATAGGCAACAATGGGCACGACTAAAGATTCGGAACTCAGGCCCTTATAAGGTGTTAGGCTGCCAATTCCCATTACGCCATAAGACCATTGGGCGTGTGCAGAAGTATTGACTAAAGCCGCTATAGCAACTGCGGCCATTAACTTTATCATTCAAAATCCTTATTTGGTTTAATGTTTTTTATCTTTACGCTTGATTTTGAAAAATGGTTCATAGTCAAAAACGTTTTAGCTAAGGGTTCCCGCAGTGGTCGCTCACACCCTTTTCCTAGCAAACAAAAACACAGGTTCAGTGATAGGACTGCGCCTTAACTATTGTATATCTAACAGCTCTACTTCGAAGATAAGTAAAGATCCTGGCGTTATTTTTCCCGTCGCACTATCGCCGTATGCTAGTTCAGAGGAAATGAAAAACTTAAATTTGTCACCCACAACCATCAATTGAACGCCTTCGGTCCAACCTTTTATGACTCTATTTAAAGGGAAACTAATGGCTTCGCCACGATCCACTGAACTATCGAATACCGTGCCGTCTATTAACATGCCATGATAATGTACTGTCACAGTTGAGCTGGCATTTGGGTGCTGATCTGCTTGGCCTTTTTGTAATACTTGATATTGCAAACCAGAAGCCGTTTCTATTACATCTAACTTTCCTTTGTTTTTGCCTAGGAAGTCTGTGGCTATTGCCATATTTTCAAGGGCGACTTTTTTATTGCTTGCGCCTCTGGTGAAGTAGAATATGACCAATGCAATGACTACCGCGACAACAATATATTTCATAACTCGTCCTGTTAGTGTTTTGAGGGCTGTATTCTAGCACTGGATCCTTTGTGCAATAGCGCCCATTAAGATTAATTTTTTTCTTTGACACCGCAGATCATTAGGTCTGATATTATGTAGATTAAGAATAACCAGACTCCAGGTTTAGATATGGCTAACATGGGCGTATTATCGTTAAGGATCGGTACTGTGATTAAGAAAGTTTCAGTTTTTCTATTCAGTTTTATCTTTTTAATAGCATGCTCTGCAACCATTCCCAGATTGGGAGTCTCGGCAGGGCAATTAATGCCATGTCCTAACACGCCTAACTGTGTGAGCAGCCAAGCCACAAACCAGACACACCTAATAGCCCCCATGCTTTTCATAGGCACAGCCGCTGATGGACAAAAACGACTGGTGAAAATATTAGAAGCTTGGTCAGGAGCAAAGATCATAACCCAACAGGAAAATTATATACGGGCACAAGTGAGCTCTAAAATATTTGGGTTTGTCGATGATCTAGAGTTTTATTTGCCCGCCACCACAGCCAAGCCAGTAATAATACACCTGAGATCGGCTTCTCGAATGGGACATTCAGACTTAGGGGTCAACCAAAAGCGCATTGAGAAGATCAGAGATAGATTTAACGCAGACTGATAACCATCGACATTTAGCAAACCCCTAATGATCTAGTGTATTAATTCTCAACTCTGTCTGTATACAGAACATAGATTAATATGAGTAATGAATTAAATTTAGCCATATGAGCAAAATAGCAACACGAAACAATGTAAAAATATCAGGTAGTTGTATTTGACTATCTGGGTTCCTGGCACGCTTGGCTGACTGATGATCCCGCTCAAAAAATCGCCAACTTGGAGGGTTATGTGGTAGATATTATTGAAGAATTGCAATGAACGGCCCTGACTATTATTGATCCCAGACCCCGTAATCACTCGTCATATGGGCGATACTCAAGCGGCGGCATGAGTTAATCACCCATTATTACCCTCAGCACTGAATTCTGGTTTTGTAGCACTACCATTGAGTCGATTATTATAAATATGCGGTTCTATGGGATGAGTTGAGGCTCGATTGCTGATCTCGTGCATTTAGCACGTGAAAGGGCAATATCCACAAGTAACAGGGTTAACGTATCCCTTTTGCTCAAGACCACTTTCCGTCATGAGCGATGATTCAAAAGGGATAGAAATTTTGGCTCCTCCCTCATTTGAAAGCACCCAAGTCCAATTTTGGTGTTCACATAAACGTTTTACAATCGATAAACCATCCATAGCCAGTGCTTTAGCTACCTTTACGGCGGGGTCTGTGTATGTACTTGAGCATCACAGTTATCGTTTACTGCTATTTCTATCGGTTTGTTATTAATGAGGTGATACTGGTGTTCACCCCTCAACAATATCAGACCATCGATTGATCCAGATCTGCAGGTGATCAGGCACAATTAAATCCGGGACAACCCCATAACTGTGGTCTTGATAATGTTGTGACATTGCCTTCGAAATAGCACTTATAGTGCTGAATCCAAATCAATTTTAATAGTCATCATGTAAAGATAACAGATTTTTTTGAACTGCGAGTCATGTCGTAAACTGTTTCAAAAGCTGAGGGAAACCATGGATCCCGCCTCAGGAATGCCAGTGGATCAGCAATTCACCCTGCTGGGCAGCACTGCGCGCTAGAGGTTCTGCTATTTCTCCAAATTTCTGCTCAACTTTATCACGCTTGATCTTGAGGGTGGGTGTGAGGACTTCGTTCTCAATAGTCCACGGCTCCCTTGTCAATATAACCGCCCCGATACGGGCGTGTTTTTCGAGCCCATCGTTAACAATTTGAACAGTTTCCACAATCGATGCATGTACTTCGTCTTCGCCCTTTTGCTGGGCTTCAGCAGTGAGTACTGCCACCATGACTGTTTTGGCGTAACCGCGACCCAGCAAACACTGCTGCTCGGCGTGCGGCTCCTTGGCAAACTCGCCCTCAATGGGTGGAGGCGCGACAAACTTGCCCTGAATAGTCTTGAAGTAGTCTTTAACCCGGCCAGTGATGTACAGAAAACCATCCTCGTCCACACGCACTTTATCACCGGTGTGGATCCAGCCATTTTGGATCAGCTCTGCGGTTTTATCTGGCTGCTGATAATACCCAGGAGTAAATCCGTCTCCCTT